>NZ_JBEZEC010000015.1:0-168002 GCF_040648595.1 Micromonospora sp. NPDC049107
GTGTTGTTTTTGGTGTTCAGATGTGTCCTCTTCCTATTTTAAGTTTAACACGCGGTTTGCGTCACCAGACCGGCTTCTGGTGACGCAAACCTCTTGATCACTGTTGGAGGGGTGAGCTGGCCTTCCTGCGCAACGGATCGTTGGTTGCTGTGCGTTACACGCAACGGATCTACGGTCTGCGCAAGTCTCGGTGGTGGATCCTTCCGCTGACGCCGCATAACGTTGAGCAACGGCGCCAGCCCGTGGGCCACGGTGGCCGGGCGCGCCCGACCCCTGGGAGCAGGACAATGACGATGGACGCCACCAGCCAGCGCCTCTTGATGTGCCGGCCGACGTACTTCGCCGTCGACTACGCCATCAACCCCTGGATGGACCCGAGCGCGCCGGTCGACCCCGCGCTGGCCGTCCGGCAGTGGGAGCAGCTTCGCCAGACGTACCTTGACCTGGGCCACACCGTCGAGGAGATCACTCCGGTGCCCGGCCTGCCCGACATGGTCTTCGCCGCCAACGGCGGCACCGTGATCGACGACAAGGCGATGGCCGTGCAGTTCCGCGACCCGCAGCGCGCCGACGAGGCGCCGGCCTACCGGGCCTGGTTCGAGGCCGCCGGGTTCGAGATGTACGACCCGAAGCACGTCAACGAGGGTGAGGGCGACGTCCTGCTGGCCGGCGACCACCTGCTGGCCGGCACCGGCTTCCGGACCGCCCACGCCGCGCACGCCCAGTTGCAGGAGGTCTTCGGCTACCCGGTGATCACCATGCAGCTCGTCGACCCGCGCTTCTACCACCTGGACACCGCGCTGACCGTCCTCGACGAGCGGACCGTGGCGTACCTGCCGGAGGCCTTCTCCCCCGGCAGCCAGGCCGTGCTGCGCCGGCTCTTCCCCGACGCCGTGCACGCCACCATGGCCGACGCCGAGGTGCTGGGCCTGAACGCGGTCAGCGACGGACGGCACGTCGTGCTGCCCGCGCAGGCCACCGACCTGGCCGCCAAGCTGCGCGACCGGGGTTACGAGACCATCGGTGTCGACCTGTCCGAGCTGCGTAAGGCCGGCGGCGGACCGAAGTGCTGCACGCTGCGACTCCGTCAGGGAAAGGCAACCAAGTGATCGTGGACGACAAGCTGCGTACGCCGGGAGCGGTCCGGGACGCCGAGCGCTGGACGGCGCACAACTACCACCCGCTGCCGGTGGTCATCTCGTCGGCCGAGGGCGCGTGGCTCACCGACGTGGACGGCAAGCGCTACCTGGACTGCCTGGCCGGCTACTCGGCGCTGAACTTCGGCCACCGGCACCCGCAGCTCATCGCCGCCGCGCACGCCCAACTCGACCGGCTGACGCTGACCAGCCGAGCGTTCATCCACGACCAGTTCGCCGACTTCTGCCGGGAGCTGGCCGAGCTGTGCGACAAGGACCTGGTGCTGCCGATGAACACCGGCGCCGAGGCCGTGGAGACCGGGATCAAGGTGGCCCGCAAGTGGGGCTACCAGGTCAAGGGCGTACCGGCCGGTCAGGCGAACATCGTGGTGGCCGAGGGCAACTTCCACGGCCGGACGACCACCATCGTCAGCTTCTCCACCGACGAGGACGCCCGCGCCGACTTCGGGCCGTACACCCCGGGGTTCACGGTCGTGCCGTACGGCGACCTGGACGCCCTCACCGCCGCGATCGACGAGAACACCGTCGCCGTGCTGCTCGAGCCGATCCAGGGCGAGCAGGGCGTGGTGGTGCCGCCGGAGGGTTACCTGCCGGGCGTACGCCGGGTCTGCACCGAGCGGAACGTGCTGTTCATCGCCGACGAGATCCAGTCGGGTCTGGGGCGTACCGGCCGGACCTTCGCCTGTGACCACGAGGGCGTGGTGCCGGACATGTACCTGCTGGGCAAGGCGCTCGGCGGCGGCATCGTGCCGGTCTCCGCGGTGGCCGCGAACACCGACGTGCTGGGCGTGCTCAAGCCCGGTCAGCACGGCTCCACCTTCGGCGGCAACCCGCTGGCCTGCGCGGTGGCCACCGAGGTCGTACGGCTGCTGGCGACGGGCGAGTTCCAGCGCCGCTCGGCCGAGCTGGGCGAGCGGCTGCGGGCCGGCCTGGAAGGGCTGGTCGGCAAGGGCCTCGTCGGCGTACGCGTCAGAGGCCTGTGGGCCGGTCTGGACATCGACCCGGCGCTGATGAGCGGACGCGAGGCGTGCGAGCGCCTGATGGAGCACGGCATCCTCGCCAAGGACACCCACGGCTCCACGATCCGACTAGCCCCGCCCCTGGTGATCACCGAAGAGGAGATCGACCAGGCCATCACGACGCTGGCCGAGGTGCTGGCTGCCTGACCCGGAACGTGTGAGTGGCGGGCGCCGACGTCGGCGCCCGCCACTCGCGTCACGGACGGGGTAGGCGCATCGCCATGGTGGGAGCCTCGGCCATTACCGAGGTGGGGGTGAACGGGGCGCCGGTCGGCAACTCCTCGGCGCGGCCGATCTGCACGCCGGGGTACAGCTCGATCATGTCGTTCTCGCCGAGGACCCGGGACTGCTGCGGGGCCAGCGGAATCCGGTCCGACTCGGCCATCGAGCCGGCCGGTCGGATGCCCGAGCCGTTGGTGCTGATGTCGGTCACGATGACCTCGCCGACCCGCAGCTCGAAGTGGACGTGACCACGGCTGATCCACCGCCGGGCCTCGTCGTTGAGCCACTGCCCGAGCATGATCCCGCCCTCCTGCTCGGGTGCCCGGCCGGCCACCACCGGCTGCTCCTCACTGAGCACGAACCGCCGCCGGACCAGGCCGCCGACGCGCACCGCGAGCACCTCCGTACGCGGACGCGGGCCCACGTCACCGAGCCGCGCGCCGTGTCGGGGGCAGGTCGGTACGCCGTTGCGCAGCGAGGGCGGCGGCTGCGCGGCCGGACTACGGTCGGCGCCGCCGGCGAGGTCGGCGAACGCGCCACCCCCACCACCGCCGCCGAACAGCGCGCACCCCGACTCCGGGCACCGCCACTGGCGGGCCAGCAGCTTCGCACCGGTGGGCGAGCGCTTGCCGGCGACCGGGGCGTGCCCGCCGCCGACGTGCGCGATGAACACCGGACCACCCGCGCCCGGCACCGGGGCGACCACCCGACCGGGCTGCTCGACCAGCCACGGGAACCGCCCACGCAGCCCGTCGAAACGGACCCGGGTGAGCACCGGCACGCCCAGCAGGTCGGCCACCTCCAGCATCCGGTCACCGGGATTGTCGAGCACCTCGACCAGCCCGTCGTCCGCCCAGCGGCGGACCACCATCCGCTCGTTGGAGGTCAGGTCGGCGTCGGAGAGCAGCGCGCGGTGCACCACCGCGTACACCTGGACGCTGTCCTCCTCCAACTCGCGGGAGAGCGCGTCGATGACCATGCCGAGGCGTAGCAGGCTCGCCGGCCGACCGCCGTCGATGTCCTGGTAGCGAATGATCTCGGCCAGGTCGAGCACCGCCCGGACCAGCGACGGGTCGGTGCAGACCCGCCCCTCGATGGCGTCCAGCACCTTGCTGATCTCAAATCTCATGCCGCGCTCCGGACGATGTCGTCAATCCGCCTGGCCAGCTCGATGTCCCGGTGGGTGACCCCGCCGGCCGAGTGCGTGACACAGCGGAAGGTCAGGGTCCGCCATCGGATGTCGATGTCGGGATGGTGGTCGATCTCCTCGGCCACCGCCGCCACCCGGTCCACCACCGCGATGGCGTCCGGGAAACTGCCGAGCTGGGCGGTACGGCCGATACCGGTCGGGTCGCCCGACCAGTCGGACAACCCGCCCAGCTCTCTCCGCACCGCGTCCGCGGTGAGCAGGTCTGCCATGACCAGACCCTACCGGTGGCGCACCCGCCGCGTCCGACGCGCCACCGGTGGACGGCACAGCGGGACGTGTCAGCCGCGCAACGGCCGGCCCACCTCGTGCAGGTGAGCGAGCGCCTGCCGGTACGACTCGACCAGACCCGTTTCCGCGTACGAGATGCCCTGCTCGGCGCAGTAGGCGCGCACGATCGGCTGCGCCCGACGCAGGTTGGCCCGGGGCATGTTCGGGAACAGGTGGTGCTCGATCTGGTAGTTGAGCCCGCCCAGCGCGGTGTCGACCAGCCGGCTGCCCCGCACGTTGCGCGAGGTCAGCACCTGCTTGCGCAGGAAGTCCAACTCGTCCTCGGCGGTCGGCATCGGCATGCCCTTGTGGTTCGGCGCGAACGCGCAGCCCATGTAGAGGCCCCACAGCGCCTGGTGCACGGCGGCGAAGAGCAGCGCCTTGCCCGGCGACATGACCGCCAGCAGCAGCGCCACGTAGCCGACGGTGTGTGCCACGAGCAGCGCCGCCTCGGCCGCGCGGTGCCGCATCGGGGTGGCGTACCGGCCGTCCGGCCCCCGGCCGACGATCGCCCGGATGCTCGCCGCGTGCAGGTTCAGACCCTCCAACAGCAGCATCGGAAAGAACAGGTACGCCTGCCGTCGCGCCAGCCACCGACCGAACCCTCGCGTACCCAGTGCCTGCTCGTACGTCCACACCAGGGCGCCCGCCCCGACGTCCGGGTCCTCGTCCTCGTGGTTCGGGTTGGCGTGGTGCCGGTTGTGCTTGTCGACCCACCAGCCGTAGCTGAGCCCGACCGCCGCGTTGCCGGCGACCAACCCGACCAGCTCGCTGGGAAGGCGACGACGGAACATCTGGCGGTGTCCCGCGTCGTGGCCCAGGAACGCGACCTGGGTGGTGGCGACCGCCAGCACGACGGCCAGCGCCACCTGCCACCAGGAGTCGCCGACGAGGACCACAGCGACCCAGCCGGCCACGAACGCGCCGAGGGTGAGCACGATCCGGGCGACGTACGAGGCGGGCCGCCGCTCCAGCAGACCGGCCTGACTGACCCGTCGGGACAACTGTGCGTAGTCACTACCCCGCCGTCGTGCGGGCCGTTCCGCCACCGCTCCGAGCGCCATCGCTGCTCCCCGCTTCATGTGGATCGGACCGGACGGTCCGGGCTCACCGTCAACCCTGCCCAAAAAAGTTGCGCTGAGTAACCCTGGGAACCCCCGTACGGGGGGTAGGGCGAGCCCTACCCCCCGACCTCGACTCAGCCCAGCCGGGCCACCACGGCGCGCAGTCGGGCCAGGTCACGCCGCCGCCGCTCGTAGCTCGCGGCCAACCCGATCAACGCCAACCCGCCGACGCCCAGGTAGATCCACCGGGGTAGCAGGTCCCAGCCACGGGCCAGCTCGTGCAGCGCCAGGGCCGCCAACACCGCGCCCCCGACCAGCACCGGCGCCTGCCAGCGACGGCGGGCCCCGGCCAACACGATGCCCAGTGCCGCCGCTCCGAGCAGCAGCCGCCGCCACGGCTGCGGGTCCGGCCCGGCCAGCACCGACACCAGGCTCGGCACCAGCGCCGCGACCAGCCCCGGACCGAGCGCCGGCCAACTGGTCAGCCCCGGCCGGCTCCGCATCGCCAGCAGCCCCGCCCCGACGGCGAGCGCCGCCGCCGGCAGGGTGTACGCCTCCAGCACGGTCACCCCGCCCGCCGCCAGCAGCACCCACGCCCCGAGCAGCTCACTGCCGGCGGCGACGGCCGCGAACCGCCACCGTCGACCGGCCGGCTCGCCCCGCCGCAGCAGCCGCAGCGCCACGGCCACCCCCCACAGCACGCAGACGGTCGCGAGATGCCGGGCCGACTCGACGGCGAGCACCGCCGCCACCAGCGCCACCGCCTGCGCGGCGGCATCCAGCACCCGGCCGACGACCAGCCGCCGGCCGCTCGCGGCGGCAACGGCGAGGACCAGCACGGCCACCCCCAGCAGCGGGTACGCCGCCGCCCGCACCGGCAGCCCGCCGGCGAGCGTCGCCGACACCGCCAACGCGCACGCCGCCCCCACCGCCGCGACGCTGCCGGCGACGCGTACCCCGGCCAGCCGCGCCCCGACGCCGATGACCACGGCGGCCACGACGAGCGTGCCCTCGGCCACGAGCGTGCCGGACCGGGTGGCCAGGAACCCCGTCACTCCAGACACGGCCAGCACCGCCCCCGTCGGTGCGACGAGCGACGCGAGCGCCCACCGGGGCGTCAGCAGCGCGGCGAGCAGCAGCGCGGACACCCCGGCGAGCAGGGTGGCCGCCGGCAGCACCGGCCAGGGCGCGCCCACCGCGACGAGCAGCACCGGCAGCGCGGCACCGGCGAACGGCACGGCCGCCAGCACGGGTGGGCGTACCCGCCAACCGGCCAGCACCGCCGCCACCGCCAGCGTGCCGAGCGCCAGCCCCGCGGGGAGCAGCCCACGGTCGGCGACGACGGTCGGCGCGCCGGACCAGACCGGCCCGGGGATGCCGTACGGCGTGAACAGCGCCCCCCACACCGCCGGCAACGCGGCCAGCGCCGCGACCCCCGCCAGCACCGCACCCGCCGCCACCAGCACACCCGACGCGCCGACCATCGACGGCCCCCCGACCGCCGGCTGTTCCCCCGGCCCGGCCGGCTCGTCACCGGTCGCCGACAGGCCGCCCCAACGGGCGACGAGCACGACGCCGAGCGCCGCCAGCGCGGCGTACAACGTCACCGGCTCGTCCCCCGCCGCCAGCAGCGGCGCGACCCCGGCCGCCAGCGCGGCGACCACCGAGCCCGGCACCGCGTACCCGATGAGGTCGGTCCGGCGGCGACGCACCGCGAGCACCGCGACCAGCGAGAGCCCGGCGGCGGCCAGGGCCGCGCGGGCCTGCCACCACGGCGGCGAGCCGGCCGCGAACACCGCCGTCGCGGCGACGCCGGGCAGCGCGAGCTGCGCGACCAGCACACCCACACCCGCCACCCGGCGGTACGCCCCGACCCCCCGCCGCGACGCCACCGCCACCCCGAGCACCCCGGCGGTGCCCAACGCCACCGCCACGCCGACCGGATCGGCAAGCGCCACCAGCAGCGCGTGCCCGAGCAGGACCGCGCCGCCGGACGCCCAGCCGAGCAGAATCGCCGGTCGGGTCGCCGGACGGGCGAGCACGGCGAGCAGCAGCATGGACGCACCCACCAGGTCCACGGCCACCACCGTCGCCCACGACGCCGTCCAGCCGGCCGGAACGGCGAGCAGCACCGCCACCGCGCCGGCCGAGGCGAGCACCGCCCACAGGCGTCGGGGCAGCAGCGACACGGTCGCGGCCAGCGCCAGTGCCACGGCGGGCGCCAGCTGCCACCCCCAACTCAGGTCCGGCCCCCAACCGGCCCCGTGCCACGGTGGCAGCGACCGGGCGGCGGCGGCCACCGCCAACGCGCCGGTGATCAGCACCGTGATCTGCGCCGTGCCGGCGGCGACCAGCAGCGCGCCGGCACGCGGCCCGGCACGCCAACCGATGGGCAGCAACCGCACCACCCCCGCCAGGACGAGCGCCACCGCCGACGCCGCGAGCAGCAGCAGCGACGGACGCAGCTCGCCCACCGGGCGCAGCAGCGCGGCGGCGAGCACCGGAACCAGCAGCCCCGCGGCCACCGCCCGCAGCGCCGCGCCGCCGACCAGCCACGCCGCGCCGACCCCCGTCACCGCGACCAGCAGCAACGGCGCCCCGGCCAGCAGCGGCGTGCCCGCCGCCCGCCCCAGCAGCAACGGCACCAGCGCACCCGCGGCGGCGGCGACCAGCGCGCCGACGTGACCCACCCCGGCGAGCACCCGACCGGCGAGCCGGCCGCCCGCCACCCCGTCGCGCAGCGCGACCAGCACCCCCAGGTCGAGCAGGGCCACCCCGAGCAACACCAGCGCCCAGCCGTCCGCGCCGACCTCGGCCTCCACCGCGAGCAGCGGCAGCACCGGCTGGGCCGCCACCAGCGCGGTGAACCAGGGCCCGGCCAACCCGCTGAGCCGCCCGTACGCGACGGCGACCACCGCGCTGACCCCCCCGACCAGCGCGGCGTACCGGGTGCCCGGCCAAGCGGACACTCCGGCCAGGTCCACCGACCAGGCGGCGTACCCGTCGAGCAACACCAGCAGCAGGCCCACCGCGGCGAACGTCTCCGCCGTCCCCCGTAGACCCCGCCGGACCACCAGCAGCGGGACGGCCAGGACCAGGGCCGTGACCGCCGCCAGGATCAACGCCCGGCCACCGACCCCCACAGCCGCCCAGGCCACCGCCGTGAAGACCACCGCCGCCGTGCCGAGCAGCAGTCCACCCAGGACGAACAGCAGCCCCTGGACGGTCCGCGTCGAGGTCTCCGCCACACCGGGTGCCGGCGTACCCACCGCTGGCGTCGACGCGGCGAGCGGCGTCGCCGGCACGACCGGAGTCCCCGCCGCCCGCTGTGCCCGCACGACGGCAGCCAGCTCGGCACGCCGCCGCGAGGTCGCCGCCAGCAGGCCCGCCAACTCGGTGTACGTCCGGCGGGCCCGCTCAACCTCGGGTTCGAGCCGAGCCACCTCCCGGCCGAGTCGGACCACCTCGGCCGCCGTCGGGTCCGGTGGGCGGTGGCAACCGGCGCAACCGGCGCTCAGGTCGGCCGGGCCGCCGCAGGCGGGGCAGGGATAGCGGGTGTCGTCCACCCGGTCATCATCGACAAGCCGGTGGGGTACGGCCCAGAGTAGGCGTACCTAGGGGCGGGTGTGGTCGTGCACCCAGGCCGCGTAGGCGGGGTCCCCGCTCTCCACCCTGGACACGAGGATCTCCGGAACCTCGTACGGATGGCTGGCCCGGATCTGGTCCACCAGCGCGGCCAACCGGTCCGGCGCGGTCTTGAACAGCACGGACCACTCGGTGCTGGTCTCCACTCCGGAGCGCCACCAGTAGGTGCTGTCCACCTGACCGCCGACCTGGGCACAGGCGGCGAGCCGCCCGGCGACGGCCGCGGCCGCCAACACGTCCGCGACCGAACGCGCATCCACCACCGTCGTCACCACGCAGATCTGCTCCACGAGCGCACCCTACGCGGAGACCTCACGGTTGGCGGCGATCCACGTGTCGATCTGCGCCCACCAGTCGAAGAGCCAGTCGATGCGCTGCTGCCGCCCGGTCGGCACCTCCTCCGGCGGCACCGACCAGAACCGCATCACGATCCGCTTGTCCATGGGCAGTTCCCGCCACACGTCGCCGATGCTGACCAGCTGGTCCAGGCCGGTGTGGGCGACGAAGATGACCCCGGCGTCCGGTGCGGCGTCCAACGCGGCGAGCACCCCACCGGGCTGCGGGGCGAGCACGTGGCGCATGCGTTCGGCACGCCTCGCCATGCGTTCCATACCGAGCGAGCGGAGCCGGGCGATGGCGCGCAGTCGCCGCCTCGGGGTGAAGTTGCCGCCCTCGGGGAAGATCACGAAGGCGTCGTTGTCGTCCAGCCCGGTGGCCAGGTGCCCGACCTGGCGTACGGTCTCCTCGCCACGCTCCGCCGTGGGCGCGATGAACCGGTTGGGCAACCTGTTGAGCAGCACGTCGATCGCCGGGTCCCACTGGAGGCTGTCCTTGAGGACGATCCGCGGCTCCCGCTTGAACCAGTTGACCAGCCCGTGGATCAGGATGAACGAGTCGCCCGGCCCGGCGTGCCGGCACAGCACCAGCTCGGGCCGCCCGGGCAGGGCAGTGTCCGGGTCGGTGCCGACCACGTCGATGCTCAGCCGCAGCGACCAGCGGGCCTGCCAGAACAGCACCCGCAGGAACCAGCCGGCCAGCACGTAGTGCGCGCGCTGGAAGGCCGGCGACCGGCTGCGCCAACCGAAGCCCGAGGCGAGCCAGAGGACGAACAGGGCGAGCAGCGCGGCGGCGTCCCAGACCAGGTAGACACAGCCGATCCAGAGCAGTCGCAACGGACGCAGCCGGCCCGGGACCAGCGGTGAGGCAGCCGCGGCCAGCAGCGCCCAGACCGGCAGCGTGGTCACCACGACCACCGCGAGCAGCACCACGCCGGGAGCGATCAGCAGCCGCCGCAACCACCTGGGAGGAAGCGGCATCAGCGTTCCACGTGAGTGGCGAGGTAGCGGCGGGAAGCGGTGTACGCCCGGCTGATCCGGCGGCCCACCGCCGCCATGTCCCGGTACGCCCACGGCGTGTCGTCGCGCGGATTCAGCCCACCGGTCGGGAGGACGTGCACCTCCACCCCCTCGGGCAGCGCGGCCATCTCCCGGAAGAAACGGTGCCGGCGGGAGATCTCGAACGCCACCTGCGCGATCTCCCACGGCCGCCGGGGCGGCGTCAGCTCCCGTTCGATCCGGCCCACCTGAAGGACGAAGACCTGACTCGCGCCCGCGGCCACCGCCTCGCCGATCGGGATCGAGTTGACGATGCCGCCGTCGATGTAGTGCGCGCCGTCGATCTCCGTGGGCGGGAGCAGGCCCGGCACCGACGCCGACGCCAACACCGCCGGAACGACCGGGCCGCTGGTGAACCAGTGCTCGGCGGCCCGCTCGATGTGGGCGGCGCAGCAGCGGAACGGCACCCGCAGGTCGGCGAAGGTGGTGTCCACGCCCAGCTCGGATTCGAGCAGCCGGCGCAGCGGCCGGGGCGAGTGCAGATGGGTACGGGCGGCGAAGCGGCGCAGTTGTCGGGCGACCGAGTCGCCGTACACCTCGCTGGCCTCGGGTGACGCCCAGAGCCGGACCAGCCGGTCGGTCACCGCCTCGGACGGGTCGGCGGCGACCAGCGCGCCGTTGACCGCGCCGATCGACGTGCCGAGCACCATGTCGGGCTGGATGCCGGCGCGGAACAGCGCGCGCAGCATGCCCACCTCGACGGCGCCGAGCACCCCGCCGCCGCCGAGTACGAACGCCACCGGTCCCGGAGCCATGTCCTCATCCTGGCACGGGCCCGCCGCCCACCCACGGCCCGCCGCCAGCGGACGGTCGGCGCACCCCAGCCACCGTCCGCCGACGATCCGTACCGTCGGCGTTGACAGGGTGGACACATTCGCGCAACCTGATACCGCTCCCACCCCGAGGGCAGGTGCGATCCGTGAAGGCAGCATTGCATCCGGGCCGCTTGCTGGCCCGCAGGTACCGACTCATCGACCAGATCGGTGCCGGCGGCATGTCGGTCATCTGGCGCGCGCGGGACGAGGTGCTCGACCGCTTCGTGGCGCTCAAGGTGCTCGCCGCCTCGCTGGCCGCCGACGCGCGGTTCCGCGACATGGTGCGGGAGGAGGCGCGCGCCGCCGCCCAGTTGGTGCACCCGCATGTGACGTCGGTGCACGACTACGGCGAGACGGTCGACCCGGACGGCTCCATCACCTCGTTCGTCGTGATGGAGCTGCTCAGCGGCGAGGAGCTGGAGCTACGGCTCACCGAGGGGCCGCTGCCGTGGCCCGAGGCCGTCGAGGTGGGGGCCCAGGTCGCGGATGCGCTGGCCGCCGCGCACCGGCTGGGCATCGTGCACCGGGACATCACCCCGGCCAACGTCATGATGACGGCGATGGGGGTGAAGGTCCTCGACTTCGGAATCGCCACCCGGATCGGCGCACCGGACGAGGACGAGGACGGCGGCACCTTCGGCACCCCGGCGTACGTCGCCCCGGAACGCCTCGACGGCGCGCCCGCCCAGCCGGCCACCGACGTCTACTCGCTCGGCGTCCTGCTGTACGAGGCGTTGACCGGGCGGGTGCCGTACCCGGCGGACACCTGGGAACAGCTCAGCGCCGCGCTCGCCGGCGGCCCCGCGCCGACGCTGGCCGGCGTGCCGGAGCTGCCCACCGAGGTCGCCCGGATCTGCCTGCGCAGCCTCGCCCGCGACCCGGCCGACCGGCCGACGGCCCGGCAGGTCGCCACCGTGCTGCGCGGGCACCTGCTGACGCCCGAACCGCCGACCGCCACGATCGCGGTGCCGGTCCCGACCCTGTCGGGTTCGTTGCCGCAGCCGGCCGTTGCTCCGGCCGCGCGGGCGGGCGTCGTGACGGTGGTACGCGCCGACGACGTGGCCCGGCCGCTGACCTCGCCCGGTGACGGTACCGGCCGGTCGTTCCGACGTCCGGCGCTGCTGCTGATCCCGGTGGTCCTGGCCGTCGCCGTGGCGCTGGCCGGGGTGGCCCTGCTCCCCGACGACCAGCCGCGTCGTCAGGTCCAGCCCACGGCCGGCCCGACGACGCCCGCGACCAGCGAGCCGCCGACCGATCCGCCCGCCACCCAACCGCTCCAACCGGCGCCGGCGAAATCGTCGGCGCCGCCCAGCGTCGCGTCCACCGCCGGGCCGGGCACCCTCGCCGAAGCTGGCCTCCGCGTCAACGGGCTTGTCGACGCCGGGGTGCGCGACGGGGAGATCCGTAGTGATGTCGGCCTCGACCTGCGCCAGTCGCTGGGCAACCTGCTCGTCGCCGTCAGCTCCGGCCGGGACGAGCTGGCACCATCGGTGGCGCGGCTGCGGGCGAAGGTCGCCGTCCGGCTCGGCGAGGGAGCGATCAGCCCGGCGTACGCGCAGCGGCTCGACGCCGCGATCGCCGAACTGGGCGCGGCACGTGTCTGATCCGGGGCGAGGCGGTCAGCGCACCGCGACGGTGGCGGTGCGCCGCACGTCGGGCCGGCCGAGGGCGAAGCGCTGGTAGACCTCCTCGTAGCCGTACGCCATCCGCTCGACCGAGAAGTTCTCGGCGACGTGCGCCACGCAGTCGCGCGGGTCCAACCCTCGCGCGGCCAGCAGCGCGGCGGGCAACTCCTCAGGCCCTCGGCAGATCAGCCCGGTTCGTCCCGGTCGCACCAGTTCCGGCACCGCGCCCCGATCCAGCGCGACCACCGGCGTACCGGTCGCCATCGCCTCCAGCATCACCATCCCGAACGGCTCGTCCCACTGGATCGGCATGATCAGACAGCGGGCGTCGACGAGCATCCGCAGGGTCTCGGCACGGTCGGCGTTCAGGACGACTGTCACGTCCTCGTCGAGAAGCGGCTCGACGACCTGCTCGTAGTAGCGCCGCTCGGCCGGCTCGTTGCACTTGCCGGCCAGCAGCAGCGGTAGGCCCGCCTCCCGGCAGGCGCGGATGGCGACGTCCGGACCCTTGTCCGGGCTGAACCGGGCCAGCCACAGCACCGGCCCGGGGCCCGGCTCGGTCTTGCGCGGAAAGCCCCGCAGGTCCAGCGCGTTGTGCACGGTGCCGGCCCAGGGCAGGCCCGTGTTGAGTCGACGCTGAGCGTGCGAGATGGCCACCAGGGCGACGTTCTCGTCGGCGTCGCCGAGCACGTCGCCGTACTCCCCCACCGGGTTGCCGTGTACGGTCGCCACCGTCGGCACCGACCGACGGCCGGCCACCAGCGGGCCGATCGTGCTGTGGTCGTGGATCACGTCGAAATCGGCCGGCGTGATCAGGCGGTTCACCCGGGCCAGGTGCGCCAGCTCCGGCAGGGACTCGCCGAGTCGTTCGTACTGCACCTCCGCCACGGTGGAGACGAAACCGCTGGCGGCGGTGCCATGGTGATCGCCGGCGCCGAACAGCGTCAGCGCGTGACCGTGCGCGGTCAACGCGTCCACCAGGCCGGCCACCACCTGTTCCAGGCCGCCGTAGCCGGGCGGCGGCACGGACAGCCAGGGCGGGACCACCATCGCGATGCGCAACGACCGCTCCGGCGGGCGGTCGGCGGGCGGGTGGTTCACGGCCACGAGTCCTCCCCGTTGGTCCCCCGGTCGGCATGGTTCGCGGCGGGTTCCCCCCGCGACCACCGATAAACCGGACACGACGGACGCTCACCCGCCGACCAGGAGTTGGTCGTGCACGACCCGCACACCGGGCGTGGACCACGCCACCCGCTCCACCTGGTCCCGTTCCCACCACGAGCGGACCACCCCGGCGAGGACCAGCGTGTCACCGTCCACCTCCACCGTCACCCGTTCGCCGCCGAGCGTCCGCGCCAGCGCGCGCTGGACGTCCTGCCGGGTCCGCTCGTCCGGCGGCGGCGTCGACGGTCGCACCTCGACGAGGTTCGTGACACCCCGTACGCCGTCCAGGCGGCGCAGCTCCCCCTCGGCGGCGCGGCGCTGCCAGCCGAACTCGACCTCGCCGCGCAGCATCAGCCAGCCGTTGGCCACGCTGACGTCCAGCCGCTCGGCGGGTACGAAACTGTCCCATTCGAGGGCGCGGGACGCCGCGAGGGCGATGTCACCGTCGGTACGCCCCGGCGTCCCCGGTAGCCGTACCTCGATCTCGTTGGCCACCGCGCGTACGCCCCGGACCCGCTGGGCGCACCGGGTGGCCGCCCAGCCACGGGCAGCGCCGTCGACGTACCCGGTGAGGGTGACCACCCCCCGGTCGACGGTCACCCCGATCTCGTTCGGCAGCACCTGCGGATCCCAGGCCAGCTCGGCCAGGACGTCCCGCTGGATCCGCTGGTCGTCCTCGACATCCACCGTGCTCATCGGCCTACCCCCGTACGCTCGCCGGCTCGCCCGCCGAGCCTTCCGGGCACACGGGTGACGGCGGTTCACCCGAACCGGGTGAACCGCCGTGGAAAAAGCGGCGGGTGGCGGAGCCAACCCCCTTGGCTCCGCCACCCGCCGCCGGAGGGAGGCAGGTTCTGTGGTGTCGGTCAGGACGTCTCGGTGAGCGTCACCGTCGCGGTCTTCTCGGCCCCGTTGCGCTTGAAGTGCAGCTCGACCCGGTCGCCGACCTTGCCGGCCTGCACCGCGCCGACCAGGTCGTCGGAGTCGTTGATCGGCTTGTCGCCGAAGCGGGTGACCACGTCGCCCTGCTGGAGGCCGGCCTTCTCGGCGGGGCTGCCCGGGGTAACCGAGGCGACCAGCGCGCCGCCGCCCTCGGCCTGGTTGACGCCGACCCCGAGCGACGGGTGGCTGACCTTCTCGCCGCGCTGGAGCTTGCCCGCGACGTCCTTGGCCTTGTTGCTCGGGATGGCGAAGCCGACGCCGATGTTGCCGGTGCTCTGCCCGGAGGTGGCGATGGCGGTGTTGACGCCGATGACCTCACCCCGGGTGTTGACCAGCGCGCCACCGGAGTTGCCGGGGTTGATCGGCGCGTCGGTCTGCAGCAGCCCGGAGATCGAGCTGACGGCCTGGCCCTGCTGCCTCGGGTCCTGCTGCTGGCCCTCGCCGGCCCTGATGGTGCGGTCCCGGGCGCTGAGGATGCCGGCGGTCACCGAGCCCTGGAGGCCGAGCGGGCTACCCAGCGCGAGAACCTGGTCGCCGACCTGCATGGCGTCGCTGTCGCCGAACTTTGCCGGCTTGAGGTCGCTCACCCCGTTGGCCTTGACCACGGCCAGGTCGGTCTTCGGGTCGGTGCCGACGATCTTCGCCTGGACGTTCCTGCCGTCGGCGAAGACGACCTGCACGGTGTCCCCGCTCGCGGAGGCGACCACGTGGTTGTTGGTGAGCACGTAGCCGTCGGCGGTGAGCACCACGCCGGAGCCCTCACCGCTGTCGGTGGCGATGGAGACGACGCTGTCCTGTACGGCGGCGGCGATCTTCGGCAGGTCCGCGCTGTTGAGCACCGGCGCTGCCGTGTAGGTGCGGGTGACGCCGCCACGGTCGCCGTCGAGGGCGAGCGCGAGCGCCCCACCGGCCACGCCGGAGCCGAGCATCAGGGCGAACACCGCGACGCCGGCGCCGGCGAACTTGGCGATCCGGCCCGGTCGGGGCCCGGAACCGGGCGGCGTGGCCTGCGGACCCCAGGGCGGCACGGGCTGTCCGGGGTGCTGCGCGTGCTGTCCCGGGTGCTGCGGGTGCTGTCCGGGGTGCTGCGGGTAGGTCCCGCCCGGCTGGCCCCCGCCGGCCCAGCCGGACTGCTGGCCCGCGTACCAGGGGGCACCCGGGTAGCGACCGTCGGACGGCTGCGGGTAGCCGTGCTGGCCGGGCGTCGGGTGGCCGGAGACCGGGTACGGCGGCGCGGACGCGCCGGCGGTCGGCGGCTCGTACCCGGTGGGCTGGCCGGCAGCCGGCTGGTACCCGGCGGTCGGCGGCTCGTACCCGGCGGGCTGCGCGGCGGTCGGTGGCTCGTACCCGGCGGGCTGCGTGCCGGTCGGTGGCTCGTACCCGGCGGGCTGGCCGACGGGCGCGACGGGCGCGGTCGGCGCGTCGTCGGCGGCCGGCATGGCGGCGGTCGGCGTCGCGTCCCCGTGGGTCGCAAGGGAGGTGGTCGGAGAGTCGGACTGCGCGCGCTCGTCGCGCGGCAGCTCGGCGGTGGGGTGCGACGGCTCGGCGTCGGTGGGGGCCGGCCGGCGCTGCGGGTCGGACTCGAACTCGGTCATGCCCCTACCTTCTCCCCCGGCACTGCGATCAAGCTGGAACCGTCCTGGAAGTTGGCTGAAAGTCACTCGCCGCTCTCCTCGGTCGACGGCAGCAGCGGCAGCCGGACCCGGAAGGTCGCGCCACCACCCGGCGTCTCCACCACCTCGACCGAACCGTGGTGGGCGGTCACCAGGGCCGCCACGATGGCCAGGCCGAGGCCCGTACCGGTGTTGCCGTCGGCGCGTCGGGTCCGCGCCGCGTCGGCGCGGTAGAACCGCTCGAACACCCGCTCCGCCTGCTCCCGGGAGAGCCCCGGGCCGGTGTCCGCCACCTCGATGACGGCGAGGTTGCCCGTCTCGGCGCGCAGTCGCAGGCGGATCTCGGCGTCCGGTGGGGTGTGGGTGAGGGCGTTGGTGACGAGGTTGCCGATGACCTGGCGCAGGCGCGCGTCGTCGGCGAAGACGACGAGCGGACCCGATCCGGGCTCGATGTCCAGGTCGATCCGCCGGTCCGGGGCCATCGCGCGGGCCGCCTGCACCGCGTCGGAGGCGAGCACCGGCAGCTCCACCGGGGCCAGCGAGAGCGGGCGTTCCCGGTCCAACCGGGCCAGCAGCAGCAGGTCCTCAACCAGCAGACCCATCCGGGCCGCCTCGTCCTCGATCCGGCGCAGCAGGCCGGCGGTCTGCTCCGGCGCGCGGGCCGCGCCCTGCCGGTACAGCTCGGCGAAGCCGCGGATGGTGGTCAGCGGGGTCCGCAGCTCGTGCGAGGCGTCCGCCACGAACTGCCGCATCCGCTCCTCGGAGCGCCGGGCCCGCGCCTCGGACGTCTGGGCGGCGGCGGCGGCGTCCCGGGCGCTGCTCTCCGCCGAACGGGCGGCCGTCTCGGACGCCGCGCGAGCGGTGAACGCCGCCTCGATCTGGGTGAGCATCGCGTTCAAAGCGCGGGACAACCGCCCCAGCTCGGAGGTGGGATGCTCCTGGCCCTGTTCGGGGTCGGGCACCCGGCGGCTGAGGTCGCCACCGGCGATGGCGGCGGCGGTCTGTTCGATCTCGACGAGAGGCTTGAGGCTGGTCCGGACGATCGCCGCGCCGACCGACGCCAGCATGATCAGCACCGCGCCACCGACCAGCAGGTCGATCCAGACGAGTTGCTTCACCGCCCGGTCCACGTCGGTCAGCGGCTGACCCACGGCCAGCACCGAGCCGTCTGGCTGGGGGGCGTAGTACACCCGCCAGCGGGTGTAGCCGTTGTGGGCCAGGACGGTCTGCGGCTCGCCCTCCGCCGCCTCGAAACCCGCGCGGCTGGTGGGGAACGCGGGCAGTTGGTCGGGGCCGTAGCTGAGACGGTCGTATTTGGGCTGGTACACCTGCTGCTCGTCGGCCACGATGACGACGTAGTCGCTGGGCAGCATCGCGCCGACCTCACCGCTGCGCAGCTTCGGGAGCAACTGGCCGAGGCCCTGGGCGGTCGACCTCACCTGCCCGTCGACCTGGCCCTGGAGGTAGTTGCGCAGGAAGTAGGCGGTCAGCGAGCTGATCACCAGCAGCGCGACGGCGACCAGCGTGAGCACCGAGGTGACCAGCTTGAGCCGCAGCGGCACGCCGCGGACCCGCACCTTCGCCTGGTGGACCGGGTTCACGCCGCCGGCTTGCGCAGCACGTACCCGACGCCACGGAGGGTGTGGATCAGCCGGGGCTGCCCGGTGTCCACCTTGCGCCGCAGGTAGGAGATGTAGGACTCGACGATGTTGTCGTCGCCCCGGAAGTCGTAGTTCCAGACGTGGTCGAGGATCTGCGCCTTGGACAGCACCCGGTTGGCGTTGAGCATCAGGTAGCGCAGCAACTTGAACTCGGTCGGCGAGAGCTGCACCCGCTGCCCGGCGCGGTGCACCTCGTGGGTCTCCTCGTCCAGCTCCAGATCGGCGAAGGTGAGCCGGGACGGGGTCTGCTCGCCGGTGGAGGTGCGGCGCAGCACGGCGCGGATCCGGGCGGTCAACTCCTCCAGGCTGAACGGCTTGGTGACGTAGTCGTCGCCGCCCAGGGTGAGCCCGCGGATCTTGTCGTCGGTGGCGTCCCGCGCGGTCAGGAAGACCACCGGGGTACGCGTACCGCCCTCGCGCAGCATCCGGATGACCTCGAAGCCGTCGAGGTCGGGCAGCATCACGTCGAGCACGACGAGGTCGGGCCGGTGGTCCTTGGCGGCGTTGAGGGCCGCGCTGCCGCTGGTCGCGGTTGCCACGTCGAAGCCCGCGAAGCGCAGGCTCGCGGAGAGCAGTTCGAGGATGTTGGGGTCGTCCTCGACGACGAGAAGTCGCGCCTCGGTCTGGGTAGCGGCCATGGGCCCAATCATCGGTGAACTCACTGCGCCGGCGCTGGACGCTTGCTGGAAAAATCCTGTGAGTCGCCGAACGGTCAGCGCAGCAGCCGCCGCAGCCCGTCCAGGGCCCCGTCGAGCAGCCGGATCGCCGTGCGCAGTTGAGTGTCGCTGAACTGCCGCCCGCGCGCCAGGCGGCTCACCTCACCGGTGAACGAGGCCAGCCGCTCGTCGAACTCGTCGAGCAGGGCGGCGCGTGGCGCGTCGGACGGCGGCGGTCGGTGCGACGACGCGGAGGGTGCCCACCGCGCCCGCCGGGTCTGCCGGGTGGCCTCGCTCAGCTCCCGCTTGAGGTCACGCGTCGAGCCACGCACCTCGCTGCGGATCTCGCCGGCCAGGGTGGAGAGGTCCGCCACCGAGGCCGCGATGTCCGCCTCCAACGCGGCCAGCTCACCGGCACGTTGGCGCAGCTCGTCGAGGCCGGCGTCGGTGATGGCGTACGTCTTGCGCCCGCCGGCGGCGGTGTGGCTGACCAGCCCTTCGGCCTCCAACCGTTGCAGCCGGGGATAGATGGTGCCGGCGCTGGGCGCGTAGAGCCCGAGGAACCGGTCCTCCAGGAGGCGGATCAGCTCGTAGCCGTGCTTGGGACCGTCGTCCAGGAGCTTGAGCAGGTAGAGCCGGAGCCGTCCGTGGCTGAACACGGCGGTCACGGCAGCTCCTCGGAATCGTCGTCGACCGCTCGGGCGAGCAGGGCGATGCTGCCCGAGGTCGCGGAGGCCCAGAGCTTACCGTCACCGCTGCCGAGCACCCCCTCGCTGCTCGGCAGCGGATATGTCGAGCTGCGTACCTGCGGGAAACCGCTGGTGATCCGGCCGGCGGCGGTGTTCAGCCGGACGGAGAGGTCGCTGTCCTCGCGGACCCGGACGGTGATGCTGCCGGAGATCGTGGCGAGCCGGATGTCGCTGCGTCGGGGGTTGTCCAGGTCGCAGGTGATCGCGCCGGAGACGGTCTGCGCCCGCACCCGCTCGGCGGCGCTGTCGGCGAGGATCACCTCCCCGGAGACGGTCTCCAGGGTGAGATCACCGCGCACCCCGAGCGCCTCCACCGGCCCCGAGGTGAGCTTCGCGAAGGTGGTGCCGCGCAGCCCCATGAGAGTGATCTGGCCGGCGGCGAGGTCGACGGTGGTCTGCTTGCGCAGCCCGGAGACGACCACCGAGCCGGCGCCCAATCCCAGGTCGGCGAGGACGTCGGCCGGTACGGCAACCGAGACGTCCACCCGGGGGAAGCGGTGGATCGCCCGGAGGCCGCGCAGGAAGTTCGGCCAGCCCCAGTCGCGCTCCTGGCGGATGCTGAGGCGACCGTCGGAGTGGTCGATCAGGACGGGTCGACGGCCGACCTCGGTGATGTCGATCCGGGCCGGCCCGTCGGCGGCGACCACGTTGAGCCGTCCGCTGACGAGGCGGACGTCCAGCCGGGTGACCGGACCGTCCAGGGTGAGCCGCTGCGGCGTCTCGACCGTCCATCCGGCCATGGGTGTGCTCCTCTCGACGGCACGCCGTGGCGCGCCTCCCGAGAAGACAGTAACGCGATACATCGCGATACGACAAGACTGTCGCGAGACGTTGTCCGGCGGCGTCCGCCAAGACCCGCGCAGTTTCCCGGATGTTGCTGCCTCCGGCACACGGGAGGCAGCAACAACCCGGTTGTTGCGCGGATCTTGACCGGCGTTCCCCCGCGAGGGCACGCGGCGCGCGGGGGCCGGCCGGGACAGCGGGCGGGGGCGGGGCCGGGGGGTCGGGACAGCGGGCGGGGGCCGGATCAGGCGGCCAGGTCCAGCTCCCGACCGGGGTTGGGCGTTGGCGCCGGGACCGCCGGGGTCGCCGTGGGCACCGGCCGCAGCCGGGTCCGCGCCGGGGCGGCCGCCACCAGGTGTACGGCCGACTCGGCGGCCCGGGCCAGCAACCGCCGGTCGGCGTCCTGCCCCGGGTGCAGCGCGGCGGCGATCGTCACCGACACCACCAGATGCCGGGCAGCGACCACCCGGGCCACCGAGCGCAGCAGGGTGTCCGCGCCGAGGAACGCGGCGACCGTGGTGCACGCCCCGGTGTCCGCGATCCGGTACCCGAGCCGCAGCGGCACCACCGGAGCGCCCGCGTCGATCGCCGCCTGGAACATGGCCGGACGGAAGCCGCCCCCGGGGCGACACTCGGCCGCGCCGTTCCCGGCACACCAGGTCGTACCCTCGGGAAAGACCGCGACCGACCGACCGGCGCGCAGCGTGTCGGCGAGCCGGCGCACGGTGGCCGGCAGCGCGCGCGGGCGCGACCGGTCCACGAAGACGGTGCCCGCGGCGGCGGCCAGCAGCCCGACCACCGGCCATGACCGGATCTCCCGCTTCGCCACCATCCGGGTGGGCGCGACCGCCAGCACGGCGAGGATGTCCAGCCACGACACGTGGTTGGCGACCAGCAGCGCGCGCCGCCGGGGCAGCCGCCCCTTGATCACCAGCCGGACGCCGAAGGCGCGCACCGTGCCACGGGCCCAGCCACGCAGCAGGGCCTGCCGCTCCGGCGCTGGCAGCACGGGCAGCAGCACCGCCACGCCCACCCCGGCCAACAGCATGACTCCCGCCCCGACCAGCCGGAGCACCCGGCGGGCCACCGACACCGTGGGCACCTCGCCGGTCGCCGGTAGGCACTCGTCGTCGCAGCCCGACGAGGGCCGCCACAGGTCCTGCGCCGCGACGCTCACCGCTCGTCTCCGCCGAGGAAGTGCCGCAGGTAGCGCGGGTTCATCCGGTCGAGGGAGAAGAGCACGTAGAAGTCGGCGCACCCGAAGTCGGGGTCGTACGACGGCTCACCGCAGATCCACGCGCCGAGTCGCAGGTAACCGCGCAGCAGCGGCGGGACCGCCACCCGAGCGCCCGGATCGGGGGCCGGGGCGGCCAGGGCGGCGGCCGGCTCGGCGAACCACGGACGCAGCGGCCGGACCCGCAGCGGCGGCGGCGACAGGTGCCGGGCCTGGGCCTGGGCCCACACCCCGGCGACGGTACGACCGCCGTCGTCGACCGGCACCGAGGCGCAGCCGCCGAGCCAGCGCGAGCCGCGCAGGTGCAGGTAGCGGGTGAGCCCCGCCCACATCAGGTTGATCACCGCGCCGGAGCGGTGGTCCGGGTGCACGCAGGACCGGCCCGTCTCGACGAGGTCGTCGCGCAGTGGGTCCAGCGCGGCGAGGTCGAACTCGCTCTCGGCGTACCGCCGGTCGGTACGCCCCGGCGGCAGCAGCCGGTACGTGCCGACCACCTGCCCGGTGCTGTCCTCCCGGACGATGAGGTGGTCGCAGTGGGCGTCGAAGGGGTCCACGTCCAACCCGGCCCGACCGGGTGCGAGGGTGGCGCCCAACTCGGTGGCGAACACCTCGTGGCGCAGGCGTTGCGCGGCCGCGACCTGGGTGGGGTCGTCGGCGATCAGCAGGGTGTATCCGCTGGTCGTCAGTGGCGTGCCAGCGACATGCAGAACGGCCATGGGATCTGTGTAAGGGCCCCGGGTGCCATCGGCGGGCACCGCTGGTGTCGGACGGGTGAACGCCGGCCGGCGGATGCCTGCGGGGTGCCTTCGTGCGAGGCTGCGGGACGGATCGGCGACGATGCCGGTCCACGCTTCACGGAGGTCACCCATGCGCGTCGAGTCCCGCTACAACGGGCCCACCGGCTCCGGCAACGGCGGGTGGAGCGCCGGCCTCTTCGCCACCGCGGCGGGGCCCGGACCGGTCGAGGTGACGCTGCGTCGCCCACCGCCGCTGGAGACGGAGCTGACCCTCGTCGACGGCGAGGTCCGGGACCCGGCCGGCGACCTGGTGGCCGAGGTCCGCCCGGCCGGTGTCGTGGACGCCGTCGTACCACCTGTCGACGCTCAGACGGCGGCGGAGGCGGCCACCCGCTACCCCGGGTTCGTCGCGCACCCGTACCCCGGGTGTTTCGTCTGTGGTCCGGGCCGGACCGACGGCTTGCGGATCTTCCCCGGACGGCTGCCGGACGGCCGGACCGCCGCGCCGTTCCGCGCGCCCGAGCAGGTCGACGACGCCACCGTCTGGGCCGCGCTGGACTGCCCCGGCGGCTGGACGGTGCTCGCGCCGGACCGCCCGTACCTGCTCGGCCGGATCGCCGCCGTGGTCGCGGCCCGGCCGGCGCCCGGCGACGAGTGCGTGGTGACCGGCGCGCTGATCGGTGTCGACGGCCGCAAGGCGCTGGTGCACACCAGCCTGTACGGCCCGGACGGCACGCTGCTCGGCGCTGCCCGCGCCACCTGGATCGCCCGCTGAGGCCCGTCGCCGTTCCGGGCGTCCTTCCCAAGGAGGACCACGCCGTAGGTACTCGGGCTGATTGACCTTGTTGCTCGGTACCGTCACGCTGTGCCACGGCGTACCTCGACGCCACACGGGAGGAGAACGATGACTGACGGGCAGCGAAGCCCCACCAGCGACGGTCAGATCGTGGTGTCCGGTCTGACAAAGCAGTACAAGAACGTGCGGGCGGTGAACAACCTGTCCTTCACCGTGGCACCGGGGCGGGTGACCGGCTTCCTCGGCCCGAACGGCGCCGGCAAGACCACCACGCTGCGCATGCTGCTGAACCTGGTCACGCCCACGGGCGGCACGGCCACCATCAGCGGCCACCGCTACGCCGACCTGACCGACCCGCTGCGGCACGTCGGCGCGATCCTGGAGGCGTCCAGCGCGCACAAGGGCCGCACCGGCATCAACCACCTGCGGGTGATCTGCGCGGCGGCCGGTCTGCCCCGCAGTCGGGCCGACGAGGTGCTGGAACTGGTCGGGCTGACCCCGGCCGCCAAGCGCAAGTTCAAGGGCTACTCGCTGGGCATGAAGCAGCGGCTCGGTATCGCCGCCGCGATGCTCGGCAACCCACGGGTGCTGATCCTCGACGAGCCGGCCAACGGCCTCGACCCGGAGGGCATCCGGTGGATGCGCGGGTTCCTCAAGAACCTCGCCCACGAGGGCCGTACGGTGCTGGTCTCCAGCCACCTGCTGTCCGAGATGCAGCTCCTCGCCGACGACGTGGTGATCATCGCGGCCGGGCAGCTCGTCCGGCAGGGACCGGTCGAGCAGGTGCTCGGGTCGATGGCGCAGGGCGCCCAGGTCCGGGTCCGCACCCCGCAGGCCGAGGCGCTGACCACCGCGCTGAAGGCGCAGTCGGCCACCGTCACCACCGACGAGCACGGCGTGCTGCTGGTCTCCGGGGTGGACGCCCCGACGATCGGCCGGGCCGCCCTGGCCGCCGGCGTGGAACTGCACGAACTGTCCACCGAACGACCCGACCTGGAACGGGTCTTCCTGGAGCTGACGGCCGGAAAGGCGGGCATCCGATGAACCTGGTCCGATCCGAGCTGCTCAAGATCCGTACCACCAACACCTGGTGGATCTTCGCGCTGATCAGCCTGCCGCTGTGGGCGCTCACGCTGCTCATCAACTGGTTGCAGGCCGACGCCCTCACCAGCACCGACCCCGCCCAGGTGGGCGATCAGGCGGACCAGTTCGCCGCGGCGGCCACCCCGGACGCGCTCTCGTCGAACCTGTTCACCACCGGGCAGTTCTTCGGCCTGCTCATCGTCATGCTGCTCGGCATCATCGTGGTGACCAGCGAGTTCTTCCACCAGACGGTCACCACCACGTTCCTCACGAGCCCGCACCGCACCGCGGTGATGCTCGCCAAGTTGGTCGCGGCGGGGGTGCTGGCTCTGCTGTTCTGGCTGGTCACCACCGTGTTCAACCTGATCGCCGGGTCGGCCGTGCTGAGCGCGGTCGGGGTGGACGGGCAACTGGGTAACGACGCGGCCTGGCGGGCCATCGGGTTGAACCTGCTCGCGTACCTGCTCTGGGCGGTGTTCGGCGTCGGCATCGGCGTGCTGATCCGCAGCCAGATCGGCGCCACCGTGACCGGCATCCTGCTCTACCTGGGCGGCTCGATCGGCGCCATCTTCGTCATCGCCATCCTGGCGGATCGTTGGGGCGACTGGATCAACAACCTGCAACTGCTGGTGCCGTCGCTGGCGTCGTCGCTGATGGTCACCGGGGCGGACATCCCTGGCAACCCGCCGCGCTGGGCCGGCGCGGCCGTGCTGATCGGATACGCGGTGGTGACCGGTGTGGCCGGCTCCCTGCTGATCCGCCGGCGCGACATCTCCTAACCAAGGGTTCTCCCGAAGGAAGGGCCCCTTACTAACGCCTGGTGTCTAGTAAGGGGCCCTTCCTTTCACAATCGGGGGTGGCGGCGGCACGGCCGCACGGGCGTCAGCCGCCGGGGCAGCCCCGGCCGCCGCTGATGGGTATGCACTGGGTGATCTGCGGGGCCGGCTCCTGGTCGTCGGGGACGTGCCCGATCAGGGCGCTGGTCGCCATGCCGCCCACCAGCGCGACCGCCACGTAGATCAGCGCCACCCCGGCGAATGCCCCGGCGAAGTGGCGACGCCACCGTTCGTCCCCGGCCAGCCTGGCCAGGAGCAGACCGATCACCGGAAGCACCGCGTTGAGCAGGAGCCCGGTCGTCAACAGGGCGTCGGTGGTGGCGCCGAAGGCCTTGGCTTCGGCGTACGTCGGCGTGTAGGGCGCAGAGACGCGGCGGATCAGCCCCACCATCAGCAGGAACGGCACCCCGTAGAGCCAGGCGAAGAAGAGCCCTCCGAGGCCGAGGCGCTTCATACCAGCCCCGCGAGGACGGCGCCGCAGAGCGTGAGGCTGACCACCGCGGCCAGGGTCCCGGCGATCACGGCCGACGGAACGAGCCGGGCGGCCAGCGCGGCCACCAGCGCCGTCACGAACATCACCCCGACGAATATCGGTGCTCCCCACACCAGCGCGACGAACGCCAGCGACTCCCCCGGCGACAGACAACTGAACCAGGCCGCGCAGTCGCCGCCCGGCGGCGTGCTCGGCACGCTCGTGGTGCCCACCGCCACGGCCGCGATGGCGGTGACGTACCAACCGGCCGCCACCCCCATGCTCCTGCCGTAGCGCCCCCGTACCCCATGTCCATCCATGCGCCCGATCGTGGCGGAGGAGGGCCGGCTGAGACATCCGTCGGGATACTCAATCTCGCCGTACCAGCCGGCGACGATCGCCGCAGGGGTTGCCGAACTTCTGGCATCTTCTGTGAATCGGGCCACCCGACCGAGGCGGAAATGCCGGGGCGATCCGTACGGCGTAGCCTGGGAGTCGTCTGTCCGTTCTCCTTGATCGGCGTGACGGACACCGCGTGACACACAAACCCGCGTGAAAGAGGCGATTACCGGCCGTGTCGACCCAGCAGACTTCGCAGGAGAACCCACTGGCGGGTTTCGGCCCGAACGAGTGGATCGTCGAGGAGATGTACCAGCGTTACCTCGCCGACCCCACGAGCGTCGATTCAGCCTGGCACGACTTCTTCGCCGACTATCGACCAGCTCCCGGCGCCGCCACACCCCGCCCGACGGAGAGCGCCGGCAAGCCGGCCGCCGCCCCCGAGCCGGACGGCCAGCCGGAGGCCGCGGCCAAGGTGACCCAGCCCGCCACGAAGCCGGCCGCCGCCGCTCCGGCAAAGCCGGCCGCCGCCGCGCCCGCCCCGGCCAAGAGCGCCCCGGCGCCGGCCAAGGAGGCCCTGGCCAAGCCGGCCGCGAAGGCGCCCGCGCCGACCGCCGACGGCCCGCAGACCACGCCGCTACGGGGTGTCGCCGCGAAGATCGTCCAGAACATGGACGCCTCGCTGAGCGTGCCGACCGCGACCAGCGTGCGCGCGGTCCCGGCGAAGCTGCTCGTCGACAACCGGATCGTGATCAACAACCACCTCGCCCGGGGGCGGGGCGGCAAGGTCAGCTTCACCCACCTCGTCGGCTACGCGATGGTCCGCGCGTTGGTCGAGCACCCCGAGATGAACAACTCGTTCGCCGAGGCCAACGGCAAGCCGGCCGTGGTCCGCCCGGCGCACGTCAACCTCGGCATCGCCATCGACCTGGCCAAGCCGGACGGCAGCCGCAACCTGGTGGTCCCCTCCATCAAGGGCTGCGAGACGATGGACTTCCGGCAGTTCTGGCAGGCGTACGAGGACGTCGTCCGGCGGGCGCGGCGCAACGAGCTGACCATGGAGGACTACGCCGGCACCACGATCTCGCTGACCAACCCGGGCGGCATCGGCACCGTGCACTCGATGCCGCGGCTCATGCAGGGGCAGAGCGCGATTATCGGCGTCGGCGCGATGGAGTACCCGGCCCCCTACCAGGGCATGTCCGAGGCCACCCTCGCCGAGCTGGCGGTCAGCAAGGTCATCACGCTGACCAGCACGTACGACCACCGGATCATCCAGGGCGCGCAGTCCGGCGAGTTCCTCAAGGTGATGCACGAGCTGATCCTGGGCGAGCGCGGCTTCTACGACCAGATCTTCACCTCGCTGCGGATCCCGTACGAGCCGGTCCGCTGGATGCGGGACGTCGCCGTCAACTCCGAGGGTCAGATCAACAAGACCGCCCGGGTGCACGAGCTGATCCACGCGTACCGCGTGCGCGGTCACCTGATGGCCGACACCGACCCGCTCGAGTTCAAGATCCGCAAGCACCCCGACCTGGACGTTCTCCAGCACGGGCTGACCCTGTGGGACCTGGACCGCGAGTTCCCGGTCAACGGCTTCGCCGGCCGGCAGCGGATGAAGCTGCGCGAGATCCTCGGCGTGCTGCGTGACTCGTACTGCCGCCGGGTCGGCATCGAGTACATGCACATCCAGGACCCGGAGGAGCGGCGCTGGATCCAGGAGCGGATCGAGCGCAAGTACGAGAAGCCGTCCGCCGACGAGCAGAAGCACGTGCTCAACCGGCTCAACGCGGCCGAGGCGTTCGAGACCTTCCTGCAGACCAAGTACGTGGGCCAGAAGCGCTTCTCGCTGGAGGGCGGCGAGTCGTTGATCCCGCTGCTCGGCGAGGTGCTGGAGTCCTCCGCCGAGAACGGCCTGGACGAGGTCGTCATCGGCATGGCCCACCGGGGCCGCCTCAACGTGCTGGCCAACATCGTCGGCAAGCCGTACGAGAAGATCTTCTCGGAGTTCGAGGGCCACCTGGACCCGCGCTCCACGCAGGGCTCCGGCGACGTGAAGTACCACCTGGGCCAGAACGGCAAGTTCACCACCCCGGACGGCGAGCACGCGGTCAAGGTGTCGGTGGTGGCGAACCCGTCGCACCTGGAGGCCGTCGACCCGGTGCTGGAGGGCATCGTCCGGGCCAAGCAGGACCGGATCGACCTCAAGCTGGAGGGCTACACCGTGCTGCCGCTGGCGGTGCACGGTGACGCCGCGTTCGCCGGGCAGGGCGTGGTCGCCGAGACGCTCAACCTGTCGCAGCTGCGCGGTTACCGCACGGGCGGCACGGTGCACGTGGTGGTCAACAACCAGGTCGGCTTCACCACCGCCCCGGAGTACAGCCGGTCCAGCCTCTACAGCACCGATGTGGCCCGGATGATCCAGGCGCCGATCTTCCACGTCAACGGCGACGACCCGGAGGCCGTGGTCCGGGTGGCCCGGCTGGCCTTCGAGTACCGGCAGACGTTCAACAAGGACGTCGTGATCGACATGGTCTGCTACCGCCGGCGCGGCCACAACGAGGGCGACGACCCGTCGATGTCCAACCCTCAGATGTACAAGATCATCGACTCGAAGCGTTCGGTGCGCAAGCTCTACACCGAGGAGCTGATCGGTCGCGGCGACATCACCGTGGAGGACGCGGAGGAGCTGCTGCGCGACTACCAGGCCCAACTGGAGAAGGTCTTCAAGGCCACCCGGGACGCCGCCGCCGCGCCGCGCCAGCTCAACCGGCCGCGCCGCGAGGAGGAGCCGGAGCCGGCCGTCGACACCGCCACCGACGCCGCCGTCGTCAAGGCGATCGGCGAGGCGCACGTCAACCTGCCGGAGGGCTTCACCCCGCACAAGCGCATCCAGCAGCTGCTCGACCGGCGGGCCAAGATGTCCGTCGAGGGCAACATCGACTGGGGGTACGGCGAGATCATCGCGTTCGGGGCGCTGCTGCACGACGGGGTGACCGTCCGGCTCGCCGGTCAGGACTCGCGTCGCGGCACCTTCGTCCAGCGGCACGCGTCGGTGGTCGACTCCCGTACCGGGGACGACTACCTGCCGCTCAAGTCGCTCACCGGCGACGGCGAGCGCTCCCGGTTCTTCGTGCACGACTCGCTGCTCAGCGAGTACGCGGCGATGGGCTTCGAGTACGGCTACTCGGTGGAGAACATCAACGCGCTGGTCGCCTGGGAGGCCCAGTTCGGCGACTTCGTCAACGGCGCCCAGTCGGTGATCGACGAGTTCATCTCGTCCGGTGAGGTGAAGTGGGGTCAGCGCTCGGCTGTCACCCTGCTGCTGCCGCACGGCCACGAGGGCCAGGGCCCGGACCACACCTCCGGTCGCCCGGAGCGGTTCCTGCAGATGTGCGCCGAGGACAACATGCGGGTCGCCATCCCGACGACCCCGGCGAACTACTTCCACCTGCTGCGCCGCCAGGCCCTGTCGCCCAAGCGCAAGCCGCTGGTGGTGTTCACGCCCAAGTCGCTGCTGCGGCACAAGCTCTGCGTCTCCTCCGTGGAGGACTTCACCACCGGCACCTTCCAGCCGGTGCTGCGCGACACGGCCGCCCCGGCGCCGGAGGCGGTGAAGCGGGTGCTGCTCTGCTCCGGCAAGGTCTACTACGACCTGTTCCAGGCCCGGCAAGAGCGCGGCGTCACCGACACCGCGATCCTCCGGATCGAGCAGCTCTATCCGCTGCCGGTCGAGGAGATCCGCGCCGCCCTGGCGCAGTACCCGAACGCGGAGGACTTCGCCTGGGTGCAGGAGGAGCCGGCCAACCAGGGCGCCTGGTCGTTCGTGGCGCTCAACCTGCTGGAGCACCTCACCGACGTCCGGCTGCGGCGGATCTCCCGCCCGGCCGCGGCGGCCCCGGCGGTCGGCTCGGCCAAGACCCACGAGGTCGAGCAGACCGCGCTCATCGAGGCGGCACTTCCCCGCCCATGACCTGACCGCGCCACGCGAGCCGGGGCAGGGCCGTCGACCACGGTCCTGCCCCGGCTCGCGTCGGTCCATCCGATCACCGACCCGCCCGGTCCGCGCCGGGCCGAGCACGAGGACGTACGCCGTGTACTTCACCGACCGTGGCATCGAGGAGCTGGTCGAACGCCGGGGCGACGAGCAGGTGACCCTGGAGTGGCTGGGCGAGCGCCTGCGCGACTTCGTCGACCTCAACCCGGAGTTCGAAACCCCCATCGAACGCCTGGCAACCTACCTGGCCCGCCTGGACGACCCCGACGACGAAGACGCCTAACCCCTTTGACCCGGTGATCAAGAGGTTCGCGTCACTTCTGGCCCCGATCGTGACGCAAACCTCTTGATCACGAGGGCGGGGTGCTCGGGAGGGGGCGGGGTGCTCGGGAGGGGGCGGGGTGCTCGGGAGGGGGCGGGGTGCTCGGGAGGGGGCGGGGTGGGGCCGGCGATCTTCTAGGGTGGGGGCGTGGCTCGCAGCGTGTACCTGACCAGCGTGGGTTCGGGCGGGGGTAAGTCGACCATCGCTCTCGGACTGGCCGAACTGCTGTCGCGGCAGGTGGGGCGGATCGGCGTGTTCCGGCCGCTGGTCGCCGACACCGGCCCCGATTCGATCCTCGCCCTGCTCAGCGAGCGGTACCGGGTCGAGGTGCCGGTCGCCGAGCTGGCCGGGGCCACCTACGCCGAGGCGGCCGCGCTGGTCGCCGACGGCCGGCGCGAAGAGCTGATCTCCGCGATCGTGGAGCGCTACCGGGCGGTCGAGCGGCAGTGCCCTGCGGTGGTCGTGGTGGGCAGCGACTTCGACGAGCCGGGTGACCCCGCGCACCCCCGCGAGCTGGCCTTCAACGCCCGGCTGGCCACCGAGTTCGGCAGCGTGGTGGTACCGGTGGTGGACGGCTACGAGCAGGAGCCGGCGACCGTCGCGGCGGCCATGCGCGGGGCGTACCACGATCTGGCCGACCTGGGCGCGACAGTGCTCGCGGTGATCGCCAACCGGGTGCCCGGACCGATGACGCTGCCGGAGCTGCCGGTGCCCGCGTACGCCATCCCGGAGGTGCCGAGCGTGTCGGCGCCGACGGTGGCCGAGGTGGCGGCGGCGCTCGGCGCCACCCTGCTGGCCGGGGACGACGCCGCGCTCGGGCGGGACGTGCTGGACTTCGTGGTCGGCGCGGCGCACGTGCCGACCCTGTTGGGCCACCTCACCGAGGGGGCGCTGGTGATCACCCCGGGCGACCGGGCCGACCTGCTCGTCGCCGCCAGCGCGGCCCACGTGGCCGGGCAGGTGTCGGTGGCCGGGTTGGTGCTCACCCTGGGCGAGCAGCCCGATCCCCGGGTCATGCGGCTGGTGGAGGGGTTGAACACCGGGCTGGCGGTGCTGTCCGTGGGCAGCGACAGCTACGACACGGTCGAGGCGTCCAGCCGAATCGAGGGGCGGCCCAGCGTGGCCAACCCGCGCAAGGTGGAGGCCGCGCTGGGCGCGTTCGAACGCTGCGTGGACACCGACGACCTGGCCCGCCGGCTCCGGGTGAGCCGCTCGACGCGGGTCACCCCGCTGATGTTCGAGAACGAGCTGATCGACCGGGCCCGCTCGCAGCGCCGCCACCTGGTGCTTCCCGAGGGCACCGACGACCGGATCCTGCGGGCGGCGGAAATCCTGCTACGCCGGGGCGTGGCCGACCTGACGCTGCTGGGCCGTCCCGACGACATCGCCCGGCGCACCCGCGAGCTGGGCATCGACCTTGGCGACGCGCGGCTCGTCGACCCGACGAGCAGTGGGTGGCACGACGAGTTCGCCGCCGAGTACGCGCGCCTGCGCGCCCACCGGGGCGTCACCGCCGAGCTGGCGTACGACATCGTGGCCCAGCCCAACTACTTCGGCACGCTCATGGTGGCCACCGGGCACGCCGACGGCATGGTCTCCGGCGCCACGCACACGACCGCCGCCACCATCCGACCCGCCTTCGAGATCATCCGTACCGTCCCGGACGTCTCGGTGGCCTCCAGCGTCTTCTTCATGCTGTTGCGCGACCGGGTGCTGGTCTACGGCGACTGCGCGGTGAACCGCGACCCGGACGCCGCCCAGCTCGCCGACATCGCGATCTCGTCGGCCGACACCGCCGCACGGTTCGGCATCGAGCCCCGGGTGGCCATGCTGTCGTACTCCACCGGCAGCTCCGGCGCGGGCGCCGACGTGGAGAAGGTCGCCGCGGCCACCGCGCTCGTCCGGGAACGCCGGCCCGACCTGCTGGTCGAGGGGCCGATCCAGTACGACGCGGCGATCGATCCGGCGGTGGCGGCGACCAAACTGCCGGAGAGCAAGGTCGCCGGGCACGCCACGGTCTTCATCTTCCCGGACCTCAACACGGGCAACAACACGTACAAGGCGGTGCAGCGCTCGGCCGGGGCGGTCGCCGTCGGGCCGGTGATGCAGGGCCTGCGCCGGCCGGTGAACGACCTGTCCCGGGGCGCGCTGGTGCCGGACATCGTGAACACGGTGGCGATCACCGCCATCCAGGCGGCCGCCGGGGAGGCGTCATGAGTCGGGTCCTGGTGCTCAACTGCGGGTCGTCGTCGGTGAAGTGGCGGCTCTACGACGGGGACCGCACGCTCGGGCAGGGCACCGTCGAGCGGGTCGGCGAGGCCGGTGGCGGCCCGGCGGACCACGCCAGCGCGGTCCGGCAGATCCTGGACGGGCTGGACCTGACCGGGTTGACAGCCGTCGGGCACCGCGTGGTGCACGGCGGCCGGACGTTCACCGCCCCGACGCTCGTCGACGACGCGGTGCTGGCCGCGATCCGCGACCTGGTCCCGCTCGCCCCGCTGCACAACCCGGCCAACCTGGCCGGCATCGAGATGGCACGGGCGGCCCTGCCGGACGTACCGCAGGTCGCCGTCTTCGACACGGCGTTCCACCACACCCTGCCCGAGGCCGCCGCGACCTACGCGATCGACCGGGACACCGCCGAGCGGTACGACATCCGCCGGTACGGCTTCCACGGCACCTCGCACGCGTACGTCTCCCGGCGCACCGCCGAGCTGTTGGACCGCCCGTACGGGCAGCTCAACACGATCACCCTGCACCTGGGCAACGGGGCGAGCGCCTGCGCGGTGGCCGGTGGTCGCAGCGTCGCCACCTCGATGGGGATGTCACCCCTGCAAGGGCTGGTGATGGGCACCCGCAGCGGCGACCTGGACCCGACCGTGATCTTCCACCTGCGACGCGAGGGCGGCCTGTCGGTGGACGAGATCGACGACCTGCTCAACCACCGCAGCGGCCTGCTCGGCCTGAGCGGCGTCAACGACATGCGCGAGGTACTGCAACGCCGGGCCGCCGGCGACCGGGCCGCCGCGCTGGCCTTCGACGTCTACTGCCGGCGGATCACCGAGTACGTCGGGGCGTACTACGCGCTGCTCGGCCGCGTCGACGCGATCGCGTTCACCGCCGGGGTGGGCGAGCACGCCGCCGGGGTGCGGGCTGCCGCGCTGGCCGGCCTGGACCGGCTCGGCATCAGCGTGGACGACACCCGCAACGACGGCCAGGGTGACCGGGTGATCTCACCCGACGGCGCCGAGGTGAGCGTGTGCGTCATCCGCACCGACGAGGAACGGGAGATCGCCCGGCAGACCCGGGACGTGGTGGGGAAGCTCTAGGCGAGCCAGACGACCAGGGCCACCAGCAGCACCACGACCACCGCCGCGCCGACGATGAGGGGCAGCCGGGACGGCGCGTCGGCCGGGGCGGTGGCCTCCGGCGTCTGGGTGAAGGCACGGAACGCCTCGGTGTTGCCACTGGGGTCGGTGTAGTTCTCAGCCATGCCGGTGACCCTAGCGAAGCCGTGGCCGACGCACCGCCCCCACCTCCCGTGGTCGCGTCGGGTCGGACCGGGCGGCGGAGGTGACCCGACCGGGTGGGGGGCAGAGGCAGGCCGGACGGCGGGGCCGTCGCGCAGGTCCCGACGCCTACGGTGAGACAGTGGGGGCGGGACGCCTGGTCGCCGTACTGGTGACAGCGCTGCTGGCGGGGTGCGCGCCGGCCTCCGCCGTGGCCGGCGGGTCCACTGGGCCACCGGCCGCGCGCCGAGCGCCCGAGGGGTCGTACACCGTCGGCGTGCGTACGCTCACCCTCGATCCGCGCTCGGCGCGCCCCCTGCCGGTGACCCTCTGGTATCCGGTGGGCACCGACGGTGTGGCCGCCGGGCGGTTCCCGGTGGTCGTCTACAGCCACGGGCTGCACAGCCGGCCCGAACTGCACGCCGGGTTGACCACCCGGTGGGCGGCGGCCGGATTCGTGGTGGCCGCGCCGGCGTACCCGCACACCCGCTCGGACGCCGCGCACTTCACCCGGGCCGACGTCCGCAACCAGCCCGCCGACGGTTGGCGGCTGATCCGGCACCTGGGACGCCTCGACCGCGACCCGGGTGATCCGCTCGCCGGCCACCTGGATCTCGCGTCGGTCGCCGCCGCCGGTCACTCGGCGGGCGGCTTCACCACCTCCGGCATGTTCACCGAGGGGCACCCGACCCGGTTGCGCGCCGGCATCGTGATCGCCGGCGGCGGACTGCCCGGCAGCTTCGCGGGGCCGAGCGCCCCGGTGCTGTTCGTGCACGGCACGGCCGACCCGGTGGTGCCGGTGACGGTCGGGCGGGCGGCGTACGCGCGCACCCGGGGTCCGGCGGCCTTCCTCAGCGTCGTGGGGCAGGGGCACGGCGAGTACCTCACGCCGGACCGTCCCGGGTTCACACCGGTGCTGGCCACGACGACCGACTTCCTGCGCTGGACCCTCTACGGCGACAGCACGGCCGGCGCGCGCCTCCCCCTCGACGCCCGCACGGCGCTGACCCGCTACGAGTCACGCCCGGCCCGCTAGCAACTCCCCACCCGGCACCCGGCCGAGCCGTCCGGTCACACCTTGAGGACGTCCACGTCGTACAGGGCTATCGACGCGTCGCGCGAAGCGAGGGTCAACCCTTCGGTGATCGCCTGCGCCACCAGCATGCGGTCGAAGGGGTCGCGGTGATGTGGTGGCAGGCGGCCAGCGGCGATGGCGTGGGCATGGGTCACCGGGAGGTCCCGGAAGCCCATGTCTCGAACCCGCTCCGCAAGGTCAGGCGGTCCGGCGAGTTTCCCGGTGCTCTGCTTGATGGTGATCTCCCACAGGGTGACCGGGGAGAGGAAGATGTCTGGCTCGTGGCGTAGTTGGTCGAGCAACTCGGGGCCGAGGTCCGGGTCGCCGGCGATGGCCCAGAGGGCGACGTGAGTGTCCAGCAGCAGGTTCATGCGCCGAGGCCGAAGTCCTCGGCGATCTCGGCGTTGGTCCGTGGTGAGTCCCAGTCACCCGAGAGGTCCAGTTCGCCGGCGAGCGAGCCGATCGCGGTGCGGTTGGCCCGCCGGACCAGGGGTACGACCTTCGCCACCGGGGTGCCCGCCCGGTCGATGATGATCTCCTCGCCGCGTTCCACCCGTTCGATGATGCGCGACAGATGGGTCTTGGCATCATGCATGTTGTAGTGCACGGCCTCAGCCGACATGGCGCAGCCCTCTCGCTTAGCTAAGGGATTAGTCTAGCCTGTTTGAACGCTGACGTCAGCGGCCTTGTCGGCTCGGGGCGGGGGTCGGACGCGCACGCCTCCCGACGGTACCGTGGCCCGATGGACGACCTCGCGCGTCGCCAGTTGGCGAGCATCGCCGAACTGGTCGAGGTGACCGGACCGGCAGGTGTCCCGGTGTGGTTGCGCGGCGGGTGGGCGATGGACTTCCACCTCGGCGCGGTGACCCGCCCGCACGTCGACGTCGACTGGTACTGCTGGCACGAGGACGCGCCGCGACTCGCCGCACTGCTGCTGGCCCGGGGCTGGCGTCCCGACCCGAGGATGCCGGCGGAGCGACAGCTCGACCTGTTCGCGGGAGACGTCGAGGTCAGCGTGGCGTACCTGGGCCGGGACGGCAGCGGTCGGCCGACCGTGGGCGCCGGCCCCTGGGCGGGCACCCTCCTGCCGGCCGGGATGCTGGACGCGCCGCCCGGCCGGATCGGCGCGTTGGTCGTACCGGCGATCTCGGTGGCGGCCCAGATCGAGTTCAAGCAGATGTACCCGGTGTGGATGCCGGAGCGTCCCCGCCGTCCGAAGGACGCGGACGACCTGGCTCGACTGCTCGCTGGGCCTCGTCGAGCAGGTCCTCGTACACCCCGATCTTGAAACCGATCAGGTCCAGGCACTGCGTGAGTTTGCCGATCTGGCCGGTGACGCGCTCGCGGTGCTCGCGCATCAGGGCAAGACGTTCCTCCTCGTTGCCGGCACCCGCCCGGACGAGGTCGGCGTACCGGCGCAGCGCGGGCAACGGCATGCCCGAGGTACGGAGAATGATGCAGACGGTCAACCAGTCCACGTCGTCCTGGCTGTAGACGCGACGCCCGCCGGCCCCTCGGCGTACGGGATCGACGAAGACGCCCTCCTGCTCGTAGAAGCGCAGGGCGTGCACGCTCAGGCCGGTGCGTTCGGCGACCTGCCCGATGCTCAGACTCGCGATGTCGTCGGCCATGCCGAGCAGGGTAGCGAGGCTTGACCTAGAGCCGACTCCAGCTCCTAGGGTCCCCCGTGATCGTCACGACATCGCCAGAGGAGCATCGGCATGCGCTATCGCACCCTCGGCGGGACCGGCATCGAGGTGAGCACCCACTGCCTCGGAAGCATGATGTTCGGTGCCGTCGGAAACCCGGACCACGACGAGTGCGTCCGCATCATCCACACCGCGATCGACAGCGGCATCAACGCCATCGACACCGCCGACATGTACGGCCGGGGTGAGTCCGAGCAGATCGTGGGGAAGGCGCTGCGGGGGCGTCGCGACGACGTCGTCCTCGCCACCAAGGTCCACTTTCCGATGGGCGAGGGGCCCAACCAGGGTGGCAACTCGCGGCGGTGGATCCTCAAGGCGGTCGAGGGGAGCCTCCAACGTCTGGGTACCGACTGGATCGACCTCTACCAGGTCCACCGCCCGGACCCCTCGACTGACATCGAGGAGACGCTTTCGGTGCTCACCGACCTGGTGAGCCAGGGACAGATCCGCGCCTTCGGATGTTCGACGTTCCCCGCTGAGGAGATCGTCGAGGCACACCAGGTGTCCGAGCGTCGCGGCCTCGGCCGGCTGCGCACCGAGCAGCCGCCGTACTCGATCCTCGCCCGCGGGGTGGAGACCTCGGTCCTCCCGGTCTGCCAGCGCTACGGCATGGGGGTGCTGGTCTGGAGCCCGCTCGCCTTCGGCTTCCTCAGCGGCAGGTACCGCAAGGATCGGGCCGTCGACCTGTCGACCGGGCGGGCGGTTCTCCGGCCGGCGCAGTTCGATCCCGCGATCGCGGAGAACGCGGCCAAGCTCGACATCGTCGAGCGGCTCGTCGACCTCGCGGCGGACATCGGGTGCACGCTGCCACAACTCGCCATCGCCTTCACCGTGGCCCATCCGGCGGTCACCTCGGCGATCATCGGACCACGGACCATGCAGCACCTGGAGGACCTGCTCAAGGGCGCGAGCCTCGCCCTGGACGACGCGACCCTCGACCGGATCGACGAGATCGTGCCACCCGGCACGAACCGGTACGAGCCCGACGCCGCCTTCCGCCCCCGCTCCCTGACCGACCCGGCGCGGCGGCGGCGTCCGCTCTCCGAACGCGCCGCGGCCTGAGACGACCGGTGACAGCGTGGCCGCAGCGCGCCGGACCGCCCCGAGCCACCGGCGCGGCACGGCACAATTGAGGCCATGTCGCGTCGTGTCACCCCCACGCTGCTGGCCAGCGCCCTGCTCCTGACCGGTCTGGTCGGCTGCTCCACGGACGCCCCGAGGAAGGAGACCGCGCCGGTCGCCGTCGAGCCGCCGCCGGCCGCCACGCCGACACCGCGGGTACCCGCCGGGTCCGCGCCCGAGAGCGCCTTCGGCGTCGGCGTACGACAGCTCAAGCTGAACCGGGACGGCCGTGCGCTGCCGGTGACCCTCTGGTATCCGGCGGCCGGGAAGGCCGGCGGCGCGGCCAGGCGGTCCGCGGCGGCGGCGGACGGCCGGTTTCCGGTGGTGATGTTCAGCCACGGCCTCGGCGGACGGCCGGAGGACTACGCCGCGCTGCTGACCCGCTGGGCGGCGGCGGGCTTCGTGGTGGCCGCGCCGGCCTTTCCGCACACCTCCAAGGGCGGCGACGGCAACGTCCTCGATGTGCTCAACCAACCGGCCGACGTGTCGTACGCGCTGACCCAGGTGCTGGCGCTCGACGGCAAGGCCGGCGACGGGCTGCGCGGCCGGTTGGCGACCGACCGGGTGGCCGCGGCGGGGCACTCGGCCGGCGGGGTGACCACCATCGGCCTGTTCACCGCGGGCCGGGACGAACGGCTGGACGCCGGGGTGGTGTTCGCCGGTACGGCCGTCGGCGTCGGTACGGCGTTCGCGGGCGCGACCGCGCCGCAGTTGTTCGTGCACGGCGAGTTGGACGAGGTGGTCGACTACGCGGCGGGCAAGGCGGCGTACGACAAGGTGCCGTGGCCGAAGGCGCTGCTGAGCCTGCCCAAGGGTGACCACGGCCGAGCGCTGCTCGGCGACGCCGCGTCACTGCGGGTCGTCTCGGACACGTCCGTCGAGTTCCTGCGCTGGTCGCTGTACGGCGACCCGGCGGCCAAGAAGCGCATCGCCAAGGACGCGACCCGCAACGACATCGCAACCTTCGACGATCACCTCTGACCGTCGCCCCTCCCCCGCGCGATCTTGCACTTTCTGTCGCGTCATAGCGGGACATTTTTCGCGAGACGGCAACAGAAAGTGCAAGATCGCGGGGGTGTGGAGGTGTGGGGGCCGGGCGCGGGGGTCAGGCGGTGTGGTCGAGGACGACCTTGCCGAAGGCGTCGCCGGAGTGCAGGCGGGCGAAGGCGTCCTCGACCCGGCTGAACGGGACCACGCTGTCCACCACCGGGCGGACCTCGTTCTCGGCGCAGAACGCCAGCAGCTCGTACAGCTCCCCGGGGGTGCCCATCGACGTGCCCAGGATCTCCAACTGCATGGCGAAGACCCGGCGCAGGTTGACCGTCGGCTGGTGGCCGGCGGTGGCGCCGGAGACCACGATTCGGGCCATCGGGGCGGCCGACTTCATCGAGTGCTCGAAGGTCGCCGCGCCGACCGTCTCGATCACCACGTCGACCCGCTCCGGCAGCCGGGCGCCGGGCTCCACAGCGGTGGCCCCGAGAGCGGGGATCCGCTCGCGCTTGGCGGCGTCGCGACTGGTCGCGTACACCCGTTTGCCCATCGCGACGGCGAGCGCGACGGCCGCCGTCGCGACGCCGCCGCCCGCGCCCTGCACCAGCACGCTGTCGGCGTCCGCGACGCGACCCTTGGTGGTCAGCATCCGCCACGCGGTCAGCCAGGCCGTGGGCAGGCACGCGGCGTCGGTCGCGGCCATGCCGCCGGGCAGCGGGACCAGGTTCGACCGGGGTACGGCGACCTGCTCGGCGAGGGTCCCGGCGAAGTGCTCGGAGAGGATGGAGACGCCGCGTGGGTCACCGGGAGTGACGACGACCGGGTAGACGACCACGTTGTTGCCCTCGGGGTCCACACCCACCGCGTCGCAGCCGAGGATCATCGGCAACTGCGCCTCGGTGAGCCCCACCCCGCGCAGCGACCATAGGTCGTGGTGGTTGAGCGAGGTGGCGCGCACCCGCACGGTCACCCAGTCGTCCTCCGGGTGGGTCGGCTCGGGTCGCTCACCGACGGTGAGGGCGGTGAGCGGATCGGCGTCGTCGAAGCGGGAGACGAAGGCAGCACGCATGATCGGCACCGTAACAAGCTGAGCGCTCGTTAAGAAGGGCCGGCCGCCGGGCCACGCCGCACGCCGGTCACGCCGTCGCGGTCACCACGCCGGTCACGGCGTTCCGGTCACCACGCCGGTCACGGCGTTCCGGTCACCACGCCGGTCACGGCGTTCCGGTCACCGCCGGGCCACGCCGTCACGGCGGGCGGCCTCGGCCACCGCCTCGGCGACGGCCGGAGCGACACGCGGGTCCAGCGGCGACGGGACGATCGCCTCGGGAGTCAGCGACTCGGCCACCACCCCGGCGATGGCGTCCGCCGCGGCGACCTTCATCGCGTCGGTGATCCGGGTGGCGCCGGCGTCCAGCGCGCCCCGGAACACCCCGGGGAACGCCAGCACGTTGTTGATCTGGTTGGGGTAGTCGCTGCGGCCCGTGGCGACCACCGCGACGTGCCGGGCGGCCACCTCCGGGTGCACCTCCGGGGTGGGATTGGCCAGCGCGAACACGATCCCACCGGGTGCCATACCGGCGATGGCGGCCTCCGGGATCTCGCCTCCGGAGACGCCGATCAGCACGTCCGCGTCGCGCAGCGCCTCGGTGATGTCGCCGTGGCGGCCGTCCGCGTTGGTGCTCGCCGCCAACTCGGCCTTGCCACCGGTCAGCTCGGTGCGGTGCCGGCCGATGATCCCCTTCGAGTCGCAGACGACGACCTGGTCGGGGTTGACGCCACCGGCGATGAGCATCTTCGTCACGGCCACCCCGGCCGCGCCCGCGCCGCTCACCGCGACCCGCAGGTCGCCGAGCTTGCGGTTGAGCAGGGTGGCGGCGTTACGCAGCGCCGCGAGCACCACGATGGCGGTGCCGTGCTGGTCGTCGTGGAAGACCGGGATGTCCAGCGCCTCGTCGAGGCGACGCTCGATCTCGAAGCAGCGCGGCGCGCTGATGTCCTCCAGGTTGATCCCGCCGAACGAGGGGGCCAGCGCCCGCACCACCGCGACGATCTCGTCCACATCCTGGGTGTCCAGGCAGATCGGCACCGCGTCCACCCCGGCGAACTGCTTGAACAGCACCGCCTTGCCCTCCATCACCGGCAGGGCGGCGCGCGGGCCGATGTTGCCGAGCCCCAACACGGCCGAGCCGTCGGTCACCACCGCGACAGCGTGCGACGCCCAGGTGTACTCGTCGGCCAGGGCGGGGTCGGCGGCGATCGCCTCGCACACCCGGGCCACCCCCGGGGTGTACGCCAGGGAGAGGTCCTCGCGGCTGGTGAGCGGCACCGTCGAGGCGACGGCCATCTTGCCGCCGACGTGCAGTTGGAAGACGGGATCAGCGGGGTCCACGGTGGATGAAGACATGGCGGTGACTCCAGGATCTGTCGAGCAGATGTGAGGCGGCGGGCCCGGCCGCGAGGTGGGCGGCGAGCGATGGCACGCGGCGCGGGGGGTCACCCGGCACTTTCCGAGCATAGTGTCGACCCTGCCCCTCGGATGTGAGCAGGGTCATATATCCCGACGAGGCACCCGTCCGGGGCGCGGCCAGTAGCGAGCCACCACCCGGCCGCGTACGTCGGCCACGCCGTACGCCCGGGAGTCGTCGGTGATCAACTCGTTGTCACCGCGCAGCCACCAGCCGCCATCCTGGGGCCGGACCGCCCGCTTGACGACCAGCAGTTCCGGCCGTGTTCGGAAGACCGCGACCACCACGTCGCCGGGCCGGATGGGACGCCCGCCCGAGCGGACCAGCACCGCGTCGCCGTGCCGCAGCGTCGGCGCCATGGACGGGCCGGCCACCGCGACCGCCGTCAGCGGGCCGCGCAAACGAGGCGGCTCACCCGGGTGATCGGCGCGCACCGGTTTCACCTCCACCCGGTTCGGGGAGCATTCCCAGGAGTAATGTCGCCTTTGATCATCGCAAACTTCCCATGGAGGATCCCGATGCGACTTCCGCGCATCCTTGCGCCCCGCGTCACCGCGAGCGCTCACTGCGACCTGCCGTGCGGCGTCTACGACCCGGCCCAGGCCCGGATCGAGGCCGAATCGGTCAAAATGATCTGCGAGAAGTACCAGGCGAACACCGACCCGGAGTTCCGCACCCGGGCGGTCATCATCAAGGAGCAGCGCGCCGAGCTGGTCAAGCACCACCTGTGGGTGCTCTGGACCGACTACTTCAAGGCGCCGCACTTCGAGAAGTACCCGAACCTGCACACCCTGTTCAACGAGGCCACCAAGCTCGCCGGCGCCAGCGGCGTCAAGGGCAGCCTCGACCCGGCCACGGCCGACCAGCTCCTCGCGAAGATCGACGAGATCGCGAAGATCTTCTGGGAGACCAAGAAGGCGTGACCAACCCGGTCACCCCGACGATCCGGCCGGTACGTCCCGCGGACGTACCGGCCGTCGTCGCCATGGTGCACGAACTGGCGGCGTACGAACGCGCTCCCGAGCAGTGTCACCTCACCGAGGAACAGCTCACCTCGGCGCTGTTCACCACCGCTCCGGCCCTCTTCGGTCACGTCGCGGTCGACGAGCACGACGCGCCGGTCGGCTTCGCCCTGTGGTTCCTCAACTTCTCCACCTGGGCCGGCGTGCACGGCATCTACCTGGAGGACCTGTACGTCTCCCCGGCGGCCCGGGGCACCGGCGCGGGCCGCCTACTGCTCGCCACGCTGGCCGACATCTGCGTACGTCGGGGTTACCGCCGGCTGGAGTGGTGGATGATCGAGTGGAATCCGGCCGCCGGCTTCTACGCCTCGATCGGCGCCCAGCAGATGAACGAGTGGGTCCCGTACCGGCTCAGCGGTGACGCCCTACGCGATCTGGCCGCTCAGGCGGAGGCCGCCGACACGCGCCCGGGCGACTGACCGGGTAGAGTCCCCGACCGGGGGGATGAGCGTGACTCAACTGACCGGCCAGCCAACGACCGACGACGACGTGGTGCACCTCACGGTGCCCGCCGACGGCGGTTACCTCGGCGTGCTCCGTACCGCCACCGCAGGCCTCGCGGCCCGGCTGCAGTTCGCGCTCGACGAGATCGAGGATCTGCGGATCGCGGTCGACGAGGCGTGCGCCATGCTGCTCGCCATCGCCACCCGTGACGCCGAGTTGGAGTGTCGGTTCGCTGTCACCAACGACGCGCTGACCGTCGAGGTGACCGTGCCGACCGTCCGCGGCGCCACGCTGCCCGCCGAGTCGTCCTTCGCCTGGAAGGTGCTCACCGCGCTGACCACGTCGGCGTCCGCCACGGCCACCGACGGCCGGGCGACCATCTCGTTGCTGACCCGCCGCTCCGGCGGCTACTGACCGGCAACGCTCCGCCGTGCCGGGCCGCGAGGCTCAGGCGGCGCGGCGTCGCGGGCGGGGCCACCGTGCACGTCAGCGTGCCGCGACGGGCTCAGCCGCGCCCGCCGGTCGACGTCACTCGAAGCCGAGGGCCTTCGTCGTGGGCGGGCTGACGAGCAGCCAGCCGACGCCCAGGCCGAGCGCCATCAGCGGAATGCCCAGCCAGCCCAGCCCGCCCTGGATCATGAACCAGCCGATCGGCAGCAGCATCAGCTGAAGGACGATCGCGGGGGCCCGTGCGCCGGCCCGGCGGCGCAGCAGCGCGCGGCCCAGCGCCCACAGCGCGACGGCCGCCCCGACGGCGAAGGCGGTCACCAGCAACGCCGACGCGAGATCGGTGGTGGCGGCGGTCAGGTCGGCCCAGAGCAACCAGACCGCGATCAGCCCGACGGCGACCGCCTCCGCCCACAGCAGCCGCACCGCCCAGCGAAGCGTGCCGGGAATCCGGGCCGAGTCGATGGTCACGCGCGCCACGATACCCGTGCTACCGAGAGGTACAGTGCCGCCCATGCGGGCCGTCCTGGTGGTCAATCCGAAGGCCACCACCACCAGCGAACGCAGCCGAGACGTGCTTGTCCGTGCGCTGCGCAGCGAAGTCGACCTCAGTGTGCGCTACACCCGCCGCCGGGGGCACGCCATGGCGTTGGCCCGGGAGGCCGCCGCGGAGGGCGTCGATCTCGTCGTCACCCTGGGTGGTGACGGCACCGTGAACGAGGTGGTGAACGGCCTGATGACGGCCGAGCCGCCGGCCGGTGTCGGTGACGCGTCGATGGCCCAGCGACTGCCGGCGCTGGCCACCGTCCCGGGCGGTTCCACGAACGTCTTCGCCCGCGCGTTGGGTCTGCCCCGGGAGTGGCCGGACGCCACCAGCATGATCCTGGAAGGGCTGCGCCTGGGCCGGCAGCGCACGGTCGGGCTGGGCCGCGCCGACGACCGCTACTTCACCTTCTGCGCCGGGTTCGGGCTGGACGCCGCCGTCATCCACCGGGTGGAGCAGGCCCGGCGCAAGGGGCGGGTCTCGACGCCCGGGCTCTACTTCCGCTCGATCATGAGCCAGTACTTCTTCGCCTCGGACCGGCGGCATCCGGCGATCAGTCTGGAGCGACCGGGTGAGGAGTCGGAGGGCGAGCTGGCCACCGTCATCATCCAGAACACCGCCCCGTGGACGTACCTGGGTGATCGGGAGGTCAACCCGAATCCGGAGGCGTCGTTCGACCTCGGCCTCGACGTGCTGGCACTGCGACAGCTCCGGGTGGCTAGCACAACACGGACAGTCACCCAATTCATGGGTCGGCAGCCAGATCCGAACGGACGTCAGGTGTTACGCCTCCATGACACTGCGGAGTTCACGCTGGTCTCCAGCCGCCCGCAGGCGTTCCAGCTCGACGGTGACTATCTTGGCGAGCGGGAGAAGGTCAGATTCACCTCCATTCCGGCCGCACTGAGAGTAATCTGCTAGGTCTCGGGTACTGCCCTTGGTCGACGCGGCGCCGCAACCGCTTCGGCAGGCGCCGCCACACCGAGGGGCAGGTGCCGGAAATGTCAGCAATGTCACGCGGACTGTACTATATTGATCCTCGACTGTGGCACGGCGGGTAACCAGGAAGGCACTGGAACCCGGACAAATGGGTTGTGGGCTTGCTCACCGCGCGGAGTTTTTCCGAGCGTCACCCTTGACATCGCGAGCGTTCGTGAAAGTATTCACAAGCGAACTTGAGTTACCGGGACATTGCCTGGATATGCTCGTCAGGTTGAGCTGTTCCAGCAGGTCCCCGGGGCTGACTGCCTGCTCACGCACTGCCGAATGGTCAGACGCGAACGGTCACCATAGGCACTGCGGATGCATATAGGAAAAGCACGACCCGCAATAAATTGCCACCCATCCAGAATGAGGAGTGTTGCCGCCATGGACTGGCGTCACCATGCTGTCTGCCGCGACGAGGACCCGGAGCTGTTCTTCCCGATTGGGACGTCCGGACCGGCTCTCCTTCAGGTCGAGCAGGCCAAGGCCGTCTGCCGGCGCTGCTCCGTCACCGACCAGTGCCTTCAGTGGGCGCTCGAGTCGGGTCAGGACGCCGGCGTCTGGGGCGGGATGAGCGAGGAGGAGCGGCGCGCTGTCAAGCGGCGCGGCGGCCTCCGGGTGCTGCGCGCTCACTCCGCCTGATCTCCCAACGACACAGCAGTACGCCCCGGCAGGTCCGCCTGCCGGGGCGTACTGCTGTCCAAAACCGACCGGGTCGGACGAGCGGTCAGGCCGGCTCGTCGACCCGGCTCAGCACCAGCTCTGCCAACTCGGGCGCATCCGTCAACGGGGCCGCCACCGCCACCGCGCCGGCCGCCCGCGCCGAGGCGGTCACCGCGTCGTGGAACAGGCCCGGCGCGAGAAAGTACGCGGACACCGCGACCCGACGCGCGCCCCCCGCCCGCAGCCGCGTCACCGCCACACCCGTCGCCGGCGGGGCCGCCGAGGCGTACGACACCCGGCAGGGCACCCCGAACTCAACGCCGAGCGCATCGGCCACCCGGCCCACGGAACCGCGCGCACGCGCGTCCCGGGTGCCCGCGGCGGCCAGCACCAGGGCGTCGAAGCGCCCCGGCGCGACCTCCCCGAGCCGACGACGCAGCCCCGCCAGCAGGGCCGGCGTCACCGTCCCGTCCGCCGGGCCGAGCACGTCGGTCACCCGTACCGTCAGCGCTGCTCCGGCCGTCGTCGCGGCGGTCACCGCCGCCGGGATGTCCACCCGACGGTGGTACGCGGCGGTCAGCAGTAGCGGCACCACCACCGCACGCCGGTGCCCCGCCTGGACCAGCGTGCGCAGCACCTCGGTCGGCCCCGGCTCGGTGTGGTCCAGCCAGCTCGCCCACACCGACAGGCCGGGCCGGGCCGCCGACACCGCCCGGGCCAGCGCCCGGGTGGCCTCGGCGGCTCGTGGATCCCGGCTGCCGTGCGCCACCAGCACCACCGGGACCGCCCCGCCGGCCGCACCGGGGCCGGTCGGGGTCGTCGACGACGAGGTCAGACGTGCAGCCCGCACTCGGTCTTCTCGAACATGGCCCAGCGGCCAGCGCGCGGATCCTCGCCGGCCTTCGTCCGGCGGGTGCACGGCCAGCAGCCGATCGAGCCGTACCCCTGCTTGAACAGCTCGTTGACCGGCACGTTCCAGCGGGCGATGTAGGCGTCCACGTCCCCCTGCGACCAGGCCGCGATCGGGTTGACCTTGACCTTGCCGCGCCGCGCGTCGAACGTCACCACCGGCGTGTTGGCCCGGGTCGGCGACTCGTCCCGACGCAGACCGGCGGCCCAGGCGTCGTACCCGGACAGGGCCCGCTCCAACGGCTCCACCTTGCGCAACTGGCAGCAGTCGTCCGGCGACTTGTTGAACAGTCGCGGACCGTACTGGCCGTCCTGCTGCCCCACGGTGAGCCGGGGTCGGATCGACCGGACGTTCACCGGCAGCGTACGGGCGACCTCGTCGCGTACGCGGAGCGTCTCGGGGAAGTGCAGACCGGTGTCGAGGAAGACCACGTCCACGCCCGGGGCGACCCGGGACACCAGGTGGGCCAGGACGGCGTCGGCCATCGAACTGGTGACGCAGAACCGGTCGCCGAAGGTCTGCGCCGCCCAGCGGGCGATCTCCAGCGCGGGAGCGCCCTCCAGCTCCCGACCGGCGTCCTCGGCCAGCACGCGCAGCTCGTCCGGACTGCGCAGGGACGGGTCGGCAGGCTTCGGACCACCCGGGCCGACCAGGCGCAGGCTTGCTGCGGAGACGAGGCTCATCGGGTCACCGTCCGGGAGAGCAGCCCGGTGAACTTCACCGAGAAGACCCGGGCGCAGGCGTGGCACTCCCAGGCGCCGTGCCCCGCCTCGTGCGGCCGCAGGTCCTCCTCGCCGCAGTACGGGCAGTACAGGGGTGCCGCTCGGTTCTCGCTGCTCACCGCAGTTCCTCCTCGTCGACTCTGATCACCCAGTTGGCGAACGTCTCGCCCTCGTTCCGCCCGGCCAGGTAGCGGCGGGCCAGCCGTTCCACGTACTCGGGAAGCTCCTCGGCGGTGGTCTTCAGGCCTCGCAGCTTGCGGCCGAAACCGGCGGTCTGCCCCTGGGCCATGCCGAGGCCGCCGCCCAGGTGCACCTGGAAGCCCTCCACCTGCCGGCCGTCCGGGCCGACCACCAGCTGACCCTTGAGGCCGATGTCGGCGACCTGGGTGCGGGCGCAGGCGTTCGGGCAGCCGTTGATGTGGATCGAGATGTCCGCGTCGAAGTCGCGCAGCCGCTGCTCCAGCCGGGCCACCAGCTCCTCACCGCGAGCCTTGGTCTCGACGATGGCGAGCTTGCAGTACTCGATGCCGGTGCACGCCATCGTGCCGCGACGCCACGCCGACGGCCGGGCCTCCAGGCCGATGCCGCGGAGCGCGTCGACGAGCGACTCCGTCCGCGCCGTCGGCACGTCGAGCACCAGCAGCTTCTGGTACGGAGTGAGCCGCACCCGGTCGCTGCCGTGCGCCTCGACCACGTCGGCCAGTTGGCTGAGCTGCGCGCCGGAGACCCGCCCGACCACCGGGGCAGCACCCACGTAGTTCCGCCCATCGGCCTGCTCGTGCACACCCACGTGGTCGATCGGCTTCGACGGCAGGGTCGGCGCGGGGCCGTCGAGCAGCGTACGACCGAGGTAGTCCTTCTCCAGGACCTCGCGGAAGCGCTCGACGCCCCAGTCCGCGACCAGGAACTTCAGCCGGGCCCGGTTACGCAGCCGGCGGTAGCCGTAGTCACGGAAGATGCCGACCACGCCGGCCCAGACGTCCGGTACCTCGGCCAGCGGCACCCAGACGCCGAGCCGCTGGGCGAGCATCGGGTTGGTGGAGAGGCCGCCACCGACCCAGACGTCGAAGCCGGGGCCGTGCTCGGGGTGGTCGACACCGAGGAACGCGATGTCGTTCGACTCGTACGGGGTGTCGACCAGCCAGGAGATCGACGTCTTGAACTTGCGGGGCAGGTTGGAGTACTGCTTGTCACCCACGTACCGGGCAACGATCTCGTCGACCGCCGGGGTCGGGTCGAGCAGCTCGTCGCGGGCCACCCCGGCGACCGGGCTGCCGAGCACGATGCGCGGGCAGTCGCCGCACGCCTCGGTGGTCTGCAGGCCGACCGATTCGAGCCGACGCCAGATCTCCGGCATGTCCTCGACGCGGATCCAGTGGTACTGGATGTTCTGCCGGTCGGTGATGTCGGCGGTGTCCCGGGCGAACTCCCGGGAGATGTCCGCGATGACCCGCAACTGGGCCAGGCTGAGCTGGCCGCCGTCGATGCGGACGCGGAGCATGAAGAACTCGTCCTCCAGCTCGTGCGGCTCCAGCACGGCGGTGCGCCCGCCGTCGATGCCCGCCTTGCGCTGGGTGTAGAGGCCCCACCAGCGGAACCGGCCGCGCAGGTCCTGCGGGTCGATGGAGGCGAAGCCACGGTGCGCGTAGATGTTCTCGATCCGGGCCCGAACGTTGAGCGGGTCGTCGTCCTTCTTGATCCGCTCGTTGGGGTTGAGCGGCTCACGGTGCCCGAGCGCCCACTGGCCCTCGCCCCGGGGCCGGCGCGGCGGCCGGGCGGGCCGGGCCGTCGGGTCCTCGGGCCGGGCCGGGATGCTGCTGACCGCCATCGCGGCGTCCTCCGTTGTCTGCTGTGCCTCGGGGCACGCGCGGGGCGCGACGGCCGGCCCGACGAAGCGGGCGGGACAACGGTGTCTTCAGACAGCCGGCGCGGAGCGCGCCCGAGACAGATTGGTCGGGCGTCGTCAGTGAGCCGGACAGATGGCGCTGCGCACGCGGCCGTAGTCGACGTGGCGACGAGCCACGAAGCGGCGGACGACAGCGGCGGTCATGCGCCCATGCTGCCACACCGGGTAGGGCCCGGCCAATGTCCACGTGCGGCATCCCACATCACGGGCCAGCCAACTCGCGGCACTTCGCGGGGTGGGCCCGAGGGCCTTGGCGGCGTGGCAGGCTCGGGGCTGTGGACGGATGGTCCGGGAAGTCGATCGGGGTCGCGCGGGGCGTGCCGGTCTGGCTTCTTCCGGCGCTGCTGACCCTGGCGGTCACGCTGACCGGGATCGGTTCGGCGCAGCTCTGGCGCGACGAGCTGGCGACCTGGAGCGCCGCCACCCGGTCGCCGGAGGAACTCGCCCGACTGGCCGGGACCATCGACGCCGCCACCGGACCGTACTACCTGTTCATGCACGTCTGGGTCCTGGTCGTCGGCGACTCCACGGTCGCCCTGCGGGTGCCTGCCGCGCTGGCCATGACCGTCGCCGCGGGGCTGCTGGCCGTGCTCGGGGCGCACCTCGTCGACCGGCGCGGCGGTCTGCTCGCCGGGCTGCTGTTCGCGGTGCTGCCCAGCACCTCCCGGTACGGGCAGGAGGCCCGCCCGTACGCCCTGGCCACCGCCCTCGCGGTACTCGCCACCCTGTTGCTGGTGGCCGCGCTGCGCCGGCCGGGGTGGGCCCGCTGGACCGGGTACGGCGTCGCCGTGGCCGCGCTCGGGCTCACCCACCTGGTCGCGCTCACCCTGCTGGCCGCGCACGCGCTGGTCGTGCTGGTCACCTGGTGGGGTGGTCCCGGGGTGGCCGGCATCGCCGCGACCGGCGGTCGGGATCGGCGGGTGTGGCGGTGGGCGGTCGCGCTGGTGCCGGTCGCGCTGGTGGTGACACCGCTGCTGCTGCATGCCCGCGCGCAACGCTCCGAGCAGTTGAACTGGGTCGGCCTGGCACGGCCGGACGACCTGAGCGCGCTGCCGGGCGGCGTGGCCCAGAGCAGCGTGGTGGGCGGCCTGCTGGTCGGGGTGGCGGCGCTCGGCGCGGCCCGACTCCGACGGCGCGCCCTGCTACCGCTGAGCGCGGTGCTGCTGCCGGTCCTGCTGCTCTTCGTGGCCGGGGCGGTCGTACCGCTGTGGGTGCCCCGCTACCTGGTGTTCGTGGTGCCGTTCGCCTGCCTGCTGGCCGGCGCGGCGCTGGCGTCGGTGCCCGCGCCGGCCGCACTCGCCGTGGTGGTCCTGGCCGGGCTTCTCGGCCTCCCCGACCAGGCCGCGTTGCGGCGGACCCACGAGTGGCCGCGCAGCGCGCCGGTGGACTACGCGGGCGTCGCCCGGGTGATCGCCGACGGCCAGCGCCCCGGGGACGCCGTGGTCTACTCCCCCCGGCACAGTTGGCTCTTCCTCGATCTGGGCATCGAATACCACCTCGACGACCCGCCACGGGACGTGCTCGTCACCGAGGACGAGGTCGCCCGGGGCGATCTCTGGGCCGCCGAGTGCCCGCGACCGGCGCAGTGCCTGGCCGGCACGGCACGGGTCTGGCTCGTGGTTGCCGGGCGGCACGCCGAGCCGCTGGCCGCCGTGCCGGACGCCAAAGGCGACGCGCTGCGCGCGCAGTTCACCGTCGCCCAGGTCTGGCAGCGCCCCGGCCTGACCGTCGCCCTGCTGACCAGCCGCTGACCGACCGGCCCACCGCGCGGACCCGCGCGTCGACCGTCGGCCTGCTCGCTCGCCGGCGAGGTCGACCGTGGGCCCGACCGAGCAGGAGGCGGGCGGACCCCCGCGGCGTCGGCTGACGGCCTCATCGCCCACGAGGCGTGGCCGGCCCACTGCGATGAGCGTGATGCCGGTGAGTCATCTTGATGACTCACCGGCATCACGCTCATTCACATATCCGCTCCCCGCAAGGGCCCGCGGGCAGCGGACAGCTCAGCCCTGGGAGCGGCCGTCCGAGGCGCTGCGGCCCAGGGGGACGACCAGCAACGCCTCGGTGCCTCCGTTGACGCCCGCGCGCAGCTCGATGGTGCCGCGCAACTCCCCCGTGACCAGTGCCCGGACGATCTGGAGGCCGAGTCGGCTGCCACGTTCGGCGTCGAACTCGGGCGGCAGCCCGCGTCCGTTGTCGGTCACCGAGACGTGCAGCATCTTGCGGAACCGGTGCGCCGAGACGACCACCTCGGGTCGCAGCGACGGATCGACCTCGGGTGCGGCCACCGGCACCAGGCCCGAGGCAGCTGCGCTCACGGCTGGCTCCTCCGCCTCGTCCGCCGGTGGGAAGCCGTGCTCGACGGCATTGAGCAGCAGTTCGTTGAGCACCATCACCAGCGACGTGGCGATCTCGGCCGGCAGTACCCCGAAGCTGCCCTGGCGGCGCATCCCGACGCTCACCTCGGTCGCCGCGACCTCGGTCGCCGCGCTGGCGACCCGGTCGACGATGCCGTCGAACTCGACCGCCTCGTCGCTCGACATCGACAGCGTCTCGTGCACGAGGGCGATCGAGGCGACCCGGCGGACGGACTCCTCCAGGGCCACCCGGGCCTCCGGCATGGACACCCGGCGGGCCTGCAACCGCAGCAACGCGGCCACCGTCTGAAGGTTGTTCTTGACCCGGTGGTGGATCTCCCGGATGGTGGCGTCCTTGGTGATCAGCGCCCGATCCCGGCGGCGGACCTCGGTGATGTCCCGCACCAGCACCAGCGCGCCGATCGGTACGCCGGCGGGCATCAACGGCAGCGCCCGGGTGAGCATCGTGGCCCCGCGCGCGTCGATCTCCCGGCGGGGCGGGGCCTCGCCCCGCAGCGCGGCCAGGATCCCGGTCGCCGCCTCGGTGCCGTCGAGCGGGTCGCCGGCCAGTCGGCGGTGCAACGCCGCCAGGTCCTCACCCACCAGGTGCGAGGCGTAACCCAACCGCCGGTACGCCGACTGGGCGTTCGGGCTCGCGTAGGTGACCTTGCCCCCGGCGTCGAGGCGTACCAGGCCGTCACCGACGCGGGGCGCGGACGTTGTCTCGCCCGGGTGCCGGGGCGGCGGGAAGGTGCCGTCCGCGATCATCTGGGCGAGGTCGTCGGCCGTGGTCAGGTAGTTGAGTTCGAGCTGGCTGGGCGTTCGCGCGGTGGAGAGGTTGGTGTCCCGGCCGACCACGGCGATCACCTCGCCGGCCTCGCCGTCGGCGGTGCGCAGCCGGACCGGGATCGCCTCGTGCCGGGCGGGCACGTCGCCGTACCAGACCGGGTCTCCTTCGCGCCAGATCCGCCCCTGGGAGTAGGCGACCGCCAGGTGGGCCACCTCCGAGCCGCCGATGATGCGGCCCACCTGGTCGTCCTGGTACGCGGTCGGCGCGGTGGTGGGGCGCACCTGGGCGACGCAGAGGAACGTGCCCTCGGCGTCGACCGGCACCCAGAGCAGCAGGTCGGCGAAGGACAGGTCGGAGAGCAACTGCCAGTCACCGGCGATCCGGTGCAGGTGGTCGATGTCGGCCGGACGGAGGTGGGTGTGCTCCTCGGCGAGGTCGCGCAGCGTGGACACGGTGACCAGGGTGCCACGCCGCGCCGCGCCTCACATCGTCGCGGTGACCTTCTTCAGGCCGCGCGGCGCGTCCGGGTCCTCGCCGCGGGTGAGCGCCAACGCCAGCGCCAGGCGCTGCAACGGCAGGATGTCCAGCAGCGGGGCGTACCGCTCGTCGACCTCGGGGACGGCGAGCCGCGCGGTGCCCGGCACGTCGGCGGAGCCGACCACCACCACGTCGGCGCGGCGCTCGCCGAGCCGGGGCAGCACCTCGCCCATCGACCGGCCGCCGGGGCCGGAGCCGACCACGGCGAGGACCGGGACCTCCGGATCGGTCATCGCGAGCGGGCCGTGCAGCAGGTCGGCGCCGGAGAAGGCGAGCGCCGGCAGGTACGAGGTCTCCATCAGCTTCAGCGCCGCCTCGCGGGCGGTCGGGTAGGCGTACCCCCGGCCGGTGGTGACGAGTTGGCGGGCGAAGCGGTATCGCGGCGCGAGTTGGGCCGGGGTGTCGTCGGCGAGGGTGCGGGCGGCCAGGTCGGGCAGCGCGGCGAGCGCCTCGCTCTCGGCCGTGGGGAGTACGCCGTCGCCGGCCCGGATGCCCTCCACCAGCATCAGCAGGGCGAGCAGCTCGGCGGTGTACGTCTTCGTCGCCGCCACCGCGCGCTCGTGGCCGGCGGCGATGTCGATGCTCAGCTCGGCCGTCTCGACAAGCGGGGAGTCGGGGGCGTTGGTCACCGCGAGGGTGAGCGCGCCGGAGGCCCGCGCGGCGCGCAGCACCTCGGCCAGGTCGGGCGAGCCACCGCTCTGGCTGACCCCGACGACGAGGGCGTCGGACAGGTCGGGGCGTGCGCCGAAGAGGGTGACCACGCTCGGCGAGGCGAGCCCGGCGGGCAGGCCGAGCCGGATCTCGGTCAGGTATGCCCCGTAGAGGGCGGCGTGGTCGGAGGTACCCCGGGCGGTGAAGACGACGTGCCGTGGTCGACGCTCGGCGACGACGGCGGCCACCCGGGCGATCGCCGCCGCGTTGGCGGTGTCGAGCAGGCGCGCGTAACCGGCCGGCTGCTCGTCGATGTCGGCGGCCATTCCCGACCCTGCACGTGACACGGACACTCCCCTCCTGCGCGATTGCCGCGCGTTTCCTGCTCAGTCTTGCACCCTTCTGCTGGCCAGAGCAATTATTCGAGCAGTAGTGCGCAGTTGATCACTTGATCATCTCAATATCAACTACGCTGGCCCCGCCGAGAAACTGCGACGAGAGGACACCGTGCCCGAGGGAAGGGACAACCCCGCGCTCTCCGCGACGGAGGAGCTGGCCCTGGCCCGGCTGGCACTGGGCGAGGGTGACCTGCACCACGCCGCCCGCCACCTCGCTGGCGCGTTGGCACGAGCGCCCACCCTGCCCGAGGTGCACGAGACGCTTGCCCACCTCGCCGCGGCCGACGGAGGAGGCCTCGACCTCTTTCCGATCAACCACCACACCTTCGTGGGCGCGGTCGTCGCCCGTGCCCACCTACTGGCCGCCGCCGGCCGCCCCGCCGAAGGGCTGGAACTGCTCGCCGCCGCGACCGGCCACGCGCCGGGCGCCGAGTGGGCGGGCGTGCCCTGGGTGACCGCTCCCGAACTGGCCGAACGGCTGGACCCGGGCCGCCTGGCCCGCGTCCTCATGCAGGTCTGCGCGGCGCTCGGCGACCCGGTGCCGCGCGCCGGCCGGGCCGCCCTCACGCCGTACCTCACGCTGGCCCGCAACGCTGTCACCGTCCATCCGGAGAACGGGACGCTGCTGGGCGCGGCGTCCGCGCTGGCCCGGCGTCTCGGCGAGGTCACGCTGGCGATCCGCTGGGCCAGCCGAGGGGTACGGAGCCAGCCGTCGAAGATGGGCGAGGTCTGGCTCGGGTACGCGTACCGCAGCGCGGGACGGACCCGCGACGCCCTCGCGGCCCTGTACCGGGCAGTCGATCTGGACCCCGACGACCTGGCCGTCTATGCCGACATCGCCGGCACCCTGGCCGACATCGGCCGGCTCGACGACGCGCTGGAGTGGACCGAGCGGGCGCTGGCCCGGGACCCGACGTTCGACTGCGCGGTGCACACGACGCACCGCCTGCGGCACCTGCGCGACGGCGACGTGTCCCACCTGGTCGCGCTCGCCGACTTCATCCGTGACCACCCGGACGACAGTCACGAGCACGGCGACCTGGCCCAGTGCTGTCGGGCGCGGCCCTGGCTCGGGCAACTGACGCCGGCCGGCGGGCCCCTGCTGGACGCGCTGCGCCAGGCGGTCGCCGACGACGACAACGGCATCGGCGGTGTCGTACACCTCACGGCGGCAGCCCCACCGAGCGCACTGCGGACGGTGACGTCCGTGGCGCCTGGGCTGCACATCGAGGTGGCGGGCGCGGTCGAGCCGGACCCGCGCGAGCCCCGGCGCGCCTCCGCACGGCGGCTCTGGACCTTCACGGGGCACCTGCCGACGCCGGCGCTTCCCGGGCCCTCGGCGGTGGCGGTCGAGCGGATCGGTCAGGTGGCCCAACCGGCGTGGCCGCACCCACCCGCCGCCTACGACGCGGCGGTCGGTCTGGCCGGTCTCGACGTGGACGACCTGCTCGGGTTGCTGGTGCGTCCGCCCGCCGCGCCGGCCAACGCGCTGGGCCGGTTGCTGGCCGCGCAGGATCCGTCGATCTGGGTACGCGCCGTTCAGGTGTGGGCCTGCCTGGGGCTGCTGCACCAGCGCACCGACGAGCCCTGGGACGGCTCGACGAGACGACAGGTGCTGCTCGACCTGGTCTGGGGCGTGGAGGACTGGGTCACCGAGGCGGCGCTGTTCGCCCTGGTCACCGCCGCCTGGGTGGACCCGGAGGCGCGGTCGGACGTGGCCCGGGTGGTGGCGGAGCGGTTGGCCGACGTGGCGACGGTGGCCCAGACGCGGCCGGTGCCGATCGCGACCTCGCTGGCCCACCTCGCGCTGGCCGCCCCGGCCGTCGATCCGGTCACCACGGCCCTGGCCACCCGGATGCTCGGTGAGCGGGCCCCCCGCCTTCCCCGCCCCCGCAACCCGCTACGCCGTCTCTGGCAGCGCCTGACCCACCGACGCTGAGTGTTCCGCGCACACGCGAGAAGCGCCCCGCCGAGGATCGGCGGGGCGCTTCTTCGGGGGAGGATCAGGCGACCGGGGCCTTGCCGAGGGCGACCTCGGCGTCTTCCTCCGGTGTCGCCTGCGCCGGCGCCTCGTTGGCGGTGCGCAGCGGGATCTCCTTGATGAACCAGGCGAGCACCGGGATCGCCACGGTGAACAGCACGGCCCAGAGGAACACGTGCGAGATCGCGTCGGCCAGGCCGCTGAGGACCAGCTCCTGCGCCTGGGCGGGGAGCTGCTTGAGCTTCTCCAGGTCCATCCCACCGCCGCTGGACTCGCCGCCGAAGGCCGCGCCGGCGGCGGAGTCGGCCAGCCGGTTGGCGAAGATCGCGCCGAACAGCGAGATGCCGAACGAGCCGCCGATCGACCGGAAGAACGTGGCCGCGCCACTCGCCGCGCCCAGGTCCTTCTGCTCCACGCTGTTCTGCGCGATCAGCATCGAGGTCTGCATGAGGAAGCCCATGCCGACGCCGAGCACGACCATGTAGAGCGAGGACGTCAGCTTGCTGGTGTTGGTGTCGAGCATGGACAGCAGGGCCATGCCGCCGGCCATCACCACACCACCGACGATCGGGTACGCGCGGTACTTGCCGTTCTTGGTGATCGCCCGGCCGACGGCGAGCGAGACGACGAGCATGCCGAACATCAGTGGCAGCAGCAGCAGACCGCTGTTGGTGGCCGAGGCCCCCTGGACGGTCTGCTGGTACAGCGGCAGGAAGTTCATGGCGCCGAACATCGCGAAGCCGAGCAGGAAGCCGACCACCGAGATCAGCGCGAAGTTGCGGTTGGCGAAGAGCGTCAACGGCAGGATCGGCTCCGGGACCCGACGCTCCACCAGGCCGAACGCCACAAGCGTCACCAGCGCCAACGCGGCGAGGCCGAAGATCTGCGGCGAGGTCCAGTCGTACTCGTTGCCGCCCCACGTGGTGATCAGGACGATCGCGGTGATGCCCACCGAGAGCAGCCCGGCGCCGAGCCAGTCGATCCGGTGCTCGGTCCGGTACTTCGGCAGGTGCATGGTGGTGATGAGCACGAGCAGCGCGATGCCACCCAGCGGCAGGTTGACGTAGAACGCCCACCGCCAGGAGAGGTTGTCGGTGATGAAGCCACCGACCAGCGGGCCGGCCACCATGGCGATGGCCATGATGCCGGCGATCATGCCCTGGTAGCGCCCGCGCTCGCGGGGCGGGACCAGGTCGCCGATGATCGCCATGACGCCGACCATCAGGCCGCCCGCGCCCAGGCCCTGCACGGCCCGGAAGGCGATGAGCTGCACCATGCCGTCCTCGGGCCCGCCGAAGATCCCGGAGCCGGCCATGCCGCAGAGGGCCGAGCCGACGAGGAAGATGACGACCGAGGTCAGGAAGACCGACTTGCGGCCGTAGAGGTCACCGAGCTTGCCCCAGATCGGGGTGGAGACGGTGGTACCCAGGACGTACGCGGTGACCACCCAGGTGAAGTGGTTGAGGCCGCCGAACTCGCCGACGATCCGCGGCAGCGCGGTGCTGACGATCATGTTGTCGAGCATCGCGAGCATCATCGCGATCATCAGCCCGAACAGCACGACCCGTACATTGGGTCGCACGTCGGCCTGGGTTGCCTGAGTCATGGGTAAGCTCCCCCCGAGGTTTGTCGTACTTACTTGCCGCCCGGCTAGTCACCTTACTAGCCGCACGGTAAGTTGGATACCGGCACGCGGTCAAACGAATTGGAGGGCGTGGGTGAGGGAGAGCACAGGCGGCACCCGGGAGCGGATCAAGGCCGTCGCGTTGGAGCTCTTCACCGAGCAGGGGTACGAGAAGACCTCGCTACGGGAGATCGCCGAACGCCTCAACGTCACAAAGGCCGCGCTCTACTACCACTTCAAGAGCAAGGACGACATCGTCGCCAGCTTCGTGGAGGATCGGCTCGACCAGATGGACGCGCTGACCACCTGGGGCGAGTCACAGCCGGCGACCCTGGAGACTCGGCGCACGCTGATCTCCCGCTACGCCGACACGATGTTCGGCGGCGACATGCCCTCGGTGATGCGCTTCTTCGAGCAGAACCAGACCGTGCTCAAGAGCCTCTCCTCCGGCCAGCAGATGCGCGGCCGGATGATGCAGCTCGCCAACGCGCTCTGCCGCGGCGACGACTCCCCCGCCGCCCAACTCCGCGCCGCGCTGTCCCTCTTCGCCGTGCACACGAGCTGGTTCGCCGTACGGGCGCCGGGCATCACCGACTCCGAGCGCCGCCGGCTAGCGCTGGAGGTCGCCGACGAGTTGCTGGCCGCGATCGGCACTCCGCGAGACGGGGACGCCACCCCGACCAGCCCGGCCAACGCTCGCGGCTGACGGGCCGACGGTCAGCCGCGGGACAGCTCCAGCCGCAGGCCGAGCAGAGCCACTCCGGCCGCCGGCGACCAGTCCTTCTCCGGCGTCCGCACGAACCCGAGACGCTCGTAGAGCCGGTGGGCCGACACGGCCATCCCCGCGCGGACGCAGATCACGACCGCCGTGCAACCCAGCTCGGCGGCCCGGTCGACGCAGGCGCGCGCCAGCGCCACGCCGACACCCCGCCCCTGGGCGGCCGGGTCGACGGCCAGCATGCGGAACTCCGCCTCGCCCGGCCCGGACAGCTCGGCGAACAGGGTGCCCGGCAGCACGAAGGTCACCGAGCCGAGCACCGATCCGGTCGCCTCGTCCACCGCGACCAGCACCTCGCCGGCGGCGGCCCGGGTCGACACGTCGGCCAGTACCGCCGCGTAACCGTGCTCACCCTTGAGCTGACCATCCGCCTCGTACGCGGCCACGGTCAGGCGGGCGACCGCCGGGAAGTCGGCCGGATCGGCGAGCCGGACCAGCAGGCCGGTCAACCGATCACCGCGATCAGGTCACCGTCCTGCACCACGTCGCCCTCGTGGACGGCGAGCTGCTGGACCACGCCGTCGGCCTCCGCGACGACCGGGATCTCCATCTTCATCGACTCGAGGATCACCAGGGTGTCGCCCTCGGACACGGTGTCGCCCGCCGACGCGACGACCTTCCAGACGTTCGCCACCATCTCGGCGCGGATCTCCTCGGCCATGTCCACGGCCCTCCCTTTTCGCGATGTGCCTGCCGACGTATCCAATCACGCGAGGCTGGGGCATGGGTGCGGGGCGGCGCGGGTCGGCCCCGGCGGCAGGGACGGGGTGTCGGTCGCACTACCATCAGCGGGTCGGACCCGACGCCGGGCGGCGGCGTGGATGCAACCGGCGCGAGGCCGCGCGCGAGACGGATCCGACCCATCACGAGGAGGTCAGCATGGCGAAGAAGGCCCGGAAGAAGAAGGCCCGGAAGAAGAGCAGCGCGAACCACGGTAAGCGCCCCAACTCCTGAACGTGCCGACGGGCCGACAGCCCGTCGACGGTCAGCTCACCCCGGCCGAGGCCGGGTACACCGGTGGCCCGGGTCGGTATCGACCCGGGCCACCGGCGTGTGTGTGCTCTGGTACGCCGACGCTCAGTCGGCCAGCTCGCGGGAATCGCTCGTCTCGAAGACCACCAGCTCGGTGAGCTTCACCCGCAGCCGCTCACGCAGCTGGTCCGGCGCGGTCTCGTTGCCGCAGCAACGCGCGACCAGCGCCCGCACCTCCTGCTCGAGCCCGTACTCGCGCAGGCACGGCCCGCACTCGTCGAGGTGGTGCCGGATCAGCGCGCGCCGCTCGTCGGCGCACTCGAGATCCAGGTAGAGGTAGACCTCCGCGAGCACCTCGCGGCAGTCCGTCTCGTGCGGCTCTCCACAGCTCACGTCACACCTCCCGGCTGGCAGCGGCAGCGGTCGAGCCCTTCGCGGACCGGGCCGGGCTGAAGCCCCGCTCCGCGGCGTACTGCTCGAGCAGCTTGCGCAGATTACGACGGCCGCGGTGCAGACGCGACATCACGGTGCCGATCGGCGTGCCCATGATGTCGGCGACCTCCTTGTAGGAGAAGCCCTCGACGTCGGTCAGGTAGACAGCCAGGCGGAACTCCTCCGGCAACTGCTGGAGGGCTTCCTTCACGTCGCTGTCCGGCAGCCGGTCCAGAGCCTCGGTCTCGGCCGAACGCAGACCGCTGGAGGTGTGCGACTCGGCCTCGGCGAGCTGCCAGTCGGTGATCTCCTCGGTCGGCGCCTGGATCGGCTGGCGCTGCCGCTTGCGGTAGGAGTTGATGTAGGTGTTGGTCAGGATCCGGTAGAGCCAGGCCTTCAGGTTCGTGCCCTGCTCGAACTGGTGGAAGGCGGCGTACGCCTTCAGGTACGTCTCCTGGACCAGGTCCTCGGCATCCGCCGGGTTACGCGTCATGCGCAGCCCAGCAGCGTAGAGCTGATCGACGAATGGCATCGCGTCCCGTTCGAACCGGGCCCTGCGCTCGTCCGTCTTCTCGGTGGTCAACCGCACATCCCCTCGCGTCGGATGCTTTCCCGCCGAGGATACGCGCACGGACCTGCCCACAGATTCACTTCCGGCCGGTGTGCTCGTGCTCACCGCACCCACCCCGCCCGGTCCCGCTGTCACGGGCCAGTCCGGACCATCCAGCAGCCGCCGTAGCTGCCGGGCGTCCCGCTCGTCCCGTTCCAGGCTTCGTGTCTCGGTCGGCACCGGTCACCCCCCTCGCAGAAAAGTCGTCCGGGGTTAGTAACGCGAGATGACCACTGGGGCATTCCGTCCGGCTCTCCCGTTCCTGGTCCCGGCCCCGGAGACGCCGGCGCTGGGACCAGGAAGGGCCTGGGAGGACTGGTGACACCTGTCCGGTTCGGACGGGCGGCACCATCGGATGCAACGACCCGCGCCCAGCACCGGAAACGGTCCCTGAGGTCAGTCGGCTGTCCAGCCGTGGGAGCGCAGCCAGTCCCGGACGACCGCGCCCGTGCCGGCGGGGTCACGTCGCAGGTCGTGCGTCTCCCCCGGCCGGGTCACGACCCGCACGCCCGGCCCGGACCCGGGCACGCCGAACGGATCCCGGTCGCCGTTGACGACGAGCGTCGGCAGACCGGTGGCGAGTTCGGCGGCCCGGGACCGCTCCGGCTTGCCGGGCGGGTGCAGTGGAAAGGCCAGCGCGAGGACGCCGGCCGCGCCGACCGCGCCGGCCGTTCGGCAGGCGACCCGCGCGCCACTGGAACGACCACCGACCAGGAGCGTGGGTACGTCGGTGTGCCGCTCGCGCAGCACGGCCAGCACCGCCGTCCACGCCTCGTCGAGGTGCCCGGCGGGGGCCGGCGCGCGACGGCCGGCGACACGGTAGGGCTGCGTCACCCGGACCACCGTCAGGCCGGCCGTGACCGCCGCGTCCCGAACCGCGAGCAGGTCGGGGGCGTCCACGCTGCCGCCCGCCCCGTGCCCGAGCACCAACAGGGCGACCGGCGCGCGAGCCGTCGCGACGCCGGCCGCCCGGCCCGACGCAATGGTCGGACCGACCGGTGGGTCGGTGTCGATCCGCGCCGGACCGCGCGGGGTGTCGATCTCTTCGCTGGGCAGCACCGGCCCATTCTGCGCCGACCGGGCCCGTCACCGGGATCGGTTCGCCGCGCTGGTCGGCTCAGCGGCGCGCGATGGTCAGCTCAGCGGCACCAGCGTGAGCAGGCGGTCGCGGACCGGAGGGCCGGCGTCGTCGACCGCGTCCGGGTCGGGTTCGACCTCGCCGCGCCACGCGACGAGCATCGCCCGCCGCTCGCGGGGGGTGGTCGCCCCCCAGACGCCGTGACAGTCGCCGACCTCCAACGCCCATGCCAGGCAGGAGCCCTGCACGTCGCAACTGCGGCAGAGTGCGACAGCGGCGTCCGCCGGTTCGTTAGGTGCCGGAAAGAACGTCTCCGGATCGACGCTCTGGCACGTCCCTCTGGTGCGCCACGCTTCGTCCTGTCGACGTTCTCGCAGAGCCCGCAGCAGCCGCGGATCTCTGCGTGCCGCAGCCACCTCGTGCGGGCGGGGCATACGCGCCCGTGTCATTTCACCCACCTCCCCCGTGGGACCGGCAGGATCGGTGAAGTCGTCCGCCCCGTGCGAACCGACAGCCACTACCGGCGCTGTGTTGTATCGCACTTTCGGACACCGGGACAAGGGGCTTTCAAGAACATGGCTGAACGGCCAGGCGACGAATCGATCAGAACCTGGCAAATCGGCGCTCGACGATGCCTCTCATTCTCAGAACAGGGTCAACTCCGGTGGGGACGACATTGACGGAACGGACACGCGAGCGGTCAACTCCGGGCCGTCGTTGCGCACGTCGCCCACCGCCGGCCCGACCGGGCGGATCTCCAACCCGGCGAGAAGGTCGGACGACGCGGGGGCGAGCAGACGCTCCGGCTCGTCGCACGGCGTCAGCCACGACGACCACCGCTCGGGGGCCAGCAGTACCGGCATCCGGTCGTGCACCTCGGCCAGATCGCCGAGCGCCGCGGTGGTCAGCACGCTGAAGGTGAGCCGGCTGTCCGCCCCGGACTCCCAGAACGACCAGATCCCGGCCAGGGCGAGCACCGAGCCGTCGGCCGGGGTCATGAAGTACGCCTGCCGGCCGCCATCGGGCCGGCGGACCCACTCGTACCAGCCGTCCGCCGGGACAAGGCACCGGCGGCGGGCGAACGCCCCGGCGTACGCCCGGCTGGTCGCCACCGTCTCGGCCCGTGCGTTGATCATGCGGGCGGCGCCGGCGGCGGACCGCGACCAGTGCGGCAGCAGACCCCAGCGGGCGACGCAGAGGCTGCGGTGCCCCTCGGGGCTGAGCCGGACCAGCGGGACGCGATCGGTGGGCGCGACGTTGTGATCCGGCCGGAGCACCCCGTCGGTGTCGTCGGACGACTCGAACAGGGCGCTCAGCTCACCGGCGCCCCGGGTCGTCGCGTACCTGCCGCACATGCGCTCACGCTAACCCGCCGAGGGCCCCGCCTGCTGTCCCGCCAACCGGGAGTACGCAAGCCGGCCGACGTCACCCACCCGCAGACAGGGCAGAATGTGACCGTGGGGAATCTAACCGCGACCCGGCCGCCACAGCCGTGGGCCGCACCGACCGCGTCCGACCCGGTGGCGGCGACGCTGCGCCTACCCGGCTCCAAGTCGATGACCGCACGTGCCCTGGTGCTCAGCGCCCTGGCCGCCGGGCCGTCGACCCTGGCCGAGCCGCTGCGCGCCCGCGACACCGAGCTGATGTCCGCCGGTCTGCGCGCGATGGGCGCGCACGTCTCGATCAGTGACGACGAGCGCTGGCTGGTCCGGCCGCACCCGCTGGTCGGCCCCGCCCACGTGGACGTGGGGCTGGCCGGCACCGTGATGCGGTTCCTGCCGCCGGTGGCCGGCCTGACCGACGGGCAGGTCACCTTCGACGGTGACCCGTACGTCCGCACCCGGCCGCTCGGCCGGCTGGTCGACGCGCTGCGCTCGCTGGGCGTCCGGATCGACGTCGCCGGCACCGGCAGCCTGCCGCTGACCGTGCTCGGCACCGGCGGGGTCACCGGCGGCGAGGTGACGATCGACGCCTCCGTGTCCAGCCAGTTCGTCTCCGCGTTGTTGCTGGCCGCCCCGCGCTTCGACCGGGGCGTGGTGGTACGCCATGTCGGCCCGCCGGTGCCCTCCGCGCCGCACCTGCGGATGACCGTGCAGATGCTGCGGGCCGCTGGCGCCGCCGTCGACGACAGCACCCCCGACGTGTGGACCGTCGAGCCCGGCCCCCTCACCGGGCGCGGCTGGGACATCGAGCCGGACCTCTCCGGCGCGATGCCGTTCTTCGCCGCCGCCCTGGTCACCGGCGGTGAGGTGACGCTTCAGGGCTGGCCGCACCGCAGCGCGCAGCCGGTCGAGCAACTCCGCTCCCTGCTGCAGCGGATGGGCGGCGAGGTCACCCTCTCCACCGACGGGCTGACCGTCCGGGGCACCGGGGTGGTGCACGGCCTGACCGCCGACCTCTCCGAGGTCAGCGAGCTGACCCCGGTGCTGACCGCGCTGGCCATGCTCGCCGACTCACCCTCGGTCTTCACCGGCGTCGAGCACATCCGCGGCCACGAGACCGACCGGCTCGCCGCCCTCGCGCAGGAGTTCACCGCGCTCGGGGCCGACGTCACCGAGACGCCGGACGGCCTCGCGATCCGGCCCCGGCCGCTGCGCGGCGGGATCTTCCGCACCTACCACGACCACCGCATGGCGCACGCCGCGGCGGTGGCCGGGCTCGCCGTGCCGGGCATCGAGGTGGACGACGTCGGCTGTACCTCCAAGACCATGCCCGAGTTCCCGGCGCTATGGTCAGCGATGGTGACCGGCAAGTGAGCGTCCCGGACGCGCACTGAGAGCTGACGCGGAAAAGAGGACGGGTCCTGGCGACCAAGCGGCGGGAGTACGACGAGGACGACGTACGGGTGCGGCCCGGGAAGTCGTCGCGTCCGCGTACGCGCACCCGACCTCAGCACTCCGACGCGGTGGACGGCTTCGTCATCGCCGTCGACCGGGGGCGCTACCAGTGTGTGCTGTCCGGCGCCGAACGGGGAGCGGTCGGCGCCGAGCTGCCGACGGTGACCGCGATGCGGGCCCGGGAGCTGGGCCGCAAGTCGGTGGTCGTGGGTGACCGGGTCAGCCTCGTCGGCGACACCTCCGGCGCGCAGGGCGCTCTCGCCCGCATCGTCCGGATCGCCGAGCGCCGCTCGGTGCTGCGCCGCACGGCCGACGACGACGAGACCACCGCCGAGGGCCGGTTGGAACGTGTCGTCGTGGCAAACGCCGACCAGTTGGTGATCGTCAGCGCGTTGGCCGACCCGCCGCCGCGCACCGGGTTCATCGACCGCTGCCTGGTGGCCGCGTACGACGCGGACGTCGAGCCGCTGCTCTGCCTCACCAAGGCCGACCTGGCCGGCCCGGAGGAGGTGCTGGGCTACTACACGGAGCTGGAGCTGCCGTACGTGCTCAACCGTCCCGACGCCGACCTGGGCGCGCTGCGCGCGCTGCTCAGCGGCCGGGTGTCGGTGCTGGTCGGGCACTCCGGGGTGGGCAAGTCGACGTTGGTGAACCGCCTCGTCCCGGACGCCGCGCGCGCGGTCGGGGTGGTCAGCGCCATCGGTCGCGGCCGGCACACCTCCACCAGCGCGGTGGCGCTGCGGCTGCCACCGGTCCCCGGTGTCGACACCGACCCCGGCTGGATCATCGACACCCCGGGCATCCGTAGTTTCGGGCTGGCGCACGTCTCCGCCGACAGCCTGCTGCACGGGTTCCCCGACCTGGTGGAGGGCACCGTCGACTGCCCGCCGAACTGCCCGCACACGGCCGACGAGGCCGACTGCGGGCTGGACGCCTGGGTGGCCGCCGGGAAGGCGGACCCGCGCCGGCTGGCGTCGTACCGCCGGTTGCTGGCCTCCCGGGCCGGCGACGGCGACGCGCGCGGTGAGGGCGACCAGCGCGGGCCCGGCGAGGGCGACCGGCGCGGGCCCGACGAGTGACCCGGTGGACGTCGGCTAGGTTGCCGGCATGACCGGGTACGCCGACGACCTCGCCCTCGCCCATCTGCTCGCGGACCGCGCCGACGCCATCGCCACGGCCCGGTTCCGGGCGCTCGACCTGCGGGTGGACACGAAGCCGGACCTGACACCGGTCTCCGACGCGGACACCGCCGTGGAGCGGGAGATCCGGGCGCTGCTGACCGAGCACCGGCCCGCCGACGGGCTGCTCGGTGAGGAGTACGGCGCGCGGCCGGCCACCGAGCCGGGTGGCCGCCGGTGGATCGTCGACCCGATCGACGGCACCAAGAACTTCGTCCGGGGGGTGCCGGTGTGGGCCAGCCTCATCGCGCTGTACGACGGTGACCGGCCGGCGGTCGGCGTGGTCTCCGCCCCCGCGCTGGGACGGCGCTGGTGGGCGAGCGCGGGCGCGGGCGCGTACGCCGGTCCCGGTCCCGACGCGGGCGAGCGGATCGGCGTCTCCGCGGTACGCGACGTCGGCGACGCGAGCGTCTGCTACTCGTCGCTGACCGGCTGGGAGGACGCCGGGCGGCTCGACGCGCTGCTCGACCTGCTGCGGGCCGGCTGGCGCAGCCGGGCGTACGGCGACTTCTACGGCTACATGCTGTTAGCCGAGGGCGCGTTGGAGGTGATGGTCGAACCGGAACTGTCCCTGTGGGACGTGGCGGCGCTGGTGCCGATCGTCACCGAGGCGGGCGGCACGATCACCGATCTGACCGGTCGACCCGCGCCGACGGGTGAGCCCGGCACCGAGAGCAGCGTGGTGGCCACCAACGGTGTGCTGCACGCCGACATCCTCGCCCGTCTGGATCGACCAGCCGAGCGCTGACTGCCGACAACCTCTATTCTCGCCAGGTGGTCTCCTCCGGCTGGTGCTTCCTCGCGGCGATGATCGTCGCGTACGGCTTCGCCAACCTGCTCCAGTCGGTGGCCGCGGCGCGCACCACCGTGCACCACACCTTCGATCCGGGTCTGCTGCTGAGACTGGCCGGGCACCGGACGTACCTGATCGGGCTGACCTGCCAGATCGGCGGTTTCGTGCTCGCCTTCCTGGCCCGGCGCGATCTGCCCCTGTTCCTGGTGCAGGCGAGCGTGGCGGCCGGGCTCGGGGTGACCGCGATCATCGGTGTGCTGGTGTTGAAGTGGCGGATGCCGATGGCGGAGGTGGCCCTGCTGGCCCTGCTCTTCGCCGGGATCACCGCGCTGGTGCTGGCCGCGCGGCCGGCGCCGTCGAAGCAGCTCGGCACCGCCGGCTCGATAGCCCTGCTGGTGGCGCTCGGGGTCATCGCGGTGCTCGGCTTCTTCGCCGTCCGGCTGCACGGCGCCCCCGGTTCGGTGGCGCTGGGCTCGCTGGCCGGTCTGGCGTTCTCCTCGGCCGCCGTCGCGGCCCGGCCGCTGGCCTCCGCGCCGTCGGCCGAGGCGTTCCTCGCCGACCCGCTGTTCTATCTGCTGATCGGCCACTCGATCGTCGGCCAACTGCTGCTCGGCCTGGCCATGCAGCGCGGTTCGACGACCGCCGCGGTCGCCGCCATGGACGCCGCCGGAGCGGTGCCCGCGGCGATCGTCGGCCTGCTGCTGCTCAACGACAAGATCTGGCCGGGGCGCGAGTGGCTGGCCGCCGCCGGTTTCCTGGTCACCCTGGCCGCCGTGATCGGCCTGACCCGGTACGCCCAGCCGCAGCAGCACCGCGCGGCGGCCCGCCGCAGTAACCGGGACATGGTCGGCGCCGGCCGAGCCGCCTGACGCGAAAGCCCACGCCGCCGCCTGAGACGAGAGCCCACGCCGCGTCACGCGGACGCGGCGTGGGCTCTGCCGTCCTTCAGGCCTCGACGGGCTTGCGGCGACTCGCCACCCGCTCGTAGAGACGTTCCAGCGCGGCCGCGGTCCGTTCCCAGGTGTAGCTGCTACGGACCCGGTCCACGGCGGCGTGACCGTAGGCGAACCGGCCGGCGTTGTCGGCGAGCAGCCGGCGCAGGGACAGCCCCAGCGTCCGGACGTCACCGGGTGGCACGAGGCGGCCGGTGACCTCGTCGACGACGGCGTCCGCCAGGCCGCCCATCGCGTAGCCGACAACCGGTACCCCGCACGCCATCGCCTCCAGGGAGACGCGGCCGGCCGAGGAGTAGTGCGGAGTGCAGGCCACCACGTCGGCCGAGCGGTACCAGGTCGCCATCTGGTCGTGCGGTACGGCTCCGACGAGGCGTACCTGCTCGGCGACCCCGGCGCGTTCGGCCAGTTCGCGCAGGCGGCGTGCCTCGGTGTGGTGGGACAGTTGGTCGGCCGGTGGGCCACCGGCGATCACCAACTCGGCGTCGCCGACCAGCCGCATCGCCCGGATCAGGTCGTCCTGGCCGTGCCCCGGGGACAGCCCGCCGACGGAGAGGATCCGGGACCGCTGTTCGCGCGGAGCCGCCTCGCCGTCCGGGTGGAACTGCGCGGTGTCCACCCCGGCCGGCACCATCGCCACGGATGTCCGTTGCAGGCCCATCCGGGTCAACTCGTCGACCTCGTCGTTGGACTGGGCCACGGCGATGTCCACCGCCCGGGTCAGCGCCCGTTCCAGCGGGATGCGCTCCCCCGGGCCGTCGTACCCGCCGCCGAGGTGGCGCAGCTGCTCCACACCGAGCGAGTGGAAGGTCTGTACGACCGGGATGTCGGTCTCCCGGACGGCGTGCGCGGCAGCCAGCCCACCGATCCAGTAGTGCCCGTGCACCACCTCGGGACGCCAGGCGCCGCCCCACTCGTCGGTCAGCCAGCGCCCGAACTCGGTGACGTGCGGGACGAGTCCGGCGGTGGGCAGGGCGGTCGGCGGACCGACTGGCACCCGGTGCACCCGGTAGCCGTCGACGTCCAGCGTCGCCGGCAGTTCCGGGTCGTCCCGGCGCTCGTAGATCCGGACATCATGGCCTCTGCCCGCCAACTCGGCGGCGACCCGCGCGATGTGTTGTCGAGTGCCGACCGGCGGGCCGTCGGCGTGCCGGTACGAACTGCTGTGCGCGCAGACGAGGCCGACGCGCATGGGTCACCTCCCTGCGATCTTTTCCTCGGCGGTCCCGGTCAGAGCGTCCCATTAACCTGCGCGCGCCGAGTCGAAACCTGGCAGATCGGGAACAGTCACCGCGAGTGCCACCGACACTTGCGCCACGGCAATCACAGCGGCCCCGAATCGGAACCTCACCGGCCGGTGGTATGACCGGCCCCGACCCGGGGTACCGCTGGGAGATGCCGCTGACCCGGAGCCTCGACGATTCGACCGTGGTGATCACCGGCGCGTCCAGCGGGATCGGCACGGCCACCGCGTACGCGTTGGCGCGGCGTGGTGCCGCCGTGGTCCTCGCCGCCCGCAGCGAGCAGGCGCTACAGCAGGTCGCGCAGCGCTGCCGGCAACTGGGGGGCCGCGCGCTGGCCGTACCCACCGACGTGACCGACCTCGACTCCGTGCAGCGCCTGGCCGAGCGGGCGGTGGTCGAATTCGGCCGCGTCGACGCGTGGGTGAACAACGCCGCGGTGAGCGCGGTGGGTCTGTTCGACGAGATCCCGGTCGCCGAGTTCCGGCGGGTGCTGGAGGTCAACCTGCTGGGCACGGTGCACGGCATCAAGGCCGCGCTGCCGCACCTGGAAGCGGCCGGCGGGGGCGTGCTGGTCAACAACGCCTCGGTGCTGGCCGAGGTGGCGATGCCGTACCAGTCGGCGTACAACGCCGCCAAACACGGCATCCGCGGCCTGGCCGACACCGTCCGGCAGGAACTGCGGGTCACCGGTCGGGGGCAGATATCCGTCTGCACCGTGTTGCCGGCAACCATCGACACCCCGTTCTTCCGGCACGCGGCCAACCACAGCGGTCGGGAGCTGGTGCCACCCCCGCCGATCTACCCGCCGGAGGTGGTCGCCCAGACGATCGTGCGGTTGCTGCGCCGGCCACGCCGGGAGGCGTACGCCGGTGGGGCCGCCCGGCTGCTCGGCCTCCAGTGGCGGCTGGCGCCGGCGTTGGTCGAGCGGACCCTCGGCTGGTACGCCCACCGCACCCAGTTCGGTCCGGGCGTCCGGCTGGACAGCACTGGCAACGTGTTCCACGCCGACGGGCAGGCCAGCCGCGACGGCGGTTGGCACGGCCGACGGCGTCAGTTGGTGCGGATGACGGCGGCGTTCGGTCTCGCCGCGGCGGGCACCGCCGTCGGCACGATGGCGGCGATCAACCGCCGCTCCCGGTCGATCCGCTGATGACGGGCCCTGCCCCGGTTACGGCGGGAGGGCAGCGGGTAGTGATCAGACATGCGCGACAACGAGTTCCCGACCCCCGTGTCCGACACCGAGGCGGAGGGTCTGCCCGACACCGCCGACGACGACTCGACCGCCTACGACGACGTCCTGACCGGGCGTGAGGCGGACGGTCCGGAGCCGGCCCAGATCCCCGGCGACCGTACGCCGGTGGCGGTGGACCGCTTCGGGACGACCGCCGAGGAGCAGCTGGACGGGGAGTCGTTGGACTACAAGCTCGACCGGGAGGTCTACGAGCGCCCGGTGGACGACCCGCTCGCCGGCCCGGTCGACCCGAAGATCGCCTTCGAGGCGGAGAACGAGGCCGCTGCGGCGGAGGCCCAGCTCGACGCCGACGTGATGGACCCGGGGCCCACCTCGGACCCCAACTCGCCGGTCTCCCTCTACGACCACGGTCAGCTCGGCACGGTCGCCGACGCCACCGTGGGCCGGCTGGTGGAACCGGACGAGGGGGCGCACACCGACCAGGAGACCGATTCGGTCGCGTACGACGCGGGCGCGGCCGGTGGCGGGGCGACCGCCGAGGAGCTGGCCATCCACGAGACCGAACCGCCGCGCTCGGTCTGAGGTCCGGTCAGTCGTCCAGCCCACGCTCGATGGCGTAGCGGGTCAACTCGACGCGGTTGTGCAGGTGCAGCTTGCCCAGCGTGTTCTGCACGTGGTTCTGCACCGTACGGTGGGAAAGGCCGAGCCGCTCGGCGATCTGCTTGTACGACATCCCCTTCGCCACCAGACGCAGCACCTCCGTCTCCCGGGCGGTGAGCCGGGGCGTCCCCGGCTCACCGTCGTCGGCCGTGCCGGCCTCCGGCCCGGCGGCCAACCGGCGGTACTCCCCCAGCACCAGCCCGGCCAGGCCGGGCGTGAAGACCGGGTCGCCGTTGGCGGTGCGACGTACCGCGTCGAGGAACTCGCCGGGCGCCGTCGACTTCACCAGGTAGCCGGTGGCGCCCGCCTTGACCGCGTCGAGCACGCTCTGCTCCTCGCCACTGGCACTGAGCATGAGCACCCGCACGGCGGGCAGGGCGGCGCGCAGCCCGACGACGACCTCGACCCCGGAGATGTCCGGTAGTTGCAGGTCGAGCACGACCACGTCGGGTCGGGCGGCGGCGCCGATCCGGATGGCCTGCCGCCCCTCGCCGCTGGTCGCCACCACCAGGAAGCCGGCCTCCGCCAGGTCCCGGGCCACGCCCTCACGCCACATCGGATGGTCGTCGACCACCATCACCCGCACGGCGTTCACGGCCGCGTCCTCGGCACGGTCAGCTCGATCTCGGTGCCGGCGTCGGGGCTCGACATGATCCGGACCGTCCCGCCCAGGTCGGTCACCCGGCCGCGGATCGACTGGGTGACACCGAGCCGCCCCTGCGCGGCGGCCTCGGCCAGTCGGCCCTCTTCGATGCCCGGCCCCTCGTCACGGATCGACACGGTCACGGTCTCCCCCTCGTCCTCGACCAGCACCCAGGCCCGTCCCCCGGCGTGGCGGCCGACATTGTCCAGGGCCGCGCCGGTGGCGGCCGCCAACTCGCCGGCCACCTGCCGGGGCAGGGTCACCGGGGTGGCGGGCGCCGAGAGCGACACCGCCGTCGAGGCGTACCGGCCGAGCAGGTCCCGCAGGTCCACCGCGTCCGTCCCGGTGATTCCGGCGGGCGTGGTGCCGGCGATCAGAGCGCGCAGCGCGGCCTCCTGCTCACCGGCGAGCCGGGCCAACTCCCCGGCCTCACCGGGCAGGTGCGCGCCGCGCCGCTGCACCAACGCCAGCACCTGCAGGACCGAGTCGTGGATGCCGCGGGCCAACCGCTCCCGCTCCCGGGTGGCCGCCTCCAGCTCCACCGCGTGCTGCAGGCGTTCCTCGGCGCGCACGGCGAGCCGGGCGACGTGCCCGACCACCACCCCGGCGAGCAGCAGCAGGATCACCCCGGTGAAGGAGGACTGGCCGATCCGCTCCCGGGTGGCCAGGTCCGCGCCGGCCACCAGCAGCGCGGCCACCGTGCCGCGCCGCCGGCCGCCGGAGACGGCCCAGGCCAGCACCGGGCCGGCCATCCAGGCCACCCCGAGAGTGGGTACGCCGTGCCCGAGCGCCTGCCGCCCCACCACCCACGGGCTGGACAGCACGATGGCGATCACCACGCCGAGGTCGACCAGCAGCAGTGGCCAGCGACGCCAGGCCGGTCGGGCGTACGCGACGGCGGCCAGCCCGGTCCAGATGACCATCACCAGCACCAGGGCGCCGACGATGATCGGGTGGGCGTACCGGTCGGCGTCGCGTACGGCGAGCACGCCGACGTACCCGAGGGAGGCCAGCCGGAAGACGGTGAGCGCCCGCCAGAGCGGCACCTCGAAACCACCCGGCGGCGACGGCATGGCGGTCAGGATGCCACAGCCGGGTCGGTGACGCGGGGGCCACGTGGTGCGGTCCAGGAAACCCTGACGTACGGTTGAAAAGCCGCGAAATATTCCGAGATCCGCCGCCGGGACAGGGCCATGACGAATGCAGATCCGCACGCACCGCGTACGGTTGTGCCCATCGAACCCGCCCTCCTGATCGCCGAGGCCTTCGACCAGGCCCAGGTGACCGAGATTCGACACTCGGTCACCTCCTGCGCGCACGCCTGCGGCCTCGACGGCCAACGGCTGGACGACTTCGTGCTCGCCGTCAACGAACTGATCACCAACGCGGTGCGGCACGGCGGCGGGCGCGGGTGGCTCCGGCTCTGGCAGGAGCCCGGCGAGCTGCTCTGCGAGGTGGCGGACCACGGGCACGGCATCACCCCGCAGCGCCTCGGCGACCGGAGTCGTCCCGCCGCGGAGACCGCCGGCGGATGGGGCCTCTGGCTGGCCCGCGAGCTGACCGACGCGATGGAGATCGCCACCAGCTCCGCCGGCACCACCGTCCGAATCACCACCACCCTCCCCACCCCCTAACCCCACCCCACCCCACCCCGCCCCCGCCGCGCCCCGCCGCGCCCCGCCCCGCCGCGCCGATCTTGCACTTTCGGTGGCGACGAAGCGGTCCCAAGGCGACATTTGGGCAGCACAAAGTGCAAGATCGGCGAGCCGAAGCGGGGCGAGGCGAGGGGGCGGGCGGGGCGAGGGGGCGGGCGGGGCGAGGGCGGGGGGCGGGGAGGGCCGGGGCGGGGCGGTCAGCCGAAGAGGGCGGAGACTGACTCGCCGTTGTGGATTCGGCGCATCGCCTCGGCCAGAGCCGGGGCGACCGAGAGGACCTGAAGCTTCGCCACCCGCTTCTCGGCCGGGATGGGGACCGTGTTGGTGCAGACGATCTCCAACACGCCGTCCTGGTCGCTGAGCCGGCGCAGCGCGTCGCCGGAGAACAGGCCGTGCGTACAGGCCAGCCGGATCGAGCGGACCTTCAGGTCGCGCAGGTGCTCCATCAACTCGATCACGGTGCTGCCCTTGGCGATCTCGTCGTCCAACACGATGACGTCCCGGTCGGCCACCTCACCGATCACCGCGCTGATCTTGACGAGGTCGTCGCTGAACCGCTGCTTCGCGCCGGCCGCGACGGGCGTGCCGAGCAGCCGGGCGAAGGCGGCTGCCTCCTTGGCGTTGCCCAGGTCGGGCGAGACCACCACGGTGTTGCTCAGGTCGTACCGCCGGAAGTGCGTGGCCAACTCCCGCAGCGCGTGCAGGTGGTCGACGGGGACGCTGAAGAAGCCGTGCACCTGCGGCGAGTGCAGGGTCAGCGCCAGCACCCGGTCCGCTCCCGCCGAGGTCAGCAGGTCGGCGACGAGCCGGGCGCCGATCGAGATCCGTGGCGCGTCCTTCTTGTCCGAGCGGGCGTACGCGTAGTGCGGAAGCACCACGGTGATCCGGCCGGCGGACGCGCCCCGCGCCGCGTCGATCATCAGCAGCAGCTCGACCAGATTTTCCTGCACGGGCGGCACCAGCGGCTGGATCAGGAAGACGTCCCGCTCCCGGCAGTTGGCCTGCAACTGCACCTCGAGACAGTCGTTGGCGAACCGGGAGACCCGTACCGGATGCAGCGGCACCCCCAGGTGGGCGCAGATCTCGGCGGCGAGGTCGGGATGGGCAGTTCCACTGAAAACGGCGATGTCGCGCACGTTCGCACATCGTAGGCGACGCGGGGCCGACGTGACGCGTGTCGCACCACGCCGCCACTGCGGGTACGGTGCTGCCGTGACCCCCCAGTACGTCGCCGCCATCGACCAGGGCACCACCTCCTCGCGGTGCATCGTGTTCGACGCCGCCGGGGAGATCGTCGCCGCGGCCCAGCGCGAGCACCGGCAGATCTTTCCCCGCCCCGGGTGGGTGGAGCACGACGCCGAGGAGATCTGGGACAACGTCCAGCGGGTGGTCGCCGAGGCGCTGCGGTCCGCCGGCGTCGATCCGTCGGGGCTCGCCGCCGTGGGCATCACCAACCAGCGGGAGACCACCGTCGTCTGGGACCGGGCCACCGGCCGGCCGATAGCCAACGCCGTGGTCTGGCAGGACACCCGCACCGGCCCGCTGCTGCGCGAGCTCGCCTCGGCGTACGGCGAGGACTGGTTCCGGGCCCGCACGGGTCTTCCACTGGCCACCTACTTCGCCGGCCCGAAACTGCGATGGCTGCTCGACGAGGTCGACGGCCTACGCGAGCGCGCGGAGCGCGGCGAGGTGCTGTTCGGCACGATGGACAGTTGGCTGATCTGGAAGCTCACCGGTGAGCACGTCACCGACGTGACCAACGCCAGCCGGACCCTGCTGATGGACCTCACCACCCTCGACTGGGCTCCGGAGCTGCTCGACGCGCTGGGCGTGCCCGCCGCGATGCTGCCCGAGATCCGCTGCTCGGCCGAGGTGTACGGGACGGCCACCGGCGTGCTTGCCGGGGTGCCGGTGGCCAGCGCGCTCGGCGACCAGCAGGCCGCCCTGTTCGGGCAGACCTGCTTCCAGCCCGGCGAGGCCAAGTGCACCTACGGCACCGGCAGCTTCCTCCTGCTCAACACGGGCGCCACCCCGGTGCCGTCCACGCACGGCCTGCTCACCACGGTCGCCTACCGGATCAAGGACCAACCACCGGCGTACGCCCTGGAGGGCGCCATCGCGGTCACCGGATCGCTGGTGCAGTGGCTGCGGGACAACCTCGGGTTGATCTCCTCCGCGGCCGAGGTGGAGGACCTGGCCCGCACCGTGGACGACAACGGCGGCTGCTACGTCGTGCCGGCGTTCTCGGGCCTGTTCGCCCCGCATTGGCGCAGCGACGCGCGGGGGGTGATCGCCGGCCTGACCGGCTACATCACGAAGGGGCACCTGGCCCGGGCGGCGCTGGAGGCGTCGGCGTGGCAGACCCGCGAGGTGGTCGACGCGATGGACGCCGACTCCGACGTGGCGCTGCGCCGACTCCGGGTGGACGGCGGGATGACCGCCAACACGCTGCTCATGCAGTTCCTCGCCGACGTGCTCGACGTCCCGGTGGTCCGCTCCCGGATCACCGAGACCACCTGCCTGGGCGCCGCGTACGCCGCTGGCCTGGCGGTGGGCTTCTGGCCCGACCTCGCCACCCTGCGCGCGCAGTGGCGCTCCGACGCGCGGTGGGAATCGACGATGGCCGCCGAGCTGCGTGAGCGGGAGTTGCGTCAGTGGCGCAAGGCCGTCCAGCGCACGCTCGACTGGGAGGAGTGAGTCATGCCGCAGGTGGTCCTGGCGATCCTGGCGGGCCTCGGCCTGGCCGGAAGCGCGTACGCCCTCGTCCGGTTCCGGCGCGACCTCGGTCTGCTGCGCCGGGGCGTACGAACGCCGGGTGAGGTGGTGGAACTGCGTCCGGTGACCCGGGGGAACGGTCCCCGCACCTACTACCCGGTGGTGCGGTACCGACTGGTCGACGGGACCGAGGTGACCGCGACGCCGGGGCGCTTCCGGCAGACCCCGCTCTCGGCCGCGCCCGGGCCGGTCACCGTGGTGTACGAACCCGAGCGTCCGAACCGGATCCTCGTCGAGTCGCCGAGCATCGTCGGAAGGTCCTCGGTGCTGGTCCCGTTCGTCTCGCTGCTCACCGTCAGCGTGACCGTGCTGCTGGTCGGCGTCGGGATCTTTGTGAGCCTGGGCTGATTCGCGCTCCACAGTGGTCCGATCCCCCATGGGTGGACCGTGGTGGGTACCGTCGGCCGGTCACATCGACGACAGCGGGAGGGACACGATGAGCGGGCCGATCGGCGGCACACCGAATCCGGACGTGATGGCGCAACTGTCGGCGCGGATGCGCGAGCAGTTGAGCCGCGGCGAGGAGCTGCGCGAACGGTTGACCGGGTTGACCGGTCACGCCGAGAGCGAGAACGGGTTGGTGCGCGTCACCTGCACCGCCGACGACCCGGCGCGGGAACTACACCTCGACCCACGGGCCCTGAGACTGCCCGCCGCCGAATTGTCGGAGCTGGTCGCCGGCCTCCTGCGCGAGGCGCGGGCCGACCTGGCGCGGGCGACCAACGAGGTGATGCGTGAGTTGGGTGGCCCGGCCGGCCCTGCGGCGGTGCTCCACGACCCGGCGGCAGCGCAGGCGAAGCTGGCGCAGCTCAACGACATGGTCAGCGGGCCGCTCCGGGAGAGCACGGAGATGCTGGAACGGCTGCGGCGTCAACTGGGGGTCTGAGGGCGCCAGCCCAGGAGCGGGTCAGCGGCCGCGCCGCACCCGCTGCACGCCCGCCCGCAGGAAGACGACGGCGAGCGCCACCGTCACCGCCAACAGGACCGCGCCCACCATCAGCGGGGCGATGAGCCAGGCCATCAGGCTGGCGGTGGCCCGGTCGCCGTTGGCCCAGCCGTCGACCCGGTCGCCGGTGTGAAACGAGCCGCCGCCCACCGGGCCGCTGACCACCCTTCCGTCGGACATGTTCCAGGTGCCCCGGCACCGCTGGGTCCCCTTGGGACCACCGTTGTCACAGGACTCGACCTGGATGCTCACCCGCTCGGCGCCGATCAGGTTGCGGCCGAGGCCGATGGGCAGCACCAGCAGGACCAGGAGCATGAGGATCGGCACCATAACCCGCTGCCAGCGCGGTCGGCGGGCCATCCGGGTCAGGTAGTCCTCGGGGGGCGTCGACGCGGAACGTCCGGCTGCCATGGTTCGCAGGCTACCAGCGACGGGCACTCACGCCCATCCATGATCCTGTTAGGCTGTCCGCGCTCCGGCACCATGAACATCGATCACGTACACGGGGAGAGTCGATGATCGAGGTTGACCCGCCGGCGATCCGCGCGCTCGGCGACACGATCGAGCGTCAGGTCGGGCCGCCCCTCGACGCCTGCGCCGAACTGCTGGAGTCCGCCCGCGCCATCGAACACAGCAACTTCACCTCGGTGGTGCCGCAGCTCGCGGTCGCCTACGTCGGCGCGATCGAGTTCGTCGAGGAGCAGTTGCGCACCAAGCGCGAGCACCTCGCTGAGGTCCGGTCCCGGCTGGGCCGTACGGCGGACAACTGGGAGGCCGCCGAGACCGCCAGCACCATCGCTCCCCGCTGAGGACGCCGGAGACCGACATGGCAGACCCCACCTACCCCGCAGCCGCCGCGAAACTCGCGATGACGGAGATCAGCCTGGCCGCCGCGGTCATCCCCGCCGCCTGGCCGATCGCCCAGATCGTCTACTTCAACCAGTGCGACCCCGAGACGATCATGCGCAAGGGCGGCGACTGGTTGGCCATGTACGACCAACTCGGCACCGCCCACGGCAACCTCGACGACGCCCTCGCGACCCTGACCGCGGCCCAGTGGAGCGGCAAGGACCGCGAAGCGTTCGGGGTGCACATCAACGCGTACGGAACGCAGATCGTCGGCACCCAGGTCCTCACGGTCACCGTGGGCGTCACCATGCTCTGCGTCGGAGCCGCCCTACTCTGCCTCGTCGTGGCGTACGCGGTGGTGTCCACCATCCTGGCGGTCTTCGCCGCCTTCATCGCGGCGGCCGGGGCAACCGTCGTCGGCGCACCGGCTGCGGCGTCCGCCCTGGCGACGGCGAACTCGTTCGCCGCCTCGGCGCTCAGCTTCCTCAAGGGGATCGAGACGATGGCCGAGGCGATCGCCACCGGCGGGGCGGCGGCCATCGCGGGTGCCGCCTCGTTCGACGTCGGCACCCACCTGGGCAGCGGCGACGTCGGGGTGCTCAAGGATCTGGTCCAGGCCACCGTCGACGGGCTCGACAATGTCGCCGCCGGGTTCCTGTCCAAGTGGGAGCGCGACTTCGTGGGGTACGGCATCCACAGCGGCGCCCGACACGCGGTCGGTTCCCCGACCGGCCCCGGCTACCTGGTGTACGGAGGCGGCACCCAGGTCGCGCCGGCCGGCACGGACGGCGACGGAGACACCGTCTACGGCACCTCGGGCGTGGTCGACAACCTGTGGTCGAGGTTGTTCGGGAACGACGCCTGGAACCACTGAGGGTCCCAGGCCGGCGCGGTCACTCCCAGCGGTTGCCGGTGAGCTTCTCGTACACCTCGACGTAGCGGGCCCGGGTCGCCTCGACGACCTCGGCGGGTACGTCCGGCGCGGGCGGCAGCTTGTTCCAGCCGCTACCGGTGGCCCAGTCCCGCACGTACTGCTTGTCGTAGGAGAACTGCACACGGCCCGGCTGGTACGACTCGGCGGGCCAGAACCGCGACGAGTCAGAGGTCAGCAGTTCGTCGGCGAGCACCAGGGTGCCGTCCGACGCCCAACCCAGTTCAATCTTGGTGTCGGCGATCAGGATGCCCCGGTCGGCGGCCAGTTCGGCCCCGCGCCGGTAGATGTCGAGGGTGATCTGCCGCAGCCGCTCGGCGGTCTCCTGGCCCACCTTGGCCACCACGTCGTCGTACGTGATCGGCTCGTCGTGCTCGCCGGCCGGCGCCTTGCTCGACGGGGTGAAGATCGGCTCGGGCAGGATCGACGCCTCGCCGAGCCCTCGGGGCAGCGGTACGCCGGAGACCGTTCCGGTGCGCTCGTACTCGCGCAGGCCGCCGCCGGTCAGGTAGCCGCGGGCGACACACTCGACGGGGACCATGTCGAGCCGCTGGCAGCGGATCGCCCGGCCGGCGAACTCGGCCGGCACGTCGGTGGCCGAGATGACGTGGTTCGGCACCAGGTCGGCGAGCTGTTCGAACCACCACAACGAGAGCGCGGTGAGCAGTCGACCCTTGTCCGGGATCGGTGTCGGCAACGGCACGTCGTAGATCGAGATGCGATCCGACGCGACCAGGATCAGGTCGTCGCCGTCGGCGTACACGTCCCGGACCTTGCCCGAGTGCAGAAGTTCCACGTGCCCTAGTACACCACGTGACGCCGCCGGGTCCGTCCGGCCACCCCTGGGCCCACGGGCCGACCGGGGTGACCGGACGGACGTTGACACCCTCCTGCGCCGCCTGCGTGAATGGTCCGACCCCCGTCCGTCGGTGCCAGGAGACCCCGTGTCCGCTGTTCGTCCCCCGATCAACCGGTTTGCCGCCGACCCGGGCCGACGCCGGGTGCTCACCGCGCTGTTCGGCGCTCCCCTGCTGGCCACCGGCGGCCTGGCCGGGTGCAGCGACGGCGCCGACACCTCGACCGGGAACGGCCCGGTCGAGCTGTCGGTCTTCTGGTGGGGCGGGGCGAAGCGGGCCGAGCTGACGGAGAAGGTCCTCCGGCTGTACTCCGAGCGCAACCCGGGGGTCACCTTCCGGGTGACCTGGCAGGGCGTCGACGGCTACTACGAGCGGCTCGCCACCCAGGCGGCCGGCGGGAACGTCCCGGACCTGATCCAGCTCGACGACTCGATGCTGGCCGAGTACACCCAACGCCAGATCACGCTCGACCTGAGCCAGCCGATCGCCGATCACCGACTGGACCTGCGTGGCCTGCCGGAGGGTCTGGTCCGGTACGGCACGGTGGACGGGCGGACGACGGGGGTCGCGGCCGGGCAGACACTCGCCGCCGTGGTCTTCAACCGGGACCTGCTGCGCGAGCTACAGGTGCCCGAACCGCGTGGCGGAATGTCCTGGGCGGACTACATCGCCTGGGCGCAGCTGGTCACCGAGGCCAGCGACGACCAGGTGGCCGGCACGATGGACGCGTCCGGCGACTACCGCGCCCTCTGGCTCTGGCTCCGGTCCCAGGGCGGCGAATTCTACCGGGGTCGGGAGCTGGGCTTCGGCGCCGACGAGCTGATCGCCTGGTTCGAGCTGTGGCAGCGGGCCCGCGCCGGCCGGGCGACGCCGGGCGCGGCCCTCGTCGAGCAGGCCGACAGCGGGGAGCCGTCCCGGCAGCCGGTGGTCACCGGGTTGACGGCCGCGTCCTTCGCCTGGTCCCACCAACTGCCGGAGCTGCAACGACTCACCGACTCCGAGCTGGGCGTGGTGGGCTTCCCGGGGCCGCCGGGCGCCCAGTGGGCACGCGCGTCGATGTACTGGGCCGGCTTCCGGGGCACCCGCCACCCGGACACCGTGGCCGACGTGATCAACTTTTTGACCACCAACGGCGAGGCCGGCACGGTCCTCGGCCACGAGCGGGGCCTCAACCCCAGTCTCGCCGTTCGCCGGTACACCCAGGGCAGCATCACCGACCCGGCCCAGCAGCGCGCCGCCGCTCTCGGGGACAGCCTGGCCGATCAGCTCGGGCCGGCGCCGTCACCGCCACCGAAGGGCCACGCCAAGGTACGCACCCTGCTGGTCACCGCCGCCGAGCGGGTCCGGGTCCGACGGGACGGTACCCGAGAGGCCACCGCCCGCTTCCTGTCCCAGGCCATCGGCGCCCTGGCGGGCTGAGCCCGGGTCGTCAGCGCGACGGGTCGGGCTCAGCCCACGAGCGCGACGGATCAGCGCGGCGGGCCGCCGCGACGGTTACGCGTGAGGCGCAGCACCAGGAACACGATGATCGCGACCACCACGAGGCAGCAGAGCAGACCGAGGAAGCCGAAGCCGCCACCACGGGAGCGCCGCCGCGCGGCCTCCACCACCACCTCGCCGGCCCCCGTGGACGCCCAGGCCGCGACCGGCACGAAGACCGCCAGGACCACCGCACCGAGGACCGCGCTGAGCCGGCCCCACCACTTGCCGAAGGAAGACATGCGCCCATCCTCGCCGAAGGGCGCAACCTCGGCACGGCGGTAGACGCCAAATTCACGGGACCGGGCACGGCGGGCCGCGCAATGCGCCCGCAACCACACGGTAAAAGAGATGATCTTTACATCGATCCATCCAGATGATCGGATTCGGCAACTGGTCATCTCAGGAGGCACTGTGCGGCTCTCTCTCACCCGAAGATCTGCGGCAGCAGCGGTGGGCGTCACCCTCGTCACCGCTCTCGTCACCCCAACGACGGCCCACGGCGCTCCGGCGTCCCCACCCCCGACGGCGCCGCCGGGCCGGGCGGCTGACGCCGCGGCCGCACCCGTGACGGTCACGCTCGTCACCGGCGACCGGGTCACGGTGACCCCCGGGCGCAACGGCACGACGCCCACCGTGGACGTCGTCCGCGCCCCGGGCGCCACCGGCGCCGTACGCATCGCCACCGAGGGCCGCGACACCTACGTGTATCCGGACGAGGCGTTGCCGTACCTGGCCACCGGTCGCCTCGACAAGCAACTCTTCGACGTCACCCAGCTCGTCGCCCAGGGCTTCGACGACGCGCGGGCCGACGCGCTCCCCCTGGTCGTCACCCGCACCGCGGGCTCGGCGGCGCTGCGGAGCCGCACCGACCTGCCGGGCGCGGAGACCACGCTGGACCTGCCGTCGGTCCGTGGCCAGGCGATCCGCGCCCACCGCCCACGGGCCGCCGAATTCTGGTCGGCCCTCACCGGCGGCCGCCAGCCCGGCGGGACGGCGTCGACGGCCCGCGCCGCCGACACCGCGACGCCCTCCTTCACGGCCGGCATCGACAAGGTGTGGCTCGATGGCAGGGCGAAGGCCGCCCTCGCCGACACCACCGCTCAGATCGGCGCGCCGGCGGCCTGGGCCGCCGGCGGGACGGGCAGCGGCGTACGGGTGGCCGTGCTGGACACCGGAGTGGACACGACCCACCCGGACCTGGTGAACCGGATCGTGGCGTCCCGAAGCTTCATCCCCGGCCAGGACGTCATCGACCGCAACGGGCACGGCACCCACACGGCCTCCACGGTCGCCGGGACGGGCGCCGCGTCGGACGGTCGGGAGCGGGGTGTCGCCCCCGACGCCGACCTGGTGATCGGCAAGGTCCTCGACGACTTCGGAAGCGGCTCGATCTCCGGAATCATCGCCGGCATGGAGTGGGCGGCACGGACCGAACACGCCAAGGTGATCAACATGAGCCTGGGCGTCAGCGCCTGGCACAGCCAGGACGATCCACTGAGCCAGTCCGTCAACCAACTGACCGCCGAGACCGGCGCGCTCTTCGTCGTCTCGGCCGGCAACAGCGGTCCCGACCCGTACACCCTGGGCGCGCCCGGGACCGCGGACGCCGCGCTCACCATCGGCGCGGTGGACGCCACCGACCACCTGGCCGACTTCTCCAGCGCCGGGCCCCGGATGATCGACGACGGCCTCAAGCCCGACCTGACCGCCCCCGGCGTCGACGTGCTGGCGGCGCGCTCGCAGCACATCGAGTGGGGCGAGGGGTTCTACCGTCTGGACAGCGGCACCTCGATGGCGGCGCCGCACGTCGCCGGAGCCGCCGCCCTGCTGGCGCAGAAGCACCCCACCTGGAGCGCCAGCCAGATCAAGGACGCCCTCATGGGCACCAGCGTGCCCACGCCCGACTACAGCGCCTACCGGGCCGGTAGTGGTCGGGTGAACGTGGCCGCCGCCTACCACCAGGACCAGATCATCGCCACCGGATCGGTCGACGCCGGACTCGTCCCGTGGTCGCCCGGCGCGCAGCCGAAGCCGATCACTCGGAAGATCACCTACACCAACACCACGGGCAGCGCCATCACCTTGGCGCTCGCTGTCGAGGGCGCCGACGCCCCCGCCACGACGTTCGCGGTCGGTGCCAGCCAGGTGACGGTACCGGCGGGGGGCACCTCGACAGTCGACGTCGTGGTGGACCCGAAGGCGCTGACCCCCGGCCGGTACTCCGCCCGGATCATCGCCCGCCACGCGGCCGGTGCCGTGCACACGGCCGTCGGGATCGCGGTGGAGTCCAGGAAGTACGACCTCACGATCCACCTGAGGGACCGCGGCGGCCGGCCGATGAGCGGTGAGGTCGAGATCGTCAGCGCCGACGGCGTCTCCACCTTCATGTGGGTACGGGATGGAAGACTCGTCAGCCGATGGGCCCCCGGCTCCTACACCGTGGTCGGCGCGGTCGACGTCGAGGGCCTGCACGGCGACGGCTCCCTCGGCCTCGCGATGCTGACCGTGCCCGAGGTCGAGCTGACGACCAACCGGGTCGTCGTACTCGACGCCTCGGCGGCCCGTCAGGTGAAGGTGGCGACAGCGCAGCCGACCGCCGTCACCAACAGCCGCATCGACGTCTACCGCTCGTTCACCTCGCGCGAGCCGACGCCCAGCGACGCGAGCGCCCTGCGCGAGACGTTCTGGCCCGGCGCCACCTACGACAGTCTGTGGGCGCTCCCCACCAGGGGCACGGTGCGGGAGGGCAGCTTCGTCTTCACCACCCGGATCCGGGCGGAGCAGACGCCACTGGAGATCAGTCACGACGGCCGTCGTACCGGTGACCCACTCGCACAGCCGGGCGCCCGCCCGCTGACCGACGGCACCACGCGCCTGGACGCCGTCTTCGCCGGCACCGGCGCGACGGCGGACTACGCCGGGGTCTCGGCCCGCGGCAAGGCGGTCGTCGTCCGACGCGACGACGCCGTGTCCCCGTCGGACCGGGTCAAGGCGGCGACCGCCGCCGGCGCGGCGCTGCTCCTGGTCGTCAACGACGGCGAGGGCCGCGCCAGCGAGTGGTATGGAGAATCCGACGGTACGACGAACGGGCCGCTCCCGGTCGCGTCACTGATCGCGGGCGACGGCGAGAGCCTGATCGGCAAGATCACCGCCGCCGGCCGCAAGGGGGTACGCCTCACCGTCACCGCCCACCCCTCGTCGCGGTACCTGTACGACCTGGTCGACTACCACCGTGGCGGCGTACCCGTCGACCCGTCGCCCAGGACCGACCCGAAGCACCTCGCCCGGATCGACCTGGTGTTCGCCCCACCACCCGGCCAGCAGGCCGCCGAGACCCGGACGGACTTCCCGCCGTACGAGTGGGCGGCCGCTCGCGGGTTCCGCTTCCAGCCGGTGGCCCCGGGACCACGTACCGACTGGGTCTCCGCCGGCGACGGCGTCCGGTGGAAGCAGTTCGCCGACGTCCTCAACTGGGGGCGGTCGTACACGGATGAGATCGCCTACCGGCCGGGCAGCGTCCAGAAGGACCGTTGGTTCGGGCCCATCACGCGGCCACGCCTGCTGACGTACGACATCCCGTTCCGGGGCGAGTTCGGGATCAGCGCCTACATCCAGGGGTTCGGCGACGGGGGATCCGCGCACAGCGGCGGGGCCGCGATGCTGCAACGAATCTCGTTCTACCAGGGCGACCGGCAACTGGTGCAGTTCGAGAACTGGCCGGAGCTGTTCGCCGGTGAACTGCCGGCGCAGCGGTCACCGTACCGGCTGGTCGTCGAGACGGAGACCAAGCCGGAGTTCAGCCCGTACTCGTCGAGCACGCGTACCGACTGGACCTTCTTCTCCGCCGCTGTCGCTGGCACGGACGTGCAGGCGATGCCGCTGGTCCAGTTGGACTACGGCACGGACGTGGACCTGGCGGGCCGCGCGCCGCGCCGGAACGACCTCACCATCACCCCGGTGGTGGTGGGCAGCACGGCCGCGAAGGACGGCGTCTCCTCGCTCGGCCTCGAGGTGTCGTACGACGACGGACGCACCTGGCAACGGCAGAGCCTCAAGGAGCGCGGGGGCACCTGGACGGCGGCCCTGAACGCGCCGGGCCGGGCCGGGTACGTGTCGATCCGGGTCACCGCCAAGCAGCGTAACGGCGGTGGCGTCACCCAGACCGTCATGCGGGCCTTCGGCCTGCGGTGACATGTGCGCGGGGGCCGGTTCGCGCCGGCCCCCGCCCGCGACGGCGGCGACGTCGACCGGAACGACAGAACCCGGTCCCTGTGCGGGAACCGGGTTCTTGTCGTACCTCGTGGTAGCGGGGACAGGATTTGAACCTGCGACCTCTGGGTTATGAGCCCAGCGAGCTACCGAGCTGCTCCACCCCGCGTCGGCTGTTAAAGCTTAACCCACTCGTCCCGGCGATGATCAGCGGGGGGTCGCCCCACCGGGCAACCGCGCGAGCGGACGCGCCAATGACGAAAGCCCGCCTCCGGAAGATCGGAGACGGGCTTTCTCTCGTAGCGGGGACAGGATTTGAACCTGCGACCTCTGGGTTATGAGCCCAGCGAGCTACCGAGCTGCTCCACCCCGCGTCGGCTCGCTAACCGTAGCGCACCGACCCGGGGCACCGCAAAGCGACTCCGATACCGCCGTCAGCCCAGCCAGTTCTCGATCGCCGCCACCGCACGCCGACTGTCGGCGTCCACCTGCGCGCGCTCGGCGGCGGTGTACTCCCAGCCCTGCTCCCAGAGCACCGTCACCACGTCGTCGACCCGGACCGCCCGGACCAGCCGCACCTCGTACGCGCCCGGGTCGCCCATGCCCGCCGGGTACGGGGCCCGCAGCTCGAACAGCACCGACTCGTCGCCGTACGCCCCCGGGTCCAGGATTCGCTGCCGCCAGACCCTGGTGTCGTCGGGCATCTTCTGCTCGGGGCAGGCGCGCACGGCCTGCCGCAGCTCCCGCAGCGCGTCGTCGGCGCGGCCCGGACGGTAGATGGTGATGCTGTGCCGGTAACTGCCGTCCGGCACATTCCCGGCCGGGGTCTCCGGCCGCTTGTAGGCGATCGACCGGGCACGGCGCTGCACCACCGCCGACTCGCTGGCGTACCGGGCGCCGCACAGCGTCGGCAGGACCGGCCCCGCGGCGGTCGACTCCAGACCGGTCCGGTTGGCGGCCGCCAGGACGAAGAAGGCCCGGTCCGGGATCGAGGTGGGCGCGTGGGCGGTGGCCTGGCCGGTGGGCGCGCCCGACCGCGTACCCCCTGCGGTGGTGTGCGACGGCGTCGGGGACGACGATTGCGGCGTGGGCGGCGCGGACGCCGACGGGGTGGGCGTGGAACTGCCCGCGACCGACGGCGGGGCCGGCGTGTCAGCCGGTGGCGGCAGCGGCACGGACCCGTCCACGGGGAACGCCAGGCGTCCGCCGACGGCGACCCCACCGAGCAGCACCGCCACCGCCAGCGCGCTACCCGCCGCTCGGACCAGGGCCCGCCGGTCGGCGTGCCGCCGGACCACCTCGGGAGGTGCCACCGTCACGTCGTCCACGGCGACGGTGAGCGATCGGTACAGGTCGGAGAGTTCAGCGGACATCGTTCGCCTCCAGTTCGTCGATGTGGACGTCGGGCAGCAGTACGGCCAGCCGGCACCGGCCGCGGGACAACCAGGACTTGACGGTGCCGACCGGCACGTCGGCCTCCCGGGCGATCTCCTCGACCGACATGTCGAAGAGGTAGTGCAGAGCCAGCGCCTGTCGCTGCGCGGCCGGCAGTTGACGGAGCGCGCTCACGAGCAGCACCCCGTCCTCACCCGGTGGGGGCGCGGTCGGCGGCGGACCGCTGCGGCTCAGCAGGACCCGCCGACGGTGCAGGTGCCGCCAACGGTCGTTCGCCAACCGGGAGACCACCAGTCGCAGCCATGCCTCGGGCGCCGGGTGCTCGGCGAGCCGCCCCCACTGCCGCCAGGCCCGCGCGAACGCCTCCTGCACGACGTCCTGCGCCTCGGTGTGGTCACCGGTCACCGCGTAGCCGTACCGGATCATCCGCCGGACGGTGCCCCGGTAGAAATCGTCGAAGCTCTGTGCGTCCCTCACGACTGCCCCCTTGTCCGCCCCCGATGCATCAAGGACGGCAGGGGGCCGGCCGGGGTTGCGGCTCGGCTGGACAAAGCGTGTCGGAGAGGCGACAGGCCGGCATACCGTACGGATGCGACGGAGCCCCCGACGTCCGGACCCGGGGGTCCGACGTCGAGGGCTCCGGTGTGCCTGACGAGCGGCTGGTCAGCCGCCCGGCGTGGCGCTCGGGGTGCCGGACGGCGGGGGCGCGCCGCCGCTCGCCTGCTGCGCCTGCTGGAACGCGGTCAACGCCTCGTCCAGCGCCTTCAGCGCGCGGCCGTACCGTTCGAAGTCCCCGGAGGTCTGCGCGGCGCGAACCTCCGTGATGGCGGACTGCACCCGGTCCGCGGCGACGGCCAGATCGCCGGCCGGCGGGGCGGTGCCGCCCGGCGTCGGGGTCGCGCTCGGGGTCGCGCTCGGCGTCGCGCCCGGCGACGGGCTGGTCGGGTTGCCACCCGTGGTGGGCGGCGGCGAGGTGCCCTGCCCGGCCTTCTTACCCTGATCGACCAACTGCTTGATGCCGTCGTTGATGTTGTCGGCGAGCGCCACGAACGAGCCGCCGTCACCGTAGGAGAGCAGCACCTTCTGCAACAGCGGGTACGCGTCCTGCTGGTTGCTCTTCACGTAGACCGGCTCGACGTAGAGCATCCCGTCGGCGAAGGGCAGTGACAGCAGGTTGCCGTACTGCACCTGCGCCTGGTTGCTGGAGAGCAGGTTGAGCTGCTGACGGATGTTCGCGTTGTTGGTCATCTGCTGGTGCACCTGCACCGGCCCGGAGATCCGGGTCTGGTCCGGCAGCTCCAGCACCTCCAGCCGGGGCTTGCCGTCGACGTACGACCCGGAGATCAGCGCGGCCAGGTTCTGCCGGCCGTTCGGGGTGACCGCCGAGGTGAGCTGGAACCGAGGGCTCTCCTGCCCGGGGAACTGGGTGAACAGGTAGTACGGCGGCTGCTTCTGCCCGCTGTCCGGCGCGTCCGGCACGTTCGGCACCTGCCAGAAGTCCTGCGCGGAGTAGAAGTCACCCGGGTTGGTCACGTGGAACTTGGTGAGCAGGTTCCGCTGCACCTTGAACATGTCCGCCGGGTAGCGGAAGTGCTCGTTCAACTCGACCGGGATGTCCGCCTTCGGCTTGATCAGGTCACCGCCGAACGCCTTGTTCCACGCCTTGAGCACCGGGTCGGTGTCGTCGTACTCGTAGAGCGTCACGGTGCCGTCGTACGCGTCGACGGTGGCCTTCACCGAGTTGCGCATGTAGTTGACGTTCTCCCGGGCCAGTTGGAAGGTGCCCCGGTTGGTCAGCTCGTCGGTCGTCTCGACCTGGAGGTTGACGCGCTCGGCGTACGGGAAGGTGGCGGCCGTCGTGTAGCCGTCGACGATCCACTGCACCCGACCGTCGACCACCGCCGGGTACGGGTCACCGTCCAGCGTGAGGAAGGGCGCGACCTTCTCGACCCGGTCCCGCGGGTTGCGCACGTACAGCAGCTTGGAGTCCTTGTTGACCGCCTCGGAGAGCAGGAAGTTCGACTCCTGCTCCTTGATGGCGTAGAGGAGCCGTCGCGAGAAGGAATCGAGCTTGACGCCGCCCTCGCCGGTGTAGGTGTAGGACTCGCCGCCGCCCTCACCGACGGGCCTGTCGAACTCGGCCTTCTTGTTCGGGTCGGACTGCCCGACGATCGCGTAGTCGTCGGCGGCCATCCGCTCGCCGTAGTAGATGCGCGGCTGCTTGGCGGGGATCTGCTCGGTCTGCGAGGAGCACGCCTCCTGGGTCCGCTCGCCGAGGAAGCCGGAGACGAAGAACGGCTGCCCGCCGCACACCACCTGGTTCGCCGGGGCGGCCACCAGGCCGTACCCGTGGGTGTAGACGGTGTGCCGGTTGATCCAGGTGTTCTGCTGGTCGGTCAACTCGCCGTAGTTGATCTCGCGAACACCGACGACGTAGTCGGACGTCTTGCCGTTCACCCCGTACCGGTCGATGTCCAGCTTGGGGCCGAAGTCGTAGAAGCCCCGGACCTGCTGGAGCTGGGTGTACGTCTCGCTGACCAACTGCGGGTCGAGCAGGCGCACGTTGGACACGACGGACGTGTCGGTGGCCAGGTTCGCCGGTGGGGTGAGGTTGCTCGCCGCGTACGGGGTGGTCTCGGTGTTGCCCAACCCGAACGCCGCCCGCGTCGCGTCGATGCTGCGCTGGATGTACGGCGCCTCCTTGTCCTTGGCACTCGGCTTCACCTCGAAGGTCTGCACCGCCCAGGGGTAGATGCCGCCGATCGCCACCGCGGAGACGCCCAGCAGGGCGAGCGAGATGCCCGGCCACACCAGGTTCCGCATCCAGGCGTTGGAGAACACGACGATCGCGATGGCCACGACGACCGAGATGTACGCCAGGATCTCCTTCGCCGTCAGCAGCGCGTTGACGTCCGCGTAGCCGGCGCCGTACAGCTTGGCGCCCTCGTTGTACTCGAGCAGCATCGCCCGCCGGTCCAGCACGTACGCGAGGGCCTTGAGCAGGACGAAAACCGCGACGAGACTGCTCAGGTGCGCGCGCGCTGCGTTGCTCATCCGGTCCCCGACGCCCTGGAGGCGGACCCCGCCGAAGAGGTAGTGCACCGCCAGCGCGCCGATCAGCGCCAGCACCACGGCGGTGAAGCCGACCCCGAGCAGGTAGCGCCAGAACGGGAGCTGGAAGACGTAGAAGCCGATGTCCACCCCGAACTCCGGATCGACGGCACCGAAGTCACCGCCGTTGCGGAACAGCAGCCACTGGTCCCACCGACTCTGGGCGGACAGCCCGGCGAAGAGGCCGATCACGGCGGCGATCAACGCGATCCAGGTGCCGAGACGCGGGCTGAGCGCCATCCGGTAGCGCTCCAGCGTGGCCTGCTCCGCCGAGTGCGGTCGCAGTCGCGGCCGCAGCCGGTACGCCAGCCACAGGTTGCCGCCGATGACCACCGCCATGCCGAGGCCGATGACTGCGAAGAGCAGCAGTCGGGTGACGAGCACACCGGTGAAGACCTCGGTGTAGCGCACCTCGTCGAACCAGAGCCAGTCGGTCCAGGCCTGGACACCCCAACCGAGCAGGGTGAAGAGCACGAACACCCCGACCAGGACGGCGATGGTGACCCGGCCGCGCCGGCTCATCCTCGGCAGAGGGCTGCTGCTACGCATTACCACTGTTGGCTCCGCACGCTCGATGTGATCGGCTCCGATCAGGCACCCAGAGTACGGGTTGTTCCTGAGCGTGTCGGGGCACGGTCACACGGGTCAGCAGCGGGTCGGCTGACCACCGGCGCGCAGCGTCTCCAACGCGGTCAGCGCCTCGTCCAGCGAACCCACCTTCAGCAACGGCAGGTCGGGCTGCGGGTTACGGACCGCCTCGGCACAGTTGTCGGCCGGCACCAGGAAGACCTTGGCCCCGGCCCGCTTCGCGCCGACCAGCTTCTGGGCGATTCCGCCGATCGGACCGACGGTGCCCTCGTCGTCGATGGTGCCGGTGCCCGCGATGACCTTTCCGCCGGTGAGGTCGGCCGGGGTCAGCTTGTCCACGATGCCCAGGGCGAACATCAGACCGGCGCTCGGCCCGCCGATGTCCTCCAGGTCGATGCCGAGCGTGAACGGGTGCGGCTGCTGCTGGTCGATCTCGACGCCGATGCGCGGTCGACCGTCCTGCTCCCGGCTGGTCACCGTCGCGGTGGCCGGCGTGCCGTCGCGCGTGTAACCGATGGTCAACGCCGTACCCGCCGGCTTGGCCCGGATCAACTCGGTGACCTTGGCAGCCACCGGCACCGGCTGACCGTCGACCGAGGTGACCACGTCGCCGACCTTGAGCGTCCCGGCGGACGGGCCGTCCGCCGCGACCGTCTTGATCACCACCTGCACCGGGAAGCCCAGTTCCCGCAGCGCGGCGGTCTCGGCGCTGGTCTGCGACACCTTGAAGTCCTCGGCGTTGCGCTGCTCGACCTGCTCGGTCGACTCCCCCGGCGGGTAGACCAGTTCGCGCGGCACCACCGCCTCGTCGTCGGAGAACCAGCCGGCGATCGCCGAGCGGAGCCGAACCGTCGGCTGCACCCCCACCGTCGTCAGCCGCAGCTGGCCCGCCGACGTGGAGGTCTCCCGGCCGGTGACCTGGATGACCTCCTTACCGTCGGTCGTCCCGAGCGTGTTGACCGTCGGGCCCGGGCCGAGCACCACGTACGGAATCGGCACCCGGAGCACCCCGATACTCAGCAGGGCGGTGAACAGGGCACCGAGCAGGACCGTCAGGCCACGACGTCTCATGCGCCAGAGCGTACCGATCGCCACCGGCCGGTCCGACGGATGCGTCACACGACTTCGCCCTCAGCGCAACGCCAGCGGCGACTACCTGGGGCGCGGCGCGCGTACCGTAGAGGTCGTGCCTGATATTCCGTTCGGTTTCGCGCTCCCGGGTGGGCAACCACCAGACCCCAACGATCCCGCGCAGATGCAGCAGTTCATGTCGCAGTTGCAGCACCTGCTCTCGGCGCCGGGCAGCGGGCCGGTCAACTGGGACCTGGCCCGGCAGGTAGCGGCCAGCCAGCTCGCCGCCGCCGGTGATCCGGCCGTGTCACCGTACGAGCGCAACGCCGTCGAGGAGGCGTTGCGCCTGGCCGACCTGTGGTTGGAGCCGGCCACGTCGTGGCCGTCCGGCATCCAGTCCCCGGTCGCCTGGAACCGCAACGAGTGGATCTTCAAGACGCTCGACGTGTGGCGCAAGCTCTGCGACCCGGTGGCCAGCCGGATGGTCGGCGCGATGGGTGACCTGGTGCCGCCGGAGGCGCGCGCCCAGCTCGGCCCGATGCAGTCGATGGTGGCCACCCTCGGCGGCGCGCTCTTCGGCGGCCAGCTCGGGCAGGCCCTCGGCTCGCTCGCCGCGGAGGTGCTCTCCGCCGGTGACATCGGGCTGCCGCTCGGCCCGGCCGGCACGGCCGCGCTGATTCCGGCCAACATCCGCGCGTACGGCGAGGGCCTGGAACTTCCCGAGGACGAGGTACGCCTCTACGTGGCGCTGCGCGAGGCCGCCCACCAGCGGCTGTTCCAGCACGTTCCGTGGCTGCGCGGACACGTGTTCAGCGCCGTGGAGATGTACGCCGCTGGCATTCGGGTCAACCGTGAGGCGATCGAGGAGGCGATGGGCCGGGTCGACCCGACCGACCCGGAGTCGATGCAGGCGATCGCCCTGGAAGGCATCTTCACCCCCGAGGACACTCCGGCGCAAAAGGCCTCGCTGGCCCGCCTGGAGACCGCGTTGGCCCTGGTGGAGGGCTGGGTGTGCCACGTGGTGGACAGCGCCGCCAGCGACCGGCTGCCCAACGTCGTACGGCTGGGCGAGGCGTTCCGCCGCCGCCGGGCCGCCGGTGGCCCCGCCGAGCAGACCTTCGCGGCGCTCGTCGGCCTGGAGCTGCGCCCGCGCCGGCTGCGCGAGGCGGCGGCCCTGTGGGCGGCGCTCACCCAGCACCGCGGCATCGAGGGCCGGGACGCCGTCTGGGGCCACCCGGATCTGCTCCCCTCGGACGACGACTTCGCCGACCCGGTGGCGTTCGCGATGAACGACATGGACCTGAGCGAGCTGGACAGCTTCGACTTCACCGCCCCGGGCGGCGCGCACGAGAAGGCGCCGGGCGAGTCCGACGACGAGGGCGACAACGACGACAGCGACAGCGGCACGGACGGCGGCACCAAGAGCTGACGCGGCCAGGCCGGGCGCCCGCGAGTCGGGCGTCCGGCACACGCCCGGCGCAGCTCGGGCGCCCGACACGCGCCCGGCGCGGCTCGGGCGCCCGACACGCGCCCGGCGCGGCTTGGGCGTCCGACACGCGCCCGGCGCGGCTTGATGATCCACTCGGCTTCCTGGAAAGCGGGTTGTCCGCGCGGCCTGGACGCCGCGCTTTCCGGGAACCCGCTTGGATCACGCCCGCGACAACCCCGCGCGGGGCGGCCGACGCCTCGACGGCGCGGCGGCCAGGCGGGGCAACCGGGCACGGCGACGGCGGGCCGATCAGGCGGGCCGATCAGGCGGGCCGATCAGGCGGGGCGGCTTGAGCCCGACAGCAGCGAGCGGGTGGCCTCCCAGCCTTCGAAGGCCGGGTCCAGCGCGGCGAGGTCGGCCGGGCCACGCTGGCGTCGCCAGCCGGCCGTGACGGCGACGTCCCCTGGCTGGGGGGCGCCGACCCGGGCGTCGGCCGGCATTGCGGTGTCAAAGTCGAGCGGGGGCAACCACTGCGGCACGGGCAGCCGTACGGCCACTCCGAGCAGACCCGGGCCGCCGCCCTCGGCCGGGGCGACGGCGACCGACCGGGTAGTGAGCGGGCGCAACAGCTTGCCGACGGTCAGCGCGGGCAGGTCGGGCACGTCACCCGCGAGCACTGCCGCCTGGTCGTAGCCATCCAGCGTGGCAAACACCGCGTTCGGCGTCGGCTCGGGTACCTCGTGGACCGCAGTGCCGGGCCAGACCAGCGCGTCCGCCAGCGGACGGTCTGCCGGGGTCACGGCGACGGCCACGTCCACCTCGTTAAGGGTCGCGACCAGGTCGATGACATCCTCGGCGAGCGCCGCCCGCCACTCCGCCAGGTCGATCCCCGGCGGCGACCACCGCACCGGCCCGAACATGACCACCACCACCCGCCGCGCCATGACCCGACCCTAACGCCCCGACCCACCGCCTCACTCACCCCACCGACGCCCACCCCGCCGAGCCCAACGCGCGCCGAGCCCGCCTCGCCGAGCCCAACGACTCGGCCCGCCGCACCGCGCCGGCCCAGACGGGCCTAGACGGCCGATGGGCCCGGTGATCGACTCCACACCGGTGAAGTCGGGGCATCCCGACGCCAGGACACCCCAACATCGGCGAACCGGAGTCGATCAAGCCGGGCAGGCACGCAAGCCGGGCAGGCACGCAAACCGGACAGGCACGCAAGCCGGGCAGGCACGCAAGCCGGGCAGGCACGCAGGCCGGGCAGGGCCCTAGGCGCGTCAGGCCGGGCAAGGTCACCGGCTGGGCTGAGCCCAGGGGCGGGTCAGGTGGGGACGGGGGCGCAGGATGCGGCGGCGACGCCCTCCAGGTAGCCGCGCGCACGCTCCGACTTGGGGTACCGGCCGACGAGCCCCCAGAAACGGGCGTTGTGGCTGGGCACGATGAGGTGGGTCAACTCGTGCAGCAGCACGTAGTCGATCACCCAGTCGGGCATGTCCTGGACGCGATGCGAGATGCGAATGCTGCGGTCGGCGGGGGTGCAGGAGCCCCAGCGGCCGTTCTGGTTGGTGACCCATCGGACGCTGGCCGGCACGGCCTTCTCGCCGTAACCGCCCAGGTAGAGGTCGATCAGCCGGTTGGCCCGGGCGACGAGTTCGTCGTCGGAGCGGGCCAGTCGACCCTCGCGGGCGGCGAGCCGTGCCAACATGCGGTCGACCCACTCGCTCTCCTCGGCCCGGGAGAACTGGTCCGGGATGAGGACGACCACCCGCTCACCGTCACGGTACGCAGACACCGTGCGTCGCCGACGCTGGCTGCGCCGTACCTCGACGACCGGCTTACGCGTCCCCGCCATCACTGGGCCGCGCAGCCTCGGCTACGTGTCACGAGGGAAAGCTAATGCGTACTGACCAGGGGTCCGCAAGAGTCAACCGCGCGACACGCGCCCAAAAAATGGTGATTGGTCGCCCGGCGTCCCGAAAATTTCTTGACCGGACCACCGCCGAGGTGCCATCACGCCGTCTCGTCACCCACCGTGTACGCCGGCGGCGGCATCGCGCGGTCCGCCCCTCCACCGTAAGTGATCACCGCGCTCGACGCTGCCGCGGGGGCACCCGCAGGGGTGGCTGTGAGGGTTTGGTCGGCGTGTCCCCGCCAAACTGACTTATCCGACCTAATTCGCCATGCACACTCTCGACGTCGACTTGCTCACAGTGACGATGCACAGCTGACATGGAACTGCCCAGACCTGGGTAGGGTCCGCGAACCAGCGGTCACGAAGGTGGCCGTGGAGTAAGCCCCAGCGCCGGCGCCCCGTGAGGTCCGCCGCCGGGCATTCCGCCGGAACCGTATTGACCGGCGGACGAGACGAGGAGGGCACCGTGGCCGACCAGGCCCAGACCTACAACGGTTACTGCGTGAAGTGCAAGGAGAAGCGGGACTTCGAGGGGCACGTGGAGGTCTCGAAGACCGGCATGAACATGGCCAAGGGCAAGTGTCCGGTATGCGGCACAACAGTGAACCGGATTCTCGGCAAGGCGAAGGTCTGACCCGTACGGATCTGCGGGGGCGGGACGGCGGAGTGGCCGTCCCGCCCCCGTTGCCGTTCCGCCCGTAGGTGACTCTGTCGGGTGGCCGACAGCACGCGCAGTGGCCTGTGGATAACCCCGCAGATCCTGTGGACAAGGCTGGATACGGCCTTGGACGCCTGTGGACAACGATCGACCGAGCGCACGGATGCGGTCACGATTCGTCACCATGAGTCGTACGCCGCTGCCTCGCCCCACCCTGCTGCCCGGCCTGAGCCGGCTCTGGCGGGATCGGCACACCCTGCAGATCGGCCTTGGCCCCGGGCTCGCCGTACTGGTGGAGCTGACCAATCCGCGCACCGCTCACCTGCTCGATCTGCTGGACGGCACCCGCAGCGAGCGGGACGTACTGACCGAGGCCGGCGCCGCCCAGGTCGCCGCCGACGACGCTCGTACGCTGCTGGACGCCCTGCGCGCGGCGGGCCTGCTGGTGCCGGCGCACACCCTGCTCCCCCGCGACCTGGCCGGGCCGGTCCGGGCCCGGCTCGCCGCCGAGGCCGGAGCGTTGGCGCTGGCGGCAGCCCGGTTACCCGGCACCCCGGCGCAGGTCCTGCGCCGTCGGCGGGCGGCCCGGGTGCTGCTCACCGGCGGCGGGGCCCTCGGCGGACCGCTGGCGCTGGCGCTGGCCCAGGCCGGCGTCGGCCAGGTGATCCCGCACCTCAGCGGCCCGGTACGACCGATCGACCTGATCGGGACGGGCATTCCCGCTGCCGAGTTGGGCCGGCCACTGGCCCCGGCGATCCGGGCGGCGGTCGACCGTGTCGCGCCGGGCACCGGCACCCACCCGGTCCGGGCCGCCCGGACGGATCTGGTGATCCAGTTCGGCGCGGACCGTCCGCCCGCGCTGCTCGCCGCCGGTCTCGCCCAGCGCCGCCAGCCGCACCTCATGGTGACCGTCCGCGAGGGCGTACCGGTGATCGGGCCGCTGGTCCGTCCGCCCGCCGGGCCGTGTCTGCGCTGCGTCGAGCTGCACCGGGCCGACCGCGACCCGGCCTGGCCAGGGCTCGCCGCTCAACTGGCCGCGGCGCGGCCGGTGACCGCCGGCGCGACCGGCACACTGTTCGCGGCGATCGGATACGCGGTGGCGGAGGCCCTGGCCCACCTCGACGGCGGGCAGCCCGAGACGCTGGGGGGCGCCGTGGAGATTTCCGGCGCGGGCCGGTTCCGGCGGCGGGGCTGGCCGCCGCACCCGGCGTGCGAGTGTTCGCGGCGCCGGGCGTACGCACCAGCCCGGCCGCACGGCAGCATCGGACCCCTCCGGTCGGTAACAATGGCGAAGTGACCGACATCCCGCGCCGGGCCGTGTCCCGGACCGCCAAGCTCGCCGCTCTGCCGCTCGGCTTCGCCGGTCGGACCGTCCTCGGCATGGGTAAGCGCGTCACCGGGCTCGCCTCCGACGTCATCTCGGCGGAGATCCAGCAGCGCACCGCCGAGCAGTTGTTCAGCGTGTTGGGGCAGCTCAAGGGCGGGGCGATGAAGTTCGGCCAGGCGTTGTCGGTCTTCGAGGCGGCCCTGCCGGAGGAGATCGCCGCCCCCTACCGACAGGCGCTGACCAAGCTTCAGGAGGCCGCGCCGCCGTTGCCCGCCGCGAGCGTGCACAAGGTGCTGGCCGAGCAGCTCGGTCCGGACTGGCGCGACCGGTTCGTCGAGTTCAACGACACCCCGGCCGCCGCGGCGAGCATCGGGCAGGTGCACCGGGCACGGTGGCGGGAGCCGGGGTACGGCCCGTCCGGCGAGCCGAACAGCCGCGACGTGGCGGTCAAGATCCAGTATCCGGGTGCCGGCGACGCGCTGCTCGGCGACCTCAAGCAGCTCTCCCGCCTCGGCGGAATGTTCCGGGCGATTCAGCCCGGCCTCGACGTCAAGCCGCTCCTCGTCGAGCTGCGCGAGCGGATCACCGAGGAGTTGGACTACGAACTGGAGGCCGAGTCGCAGCGGGCCTTCGCCGCCGCGTACGCCGACGACGAGGAGATCTACATCCCGGGCGTCGTCTCCGCGTCGCCCCGGGTGCTGGTCACCGAGTGGGTGACGGGCACACCGCTCGCCGACATCATCCGGGACGGCAGCGAGGAGCAGCGGGACGAGGCCGGCCGACTGATGGCCACGCTGCACCTGTCCGCACCCCAGCGGGCTGGTCTGCTGCACGCCGACCCGCACCCCGGCAACTTCCGGCTCCTGCCCGACGGACGGCTCGGGGTGATCGACTTCGGCGCGGTGGCCCGAATGCCGGAGGGCACACCGGAGCCGATCGGCTTCATCGCCGGTCGGGCGTTGCGCGGGGACGCGGACGGCGTGGTGGCGGGGCTGCGGGACGAGGGGTTCATCGGGGCCACCGACGAGATCGACGCCGAGGGGGTCCTCGACTTCCTCCGCCCGATGCTGGAGCCCATCGCCGCCGACGGGTTCCGGTTCACCCGGGCCTGGCTACGCGCCGAGGCGGCCCGGCTGGCCAGCCCCCGATCCCCCACGTACCAGTTGAGCCGGAAGCTCAACCTGCCACCGTCGTACCTGCTCATTCACCGGGTGACGCTCGGGTCGATCGGGGTGCTCTGCCAGTTGGAGGCCAAGGCCCCGTACCGGAGCATCCTGGAACGCTGGCTGCCCGGCTTCGCGCCGGTCGCCTGAGGACGTAAGGGAAGGGCGGGTGCCGGTCGGCACCCGCCCTTCTGCGTGGGGTGGTACTAGAGAACGCCCAGGTCGCGCGCCGACTGGCGACGGCTGTTCATGGCGACGGTACGGGCGGATCGGGTTGCCTCAGTGCTCGTGGTGGTACGACCGGCCTGAGGCCGGCGCATTCGAGCCCTGGTCAGCGCTTCGTGGAGTAGTTGCATCTCGTAGGCGCCACTCGGAACGTTCAACATCGTCTTCTCACTCACTGCCGGTGTGACACCGGCGTCGTTGGAACGGGTCGGGAACATGTCAGGCTGCCAGCCGGACCGCGCCTCGCACCTCGGACAGCCCACTGGCCGCCAGGCGAGCCTCGGCCTCGACCCGGAGCGCGGCGTCACGAGCGACGTCCTCCTTGCGCGGACGGCCACGGGGCCGCTTGCGCGGGACGACCGCGCCACGCTCGAAGATCTCGCCGCCCCAGACGCCCCACGGCTCCGCTCGCTCCACCGCCCCGGCCAGGCACTCGACGCGCAGCGGGCAGTCCCCGCAGAGCGACTTGGCCAGCTCGAGCTCGGCAGGCGAGTCGGAGAACCACAGGTCGGGGTCGAACTTCCGGCAGGGCAGGTTCGCCTCCAACTCGACGCTCACGTCGATGGGGGCCAACGCCAGACTCATCTCCCGGTCACCTCTCTCTCACTTCGATCTCGTGGATCGCATTCCGACGTACTTACGGCGGGGCAAAAAACTGAGGCCGCGGATCCCGGTAATCGGGTTCCGCGGCCTCGAGGTGAGCCGGTGTCTGAGATTCAGACCGGTCTACCTCGAGGTGGAACGCCGCGGACATCCGTACGCTTCTTGGCGCCATCGATGCCCATGCCCGTGAAGCCACTGGTCCCCTGGACTCCGGCATTCGGCGCAACGGTCAGATTCAGCTCGGTCTGAACCTGGTGCACCTGCGAAGCCCACGGTCGGGTAGCCACAAGAGCCACCCGGACAGTCGACAGCGGAGCGCAGACAGACGGCATCGCCGTCAGACGCTCATAGGTGAAGATCTTCACGGGTGCCACCTCCCTCACGTTCCTCGGATCGACTGGACCAACCCCCGTGAGCAGCCGGAATGGCGCCGCTCGCGTGGTGTGTCCTGAGGTTATTCCTCGCCTGGGCGCGAGGGCAAACGAATTTACGACGAGATTTCGAAAGTTTTCTCCGGGCAGACGTCGTCCACCCCCGCGCCCCCCACGAGCGCCAGCACCGACTCACCGTAGAGGCCGAGTTTGCGGGGGCCGATGCCGGCGATCGCGATCAACTCCTCCGGCCGGCCGGGTCGCCGCTCCGCCAACGCGGTCAACGTGGCGTCGGTGAACACCACGTACGCCGGGACCTTCTGCGCGCCGGCCACCCGCTGCCGCCACTCGCGCAGGCGTTCGTGCAGCTCGTCGTCGATGTCGGACGGGCAGGTGGGGCAGCGGCCGAGTTTGCGGTCCGGGCCGGCGAGCAGGGTGGCGCCGCAGATCCGGCAGGAGACGATCTGCGTCCGACGCCGCTCGGGTCGCCGGGCCCCGCCCGTCGAGGCGCCGGCCCGCTCGGTGCCGCCGGAGCGGTCCAACTGGGGCAGGAACCGCGAGGGCCGCCGGGCCCGTCCGCCCGGCGACCGAGCGGCGGCGTACGACAGCCAGAGCCACTGCCGGGCCCGGGTGATCCCGACGTACAGCAGCCGGCGTTCCTCCTCCACCTGCTCGACGGTCTTGGCGTACGTGGTGGGCAGCGTGCCCTCGGCGAGGCCGACCAGGAACACCGCGTCCCACTCCAGCCCCTTGGCCGAGTGCAGGGACGCCAGCGTGACCCCGTCCACCGTCGGCACGTGCTGCTGGGCGGCCCGACGGGCCAACTCCTCGGTGAAGTCGGTGAGGGTGACCGGACGCTCCACCGACGCGGCCTCGCCGATCGGCACCAGCTCGGGCGTGGCCGCGTACTCCTCGGCGAGCTGGACCAGCGCGGCCAGCGCCTCCCAACGTTCTCGTGCCGCGCCGCCGGCCGGGGGCGCGTCCGGCGCCCAGCCCACGGCGGTGAGCGCCTCGACGACGGCGGTCGGCAGCGGGGTCTCCCCCGGGATGGACCGGGTGGCCGAGCGCAGGGCGACCATCGCCTGACGGACCTCGACGCGCTCGAAGAAGCGCTCGGCACCCTGCACCACGTACGGCACGGCGGCCTCGGTCAGCGCCTTCTCGTACGCCTCGGACTGCGCGTTGGTCCGGAACAGGATGGCGATCTCCTTCGCCGGGGTGCCGGCGTCGATCAGCGCCCGACAGCGCGCGGCCACCGCGTTCGCCTCGGCCGGCTCGTCGGTGAAGATCCGCAGGTCGGGTTCCGGGCCCGGAGGGCGCTGTCCGGTCAACTCCAGTCGCAGCCGCGCCTCGGTCCCGCGAGCCTGGGAGATCACGGCGTTGGCGAGCCCGACGACCTGCGGGGTGGAGCGGTAGTCCCGGACCAGCCGGACCACCGTGGCGTTGCGGTGCCGGCGGGGAAAATCGACCAGGTACGCCGAGGTCGCCCCGGTGAACGAGTAGATCGTCTGGCTGGCGTCGCCGACCACGGTCAGGTCGTTGCGGCCGGCCAACCAGGCGTCCAACAACCGCTGCTGGAGTGGGTTGACGTCCTGGTACTCGTCGACCACGAAGTGCCGGTACTGGCTGCGGATCTGCTCGCCGACGTCCGGATGCTCCTCGATGCCCCACACCGCGGCCCGCAGCATGTCCTCGAAGTCGATCACGCCGTTGGAGCGCTTGAGCTGCTCGTACGCGGTGAACACATCGGCGACCTTCGCCGGCTCGTGCGGCGTGTCCCGCAGCGCGCGGGCCGCCGCGACGACGTACTCCCCCGGCTCGACCAGCGACGTCTTGGCCCACTCGATCTCGCCGGCCAGGTCCCGCGCAGCGGCTCGGTCGGCACGCAGACCGACCCGCGCGGCGGCGAGGGTGACCAGCCGCACCTTGCTGTCCAGCAGCTCGGGCATGGCGCGGCCGGCCAGCAGGCGGGGCGCGAAATAGCGCACCTGACGCAGCGCGGCCGCGTGGAATGTCCGTGCCTGGACGCCCTGGGCCCCGAGCAGCGTGAGACGGTGACGCATCTCGGCGGCCGCACGGGCGGTGAACGTGACGGCGAGCACGTGCCGGGGGGAGATCTCGCCGGAGAGCGCCCGGTGGGCGATCCGGGAGGTGATCGCACGGGTCTTGCCGGTGCCGGCCCCGGCCAGGATGCACACCGGGCCCGCCGGCGCGGTCACCGCGGAGCGCTGCTCCGGGTCCAGCCCGGCGAGTACGCCTTCCGACGCTGAGTGAACCCCCACAACCAGGAATCATCTCAGCTCCCCCGGGTGTTGTAGCGGACAGCCTCGGCTTGATCGGCAAGCCGGCGGCCAGAGCGGTTGGAGGATCCGATCATGCTGACGATGTATTCCACTCCCTGGTGCGGCTACTGCCACCGGCTGAAGTCGCAGCTCGACCGGGAAGGCATCGGGTATGAGGTGGTCGACATCGAGCAGGACCCGAAGGCCGCGGACTTCGTGATGAGCGTCAACGGCGGCAACCAGACGGTGCCGACGCTGCGTTTCGATGACGGCAGCGCCCTGACCAACCCGTCGATCACGCAGGTCAAGCAGCACCTGGCGACGTTGGGCGCCTGACTGCAGGCGTAACGACCTCGACGAACGGCCACCCCCGCGGGTGGCCGTTCGTCGTGTCCGGCCTCCCGTCAACGCCGGAACGGCCGCCGGGTGGACACGGTCACCGAGCTGTCGATGCCGGCGTCGAGTGGGCGGCGTGGCCCCGGAAGGGTCGGCGGCGTGGTCTTCGCGCCGCCGGACGGCGCGCTGAGGTGTCGGCCCCGCCACAGGTAGACGCCGGCAGCCAGCGTCGCCACCCCGACCAGCACGAACAGGGCACGGTAGTCCAGGACGCCGACCAGCAGGGCGCCCGCGCCGATGGAGAGCGCCTGCGGCCCGCTGACCAGCGCCTGGGTGGCCGCTGCCACCCGTCCGACCAGGGCGGGCGGCGTGCGCCGCTGGATCAGCGTTTGCAGACCCACCATCGTCAGCGGCAGCGAGACGCCGGCCAGCAGCACCGCCCCGAACCCGAGCGGCAGGTCGGGGTACGCGAGCGCGAGCGCCGCCGGAGCGAAGAACGCCACCCCGGCGGCCAGGGTGGCGACCTCGCCGAGTCGCCGGACCAGGACCGGTGAGCAGATCCCGCCGCACAGTCCGCCGACGCCCTGCACCATCACCAGCACGCCCACGAACGCGGCGTCCCGGCCCAACCCCTGGTCGACGTACGCGAAGATCAGCGACTCGCTGAAGCCCATCACCAGCGACCCGAGCCCGTAGCCGACGAGGGCCCGGCGCAGCGCCGGCTCACCGGTCAGGTGTCGCAGGCCGGCGCCCAGCTCGGCGGGCCACCGCAGCCGTACGGTGGGCGGCGGCTGTGCCGGGCTCGGCACCGCGGTCACCACCACGGCGGCGGTCACGAAGCCGACCATCCCGATGCCGGCCAGCGCCCACCCGCCGAGCGCCGCGTAGAGCGCCGCGCCGGCCAGGGGGCCGACCAACCGCAACCCCTGGCGTACGGTCTGCAGCACGCCGTTCGCCTCGGCCAGCAGTTCCACGGGCACCAGTTGCCGGATCAGCCCGCTGAGCGCCGCGCCGAGCGTGATGGAGGACAGGCCGTACAGGGCGGCGACCAGGTAGACGCGCCACACGTCGCCCGCGTCGCGGACGGTGAACAGCGGTACGAGCAGCACCGCGGTGATCGCGTTCGCGGCCACGAAGAAGGGTCGGCGTGGGTACCTGTCGACGAACCACCCGACCAGCGGTGCCATCGTCATCGGGGCGACAACGGCGAAGATGATGCCGCCGGCCAGCCCGTCGGAGCCCGTCAGGTCCTTGACCCAGATGGCGAGCGCGAGTAGCAGGATCGACTCGGCGGTCATGCTGGCCAGTAGGCCGCCGAACAGGAGACGGAAGTCGGGTCGGCGCAGGACGGTGCGCATGGGTCCCTCCGGCAAGGTGGCGTGCCCGGCTGGGCGCGGTCGACGAGGCTGGGACCGCGGGTCCGTCATCGTCCGGCGTACCCGTGGTCCATTTTTGGCAAGACACGCCCCCGCCGGAACCTCCGACACCGGTCGCGCCGTCCATACTGACCGTGGGGGGCGAATTTCATACAGTTACCGTCGCGTCTGCGGCGGACGACGGGAAAGAGGACACTGTGCCTCCTGCCGCACCCAGCCCAATCATGCGCCGCCGGCGGTTGGGCATCGAACTGCGCAGTCTGCGTGAGATCGCAGGCCTCACCGGCGACCAGGTCATCGAGCGGATCGGCTGGGCGTCCGCGTCCAAACTGTCCCGCCTGGAGAACGGCCGCAGTAGACCGGACCCGCAGGACGTCAGCGTCCTGCTGGACCTGTACGGCGCCGACGCCGCCGCGCGCGAGGAGTTGCTCGGGATCGCCGGCGAGGCCGGCGACATGCGCGGCTGGTTGAAGAACTTCCCGGTGATGACGCAGCAACAGCGGAGCTGGGCCGAGTTGGAGGCCGGCTGCGCGGAGATCTCCGAGTACAACCCGGTGCTGGTGCCGGGCCTGCTGCAGACCGCCGGATACGCGCGGGTCCGACTCCAGTCGGCCCGTCGGGTGAGCGAGCGGGCCGGCGAGCCGGAGCCGGCCGACGAGTTGGAGACCGAGGTCAAGGCGCGGCTGGCCCGTCAGACGCTGCTGACGCGCGAGCCGCACGCGCCGACCTACACGGCCGTGCTGGAGGAGGCCGCCCTCGGCCGTCGGTCCGGGCCGCCCGAGGTGCTGCAGGAGCAGTTGCACCAACTCTGCGAACTTGCTCTGCTACCGAACGTGACGCTGCACGTGCTTCCGCGGGACACTCAGGTGGGCGATTGGTACCTTCCGCCGACCGCCTTCTCCCTCTATCGGTTCGCCGATCCGCTCGATCCGGAGACATTGGCCATCGAAGGGGGGTTCGTCGACGTCATGTCGACCGAGTCAATCACGCTAAATCGCTATAAAGTAGTGTTCGAGTGGCTATGCACGGCGGCACTAGACGCTTCGGACACCCTCTCCTGGCTGATCGAGGCGACGGGACGGCCGACCGGGGCGGCACCCGTATCCACAGTGGCGTTCGGGCCGGCAACGGCGCCGACCCAACGTCGCCGTGATTCGGGACGACTGACGGACCGGTGATCCACGGGGGACCCTCCGTCGGGGCGTGCGGCACCACTCGTCCCATCGGAGCGGTTCACATCAGGAGCAGAACCATGAACGACATCCACCACACGCCGTCCGTCTCCGCCAGCTCCCTGGCGGACGCCCCGTGGCGTACCAGCACACGTAGCCAGACCTCCAACTGCGTGGAGGTCGCGCCGCTGGGCACCGGCCCGTCGGCGGTCGCGCTGCGCGACAGCAAGGACCGGGGCGGCCCGGTGCTGCTGTTCAACCGGGCCGGTTGGCTCGGCTTCATCGCTGGAGCGAAGACGGGCCAGTTCGATCTGAACTGATCCTCCAATGTGGGGCGGGGCCGTCGGCACAGTGCCGGCGGCCCCGTCGTCGTATCCGCCGACGCCCCCGCTGACCAGGCATCCGCCGATCGGACGAGGCTCAAAACCAATAGGCGCGTTTCACTTGCTGGGATGAACACGGGGCGTAACATGACCCACGAGAAACGTGGAACTTCCACACACCGGCTCATCCGTCGCGGTTCATCCGGAGACCCACATGCGGTTCCTGATCGTTCGCACCGACATCCGCACCGTCGCCGACGGTGACATCGCCGCCGCCTGGGCGGACGGCCACCGCCTCCGTGACGAGACCACCACGCCCGAGCCGCGCCGGCAGACCGTGCACGCCGAGGACCGGGACGCCGCGCTGGTGCTGGCCCGGGCCCTGTCCACCGTCGGCGCGGTACGGGCCGGCAAGCAACGGGTCAAGGTCCTGCCGCTCAACGAGCCGCAGCCCGCCTTCCGGCGCAGACCCGGCCGCACCGGCACCTGACCCACCAGACGTCCGCCGTGGTCGGCTCGGCTCCCCCGCCGCGTCATACCGCTCCCACCGACCACGGCGGCCCGTGTTCCCGGCCCGTGACCGTCGCGGCAACGGCGGCCACGGGCCGGGACCGTGCTCACCGGGCGGCGTCCACCCACCCGTCCAACCAGCGGTGGATGAGGAACAACGCGATCGACGACGGCGGCGGCAGGATCAGCTGGGCCCCGTCCCCCACGTCCACGGCCCGCCCCGCGCACGCCGCCCCGATCTCATCCCGGGTGAACCACCGGGCGTACGCGATCTCGGACGGGTCGACCCGCACCGGGTCGGACGGGTCGGCGGTGGCCAGGAAGCCCAACATCAGCGAGCCCGGGAACGGCCAGGCCTGGCTGCCGACGTACCCGATCCGCTCGACTGCGACGCCCACCTCCTCGCGGACCTCGCGCAGTACCGCGGCCTCCGCCGACTCCCCCGGCTCGACGTAACCGGCCAGGCAGGAGTAGCGCCGGCCGCCCGGGGTGCCCGGCCAGCCGGCGTTGTTGCCGAGCAGGCAGCGGCCTTCGGGGCCGTCGACGCCGTCGTGCACCAGCACGATCATCGCCGGATCGGTACGCGGCCAGATCCGCCCGCCGTTGCGATCCACCCGCGACCAACCGGCCTCGTCCATGACGGTGGGCGCGCCGGTCGCCGACGAGTAGCCGTGCCGGGTGTGCCAGTTCAGCAGCGCGAGCGCGGTCGTGAAGAGGCCGGCCTCCCGGTCACCCAGCAGGTGGCCCACCTCCCGCAGATTGACCGCGCGGGTGCCCGGCAGCGCCGGCAACGGGGCGTCGACCGCGAACACCGGCACCCCGTCCGGTTCGACACCGAGGAACATCGCCGTCGACTCCGCGCCGGCCGGCGCGTCGGCCGCGCCGAACAGCACCAGCGTCGGAGGCGACACGTCGGTACGCGCGAGCGTCCGCCCATCGTTGGTCGAATCGAGCAGCAGCACCCGGCCGCGCAGCCACGCCTCGGTCAACCACTGCGCGTCACCCCGGCGGTGCGCGGCCCGATCCAGCGTCGAGCGCGCCAGCGGTGGCGCGCCCTCGCCGCTCACGGCTGCACCGGCTCGGTGTGCACGGGCGTCAGCGCGGTCAGCCCCGGGGTGATCCGCTCGGCGTCGCCGAGCACGACGACCACCGCCCGGGCGGGCGCGAGGTAGTGGGCGGCGACCCGGGCGACGTCGTCGACGGTCGCCTTCGCGAGGCGGGACGCGTACTCGGCCAGGAAGTCCAGGCGCAGGCCATTGCCGGCGTACGCGCTGGTCAGCGCCGCCAGACCGGCCTGGGTGGACATTCCGAGCTGGAGCGTGCCCAGGGCGTACTGGCGGGCCTGCTCCAATTCCTCGGGCTTCGGCGGCAGCGAGGCCAGCCGACCCAGCTCGTACGTGGTCTCCAGCAGCGCCGGGCCGGTGACCTCGGTGGCCACCTCAGCGCCCGCGACCAGCACCGATCCGGCCACCGAGTGCTCGATCACCGAGTGCGGGCCGTACGTGTAGCCCTTGTCCTCGCGGATGTTCTCCACCCAGCGGGACGAGAAGTAGCCACCGAAGATCAGGTTGGCCAGTTGCAGCGGGGCGTGGTCAGGGTCGGTACGCGGCACGGCCGGCAACGCGACACGCAGCGAGGACTGCACCGAGCCGGGCCGGTCGACCAGCAGCAGCGGCCCCGGCGTCAGCGGCGGGGTGGCCGGCAGGGTGGCCGTACGCCCGGCCCCGGCCCAACTGGACAGCGCCCGCTCGGCCGCGTCCAGGGCCTTCTCCGGCTGCACGTCGCCGACCACCACCAGCTGCGCCCCGGCGGGGTGCACCCGCTCGGTGTGCAGGCTGCGCAGCGCCGCCGGTCGTACGGCACGGAGCTGGCCCGGCTCCGGGGTCTGCGTGGCGTACGGATGCCGCCCGTAGATCCTCTTCAGGAGCGCCTCGCGGGCCAGGTGCGACGGCTGGCTCTGCGCGACCTGGATCCGGTCGATGAGCCGGTCCCGCTCGGCGGCCACCTCGTCGTTCGGGTAGCTGGCGCCGGTCAGCACCTCGGCCAGCAACTCCAGCATCCGGTCCAGGCCGGTGACCAGCCCCGCGCCGGAGATCATCAGCCGGTCGGGGTCGACTCCCGCGGATAGGCCGCCGCCCACCTTCTGCAGCTCGGCGGCGAGCTGCACGCTGGTCATCGACTCGGTGCCGGAGAGCATGGTCTGGGAGAGCATCGCCCCGCGCGCGAGGTGGGCGCGGCCGAACGGCACCCAGAGCCGGAGTTCGACCAGGGGCACGGCGGGCCGGCGTACCGCGATGACGGTGAGCCCGTTGCCCAGCGTCCGCTCGGCCGCCTTGGGCACCTTCAGCTTGCGGGTGGGCCCGAGCGGGGGGAGCGTACGCGGCCCGACGGTGGCGGTGGTCGTGGTCGTCATCGGGTGCCTCCGGGGATGACCTCGACCGTCGCGCGGCGTTCCGGGCGCAGGGTGGCCGCGGCGGCCCGGACCTGTTCCTCGGTGACGTCGCCGACCAGTCGGGGCAGGTCGTTGAGCAGGCCCGGCTCGCCGCGTTGCTGCTCCAGGACGGCCATCCGCAGCGCCCGGCCGAGCACCGCGTCGGTGTCGCGCAGCAGGTGGGTGGCCATCCGCGCCTGGGTGCGGGCCAGCTCGCCGTCGGTCAGCCCGTCGGTGGCCAGCCGGTCCAGCTCCTCGTCGATGGTGCGCAGCACCTTGTCCACGTCGCCGCCGGGCGGCAGGTGCGCCTGCAACAGCAGCGCCGTCGGGTCGCGCACGTCGAACGGGTCGCCCATGAAGCCGAGGTAGCCACCCAGGCTGGTCACCGTGCGGTCGCGCTGCACCAGGCGTTCGACCAGGCGGGACGCTTCGCCGTCGGTGAGCACCTCGGCCAGCACCACGTACGGCAGGTAGGCGGCGAAGTCGCCGACCGGGTCGGGCACCCGCCACGCGCCGGCCACCGCCGGCAACGGCGCCAAAGCGTCGGTGTACGAGCTGCGCCGCTCGGCGGTCAGGTCGGGCTCGGTGAAGTCGGGTCGTCGTGGCGCGGGACGGGCCGGCACGTCCCCGAAGTGCCGGGTCACCAGCTCGGTCGCCTCGGCCACGTCGATGTCACCGCTGACGGCCAGGACCGCGTTGCCGCTGGCGTAGTAGCGACGGAAAAAGTCGGCGGCGTCGGCGACGGTGGCCGACTCCAGGTCGTCGAAGGAGCCGTAGCCGTCGTGCGCGTTCGCAAAGGTGTCGAACATGACCGGCGGCAGGGTCAGCCAGGGAAAACCACCGTACGGCCGGCTGAGCACGTTGACCCGGATCTCCTCCTTTACGACGTCGACCTGGTTGCGCAGGTTCTCCTCGGTCAGTCGGGGCGCCCGCATCCGGTCCGCTTCGAGGAACAGGGCGCGTTCCAGGGCGTTGCTGGGCAGCGTCTCGAAGTAGTCGGTGTAGTCCAGGTGGGTGGAGCCGTTGAACGTGCCGCCGGCGCCCTGCACGTGCCGGAAGTGAGCCAGCTTCTCCAGGTTCTCCGAGCCCTGGAACATCAGATGCTCGAAGAGGTGGGCGAAGCCGGTACGCCCCTGGGGCTCGGAGCGGATGCCGACGTCGTAGACCACCGCCACCCCGATCACCGGGGCGCTGCGATCGGGGGTCAGGACCACCCGCAGGCCGTTGTCGAGGGTGAACCGCTCGACCGGATACTTCGTCGCTGGAATTCTGGATCTCCGCGCCGCCACGGGATCGACCCTAGCGCGTCGGCACCCCCGCCACCGGCGACCTTCGCGCAGCCGCTGCCACCGGCTTGAGAGGTCGACCACCTACCACAGCAAGACAGTAGGAAATGCCGACATAACTGAGACGCCCCTTCCCGGCATGTGGATGCCTCTTGACGCTGCTCGCAGCCTGGCCCAGTCTTCCTACCAACTAAGTAGGAATACTGCGGATTGGATGGACGATGAGACGCCTCCCCCTGCGCCGGTTGGTCACCCTGGCCACCCTCACCGCTCTCGGCGCGGCGACCCTGGGCAGCACCGCCGCGTGCGGCGACGACAGCGAGGGCGCGGGGGGCGGCTCCGGCCCGGTGACCCTGCGGCTCGGCTACTTCCCCAACATCACCCACGCGCCGGCCGTCGTCGGCGTGGAGAAGGGCATCTTCGCCGAGAAGCTCGGCGCCGACGTCAAGCTGGAGCCGAAGACCTTCAACGCCGGCCCGGCCGCCATCGAGGCCGTCTTCTCCGGTGCGCTGGACGCGACCTACATCGGCCCGAACCCCACCGTCAACGCGTTCTCCAAGTCCAAGGGTGAGGCGGTTCGGGTCGTCTCGGGCGCGGCCTCCGGAGGCGTGGCGCTGGTGGTCAAGCCCGGCATCAACGGCCCGCAGGACCTCAAGGGCAAGAAGGTCGCCACCCCGCAGCTCGGCAACACCCAGGACGTGGCCGTCCGCTACTGGCTCAAGCAGCAGGGGCTGACCACCACCAAGGAGGGCGGCGGCGACGTGAAGATCGTGCCGCAGGAGAACGCCCAGACGGTGGAGACGTTCACCAGCGGCGCGATCGACGCCGCCTGGGTGCCCGAGCCGTTCGTGTCCCGGCTGGTCAACGCCGGCGGCAAGGTGCTCGTCGACGAGCGGGACCTGTGGCCGGACAAGAAGTTCGTCATCACCAACCTGCTGGTCAGCACGAAGTTCCTCAAGGCGCACCCGGACGTCGTGCAGAAGCTGGTCGACGGCCAGGTCGCCGCTAACGAGTTCGTCAACAGCAAGCCGGACGAGGCCCAGCAGGCCATCTCCGACGCGATCGGCAAGATCACCGGCAAGCCGCTGGACCTCAAGCTGATCAAGCAGGCATGGCCGACGTTGGAGTTCACCAACGACCCGATCGCCACCTCGCTCAAGGCCGGGCTCGACCACGCCGTCGAGGTCAAGCTCACCGAGCCGGTCGACCTCAAGGGCCTGTACGACCTGACGTACCTCAACAAGTCGCTCAAGGCCGCCGGCAAGCCCGAGGTCACCCAGCCATGACGTCGACCACGACGACGCCGCAGAGCGCGACCACCGCGGTCGCGCTCTCCGGGGTAACCAAGGTGTACGGGCGCGGGGCGAACGCCGTACTGGCCCTGGACGGGGTCTCCCTCGACGTCGCGCCGGGCGAGTTCGTCTGCCTGGTCGGCGCGTCCGGCTGCGGCAAGAGCACCCTGCTCAACCTGGTCGCCGGCCTGGACCGGCCGAGCGGCGGCACGATCGGCATCGCCGGAGACGCCAGCCCGGGGCTGATGTTCCAGGAGCCGGCGCTGTTCCCGTGGCTGACCGTCGAGGCCAACGTGGAGGTGCCGCTGAAGCTGCGGGGCCTCTCCCGTGCCGAACGCCGCGACCGGGTCGCCGAGCTGCTGCGCACGGTGCACCTGGCCGAGTTCGGCCGCAAACGCCCGCACGAACTGTCCGGCGGGATGCGCCAGCGGGTCGCGCTGGCCCGCACCCTGGCCCTGGACACGCCGGTGCTGCTGATGGACGAGCCGTTCGGCGCGCTGGACGCCATGACCCGCGACATCCTGCACGACGAGTTGGAACGCATCTGGTCCGAGCGCCGACTCTCGGTCCTGTTCGTCACGCACAACGTGCGCGAGGCCGCCCGGCTGGCCGACCGCATCATCCTGCTCTCCAGCCGCCCCGGCCGGATCATCTACTCCACCGAGGTGGACATCCCACGGCCACGACGGATCGACTCCCCCGAGGTCGCCGCCATCGCCGCCGAGGTCACCGAACGACTCCGTACGGAGGTGGGCCGCCATGGCCAGTGACACCCTCACCAGCTCGGCGCGTAGCGACGCGGAGATCACCGGACTGGACGCGCTGGAGATCGCCGGCCGGGAGAAGGAGGTCTCCCGGGGCACCCGGCTCTGGGCGGCCACCTGGCCCAAGCTCGCCGCGCTGGCGATCGCCATCCTGGCCTGGCAGGTGGTGGTCTGGTCGGGCTGGAAGCCGCCGTACTCCCTGCCCGGCCCGTTGGTCGTGGGCCGTGAGCTGATCACCCAGGCCCAGGGCCCGCAGCTCTGGGAGGGCCTGCTCACGACGCTGCGCCGAGCGGCCGTCGGGTACGTCTTCTCGGTCGCGGTCGGCCTGCTCCTGGGCCTCGCGGTGGCCCGGTCCACGGTGCTGCGCGCCGCCATCGGCTCGATGATCACCGCGTTGCAGACCATGCCGTCGATCGCCTGGTTCCCGCTGGCCATCCTGCTGTTCGAGCTGAGCGAGAAGGCCATCTTCTTCGTGGTGGTACTCGGCGCGGCGCCGTCCATCGCCAACGGCGTGATCTCCGGAGTGGACTACGTCCCACCGCTGCTCCTGCGCGCCGGACGCAACCTGGGGGCCCGTGGGCTCAACCTCTACCGGTACGTGATCGCGCCGGCCGCGCTGCCGGCGATCGTCGCGGGCCTCAAACAGGGCTGGGCGTTCTCCTGGCGGAGTCTGATGGCCGGTGAGCTGATCGTGGTCGGCATCTCGCAGACTTCGCTCGGCGCGCAGCTCACCTACTCCCGGGAGCTGTCCGACGCGCCGTGGCTGCTCTCCACGATGATCGTCATCCTGGTGCTCGGCCTGGTCGTGGACGCCGCGTTCGGCGCGGCGGACAAGGCGATCCGACGTCGCTGGGGCGTGCTCGACCAGGCGGGCAACTGAGCGGTGTACGTCTCCGCGCGCAGCGACTACGCGCTCCGGGCGATGCTCGCCGTCGCCGCCGCCGCGCCGGGCGGCGACGGTGTCGGCGAGCTGGTGAAGGCGGGCAGCCTGGCCGAGGTGCAGGAGATCCCGCTCAGCTTCCTCCAGGGCATCCTGCTCGACCTGCGCCGCGCCGGCCTGCTGCACAGCCATCGCGGCACCGATGGTGGGTACGCGCTGACCAGGCCGGCCACCGCGATCACGGTCGGGGACGTGCTGCGCGCGGTGGGTGGGTCGCTGACCACAGTGCGCGGCCTACCGGCCGAGCGGGCCGGCTACCACGGGGTGGCCGCCGGGCTCACCGACGTCTGGCTGGCGGTGCACGGGGCGATCGCCACCGTCGTCGACAGCACCACCCTGGCCGACCTGCTGCTGGCCCACAACCAAACCCCAACCGCCCCCTGACCCCTGCCCCGCCCGCCCTGCCCCGCCCGCCCTGCCCCGCGATCTTGCACTTTCTGCGGCAACAAAGGGGGGCGTATCACGGCAGATCGACGACCGAAACTGCAAGATCGACGCGCTGGCGGACCCGTGCACGTAGGCGGTGTGGTCGGGCCGGTGCCCCGCCGGCCCGACCACACCTCGTACCGATCCTGACCGGGCCTGCCCCTCCGCCGGCGCCGGTCGGCCGGTCGCTGCTCAGCCCCGGTGCTCGACCGTCGGGCCGGGGCCCGGGTCGCCGGGACTGCGCAGCTCCACCAGACCGGCGGGAGCGTTGCCCGCCGTGGTGGCATGCCAGGGGCCGAAGGCCGCGACCATGGCGAGGAGCAACCCGGCGAGCCCGACCGCGACCACCAGGATCAGTTCACGCAGCGCTCCCGAGCCGGCTGCACCCACCATTGCCGCTCCTCCCCCGTGCCGGGCCCCCGCCCAGTTCCCCCGCTGGTCAGCTTCGACCACCCGGGAGCAGGGCACAGTCGGCCAGCCGACCCAACGGAGGCTGATTACCGATTCAACCGAACGGTCAGATGGCGGGCAGCGGCACGGAACGAACCGACCCGCCCAGCCGAAGCGGGACGGGTCGGTGTCGTGCGGAAAGGATCAGACCGTACGCGGGCGGCGCGGGCGGCGGGACCGGCCCGACGCGCGGTGCGCGGAGCGGGGCGCGCCGTCCGTGGCTGCCGAGCCACCTGCGGCCCGTCCCCGGTTGGCCGCCACCGGCGGCGCGGCGATGGTGACCGGCACACCGGAGGGCTCACGCGCCCCGGTGACCCGGGCCAGCGCCTCGTCACCCGAGCGCACCTGGACCGACTGCGGCCGGATGCCGGCAGTGGCCATCAGCCGGGACACGTCGCGGCGCTGCTCCGGCAGGACCAGCGTCACCACCGAGCCGGACTCGCCGGCGCGCGCCGTCCGCCCGCCCCGGTGCAGGTAGTCCTTCGCCTCGGTCGGCGGGTCCACGTTGACGACCATGTCGAGGCCGTCCACGTGGATGCCGCGCGCCGCCACATCCGTGGCGACCAGGGCGGTCACCTGGCCGTTGCGGAACTGCTCCAGGATGCGGGTGCGCTGCGGCTGGGACTTGCCGCCGTGCAGCGCGGCGGCGCGTACACCCTTGGAGAGCAACTGGCGCGCGAGCCGGTCGGCGCGGTGCTTGGTGCCCATGAACAGGATGGTGCGGCCCTCGCGAGCGGCGATCCGGGTCAACGCGTCGGGCTTGTCGAGCGCGTCGACGTGCAGCACGTGGTGGGTCATCGCGGTGACCGTGGCGGTACCCGGGTCGACCGAGTGGGTGACCGGACTGCTGAGGAAGCGGCGGACCAGCCGGTCCACGCCGCCGTCCAGGGTGGCGGAGAAGAGCATCCGCTGACCCTGCGGGGCGACCTGCTCCAGGAGCTTGGTCACCTGCGGCAGGAAGCCCATGTCGGCCATCTGGTCGGCCTCGTCCAGCACGGTGATCTCGACCTGGTCGAGCCGGGCGTCGCCGCGGTTGATCAGGTCGTGCAGCCGACCGGGGGTCGCCACGACCACCTCGGCGCCGGCGCGCAGCGCGTCGGCCTGGCGCTGCAACGACAGTCCGCCGACGACGGTGGCGCAGCGCAGACCGACGGCGCGGGCGTACGGGGCCAGCGCGGTGGTCACCTGCTGGGCCAGCTCACGGGTCGGCACCAGCACCAGAGCCAGCGGGCGACCCGGCCGGGCCTTACGGCCGGCGGTACGCGAGAGCAGGGGAAGCCCGAAGGCGAGCGTCTTACCGGAGCCGGTACGACCCCGGCCGAGCACGTCCCGACCGGCGAGCGAGTCGGGCAGCGTGGCCGACTGGATCGGGAACGGCTCGGTGATGCCCTGCGCGGTCAGGGCGCTCAACAGCGCCGGCGCCAGACCGGTATGGGCAAAAGACGGAATAACTGTGGTCACGCAGAAGCCTTCCTCGACGCGGCACGTGTCGAGGGAGGGCGCCGAACTCGGCGCTGTCACCGGCGAAACAAGGCCGCCAGGACTCACAAGCACGAACCGATTAGGGTACGGGCCGGCCCGCCGCCGAGCCGCCGCCCGCGTTACGCGGGTCGACGGCGGGGCGGGCCGGTCCCGTCACCGTCACACCCGGAGGGCGCGACGGGTACTACGAACCGATCCGAAGATCAGAGCGGACGGATGTTCTCCGCCTGCGGGCCCTTCTGGCCCTGGGTCACCTCGAACTCGACCCGCTGGTTCTCGTCCAGGCTCCGGTAGCCGGAGGACTGGATCGCCGAGAAGTGGGCGAAGACGTCAGCGCCGCCGCCGTCCGGGGTGATGAAGCCGAAGCCCTTGTCAGCGTTGAACCACTTCACGGTGCCAATAGCCATGTGTTTCGTCTCCTTGACGGAACGTCGGACGCGCACTTGTTGCGCGCCCGAAGAGGAGCGCTCCGCGCGGGGATGCGCGAATCGCCTGTCGCTTCTGGTCGCCCCGCCCGGAGAACTCCGGACACAACAAAGAGCGCCTGGGGCCACAATCCCGCCAGGCGCACACAGAGTCTCTGGTAACCAAAACTGCAACCCGGTCAACCTACCACGGATTTCCCCGTCGTGGTCAAACTTGGCCGGAATCCACGGGCAAGTGAGCGATCATGGCGGTGAGCCCGGTCACGTCCAGCAAGTCGGTCGGACGGACGGTCGCCCCGTCCCGCACATAGTGGAACGCCGCGCCCACCCGCTCGACGTCGACACCGGCCAGCTCGGCCCAGGCCAGCCGGTACACGGCCAACTGGACCGCCGCCACATCCGCCGCCGGGCCGGTGGGACGCGCGCCGGTCTTCCAGTCGACCACGTCGAACCGCCCGCCCGGGCGGGCAAAGACCGCGTCCATCCGCCCCCGGACCACCACACCCGCGATCACCGTGGCGAACGGCACCTCCACCTCGACCGGCACCCGGTCAGCCCACTCGCTGGCCAGGAAGCGCTCCTGAAGCTCGACCAGGGCCTCATCCGGGGCGGCGTCCGCATCCGCCGCGCCGGGCAGCTCGTCCACGTCGAGCAACCGGTCGGCGCCGAAACGCTGCTCCAGCCACGCGTGGAAGGCGGTGCCCCGGCGGGCGTACGGATTCGGCTCGGTGGGCACCGGGCGGCGCAGCGTACGGGCCAGCGCCGCCGGGTCACGCCGCAACGCCACCAACTGGGTGACGCTGAGCTGTCCCGGCAGGGCCACCTCGACCGCGCCGGAGAGCCGGGTCAGCTCGGCCCGCTCGGCCAGCAGCAGGTCCGCCTCCTGCCGCCAGCGCGCCACCTCCGGGTCTGCTGTCTCGGCCGTCTCGGCGTTCGACCCGGTCGACGGCAGCGCACCGGCGAGCGCCGGCCCGACCGGCCCCGGCAGCGCCGACGCCGGACCGTCGGTCATCAGCCGGCGGACCAGTCCGGCCGCCTCGGCCAACGCCGGCCGGCGGCCACCCAGCGGGTCGGCCGGCCACTCCGCGCGGAGCACCACCTCGGCCGTCGGGTTCGTGGCGTCCGGGGTGGGCTCCGGCGTCCACGTGTCGACCAGGTGCCCGGTGCCGCCGTCCAGGCAGGCGTCGTACACCTCGCGCAGGAAGATCGACGGACCTCGCGGTCGCTTCGTGCCCTCGCCCCACCAGTACCCGGAGCACAGCAGCAGCCGGCGCGGCCGGGTGACCGCGACGTACGTCAGCCGGCGCTCCTCCCGCTCGTCGTGGGCCCGCCACGCGTCGGTGAAGTCGGCCACCGCCCGGGCCACGGCACGCTGGTCGGCCGCCTCGTCGAGCGCCAGCTCGGGCAGCCCGTCGGCGTCCCCCCGCAGCGGGAACGGCAGCACGCCCAGGCCGCCCAGCCAGTGGTCGGAGTTGCGGACCGGACCGGGCCACGAGCCACGGCACAGACCGGCCACCGCCACCACGTCCCACTCCAGGCCCTTGGCGGCGTGTGCGGTGACCACCTGCACCGCGCCCTCCACGACCTCGACCTCGCCCGGGGCGAGGCCGCGCTCCTCGTCCTCGGCGGCGGCCAGGTAGGACAGGAAGCCGGAGAGCGTCGCGCCGGGCGTCTCACCGCTGAAGCGGGCCGCCACGTCGGCCAGGGCGTCCAGATGGCCCCGCGCCAGGCCGGCGTCGCCCGCGCCGTCGCGGCCGGCCCGCACCGCGACCTCCACGTCCAGGCCAATGGTCCGCTCGATGTCCGCGATCAGATCCGGCAGCGCCTGGTCCAGGCGGTAACGCAGCAACGCCAGCTCGGTGCCGTACGCCCGCAGCCGCGCGAACCCCTCCGCCGAGTACGCCTGCGCCGGCCCGAGATCGGCCAACGCCTCCACCAGGGTCGCCTCGTCCAGCAGGTCGGGGCTGATGTCCGAGTCCTCGTCGGCGGCCACCTGCCGGCGGGCGTTCGCGATGCCCCGCGCCCGTCGGTGCAGCGCCACCAGGTCCCGCGGCCCGATCCGCCACCGGGCGCCGGTGAGCAACCGCAGCAGGGCGGCACCGTCGGTCGGGTCGGCCAGCACCCGCAGCGTGCACACCACGTCCCGGACCTCGGGAGTGTCCAGCAGGCCACCCAGCCCGACCACCTCGACCGGGAGGCCACGCTCGCGCAACGCCGACTCGATCGCCGGGATCTGGCTGCGGACGCGGACCAGCACGGCCGTCGTCGGACGCTGCGCCACCGGGATGTGCTCCGGTGCCGCACCGGGCATCCGGGCGGCGCCACGCCACGCGGCGAGCACACTGTCGGCGATCCACGCGGCCTCGTCGGCATACGTGTGCAGCAGCGCGCAGTGCACCGTGCCACCGGCCGCCCCACCGGGGCTGCGGTGCGGAATCGGGTCCCGGACGGTCAGCGCGGAACGCAGCTCCGGAACCCGCGCGCCGGCCGCACGCAACGGCGTGGACAGCGCGTTCGCCACCCGCAGGATCTCCGGGCGGTTGCGCCAACTGGTGGTCAGCCCCAACGCCCGCGCCGGCTCGCCGTCGGACCGCGCGAACTCGGCCGGAAACCGGTCGAGGGTGCCGGCGCTGGCTCCCCGCCAGCCGTAGATGGACTGGCACGGATCGCCCACCGCGGTGACCGGGTGACCGCCACCGAACAGCGCGTTGAGCAGCACCACCTGCGCGTGGCTGGTGTCCTGGTACTCGTCGAGCAGCACCACCCGGAAGCGGTCCCGCTCGATCTCGCCGACCGCCGGGTGATCCCGCGCCACCCGGGCCGCCCGGGCGAGCTGGTCGGCGAAGTCCATCGCCTCGAAGTCCAGCTTGCGCCGGGCGTACGCCCGCACCAGCGGCAGCAGGCGCAGCCGGGTCTGTTGCAGGGTGAGCGCCTTGCGTACGTCGGCGTAGACCCGGCCCGGTCGCGACTGCACCTCGGCGAAGAACCGGCCGGTCCAGGCGGCCAGCTCGTCCGGGGCGACCAGGTGCTCGTCCAACTCCCCGGCGAGCGCCAGCACCGCGTCGGTGATGGTGCTCGGCATCCGGTCCACCTCGGACATGTCGCCGTCGTAGTTGCGCACCAGCAGGTCGACCAACTGCCAGCGGGACGCCTCGGTGAGCAGCCGGGTCGACGGCTCGTAGCCGGCCCGCAGACCGTGCTCGGTGACGATCCGCCCGGCGTACGAGTGGTACGTGGAGACGGTGGGCTCACCGGCGAGCGGATCGTCGAGCGGGTCGCGCTCCTGCCGGCCGACCCGCCGGATCAGTTGGTCGAGCCGGGTACGGACCCGGTGCGCCAGCTCACCGGCCGCCTTGCGGGTGAAGGTCAGCCCCAGGATCTGCTCCGGGCGCACGTACGAGTTGGCCACCAGCCAGACCACCCGCGCGGCCATCGTCTCGGTCTTGCCGGACCCGGCGCCCGCGACCACCAGCAGCGGCTCCACCGGGGCGGCGATGATCGCGGCCTGTTCCCGGGTGGGCGCCGGCAGCCGCAGCAACTTGGCCAGCTCCACCGGCGTGTACCGGGGGCCGGAGTCCGCGAGCCGGGGCGTCGGCGCGGGACCCGCGCCGAACAGGGTGGGCTGGCTCATGAATTCTCCGGGGGACGGACGGTCGGCGGCTCGACCACCTGCCGTCCCTGCCCGGAGACCGGACAGCTGGTCCGCACCGGGCAGACCCGGCACTTCGAGTTGGCCACCGCGGCGAACGTGGCGGCTGCCATCGTATCGGCGGTCCGCCGGACCAGCGCCGTCGCCCAGCCGGCCGCCGGTCCCTCCCCCGCGGCGGGCTGGTTCTGCTCCCGGGCGTCCTTGGCGGAGGTGCCGAGCTGCACCAGCGCCGCGCCACCGGACTCGTCGCCGAACTCGGCGAACGCCCCCGCCTCCACCGCAGCCTGGTACGCGCCGAGCTGCGGGTGCTCGGCCAGTTCGCTGCCGGTGACCGCGGTCGACTTGCCGGTCTTGAGGTCGATCACCACCAGCCGGCCGGCCTCGTCGACCTCAAGCCGGTCGACCCGCCCGGTCAGGTCGACCGGGCGCTGCGGATCGTCCAGCCGGACCGCGAACTCGTGTTCGATGGCGAGCAGCCGACGCGGATTGGTGGCCAGCCAACGCAGCAGCTTGTCGACCATCGCCTCGGCGCGCTCCCGCTCGGGGCCGGCCATCCACCGCGCGGCCAGCTCGATCGCGTCGAACCGGGCGGCCACGTAGTCGAGCAGGGCGCCCCGGTCGGCGCTCGCGTCCTCGGCGAGCATCGCGGCGGCGTGCACCAGGTTGCCGACGCCCTGCGCGGTGCTGGTCGGGCCGCTGCCGCCGTGCCGTTCGAGCAGCCAGCGCAGGCTGCACCGCAGCGCGCTCTCCATCGCCGAGGGCGTGACCCGCACCGGGTCCCCGTCGTCGACCAACGGCCGGTCGTCGGAGAGCGCCCGCAGCCCCCACCAGTCGTCGGGGTGCGCGCCGGGCACTCCGGCGGCGGCGAGCCGCGCCAACTCGGTCGCCGCGGCGCGCCGCCGGGCCGCCGACGCGGCCGGGTCGATGACGGCGGTACGCAGCTCGGCGACCAGCGCCGGCAGGGTGAGCGCCCGTGGCGGCCGGGTGACCGGCAGCGCACCGGGCTGGTCCGGCTCGTCGTCTTCGTCGCTCACGGCAGCGCCGTCGCCGGCCGGGCCGGTTCGCGGGCCGGGCGGGCTCGGCGGCACGGTCGGCGGGTCGGGCGGGCCCGGCCTGTCCGGTGGCGCGCTCGGCGGACTCGGCGGTGCGATCGGGCCCAGCTCGTGCAGGAACCGGCTGGGCTGCTCCTCGTGGTCGTCGCCGCCGACCGCCGCCGACGCCACCGCGCTGACCAGCAGGCGGTGTCGGGCCCGGCTGATGGCGACGTGGAACAGCCGGCGCTCCTCGTCGAGCAGCGCCGAGGTCTGACCCACGACGTTGGCGGCGCGGGCGCCGCCGACGGACCGGCCGGCCAGGACGTCGACCAGCCGTTCCGACCCGAGCAGGCTGCCACGCAGGCGCAGGTCCGGCCAGATGCCCTCCTGCACGCCGGCGATCGCCACCAGGTCCCACTCCAGGCCCTTGGCGGCGTGCGCGGTGAGCAGTCGTACCGCCGCGCCCCGGTCGGCGGTCGGCGCGATGGTGTCCGCCGGCAGGTCCTGGGCGAGCACGTGGTCGAGGAAGACCTCGGTGCGCGCGCCCGGTAGCCGGTCGGTGAAGCGGGCCGCCGCGTCGAAGAGCACGAGCACGGCGTCCAGGTCGCGGTCGGCCGCCTCGGCCCGCCGACGCCGGGCCAGGTCGCCCTCGCCGGCCACCGGCCGCCCCTGGGCGATCGCGCCGGCCCAGCGTTCGGCCAGGCCGCTGGCGTCCCACACCTCCCAGAGGACGGTCTCGGCGGTGGCGCCCGGTTGGGCGGCGGCGTCCCGGGCGGTGGCGAGCAGCCCGGCCACCGCCTGGGCCGGCTCCGCCCACCGCCGGTCGATGGTGGCCAGCTCCGTCGGGTCACGCAACGCCTCGACGATCAGCTCGCCGGACGGGCGGCGGTCGCCCCCGGCCAACGCCAGGGCGCGCAGCCCCTGCCGCAGCCGTCGTTCGGCCAGCGGGTCAGCGCCGCCCAGCGGCGAGTGCAGTAGCGCGACCGCGGCCTCCTCGTCGAGCCGGTCCGGTTCGAGGGCGCACCGCAGCAGCAGCAACAGCGGCGCCACCGCGGGTTGCAGGTGCAGCGGAAGGTCCTCGCCGTGCACCACGGTCGGGACGCCGGCGGCGTGCAGCGCGCGTCGCAGGGTCGGCAGTTGCAGGGCGGTGGACCGCACCAGCACCGCCATCCGCGACCACGGCACGCCGTCCAGCAGGTGGGCCGAGCGCAGCATGTGGGCCAGCCAGGCGGCCTCGCTGGTCGCCGACCGGAAGGTGTGCACCTCGACCACGCCGGCCGGGGCGTCCGGCAGCGGACGCAGCCGGCGGTGCGCCGTCGGACCACGGAGACGGCGGCCCAGCCGGGCCACCGCGTCGAGCAGAACCGGCCCGGCCCGGTACGACGTGCTCAGCAGCACCTGCGCGGCCGGCGCTCCGGAGGCAGTCCGGAAACGGTGCCGGAAGGTGGACACTCCGGCCGGGTCGGCGCCCCGGAAGGCGTACGTGGAGGAGTCGGGGTCGGCGAAGGCCACGAGCGGCTTGCCACCGCCGGCGATGACCGAGAGCAGTTCGAGTTGGGCGGGGTCGGTGTCGGCCAGCTCGTCGACGTACACGTGGGCGAGGCGGTGGCGCTCGGCGGCCAGCAACTCCTCGTCGTCGCGCAGCAGACCGGTGGCGGCCCGGACCAGTTCGGCGGGGTCGTACGCGATCGAACCCCGGTTGCTGACGTCGCGCAGCGCGAGCACCTCGACGTACTCCCGCAGGAAGCGCGCGGCGGCCGGCCAGTCGGCGCGGCCGAGCTTCTCGCCCAGCCGGGCCAGGTCGCCCGGACCCACACCGCGTTCGGCGGCGCGCATGAGCAGGTCACGCAGTTGACCGGCGAAGGCCCGGGTGCGCAGTGCCGGCCGCAGGTCGGTGGGCCAGCCGACCGGGTCGTCCTCGGGCGCCTCGCCCACCACGTCGAGCAGCTCACGGATGATCAGATCCTGCTCGGGGCCGGTCAGCAGGCGGGGTGACGGCTCGCCGCGCTCGGCGGCGGCGCGACGCAGCAGCCCGAAGGCGTACGCCGGGAAGGTACGCACCAGCGGCTCCCGCAGCACCCGGTAGCCGTCCTGCGCGACCCGGGCCTCGATGCGCTGGCGCAGTGCGGTGGCGCCGCGGCGGCCGAAGGTCAGCACGAGGATCCGTTCGGGGTCGACGCCCTCGGCGATCCGGGCGGCGACCGCCTCGACGAGGGTGCTGGTCTTGCCGGTGCCGGGGCCACCGACGACAAGCATCGGCCCGTCGGTGTGCCCGACGATCTCGGCCTGGACGGGATCGGCGTGCCAGCGCGGGCCCGCCGACCGGGTCGGGTCGGCCGCGACGGCGAGGACGCCACCGTCACCCGGCGCGTCCCCGTCCCCCAGCGCCGGCCCCCCGGGCCGCCGCACCAACCGGTACGACTGCATCACCAAATCCCATCACCCCCCTACGACAGCAACCCCATCCCACGCCGCCACGCCGATCGTGAAGGTGAAGGCACGACACGCCGACGGCCCTGCCGCCACCCTCACGACCGACGAGGTGGCCCGGAGTCAGGGTAGGTGGGACTCCAGCGCCTTCAGGGCCTCGGGGACCGTGGTGACCACGGTCAGCAGGTCGAGGCCGGCCGGTTTGAGGAAGTGCTGGTCGGTGATGGTGTGCAGCCAGTCCAGCAGGGGGCGGTAGAAGCCGTCCGCGTCGATCAGCACCATCGGCTTGGCGTGCAGCGCCAGGGTGGCGGTGGTCCAGACCTCGAACAGCTCGTCCAGCGTGCCGAGGCCGCCGGGCAGGGCGAGGAACGCGTCCGACCTGTCGATCATCAGGGTCTTGCGATCGGCCATCGAGTCGGTGACCAGCAGTTCGTCCGAGGCCAGGTCGGCGACCTCCAGGTCGACGAGCGCCTGCGGGATGACACCCACCGTGCGTCCACCGGCGGACCGGGCGCCGTCGACCACCGCGCCCATCATGCCGACGCAGCCACCGCCGCTGACCAGGGTGTGCCCGCGCCGGGCCAGCTCCGCACCGGTCTCGGTGGCGAGGTCGAGCCAGCGTTGGTCGAGGGTACGGGAGGAGGCGCAGAAGACACAGACGGCCGCCATCAGTTCTCCCGGGGCCGGTCGGCGGCCTGCTCGGCGGCGGCCTGCTGGTCGGCGCCGGTACGCGCCACGGCCTCGTCGCGGACCGCGTCCTGCTCGACCGAGAGCGCCGCCTCGGCCTCGACGATGTGGCGGACGGCGGCGTTGACGTCGTCGGTGAGGCAGATCAGGTCCAGGTCCACCGGGCCGATCTTGCCGCTGGCGGCCATCGTGTCGCGCAGCCAGTCGAGCAGCCCCTGCCAGTAGGCCACCCCCATCAGCACGACCGGGAACCGGGTGACCTTGCCGGTCTGCACCAGGGTCAGCGCCTCGAAGAGCTCGTCCATGGTGCCGAACCCACCGGGCAGCACCACGAACGCCTGGGCGTACTTGACGAACATGGTCTTGCGGGCGAAGAAGTAGCGGAAGTCGATGGCCAGGTCGACCCAGTCGTTGATGCCCTGCTCGAACGGAAGCTCGATGCCGAGCCCGACGGAGAGCCCGCCGGCCTCGGTGGCGCCCCGGTTGGCGGCCTCCATCACGCCCGGCCCGCCGCCGGTGATCACCGCGTAGCCCGCGCGGGCCAGCGCGCCGCCCACCTCCTCGGCCAGCCGGCACTCGGCGGTGTCCGGACCGCTGCGCGCCGAGCCGAACACGCTGACGGCCGGCGGCAGGTCGGCGAGGGTGTCGAAGCCCTCGACGAACTCGGAGAGGATCCGCAGCGCCCGCCAGGCGTCCCTGGTCTTCCAGTCCTCGCGCCCGCGCGAGTCCAGCAGCCGCTGGTCGGCGGTGCTGCTCGGGATCGCCCCCCGGCGCAGCGTGACGGCGCCCCGGTGCCGCTCCCGCCCCGGGCTGCGGCCGGCCTCCCGCCCGTTGTTCTGGCTCATGCAGCAACCGTAGTGGAGCCGCACACCTCGGGGGCGCGGGCTACCGACGCCGGGAAATAGTTCGCGATCAAGGGCAACTATTTGGCTTCCCCGTACGTCTTACTATTCACATACCGGGTATGCCCCGGCGCGCGCCTTCGGGGGAGGAGACAGCGTGATCAGCAACAGCGAGATGATCCGGATCCGTCGACAGATGCAGCGACGGATCCACGATGTGGTGGCCGAGCGCCGCCGCACCCGCGATCTCGACCCCGCCCTGTCGCCCGCCGCCGCCACCACCACGGGATCCGGAGCCGATCAAGAGGTTCGCGCCGCCGACAACGGGCCAGGCTGACGCGAACCTCTTGATCGCCGGAAACGGGGCCGACCGGCCCGACCTGAGCGATTCCGACCGGGTCAGGCCGGCGCGAGCCAGCGGTGCAGCGTCGCCGCGCCGTCCCGGATCTTGCTGATCTCGACGTGCTCGTCCGGGTGGTGGGCGAGGTTCGGATCGCCCGGGCCGAAGTTCAGCGCGGGAATCCCCATGGCCGCGAACCGGGCCACGTCCGTCCAACCCAGCTTGCCGATCGGGGCGGCGCCGACCGCCGCCAGGAACTCCTTCGCCGGGGCGGCGCTGAGCCCGGGCGGGGCGCCCGCGATCGAGTCGGTGACCCGCACCTCGAAACCGGCGAACACCTCACGCAGGTGTGCCTCCGCCTCGGCCGGGGTCCGGTCGGGGGCGAAGCGGTAGTTGACCTCGACCTCGCACAGGTCCGGGATGACGTTGCCGGCCACCCCACCGTTGATGCGTACCGCGTTCATGCCCTCGCGGTAGTCGCAGCCGTCGATGGTGACCCGTCGTGCCTCGTACGTCTGGAGGCGGCGCAGCACCTCCCCAGCGCCGTGGATGGCGTTGACCCCGTGCCAGGAGCGCGCCGAGTGGGCGCGTACGCCGGTGGTGGTGACCACTGAGCGCATGGTGCCCTGGCAGCCCGCCTCGACGATGCCGTACGTCGGCTCCAGCAGCACCGCGAAGTCCGCCTCCAGCCACTCCGGGAACGCCTGGGCGACCAGGTTCAGCCCGTTGTAGCGGGACTCGATCTCCTCGGCCTCGTAGAAGAAGTACGTCACGTCGTAGCGCGGCTCGGGCAGCGTCACCGCCAGGTGCAGCGCGTAGGCGGTGCCGGACTTCATGTCGGAGGTTCCGCAGCCGTACATCAGGTCGCCGCGCATGGTCGACGGGAAGTTGTTGTTCAGCGGCACCGTGTCGAGGTGCCCGGCCAGCACGACGCGCTGCGAGCGGCCCAGGTCGGTACGGGCCATCACCGTGTTGCCGTGCCGGTGCGTGGACAGGTGCGGTACGCCCCGCAGCACCTCCTCGACGCAGTCGGCGATCGCCTTCTCGTTGAGGGACACGGACTCTATGTCGACCAGTACGCGGGTCAGCTGCACCGGATCGGCGAGGACCTCGGGGGTCAGCGGGTTCTCCATGGTTCGCACGGTACCTTCAGGTCTGTCAGCGCGAGGAGCGAGCCGAGGCCGGCGTGGCCGCGACCGAGAGGGTTAACAGTGACGTCCGCAGATTCCGCGTGGGGCATCGGCCTGGCCACCGTCACCGCCGACGGGCAGGTGCTCGACACCTGGTACCCGACCGGCAAGCTGGGCCTGGGTGAGCTGCCGCTGATCGCCGGCGAGGACAAGTCGGACGTGCTGGACCTGCCGCCGGGTGCGTTGGGCGACCGGCCGCTGCCCGGTCTGCGTACCGTGCAGGTGGTCACCGTGATCGGCTCGCTGGACGAGCCCATCAAGGACGCCTCCGACGCGTACCTCCGGTTGCACCTGCTCTCCCACCGCCTGGTGCGGCCCAACCAGCTCAACCTCGACGGCGTCTTCGGCAAGCTGGCGAACGTGGCCTGGACGTCCGCCGGGCCGTGCCCCCCGGAGCGGGTGGACGAGCTGCGGGTGATCGAGCGGGCCGCGGGCCGCCACCTGTCGGTGTACGGGGTGGACAAGTTCCCCCGGATGACCGACTACGTGGTGCCCTCGGGTGTGCGGATCGCCGACGCCGACCGGGTGCGCCTCGGCGCCCACCTGGCCGCCGGCACGACGGTGATGCACGAGGGCTTCGTCAACTTCAACGCCGGCACGGTGGGCACCTCGATGGTGGAGGGGCGGATCGTGCAGGGGGTGCTGGTCGGCGACGGCTCCGACATCGGCGGTGGCGCCTCGATCATGGGCACCCTCTCCGGCGGCGGCACCGAGAAGGTGACCATCGGCGAGCGGAGTCTGATCGGCGCGAACGCGGGCGTGGGCATCTCCCTCGGCGACGACTGCGTGGTCGAGGCCGGCTGCTACATCACCGCCGCCTCCAAGATCACGCTGCCGGACGGCCGGGTGGTCAAGGGCCGGGAGCTGTCCGGCGTCGACGGCCTGCTGTTCTGGCGCAACTCGGTGACGGGCGCGCTGGAGGCCCGCCCGCGCACCGGCCGCGGCATCGAGTTGAACGCCGCCCTGCACGCCAACGACTGACGTACCCGCCGGGTCCGCGGCGCTCGGCCGCGGACCCGACGGGGGTACGCCTCAGCGCAACCGGTAGGCCTGGATGATCCGCTGCGTCACCGTGTTACCGGCGGCGTCCCGGGCGGTGGCCCGCAGCGACACGTGGCCCTTGCCGGCCGGATGCCGCAACAGTGCCGACCAACCATCGGCCGAGGTACGGACCAGCTTCGCCTTGTCCCAGGTCTTCCCGCCGTCGTACGAGACGTCGACGGTGAGCCCCTCCACCGGGGAGGCCGGAGCGCCCGGCTGGCGCTGCACCCGCACCGGTACGACGAAGCTCCGCCCGGCCGGAGCGCTGCCGTCGACGCGCAGCGGCGGCGCGAAGCGCACCGCCATCAGCGGCAGGCGGGCCGGCGTGTCACCGGCGACGTGCCGGGACCGGAAGGTCCAGCTCGATTCCACCTCGGTGCTCAGGTCGGTGAAGCTCCGCTTCGATGACGTGACGAGCCGGTAGTCCGCCGCGGCCGGCGGCACGGTGAACTCCCCGTAGCCGGCGTACTCGCTCTCGCCGACCAGCTTGCCGTCGCGCCAGAGCTTGGTGTGCTCGCTGTCGTTCAACGAGCCGCCCGGGTGACCGGCCGCGTCGCTGAAGATCGGCAGGTCGACCGCGATGGTGTCGCCGGCCCGGGTGAGGCTCTGGTACGGCCAGCGCGGGTTCGGGAAGGACGGCCCGAACGGCGCCTGGTTCCAGATCTCCTGGACCGTCCGCCCGGCCCGGTACGCGGTGGGGACGGAAAGGAGCACGGCCTGCGGGTTCAGCCAGCCGTCCTCGCCCCGGGTGCCGAAGTAGATGTCCGACTCCCACTGCACGCCCCGGGTGTTGTAGTACTCGACCCGCTGACCGGGCACGCTCGTGGGCAGGACCAGCGTGGAGCCACCGACGTTGTACTCCAACACGGGGTACACGGAGCGCTCGGCGTCCATGCCCGCGTAGGCACCGAGGAACCGGTGCACGACGGCGGCCAAGTCGCTCCGGCGGTAGTCACGGACGAACCCGGTGGGCATCCGACCGGGGATCGCTTCGGCCAGCGCGTACAGGTATGGGCTGTCGGGCGTGCCCGGCTTGATCCACTGGCTGCTGACGGTGGAGACGAACTGGTCGGCGGAGACCGTCTTGCCGAGCTGACCGCTGGTCAGACCGGTGAAGGTGTCCGCCCAGAGTCCGATCCCGTACCCACTGCCGTCGGCAGCCGTGAAGTTGCCGCTGACGTCGATCAGTTCCGGGGCGGCGTTACGGTCCGGAATGGTGGTCCGGACCGGTTTGGCCCGGCGGGCATCCACGACGATCCGGGTGTCCCGCTCGATCGTCAACACGGGCTGCATCAACAACGACATCCCGCGTTGCTCGTCCTCCGGCCCCGGCTCGAAGACCAGGCCGCTGAGGCCGTAGTGCCCCTTGGGCACCCGCACGGTGGCCACCCCATCGGAACTGAAGAGGTCCCAGGCGCCGAAGGTGTCCATCCCGACCAGCGTGCTCCAGTGGTCGGCGGTACGCGCGCCCGCGCGGTTCAGGTGTTCCACGGTCAGCGTGTAGCTCTCCACCTCCCGGTTCACGGCCAGCGGCGTCACGGCGACGGCCGACCCCGCGCGGGCCACGATCCGGCCGGTCCAGTAGCCGTCGGCGTCGCCGATCCGGGTGTCCGTGGTGACGGTCGTGGCGGCCGTGCCACCCGCCGGTACGGTGAGCTGGCTGGCGCCCAACTGGAAGAGACCGGCCGGCAGCGCTCGACCCCCCGGGCCGGCGCCCTCGACGCTCAGATCCACGGTGACCGGGGCCGGACCGTCATTACGCCAGGTCACCGTCCGGGTGACCGGGGTGTCGTCGTTGTGCGGCCAGAGCGTACGCCCGAACGAGACGCTCACCGGGTCGGTGGTGATCTGCTGGGTGATCGCGTGGGCGACGTCGACGCGCCCGGCGCCCTGCTGGTAGGCGGTCTGCTCCGGGTGCGGCTTGGCGGCGGCCATCAGGGTGGCCTTGAGCCGGTCGGCCCGCCATCCCGGGTGCTGCTGGGCCAGCAACGCGGCCGACCCGGCGACGTGCGGGGTGGCCATCGAGGTGCCGGAGAGCGTGACGTACCGGTCCCCCACCGGATCACCGATGACGCCGTTGGCGGACTTCGCGGCGACGATGTCGACGCCGGGTGCGGTGATGTCGGGCTTCAGCGCGTCGTCACCGACCCGGGGACCCCGGCTGGAGAACTCAGCCAACTCGTCGTCGCGATCCACCGCGCCCACGGCGAGCCCGGCGTCGGCGCTGGCCGGGGAGCCGACCGAGCCGTCCGAGCCGTCGTTCCCCGCGGCGAGGACGAACAGCGTGCCGGTCTGCGCGGTCAGGGTCTGCACCGCCTCTTCGAGCGGGTCGACCTCCGGCGTGTCCCAGCCGCCGAGGCTCATGTTGATGACGGCGGCCTTCTTCTCCACGGCGGCCCACTGCATGCCGGCGAGGATCGCCGAGTCGGGGCAGCCCTGGTCCTCACAGACCTTGCCGTCCAGCAGCGTCGCGTCCGGTGCCACACCCCGGTAGCGGCCGTCGGAGGCCGCGCCGGAACCGGCGATGGTCGAGGCCACGTGCGTGCCGTGGCCGACGGTGTCCCGGGCGTCGGCGACCTCGGTGAAGTTGCGCGCCTCGGCCACCTTGCCGGCCAGGTCCGGATGGGTCGCGTCGACGCCGGTGTCCAGCACGGCCACGGACACGCCCTTGCCGGTGAACCCGGCCGACCAGGCGGCGGGCGCCCCGATCTGCGGCACGCTGTGGTCGAGGGCCACCCGTCGACGGCCGTCCAACCAGATCCGCTCGACGCCCCCCGCCGCGCCGAGCCGAGCCGCGCTGGAGCCGGTGCTGACCGCCGCCCAGACCGCGCCGAGGGAGGACTTGTCGCTGGTGAGGGCGGCGCCGTCGATCGCCGGTAGGTCGCGGACCACCCGGGTGCCGGGCAGCGTGGCCGGCGCTCGCCGGGCGGCGTCCGTCGAGCCGTACGACACCAGCAGCGGCAGCGTCTTGCGGTGGGTGTCGTCGTAACCCGCCTCGATCAGCCCGGTGACGTCGAAGAGTCGCCGGTCCACCCGACCCGAGCGCAGCAACGGCAGCGCGTCCGTCGGCAGCACCGAGAGGCGTCCTCTCTCGCGCTGGACCAGGAACTGCACAGCTGCACGGCCGGGGCCGGGCTGGGCCGAGGCGCCGGATGCGGTGACGGTGACGCGGTCACCGGTGATCAGCGTGACGGTGGTCGAGCGCTCGGGGCTGGTTCCGAGCGCAGTGGACTGTCGGTCGGCGCCGCCCGGTGCGGCGGGCGCGGCGGTCGCGGCTGAGGCGGGAGCCGGCGCGGCGAGCGCCAGCACCGACACGAGGCCGAGAGCGGCCAATCTTCTTCCCTGGTGCAACGTTTCCTCCTGGTCGTGCGTCCTGATTGATAGGAGTCGCATTGACAACCCAGAATTGCATACCGAGTATGCAAAAAGAAGTCGAAAATACGACGAACCTGCCACGGGACACCGCGCCCCGCCGGCATCATCGACCGGGTGACCTCCATGAAGGACCGGATGCTGGCGGGTGAGCCCTACCTGGCCGACGACCCCGAACTCGTCGCCGACCTGGACCGGGCCGCCCGCCTGATGGAACGCTTCAACACCAGTTCAGCGGCCGACCCGGCGGCCCGGCTCGCGGCGCTGCGCGACCTGCTCGGCGACCTGGGCGACGACACCTGGGTCCGGCCGCCGTTCTACTGCGACTACGGCTGGAACATCCGGATCGGGCCGCGCAGCTTCGTCAACTACCACGCGGTCTTCCTCGACGTCGCCCCGATCACCCTCGGCGCGGACGTCCAGGTCGGACCGAACGTGCAACTGCTCACCCCGACCCACCCGGTGCAGCCCGGCCCACGCCGCGACAAGTGGGAGGCCGCGAAGCCGATCACCATCGGCGACAACGCCTGGCTCGGCGGCGGCGCGATCGTCCTGGCCGGGGTCGCGGTCGGCGCGAACACCGTGGTCGGCGCGGGCGCCGTGGTCACCCGGGACCTGCCCGCCAACGTCGTCGCCGTCGGCAACCCGGCCCGACCGGTCCGCGACCTCGACTAGGGCGTGTGTCGAAGTCCTGGGTCGAGCCGAGGCGGAGTCCAGGCGGCGGTCCGGCAAGGCGGAGATGGGCTCGGATACCGGTGTTGTATCCGGGTCCATCTCCAACGCCGCCGGCCGTCGGCTGGGCCCGCCGCAGGCCGGCCAAGGGCTTCGACACACGCCCTAGTCCCGCAGGCGGACCACCAGGTCGGCGTGCACGGCCGTCGGGGTGATGAGAGCCGCGTTGGCCTCGTCGCTGCCCAGCGCCCAGGTCCGGGCCTCCTCCGGCGAACGCCCGTACGCCTCGTGCCGGGCGGTCAACCGGCCCTGGCGCAGCTCGGCGTCCAGGTCGAGGAACCACACCTCGTGCAGCAACGTCCGGACCTCCTGCCACGGAAAGTCCGGCACCAGCAGATAGTTGCCCTCGGTCACCACGAGGCGAACCGACGGCGGCACCTCGATGGCCCCGGCCACCGGCTCCTCCACCTCTCGGCGGAACTCCGGCGCGTACACCGAGGTCGGCTCCAGCCGGCGCAACCGGCGCAGCAGCGAGACGTACCCGTTGGCGTCGAAGGTGTCGATCGCGCCCTTGCGGTCGGCGCGGCCCAACCGTTCCAGCTGCGTCTGCGCCAGGTGGAAGCCGTCCATGGGCACCAGCCGCGCGCTCGCCCCGACCTCGGCGACGATCCGCTCCGCCAGGGTGGACTTTCCCGCACCGGGCGCCCCGGTGATGCCGAGCAGTTGCCGCGGGCCGGCGTCGGCCAGTGACCGTGCCCGCGCCACCATCTCGTCGATGGCCAGCACCCGGGCCGGCGGCATCAGTCGAGCACCGGTTCGCTGATCGTGAACCGCGCCTGCACCGCCGCCTGCACGGTCTGCGGTTGCGGGTCCAACTCCAGCTCGGGAACACCACCGCCGGCACCGCCTCCGACGTCGAACGCCGCGCGGGCGAACATCGGCCGGTCGGCCGGACCGGAGTCGGCCAGCTCGATGAGCGCGGTGACCCGGGCGCCCAACGCCTCGGCGTACTCCCGGGCACGCAGCAACGCGTCGCCGATCGCGGCGTGTCGCGCCTCGCGGTACGCCGGACTGTCCGGGCGCAGCTCCCACCAGGGGCCGGACACCTGGACCTGATCCTGGTCGGCGAGCCGGAGCATCAGCTCACCGAGCGCGGTGAAGTCGGTGACCGTCACGTTGGTGGTGACGCTGCCGAGCCAGCCCACCACACGCTCACCCGAGCGCTTGGTCTGCGGCCGGACCCACAGGTCGCCGGTCTCCCGTCGGGCCACCGCCGGCTCGGAGCCGTCCAGCAGCACCCGGACGGCGGCTGCCCCCTCGGCCAGCTGGGTGAGCGTCGCCTCCCGGTCCCGGCCGCGGGCCGTCACGGTCACCGCGAACCGGGCCAGTTCGGGCTGCACCTCCCGGGTCGCCTCGCCGCGCACCTGCACCACCGGGCCGTCCGTCGCCATGCCTGTCAGCTTAGGGCCTGTTTCATGAGGGCGGTCGAGCCGAGGCGGAGTCCGGGCGGCGATCCGGCAAGGCGCGGTGACGTCCGGATACCGGTGTTGTATCCGGACGTCACCGCAACGCCGCCGGGTGCCGTCCGGGCCCGCCGCAGGCCGGCCAGTCCTGATGAAACAGGCCCTAATCAGCCAGCGGCAGCAGTGCCGGGTAGGAGACGACGTCCGGACCGACCCGGCAGCCGGTCAGATGGCCGCCGGCAACACCCAGTTCGCGCAGCCAGGCCACCTCGACGGTGTGGTCGCCGTCGGCCGGGAACTCCCGGTCCGCCGCGGCGAACCGCCGGTTCCGCAGCGCCGACCGCGCCGCGCCGGCCTGCGCGTACCGGGCGGTCAACCCCGTCGCGTCGGCGGACCGCAACGCGTCCGCCAGCTCATCCAGGAGTACGCGCACCTCGGCCAACTCGTCCAGCACCCGCGCCCGGTTGCCGAGCAGCATGTTGGCCGTCCGCTCGGCCGGCGTCCCGGCGACCCGGGTGCCATCGGAGAAGCTGCCCGCGGCCAGCGCCAACACCGCGTCACGCAGCGGCGACCGCTGCGTCGCACCGGCCAACGCGCCGGCCAGCAGGTGTGGAACGTGCGAGGCGAGCGCGGCCACCGAGTCGTGCGCGGCCGGGGACATCGGCACCACCCGGGCGCCGAACAACTCCACCAGGAGCCCGGCGAGCCAGCGGAAGGCGAGCGTCGCCGCGCCCGGCGCCGGGCAGAGCACCCAGGCGGCCCCGGCGAGCAGCGTCGAAGAGGCCGCCGCCAGGCCGGCGGACTCCGCGCCCGCCATCGGATGCCCGGGTACGAAACGCTCGGTGAGCCCGAGCCGGTCGGCAGCCTCGGCCACCTCGACCTTGGTGCTGCCCACGTCGGTGAGCACACAACCCGGCGCGGTCAGCTCGGCCACCTGCGCCAACGTCCGGGCAAGGGTGGGCAGCGGACCGCAGAGGAAGACCAGATCCCGACCGGCGACGGCCTCCTCGACGGCGTCCGGTGCCGACACACCGCACGACCGCATGCTCTCCCGGGTGGCCGGATCGGGATCCCAGCCCGCCACGTCGAGGCCCGCGTCGCGCAGCCGCAACAGCACCGAACCGCCGATCAGACCGGTGCCGACGACCGCCACCCGCGTCCGGGCGTACGCCCCGCCGGCCGCGGGTTTCCGGTCGTCCACCTCCGGGCCTGACCCGGCGGCCTCGCGGCGCTGGTCGCCCGTCTCGCGGCGCTGGTCGCCCGTCTCGCGGCGCTGGTCACTCGGTGGCGTGGCGGTACCGGCGTCCGGCGTCGGGACGGTCCTGCCGTCGGTCATCGCCGGACGCCCCGGTCAGGCCCGCAGCCGACCGGCGACCGCGGCGACGTGCTCGTCGGACTCGGTGAAAGCCACCCGCACGTACCGCTGGGCGGCGGGGCCGTAGAACGCGCCGGCCGCGACCAGGATGCCGCGCCGGGCCAGCCAGTCGACGGTCTGCCAGCAGTCCTCGTCGCGGGTGAGCCAGAGGTAGAGGCCCGCCTCCGAGTGCTCGATCGTGAAACCGGCCTCGGTGAACGCGGCGCTCAGCACCTCGCGCCGGGCACGGTAGCGCTCCCGCTGCTCGACGGCGTGCCCCTCGTCCTGCAGGGCGGCCACCATCGCGGCCTGCACCGGCGCGGGCACGATCATTCCAGCGTGCTTACGGACCTTCAGCAGCTCGGCGACGAGGGCCGGATCGCCGGCCACGAACCCGGCTCGGTAACCGGCGAGGTTGGACCGCTTGGAGAGCGAGTGCACGGCCAGCACACCGGTGTGGTCGCCACCGCAGACCTGCGGAGACAGCACCGAGACCGGCTCGGCCGACCAGCCCAGCGGCAGGTAACACTCGTCGCTGGCGACCACCGCGCCACGCTCCCGGGCCCAGTCGACGACCTTGCGCAGGTGCGCGGCGGGCAGTACCCGGCCGGTCGGGTTACCGGGCGAGTTGATCCAGACCAACCGGACCCGCGAGGTCGGCCCGACCGAGGTGAGCGAGTCGGCGCGGACCACGGTGGCGCCGGCCAGCCGGGCACCGTCCTCGTACGTCGGGTAGGCGATCGACGGCACGACGACCACGTCGCCCGGGCCGATGCCGAGCAGGGTGGGCAGCCAGGCGACCAGCTCCTTGGAGCCGATGGTCGGCAGCACACCGAGACCGTCGACGCCCGCGCCACAGGCCCTGGCCACCCACGCGGCGATCGCGTCGCGGAGCGCCGGGGTGCCGGCGGTCAGCGGGTAGCCCGGCGCGTCGGACGCGTCAGCCAGCGCCTGACGGATCACCGCCGGGACCGGATCGACCGGCGTACCCATGGAGAGGTTGATCAGGCCCTCCGGATGCGCCGCGGCCAGGGTGGCCGCGGCGTCCAGGGTGTCCCAGGTGAACTCGGGTAGCCGTGCCGAGACCGGCGCGGGCCGGTTCAGTGGCCCTCGCCGCGCGGCGGCTGCGCGGCGACGAAGGTCGCGTCCTTCTCCACCTTGCCAATCTTCGAGGCGCCTCCGGGCGAGCCCAGGTCCTCGAAGAACTCGTAGTTCGCGCCGGTGTAGTCCTTCCACTGCTCCGGGACGTCGTCCTCGTAGAAGATCGCCTCCACCGGGCAGACGGGCTCACAGGCACCACAGTCGACGCACTCGTCGGGGTGGATGTAGAGCATCCGGTTGCCCTCGTAAATGCAGTCGACCGGGCATTCCTCGATGCATGCCTTGTCGAGCACATCCACGCACGGCTCGGCGATGATGTAGGTCACCGGTCTTCTCCTCCGCAAGACGCGCCGCGATCTCCCGCGACGGTAAGAGCCTAGTATCTCGCCGGGGAGGGGGTCGATCGTGCTCCGACAGCAGGATGTGGGACATCGGATCGTAGTCCGGCGGATTGTGGGGATTCGCGAAGGCCGCCCGCTGTTCAGCGACGCCCTCGGCGAGCTGGTCGAGCTGAGCGAGACTCATCTCACCCTCGCCACGGCGCAAGGTCCGCTGCGCGTGCCGGTGGCGCAGGTGCACCGGGCGAAGCGGGTACCGCCGACCCGCCGGCCGACGGCCGCGGCGGTGGTGGCGCTGGAACGGGCCGCCAACGAGGCGTGGCCCGCCCCGACCCGAGGCCGACTCGGTGACTGGCTGCTGCGCTCGGCCGAGGGCTGGACCGGCCGGGCCAACTCGGCCCTGCCCATCGGCGATCCCGACCGGCCGTTGCCGGCGGCCGTGGACGCGGTCGAGCGCTGGTACGCCGAACGGGGTCAGCCCGCGATGATCAACACGCCGCTGCCGCTCGCCGCGCCGGTCGGCGCCGAGCTGGACGAGCGCGGTTGGACCACCCGCCCACCGACCCTCGTCCAGACCACGCCCCTGCCCCTCGACGCCCTCGCGCTCGGTGGGCCGGGCGCCGCGGTCGTCGAGGTGGTGACCGCGCCGAGCGAGGACTGGCTCGCCATCGCGGCCGGCCGCAAGGGCGGCCTACCGGATGCCGCCCGGCACGTGCTCACCGCCGTGGACCAGGTCCGCTTCGCCCACGGGTACGTCGACGGCGCGCTGGCGGCCATCGGCCGGGCAACGGTGACCGGCCAGGGCCGATGGCTGGGCCTCAGCCTGATCGAGGTGGTGCCGGCCGCCCGCCGGCAGGGGCTGGCCCGCCACGTGATCGGCGCGCTGGCCGCCTGGGGCGGATCGGCGGGCGCGACCCACGCGTTCCTCCAGGTGGAGCAGCGCAACACGCCAGCCATCGCCCTCTACCGAACGCTGGGCTTCACCACCCACCACACCTACCTGACGCGCGTCGCCCCGAGCTGACCCCCACTCGTCGATCTTGCACTTTCTGCGGCGACATAAAGGGCATCTGCCCTCATATCGACGACCGAAAGTGCAAGATCGACGCGAGGTTCTGGCTGGCGCGAGGCGCGAGGGCGTCAGCGGCGGACTACCCGGCGGGGCTTGGCGGCCTTGACCTCGGCGTACCGCTTGAGCTGCTGCGAGCGGTGGTCGAGACCGAGGGCGGTCGCCACCAGGTAGCCGCCCAGCGCGCCGAGGCCGGTGGCGAGCAGGTAGAGCCAGATCTGGGCGAAGAACGTCCCCGCGCCACCGGCGAACGGGCTGTGGCCGACGAGCAGCGGCCCGACCAACACGGTCAGGGCCATGGCGATCAACACCACGACCGTCACGTCGCCCGCCCAGACGGCCAGCGGCCGGGCGCGTCCCCAGCGAAAGGCGACCACGGCCAGGGTCAACCCGATCACCACGAACATCACCAGTGTGACCCGGTCGGCCGCAGCGTCGTCGCCGTCGAAACCGAATCGGGTGATCAGCCGGGCAACCACGTTGACCGCGAACAACGCTCCCGCGAGCACCCCGACATCACGCCACCGTCTGTCCATCGCACGACCTCCTGCCGTACGCCCCTCGTCGCGGGGCCGCTTCCCTGGCAGGAATATCTACCACTCGTAGCTGTGTGACGTCACCAGCCGCCGAGGGTGGACGGCGGGGCGAGGACCTGCCGGAAGCCCATCACGGCGAACGTCATCGCGCCGGCCACGATCATCGCCAGGCCGACCCAGTTGTCGCCGGCCAGCAGCAGGTCGCCCTCGGTGGTGCGGATGGCCGCCACCGCCATCAGGGCGAACCACGGCACCGCCGGCAGCGCCACCGCCCAGCGACGGCCGACCGTCTCGTGCGCGAACCAGCTCAGCAGGATGTTCGCGCCGACGGCGAGCAGCGCCGAGAGGCCGATGAGCTGCCCGCCGACCCGGACGGTGGCGAGTAGCAGCTCCAACACCCCCGTCACCACACCGGCCACCACCACGACGATCGCGCCGGCCACCCGTAGGCCCAGGTCCAGCAGACGCGGCGGCGGCCCCGCCGGCGGCGGGGCGTCCTCATCGTTCACGACCGACATCGGCGCGGCGGGCAACGTCACCGGAGACCGGCCGCCGCGACCGGGGAGCGGTCCGCGTCGGCCACGTCCGGCAGCCCGGCGAAGAGGTCTTCCTCCCAGCCGTACGGGCCGAAACCCGGCCCCTTCGCGCCGACGGCGAGGGTGAAGAACTCCACACCCATGAACTCGCCGCCGAAGTTGCCCGCGATCGAGTAGAGCCACGAGGTGGCCGGGATCTGGGTGCCGTGTGCCCGCATCGCCGCCTCCTTGGCCGCGTGCTGGTCGGTGCCGTCGATCCGGGCGGCGATCTGCTCGTCCGGAGTGCCGAAGGGCAGCTCGGCCAGGTCCTGGATGCCGGCGAACGGATTGTCCGAAGATTCGGCGAAGTGCGACATGCCGGCCTCCAGCACGCTGAGCGGCATCGCCGTCCAGTAGACCTTGGCCGGGGCGCAGCCCTCGAGAGCGGCCAGCTCGACGGCGCGCATCGCCACCCGGTGCGCCTGGATGTGGTCGGGGTGGCCGTAGAAGCCGTTCGGGTCGTAGGTGACCAGCACCTGCGGGCGTACCTCTCGCATGATCTCCACCAGGTGCCCGGCGGCCTCGTCGAGGTCGGCCTGCCAGAAGGCCCGGGGGTGCTCGTTCGTCGCGAGGCCCATCATCCCCGAGTCGCGGTAACGACCGGCGCCGCCCAGGAAACGGTGGTCGGCGACGCCGAGCGCCGCGCAGGCGGCCGCCAGCTCCGCGATCCGGTACCCGCCGAGCTGGTCGGCCTCGGCGGCGGCGAGCTGCGCGAGCGCCGGGACGTGGATCTCGCCCTCCTCGCCGAGCGTGCAGGTCACCAACGTGACGTGCGCGCCGGCGGCGGCGTAGTGGGCCATGGTCGAGCCGGTGCCGATCGACTCGTCGTCAGGGTGCGCGTGGACCAGCAGCAGGCGGCGGTCGGGCAGCGTCGTCACGACGGTCACTCTAACCGGCGGTACGGTCCGGGAGTCGTTGGACGCGTCCGCCCAGGTCGGCCACATCACGCCCGGCGCGGCTCTACGATTTGGCCTGTGGACTTTCCGGAGCTGGCCGCCCGTACCCGCCGGTTCAGCCACGGCGCGCCCCGGGCTGTCTCCGTGGCCGCGGACGGCTCCCGGGTGATCTTCCTGCGCTCGGCCGGTCCGGAGGATCCGGCGGACGCGCTCTGGCTGCTGGACGTGGCGACCGGCGAGGAACAGCTCGTGGCCGACCCGGCGGCCCTGCTGGGCGACGACGGCGACGTCCGGGCGCTCACCCCCGGCGAGCGGGCGCTGCGGGAACGGCTCCGGCTCAGCGCCGCCGGCATCGGCTCGTACGCGTTGGACGCCGTCGGCCGGGTGGCCGTGTTCGCGCTGGCCGGCCGCCTGTTCCGGGCGGATCTGGTGCACGGCGACGTGGTGGAGGTGGCCACCGTCGGTCCGGTGCTGGACCCTCGACCCGATCCGACCGGCGAGCGCCTGGCCTACGTGACCGACGCGGCCGAGGGGGTACGCCGGGGTGAGCTGCGGGTGATCGACGCCGACGGCGCCGACGCGCTGCTGGCCGGCGAGGACGCGGGCGTGAGCTGGGGGTTGGCCGAGCACATCGCGGCCGAGGAGTTCGGCCGGTACCGGGGCTACTGGTGGGCCCCGGACGGGCGCATGGTGCTTGCCGCCCGCGTGGACGAGTCCCGGCTGGACCGCTGGCACCTGCACGACCCGGCCGAGCCGGGCAGTCCGCCGACCGCCGTCGCGTACCCCCGGGCCGGCGGCCCCAACGCCGAAGTGAGCCTGCACCTGCTGGACCTCGACGACGGCTGGGTCGACGTGCACTGGGACCGGGAGACCTACCCGTACCTGACCGGGGTGAGCTGGGGTGAGGGCAGTCCGCTGATCACCGTGCTGCGCCGCTCGCAGCAGCACGGGCTGGTCCTCGCGGTGGATCCTCGTACCGGTGAGACGCAGGTGCACGCCGAGCTGGCCGACCCGCGCTGGGTGGAGCCGATCGCCGGTACCCCGGCGCACCTGCCCGACGGCCGGGTGCTGGTCGGGGGCGAGTTGGCCCACGACGGGTACGACGCGCGGTGCCTGTTCGCCGACGGCACGCTGCTCACCCCACCCTCGCTGTACGTGCGGCGGGTCGTCGGTCGACTGCCGGCCGTCAGCGGTCCCGCCGACCTGCTGGTGGAGGCGAGCGACGGCGAGCCCAGCGAGCGGCACCTGTTCCGGGTCCGTACGACGATCGGCGGCGGGGTGGACGCCCGGCGTATCACCACCGACTCGGGCTGGCACACCGCTGCTGTCGGCGGGGACGTGCTGGTGGTCGGGACGGCGTCGCTGGACCACGCCGGGGTGCGCTGGACCGTGTCGCGCGGCGGCCAGGAGCTGACCGAGCTGCGGTCGTTGGCCGCCGAGCCGCCGTACTCGCCGCTGCCGCTGCTGGAACGGGTGACCGACCGGCGGTTGCCGGCGGCGGTGCTCTACCCGGACAACCACGTGACCGGCCGGCGGCTACCGGTGCTGCTCGACATCTACGGCGGCCCGGGGCACCAGGAGGTGGTGGCGGCGCGGGCCGCGTGGTTGGAGCGGCAGTGGTGGGCCGACGCCGGGTTCGCCGTGGTCACGATCGACAACCGGGGTACGCCGGGAGTGGCCCCCTCGTTCGAGAAGGCGATCCACCGACGGCTGGCCGACGTGATCCTGACCGACCAGATCGACGCGCTGACCGCGCTCGCCGGCAAGCACCCGGACCTGGACCTCGGTCGGGTGGCCATCCGCGGCTGGTCGTTCGGCGGGTGGCTGGCCGGGTTGGCGGTGCTGCGTCACCCGGAGCTGTTCAAGTGCGGCATCGCCGGCGCCCCGGTGACCGACTGGGCGTTGTACGACACCGCGTACACCGAGCGGTATCTCGGCCTGCCGGAGGACGGCATGGACGTGTACGCGCACCACTCGCTCATCGAGTTGGCCGCCGAGCCGGTCACCGGTCCGGACCAGGCCCGCCCGTTGCTGCTGGTGCACGGCCTGGTCGACGACAACGTGGTGGCCGCGCACACGCTGCGGCTGTCGGCGGCGCTGCTGTCCACCGGCCGGCCGCACGCCGTGCTGCCGCTGACCGGCGCCACCCACATGGCCGCGAACGGCACCGCCGAGCGGCTGCTCCCGCTGGAACTGGAATTCCTGCGTACGCATCTGCGCTGAGCGGCATTCCGCACATCGAGCCCACGGCCGCATGCCATGCTGATCGAAGGCGGGACCCGACGGCGCAATTTCCGGGGTGATACCGCGTTTCGCTATCCCGAAAGGAATCCAGGATGGTTGGCATCGCCCAGAAACCCTCGGTCGCCGCCGTCCAGGAGGGCGAATTTCCCGTCACGCACTTCCGAACCGCGACCGTGAACGGGATCGACATCTTCTACCGCGAGGCCGGGCCGGCCGACGGTCCCGCGGTCCTGCTGCTACACGGCTTTCCCACGGCGTCCTCGCAGTTCCGCCACCTGATTCCCCTGCTCGCGGACCGGTACCGGGTGATCGCGCCGGACCTCCCGGGTTTCGGCCACAGCGTCAGCCCGGACCGGTCGACGTTCGACTACACGTTCGCCAACTTCGCCGACCTGATGCACGGCCTGATCGACCAGCTCGGCGTGGACCGTTACGCGCTCTACTGTTTCGACTACGGAGCGCCGACCGGATACCGGCTGGCCCTCAAAGGGCCCGAGCGGATCAGCGCGCTCATCGTGCAGAACGGCAACGCGTACGAGGAGGGCCTGAGCGAATTCTGGAATCCGATCAAGGCCTACTGGGCGGAGAAGACCGACGAACGCCGACAGGCGATCGCGTTCATCCTCAGTTCCGACGCGGTGCGGTCGCAGTACACCCAGGGGGTGCGGGACCTCAGCCGGCTCGACCCCGACCGGTGGATCCACGACGAGACGCAGCTCGCCCGCCCCGGGAACGCGGACATCCAACTCGACCTGTTCTACGACTACGGCAGCAACGTCGCGCTGTACCCCGAGTTCCAGGCCTTCTTCCGCGACCACCAGCCACCGACGCTGGTGATCTGGGGCAAGAACGACATCGTCTTCCCGCCCGATGGCGCCCACCCCTATCAGCGTGACCTGCCGTCGGCCGAGTTCCACCTGATCGACACCGGCCACTTCCTGCTGGAGGACAAGCTCGACGTCGCCGCGCCGATGATCCACGACTTCCTCGACCGCTCGATCGGTCGCTCCTGACCCGCAGTGGTGACGACGCCGCAGGGCCCCTTTTAGACAGCGCTGTCTAAAAGGGGCCCTGCCCGCTCAGCAGTGGATCCGCGCGGGTGGTGGCGCGGACTGCGGTCAGCCCTTGGGGCTGGGGCCGAAACGGTTCGCACCCGGCGTGCTGTCCTGCACGAAGAACACGATCAGGACGATGGCGCCGATGAGCGGGATCAGGGCGATCAGCAGCCACCACCCCGTCTTGTCGGTGTCGTGCAGGCGTCGTACCGCGACGGCCAGCGTCGGCAGCAGCAGCGCCAGGGAGACGACGAGGCCGATGAAGCCGCTCGACGAACCGTCCACGAAGTTCAGTCCCAGCGCGCTGTCCAGGACGGAGGTGACAATGCTGACAAGGACAGTGAACAGGGCGAACCACCAGTACTCGGACCGGCGGGCCCGACCCGCGAAGCCGACGTACTGACTGAGAACCGATTTGATCGCGGCATTGAAGGACACAGCTATCTCCCGTTGGGTGAGGGGCTTGCAAGCTCAACGCGGAGGCAGCCAAGCAGATCGATCTGGCGGGGGCAACGGCCGAGCGGCCGGATAGCGGTAGCTACAGCGCCTGACTGTCGGCGGTATCGGCGGCTACAGGCTCCCCGACTCCGGCCAGTGGGACCAGTGTGTGTTCGGGTGCGCTCTCGGCGCGTAGAGCGTGCGATCGCCGGTCGCCAGGACATCGGCGATCTGGCGGAACGTCTCGGACTGGCTCGGACGTGAGCCACCGGCCAGGTCAGGGTGGTGCCATTCGTCCAGCCGCAGAACCTCGGGCAGGTCGACGGGGACTCGGCGTCGCAGTTCCCGTTCGTCCGCCAGGAGAAGCTCGCGGTGACGCGGAACAAGCCGACGCAGTACGTCGATGAGATCCTCACCTGATTCGGCGGCAACGGCGATGTCCTGACCGCGGAGCACCAAGGGCCCTCCCCGGTAGGTCTCCGGCTCCTCCGAATCCTCTATCTCGTCCCAGTTGTCGACCCGATCGAGAAAGTCGCCGTTGTCGGTGCCAGGTTCGCCGCTGGTCAGGCAGTTGCCGAACACGAAGAGTACGTCGGTGAGGTTGCCGGCCCGTGGCGAGTAGCCGATCGTCTCGACGATGAGAGCCCATCGCCCCGCGTCCCGATATCCGTGCAGCCGAGCGTCGACGGCGTAGGAGTAGCCATTGTCGAGGTCCGGAAACCGGAACTCTTCGGCTGCGGCGTCGAACTGTTCGAGGATGTCGGTCGAGCGCACAGCCGAGCACTGTAGTGCCTAACGCGGTGACCGTGGAACAGACCGATCCCGCCGGCTACTACCGCGGAGCCCGTTACCACGGCGCCATCCAGCTTCTGGTGGAACCGACGGGCAGGCGGATGGCCGGAAAATGGGTCGGATTCGGCAAGGACATGGACGTCAACACCGGCCCATGGGAACTGACCTTTCGCGATGCCTCCACCTCGAAGGCGACGCTCGACCGGTACAACACGTCACCCGAATAGGGCTGCCCTCTTGTGGTCAGGCGCGAGGCTTGGCGAGCGCTCTGCTGAACAGGGCGAGGTAGCTGTCGTGGGCCAGGCACAGTCCGCCGAGCTCGTCTTCGGTGAACCAGCCGATGGCGTCGTGTTCGTCGGGCGCGGCGTTGACCGGGGACCCCTGCCACGCCTCGACCAGCCAGATCTGCATGTCGAACGTGTCGGTGTGCACCTCGTGCATCGGAGACGCCGAGGGTGCCGTGATGTCGATGCCCACCTCCTCCCGAAGCTCCCGGGCGAGCGCCTCGCCCGGTAGTTCCCCGGGCTCGACATGCCCGCCGGGCATGTCCCAGACGTCGGGGTACCACCGACGCCGCGGAGAGCGGTGACACAGCAGCACCCGGTTCCCGTCGCGCAACAGGCCGGCGACGATACGTGCCTTGGCAGAGCTGTCCACGGTGTTCGACACGGCCATATCGTGCCGCCTGTCGCGGCTCAGCGATGCCCCGCGCCCCGCGCCCCACCCCGCCCCGCGCCGCCCCGCCCCGCGCCGCGCCGCGCCAAGATCCTCACAACATCCCCGATGTTGCTGCCTCAGGGTCTCCGCAGGCAGCAACATCAGGGTTGTTGCTGCTTCAGAGGCTCGGCACACAGCAACATCACCGCTGTTGCTGCTTCAGAGGCTCGGCACACAGCAACATCAGGGTTGTTGCTGCCTCAGGGGCTCGGCTGGCACCACCGTCGGCGTCGTTGCTGGGGCGATCAGGGGAGATCGCGCCGACTCGGCGGCCAGCGGTCGGCGCGCCAGTCGTTCCAGGTCGCGAAACCGGCCGGTGGGTCGTCGACAGGTTCGGAGCCGTCGAGTTCGCCTGGCGTCGGGATGTCCATGCGGGCGGCCCAGTCGGCGAGTTCCTCGTCGGACATCGGCCATGTCGTGTGGGGCGCGTCCGCCTGGCGCTGATCCAGCCGCACACGCTGCTCGGCCGGGGTGAGTTCGAAGTAGCGCAGCTCCACCCGCGCGCCGAGGTCGGCCGCGGCCTGCCGCAGGGCGGAACGCTCGTCCCGACTCCAGAGGCCGAAGTCGATCACCACATTGGTGCCGAGTTCGAGGGCGCGCAGCCCGATCTCGATGAGTCGTCCCTCGATCACGTCCGAGGCCGCAGGCGGATTCTCGACCCCGTAGAGGGCCTTCACCCACTCGTCCTTGGTCAGCCGAAGCGCCTTCTGCTCGACCTCGATCCGGCGCGCGGCAGTGGTCTTTCCGGTACACGGGAGCCCCACCGTCAGGAACAGTGTCGGTCGCGTCAGCACGGATGCCATCCGGTCAGCATGCCCGGATCTGCCAGGTTGGCAGCGGGCATCGTCGTTGTGCACGATGACGTCGGCGTGCTGCTGTTCAAGCTCCACCTGCTCGCTCATACCCGAGTCCCCCGGCCGGGCCATCGCCGACTGTCGACCTCAGGCCAGGTTCGCACAAGTCCGCCGGAGAGCCGAGCACAATTCAGTCAAGCCAGCAGATCACCGCGTCGCCGTCACTGGCGGCCGCGGCGAAGAAGGTCTGGACGCCGGGCAGATAGTGGGCCACCCACGCCAGTTCGCCGGGCTCTTCCCAGGTGTGTGGGTAGACCTCGGCCAACTTCAACTCCTGGGGGTCGACACCCCCGATCAGGTTCTCCTGCGTGAGCGCGGCCAGGTGCGAGGCCGCGACCGTCACCTGCGACGGGGTGAGGTAGGAGGGCGGCCCGTAGCCCCAGTCGTCTTCGAGGTTTTCCAGGAAGTCGAACATCTCGTCGCTGTCGGGTTCGACGTCCGGCAGCTCCACAAAGCTCTCCGCGCCGAGGACCAGCGGAACCTCGAAGCCGAGCCGGTCGAGGAGGAAGTCGAGCCCGTGCCACGCCTTGTCGGTGCCGGCCCAGCGTCCGGAGTTGTCGTCCCGCGCGCTCATGGCGTGCTCGTAGGCCCAGCCGAGGTCCCCCTTGGCCCGCTCCAATTCGTCTGGCGAGACGCGCAACCAGTTGCCGTTCATGCTCACGCCGCCAAACCTAGATCCCGGCTACGACAGGACTCGCGCCGGCTCACCTCGGGTTCCAGGAAAGTGGGCTGTCGGGGCGGCCGGAACACCCCGATTTTCTGGAAATCGAGTCGATCAAGGGGCCGAGACGGCAAAGGGCCCCTCCCCACAACCTCTGCCGCGAAGGGCTCGTCACGAATGGCGAGATCGGTTACGGTCTCTGCAACAAACGCATGTGACGACGCGGGGGCCACCCTGACCGTTGAACCGGCGCCTGCCGAGCCGGCCGTCACATCACGGGAGGACAACGTGTCGGATTATCCGAAGATGATCGTCCCGGTCGACCACATTGAGCCGGTGCCTCGCCGGATCCGGGCCTTCCTCGGCGGCGAGCAGGTACTCGAAACCACGCGGGCGTTGTACGTGTGGGAATGGCCGTTCTTCCCGCAGTACTACATCCCCGTCGACGACGTGGATCGCAACCTGTTGATCGAGGGCCAGCACACCGAGGCGTCCCGGCGCGGGACCGCGCGGCTGCTCGGGCTGCAGGTTGGCGAGACGATCCGTCCTTCGTGCGGGCGGTTGTACGGAGATGACGCGCTGGCCGGGTTGGCGAACACGATCCGGTTCGACTGGGCAGCCATGGATGCCTGGTTCGAGGAGGACGAAGAGGTCTTCGTGCACCCCCGGAACCCGTTCTCGCGGGTGGACGCGGTGCGTTCCACCCGCAGCGTCAGGGTGGAACTGGAAGGGGTCGTCCTGGCCGAGTCGACATCGCCCGTGATGGTCTTCGAAACCGGTCTACCGCCCCGCTATTACCTCAACCGGACCGACGTGAACTTCACACACCTCGTGGCCTCGGCGACGAGGACCGCCTGCCCGTACAAGGGCCAGACCAGCGACTACTGGTCGGTCCGTCTCGATGACCAGACCCACCCGGACCTGGCCTGGTCGTACGACTTCCCGACCGCCGCACTCCTGCCGATCGCCGGCCTGATCGCCTTCTACAACGAAAAGGTCGATCTCTTCGTCGACGGCGAGCGACTGAGCCGGCCGGCAACGCCCTTTCACTGAACCAACCGCAGGCCCCGGCACCGCGTCGAACCGGATTCCCGGTGTACGGATGCCCAGCACGCTCGATCCGGTACGCGGGAGCCCCACCGTCAGGAACAGTGTCGGTCGCGTCAGCACGGCTCCCAACCGGTCAGCGTGCCCGGGTCTCCCAGACCGGCTTCTGCGGCTCGTCATTGTGCACGAGAAAGTCGACGTGATCGGTCGGGCGCACGGTGTCGAAGTAGAGCTGTTGGGCGGGGATGTAACGCTCCCGCCAGCGCCGTTCGACCTCCGCCCGGGATGACACCCGCCGCTCACGGATCACGGCACGGTCCACCGTCGTCTCGATCGCCGTGGAGACGAGAATGCGCAGCTCCCACCGATCGATCAGCTCCGGGCGCATGAGGAAGACGCCGTCGAACACCAGCACGGCGTCGGCGGGGGCCGTCCTGCTCGGCGGGGACAGCACGGTATCCGTTGCGCGGTCGTACACCGCGGGTTGGAAGCCCCGATCGCCGCCCGGTCCGAGGGGATCGAGCAGAACCCGGTTCAGCGCCGCCCAGTCGTGGGTGTCGAAGTAGCAGCCTTCGGCCGAGTACTCGCCGCGCGGATAGCGTCGCGCCCGCGGAAAGAGGAAGTCGTCGACCGTCGCGCGGATGACCTGGCGGCCCTGACTCCGCAGGACGGCGGCGAGTTCGTCGGCGAGGGTGGTCTTGCCGGTGGCTGGTGGACCGTCGACGGCAACCCGTACCGGGTGTGCGACATCAACGGACCCGACCGCCTCGGCGAGACGGCCGAGCAGCTCCACCCGGCGCGGCCCCGGCCGTACCTCACTCACCGCAACTCGCAATCTCGGATCTGCAGCCACAGCCTCACGTCAGTCGTCCTCGATGCGCCCGGTGGTGGGATCGACCATGGCCAGGAAATCCCGGATGTTCTTCCGGTGCTCCTCCAGCGACAGGTCCGGAGCCGAACCCACGCCGAATCCGTAGCCGGGCCTCGGCCCGCTGAGCCACGTGTAGTGGGTGCCGTTGCACTCGTTCGGGCGGAGAGCGAACAACTCTCCGTCGACGTCAACCGTGAGTGACGCGGCGTCGGCGGCATCTTCAGGATCGGGGTACAGGCTGGGCACAGCCTCCGGATCGGCGTTGCCGTCATTCGGGTAGATGGGCTTCACGTAGCCATCATCGCGCGGAGAGGACCATCCTGGCGGCCCAGCCGCAACTGCCCTGCTGCCGCACCGACCAACCCGCGACCACGCCGACCCACGACGCCGGCGGTTGCCGTCATGCCCGCACCAGGACGTCCGTCGACCCGCCGACGGCGGTGCGCGAGTGGGAATTGCCATTCCTACGCGGCACAGCCGCGCCGCCAGCCGTCATTGCGGGAACAGGTCCGCAGATTGCGACCGGACGGTGACCCGATCAGCGGAAACGGAGAGGCCCCCTTCCGACGGCATTGTCGGTAGGGGGCCCTCCTGCGACGAGCTACGGCTTGACGTACGCGTTGACGAACGCCGGGTAGCCGAACACGCTGGAGACGAAGACGCCGCCGGCCTTGGAGCCGTGCACGTGGTACGCCACGTCGACGTACATCGGCACCACGGGCGCGTGCTCCTTCATGATCCGCTCGTCCAGCTTGGCCCACTCCGGGCCCTGCTCGGACGGGGCGAGCGCCAGGATCCGGTCCATCTCGGCGTTGATCGTCGGGTCGTTGAAGTAGGACTGGTTGCTGTTGCCCTCGGCCTTGATGCTGCGGCCGTCGTACAGCACCGGCAGGATCGCCGCGCCGCTCGGCCAGTCCGCCGCCCAGTTACCGATGTACAGGTCCCACGGGTTGTCCTTCTTCTTGATCTCGTCGAGCTTCGCGTCGTCGGAGATGTTCCGCAACGTGATCTTGAAGCCGGCGCGCTCCAGGTTGGCCTTGAGCTGGGCGCCCTGCTGCTGCTCGGTCGAGTTGTCGGCGACACCGAGGACCAGCTCGGGAGTCTGCCCGCCGAGCAGCTCCTTGGCCTTGGCGACGTCGCCGTTGGGGCCCGCCGGGTACGCCTCGTACGCCTTGTAGCCGATCGTGGCCGGCGGCATCAGCGTGGTCAGCGGGGCGGCGACGTTCTGGCCGCCGAGCGCCTTGACCATGCCCTCCCGGTCGATGGCGTAGTTGAGCGCCTGCCGGATCTTGAGGTCCTTGACCCGCTGGTTGTTGATGACGAGCTGGTTGGCGCTCGGCGTCGGCGAGAGGATGCTGCGCGACTTCAGCGTGGCGTCCCCGGCCACCTTGGCGACCAGCGAGGCGGGTACGGCGTTGAAGGCGAGCGCGCTCTGGTCGGCGCCGTTGTCGGCGATGACCCGGTTGTTGGCGGCGTCCGCGGTCGGGCCGAAGCTCCAGACGAACTGGTCCGGGTACTGGTGCCGGACCGGGTCGGTGTTCGGGTCCCAGTTGGTGTTGCGGTCGAGCGTGATCTGGACGCCGACCTGGTTCTTGGCGACCTTGTAGGGGCCGGACGAGAACGGCTGCTTGTCCAGGTCGATGCCGGTGTCCTTGTCCGGGGGCAGCGGCGCGGTGGTCGGCAGCGACACGGCGAACGGCAGGTCACAGCGCGGCTTGGCGAACTCGAACCGCAGCGTCTTCGCGTCCGGCGTGGTGAGGCCGGGCGGCAGGGACGTCTTGTTCTTCTTGAAGTCCCACTTGGTGTCGAACTGCGGGGTGTCGGCCAGCCACTCCTGGATATAGGTCGGGCCGCCGGAGAGGTCGGGGTCGAAGGAGCGGGCGATGCCGTACGCGATCTCCTTGGACGTGATCGGCCGGCCGTCCTCGAACTTCACCCCGTCCTTGATGGTGAATTCCCAGACCTTGCAGTCGTTGTTGACGTTCTTGCCCGGCGTCTCGGCGAGGTCACCGACGAGGACCAGGCCGCCCTTGCCGTCGTCCTTCCAGGTGGTCAGGTAGCGGGCGAAGAGCGGGTTGGTCATGAGGCCGGCGAACGAGTACGTCCGCTGCGGGTCGAGGTGGGAGATCGGCGACTCCCGGATGATGGTGAAGGTGCCGCCCTTCGCGGCGCCGCTCACCTCGGCCGCCGGCCCCTGCGAGTCCTTGGGGTCGGTCGCGATGACCCCGGTCTGCTGCCGGTTGTTGTCCACCGTGGTGCCCTCGCCCGTGTTCTTCGAGCACGCACCCAACGTCACAACCAGAGCGATCGCGCCGCCTGCGGCAACCGCCACGCGTGGTCGCATGAAGTACCTCCTTCACCCATGTGTCGTGCGGTTCCGTCGGGGCGGGAACCGCCGACGTCCCGAGGATCGTAAGGAAGAAAACCTACAAGTTGTGTAACAGTTGTCGATAAATTCCGCCAGCAGCCACGCGCGGCACGGCGCACGGCTCAGCGCAGCCGCACCCGTGGGTCGATGGCCGCGTACAGCAGGTCCACCAGCACGTTCGCCAGCACCACGAAGACGGCGGCGATCAGCACGGTGGCCATGATGGTGGGCAGGTCACCCGAGCGCACGGCGTCCACCGCCGTACGCCCCAACCCCTGGATGCCGAACGTCGTCTCGGTGATCACCGTGCCGCCCAGCGCCCCGCCCACGTCCAGCCCCGCGATGGTCACCACCGGGGTGATCGCCGCGCGCAGCGCGTGTCGCCCGTACACCGTGGGTTTGGCCAGACCCTTGGCCCGCGCGGTCCGGACGAAGTCCTCGGACAGCGTCTCCAGCATCTGCGCCCGCGACAGCCGGGCGTAGATCGCCGAGAACAGGAACGCCAACGACACCCAGGCGAGCACCAGCCCACTGGCCCACTTCACCGGATTGTCGAACAGGGACGTGTAGCTGGGCACCGGCAGCCACCGCAGGTTGTAGACGAACACCAGCAGCAGCACCGCGCCGACGAAGTAGAGCTGCAACGACGCGCCGGTGAGCGAGAAGCCGATGGCCGCCCGGTCCAGCCAGGTACCCCGACGCAGCGCCGAGACCATGCCCAGCCCCACCCCGAGCAGCAGCCAGAGGATCGCCGCCGGGATGACGATGCTCAGCGTCACCGGCAGCACCCGGGCGATGGTGTCCGAGACGGCCTCGTTGGTGACGTACGACCAGCCCAGGCAGGGCGCGTCGCACCGGCCACCCTGGGCGCTGCCCAGGTCCCGACCGGTGACGATGCCCTTCATGTAGCCCGCGTACTGGCTGATCAGCGGGTCGTTGAGGCCCAGGTCGTCGCGGACCCGCTCCAGCCGCTCCGGGTTGCAGTTCTTGGAACAGATGCTGCTCACGGGATCACGTGGCAGGGCGAAGAACATCAGGAACGTCAGCACGCTCACCGCGAACAGGGTGAGCACGGCGGAGAACACGCGCTTGAGCAGGAATCGCGTCATGGCGAACCCCCTACCGGGACGACTTCGGGTCGAGCGCGTCCCGCAACGCGTCGCCGAAGAGGTTGAAGGCGAACACCAGCGCGAAGATCGTGATGCCCGGGAAGAACACGTACGCCGGGTCGGTCTGGAGGAAGTCCAGACTCCGGTAGATCATCCGGCCGAAGCTCGGCGTCTCGTCGCTGAGACCGACGCCGATGAACGACAACGCCGCCTCGCTGGTGATGAACTGCGGCACCGCCAGGGAGAACGACACCAGGATCGGCGCCCAGATGTTCGGCAGAAGCTGTCGGAAGATGATGTGCCCCAACCCGGCGCCACTGGCCTTGGCGGCCTCTACGAACTCCCGCTCGCGCAGCGCGATCACCTGCCCGCGCACCAGGCGGGCCGTGCCGGTCCAGCCGAAGATCGCGAAGACGGCGATCAGCACCCCCACCCCGAACGCGGACGACACCTGCCCCCGCTCGCCGTAGAAGCGCAGCGTGATCGTGGGGGTGAGCGCCAACGCGATGATCAGGAACGGCATGGCCAGCGTCAGGTCGGTGATCCAGTTGATCACCGCGTCCAGCCAGCCGCCGAGGTAGCCGGCCAGCGCGCCGAGCGCGATGCCGATCGCGGCCGTGATCAGGGCCGCGGCGAACGCGATGAACAGTGACGTGCGCAGCCCGTAGATCAACCGGATGAAGATGTCCCGGCCCAGCCCCGGTTCCAGGCCGAACCAGTGCTCCCCGGTGACCCCGCCGACGTAACCGAGCGGCATGCCGAAGCCGTCCAGCAGGCTCTGAAACTGCTCGCGCGGCCCGACGCCGTAGACCATCTCGATCAGCGGGGCGGACAACCCCAACAGCATGAAGAACACCAGGAGTACGCCGCTGACCACAGCCGTACGGTCGCGGCGCAGCCGCATCCAGGCGAGCTGGCCGGGTGAGCGCCCGACGACACCCTTCGTCGCCGGCCCGCTCGCCTCCGAGCCGGCCTCGATCTCGGCCAGCGCCACACCCTCCACCGGGGACAGGCTCACGACGACACCTCCTCGACGATCGGGGCCGCTACCTCGGGGCCGGTGCCGCCTGCTTCCCCTTCGGGGCCGGTGCTGCTTGCTTCCCCTTCGGGGAAGTGGCACGCGGTGGCCTGCCGGCCTCCGTCGCGCGGCGTCAGCGCGGGCTGCTCGGTGGCGCAGACGTCCTGCGCCTTCCAGCAGCGGGTACGGAACCGACAGCCCGACGGCGGGTCGAGCGGTGTGGGCACGTCACCGGTCAGCCGGATCCGGCCCGCCGGGCCGAGCTGCGTGACGTCCGGGATCGCCGAGAGCAGCGCCCGGGTGTACGGATGCTGCGGGCGCTCGTAGATGTCGTCCCGGTCGCCGATCTCCACGATCCGGCCCAGGTACATGACCGCGACCCGCTGACAGAAGTGCCGGACCACGGCCAGGTCGTGCGCGATGAACACGAACGCCAGCCCGAGTTCTCGTTGCAGGTCGCGCAGCAGGTTGACGACCTGCGCCTGGATCGAGACGTCCAGCGCGCTCACCGGCTCGTCCGCGACGATCAGCTTCGGCCGCAGCGCCAACGCGCGGGCGATCCCGATGCGCTGGCGCTGCCCGCCGGAGAACTCGTGCGGGTACCGGTTGTAGTGCTCCGGGTTCAGCCCGACCAGCTCCAGCAGCTCCTGCACCCGCGCCTTGATTCCGCCGGGCGGCTTGATGCCGTTGACCTGCAACGGCATCGCCACGATCCGGCCCACCGTGTGCCGGGGGTTCAACGACGCGTACGGGTCCTGGAAGATGATCTGGAGTTCCTGCCGCAGCGGGCGCAGCTCGCGCCGGCCGGCGTGGGTGATGTCCCGCCCGGCGAACTCGATGCTGCCACTCGTCGGCTCCAGCAGCCGCACCAGCATCCGGCCGGTGGTCGTCTTGCCGCAGCCCGACTCCCCCACCAGGCCGAGCGTCTCGCCAGGGCGCACGTCGAAGTCGAGCCCGTCGACCGCCCGCACGGTGCCGGTGGCGCGCAGTCCCTGCCGTACCGGAAAGTGCTTGGTCAGCCCACGGACCCGCAGCAGTGGTTCGTCGCTCATCGGGCCACCCCCACGGATGCCACGTTCTCGGCGTAGATCGCCGCACGCTCCTCGGCGCTCAGGTGGCAGGCGACCAGGTGGCCGTCGCCGCCCGCCGGCCGCAACTCGGGCACCTCGACACGGGACCGGTCGCCGACCCGGTCGTCGTACCGGCAGCGCGGGTGGAAGGCGCACCCGGACGGCAGGTTGATGAGGCTCGGCGGATTGCCGGGGATCGGCACCAGGTCCGCGTCCGCGTCGCCGTGCAGCGACGGCACGCTGGAGAGCAACCCCCAGGTGTACGGATGCTGCGGCGAGCGGAGCACCTGCTCCACGCTGCCGCGCTCCACGGCCCGCCCGCCGTACATGACCAGCACCTCGTCGGCGACCTGGCCGACCACACCGAGGTCGTGGGTGATCAGGATGATCGCGGAGTGGAACTCGGCCTGGAGGTCGGCGAGCAGGTCGAGGATCTGCGCCTGCACCGTGACGTCCAGCGCGGTGGTCGGCTCGTCGGCGATCAGCAACGCCGGGTCGTTGACCAGCGCCATGGCGATCATCGCCCGCTGGCGCATGCCGCCGGAGAACTCGTGCGGGTACGCATCGAAGCGGCGGGCGGGCTGCGGGATGCCGACCCGGTCCAGCATGTCCACCGCCCGCTGGCGGGCCGCCCGCCGACCGACCTTCGGGTGGTGCACCCGGTACGCCTCGGCGATCTGCCGGCCGACGGTGTAGTACGGGTGCAGCGCGGACAGCGGATCCTGGAAGATCATCGCCATCTCCTGGCCGCGCAGTCGGCGTACCTCCTCCTCGGGCAGACCGACGAGCTGCCGGCCGCCGACGGAGATCTCTCCGGTGATCGTGGCCCGCTTGGGGTCGTGCAGACCGAGGATGGCCAGCGACGTGACGCTCTTTCCGGAGCCGGACTCACCGACGATGCCGAGCGTGCGGCCCCGCTCGACGGCGAAAGACACCCCGTCGACCGCGCGCACGACGCCGTCCGAGGTATCGAAGCGGACCCGCAGGTCACTCACCCGCAGGTAGGGATCCGAGCTGTCCACGGCACCTCCCTCAGTGACGAAGAGAACTTACAACAATGTCCAGAGGGTGAAAATAAGCTACAAGTTCGGCACGTGTCAGCGGGCCCGAGCGTAACGACTCCGCATCAGCCCCGCACGCCCGTCACCTACGGCGTTCATGGCCTCGGACGCACGTCAGGTGCGACCATGGGGCGAGCGACCAGCAGAGGATGCACCCGGCACGAGGTGGAGGTGACGATGACCGCGGCGGTGTTCAACCACGAAGGCCCGTGGACCGAAGAGGATTACCTCGCCCTCGGCGAGACGCAGCAACGCGTCGAACTTTTCGACGGGAGCCTCCACGTGACCCCAGCCCCCACCCCCCGACACCAGCGCATCTCCCGCAGGCTCGGCAACATCCTCGAAGCAGCCACCGGGCCCGCCGGCCTCGAATTGCTGGAGGCGGTCAACGTCCGACTCCGGCCCGGTCGGATCCCGATCCCCGACCTCGTGATCACCGGTCCGATCGACTTCGACGAACTCAACGTCGAAGCGGGTGACGTGCGGCTGGTATGCGAGATCATCTCACCGAGCAATGCATCCACCGACAAGGTGTTGAAGATGCACTACTACGCCGCCGCCGGGATCGGGTGGTATCTGTTGGTGGAACAGGAAACCGGCGCGCTGCGCCTCTACCGTCGCCAAGGCGGCCACTACGTCGAAGTAGGGGCCGCGAAGCGCGGCGAGGTTCTGGAACTGACCGAGCCGGTCAAGGCCACCATCCGGCCGGAAGAACTTCTTCCCTGACGGGCGTCGGTCCGCTGCCCTAGGGTCGTCGCATGACCGAGTTCGACGCGGCCACCGCCGCCGTCCAGGCCGCTCTCGACGCGGGCGCCCGGTACGCCGACGCGCGGGTGATGCACCGCCGCTACGAGTCGATGACCGCACGCAACGGCGACGTGGAGGAGCTGACCCAGGACGAGAGCATCGGGCTCGGCGTCCGGGCGCTGGTCGGCGCCAGCTGGGGCTTTCACGCCGTACCCGATCTGTCGGACGCCGCCGCCCGCGACGCCGGCCGGCGCGCGACCCGGACCGCGATGGCCAGTGCCCGGGTGCCCGGCCCCGCGGTCGACCTGGTCGCGGTCGAGGCCGTGACGGCGAGCTGGTCCTCGGACTGCCGGATCGACCCGCTCGCGGTTCCGCTGTCCGACAAGGGCGACCTGCTCGTCGGCGCGACCCGCACCATGGCCGAGCACGGCGCGGACCTGGCCGAGGGGCTCTACCAGATCTGGGACACCGCCAAGTGGTTCGTCTCCAGCGAGGGTCACCGCATCGACCAGCGCATCCGCGAGTGCGGTGGCGGTATCTCGGCCACCTCGATCGGCGACGGCGAGACGCAGCGGCGGTCCTGGCCCAGTTACCGGGGGCAGTACGGCACCACCGGCTGGGAGCTGGTCGAATCGCTCGACCTGGCCGCGCACGCCGCGCAGATCGCCGAGGAGTCACGGGCGCTGCTCACCGCGCCACCCTGCCCGGCCGGCGAGACGGATCTGATCCTCGGCAGCGAGCAACTGGCCCTGCAGATCCACGAGTCGGTGGGCCACGCCATCGAACTGGACCGGATCCTCGGCTGGGAGGCCGCTTTCGCCGGCACGTCCTGGCTGGACCTGGCCCAGCTCGGCTCGCTGCGCTACGGCTCCGAGCTGATGAACATCACCATCGACCCGACGATCCCCGGCGCGCTGGGCAGCTTCGGTTTCGACGACGAGGGCTCCCCCGCCGTCAAGCGGGACGCGGTACGCGACGGCCGGTGGGTGGGGGTGCTCGCGGGTCGCGACTCCGCGGCTGTGGCCGGTCTCGGCTACGGCGGCAGCGTACGCGCCGACGGGTGGGCCCGGCTGCCGATGGTGCGAATGACCAACGTGGGCCTGGAACCCGGTCCGCACACCCTGGAGGAGATCATCGCGGCCACCGACGACGGCGTGCTGATGGACCTCAACCGCTCGTGGTCGATCGACGACAAGCGGCTCAACTTCCAGTTCGGTTGCGAGATCGGGTGGGAGATCAAGAACGGTCGGCGGGGGCGGATGCTGCGCAATCCGACGTACACCGGGATCGGCCCGCTGTTCTGGCGTTCGATGGACATGCTCTCCGGCGAGACGGTGCCCTGGGGGACCCCCAACTGCGGCAAGGGCCAGCCGGGCCAGATCGGGCACACCGGCCACCCGGCCGCGCCGGCCCGCTTCCGCAACGTCCGGGTGGGGGTGTCCGCGTGAGCGCGAGGAGTGAGCCGGTCCTGCGAGCCCCGCAGTCGCGAACGAAAGGCGGCCCAGCATGAACGAGTTGGAACTGGCGGGGCAGGTCATCGAGTTGGTCCGGCGGCTCGGTGGCCCGGCCGTGCAGGCCGAGGTGGTGGCGACGCGGGCGGATCTGGCGCTCACCCGCTTCGCCAACTCGGCCATCCACCAGAACGTCTCCGAGTCGACGGTCGGCGTCCGGCTGCGGGTGCACCTCGACGGACGCACCGTCGCCGGCAGCGGGAGCATCGTCACCCCTGACGGGCTGCACGCGCTTGTCGAGCGGACCCTGGCCGCGACCCGCCTGGGTCCGCTCGACCCGGGATGGCCCGGCCTGGTGCCGCCCACGCCCGCGCCGGCCGCGCCGCCCGTCGACGAGGCGACCGCCCACGCCGAGCCGGACCAGCGGGCCGACCGGGTGGCCGCGTTCGTGGCCGCCGCCGGGCCGCTCACCACGGCGGGGTACTGCCGTACCGCGCACCGCTCGTCGGCGTTCGCGAACTCGGCGGGGCACAGCGCGGACGGCCGGTCGGCGGAGGCGGCGATGGACGGCATCGCCCGCCGCGACGGCGCGGACGGCGTCGCGCGGCACAGCGCGGACCGACTGTCTGACCTCGACGGGGCCGAGTTGGGCGCGCAGGCGGCCGCGAAGGCACAGGCGGCAGCGGATCCGGTCGAGTTGCCGCCGGGGCGCTACGAGGTGGTGTTCGAACCGGCCGCCGTGGCGGACCTGTTGCAGAACCTGTCCTGGTACGGCTTCAACGGCAAGCGGTACGCCGAGCGGCAGTCCTTCGCCGAGCCGGGGGCGGCCCAGTTCGACCCGCTGGTGACCCTGGTGGACGATCCGCTCGGCGCGTCCGGCCTGCCGTTCGATGCCGAGGGCACCGGCCGGCGGGCGGTGACCCTGGTCGAGGCGGGCACCACGCGGGCCGTCGCACACGACCGGCGGACCGCCGCCGACGCGGGCGCGGAGTCCACCGGACACGCGATCGCTGGCGGCGCGACCTGGGGCCCGATGGCCCGCAACCTCCGACTCTCGCCCGCGGCGGCCGGCCCGGCCAGCGCGGTGGGCCGGAACACCACGGGCACGGCGGCCGGGGCGGTGGTCGACGCGGACACGGCGGCGCTGGTCGCCGGAGTACGGCGAGGGCTGCTGGTCAGCGACCTCTGGTACACCCGCGTGCTCGACCCGAAGAGCCTGGTCGTCACCGGGTTGACCCGCAACGGGGTGTGGCTGATCGAGGACGGCGCGGTCGTCCGGGCGGTCCGCGACCTGCGGTTCACCGAGTCGTACCCCCGGGCGCTCGGGCCGGGCGCGGTGCTCGGGCTGGGTTCGGCGACGGTGCGCCAACCGGACCGGGTGGACGGTGCCTGGTGGGCGGCGCCCTCGGTGCGGCTGGCGTCCTGGCACTTCACCGGAGGCGCGTCGGGCTGAGGACCGCGACGGCCGGCACACCTCGGCGTTTTACCAGGCCAGACACACGGGACACTCCCTTGCGCGGACGGCCCGCAAAGATCGGCGTAACGTGTGTCACTTAGCTGCGTCGGTCGATCCGGCGTGGTCGTTGGTGTGCGCATGACGTGGCAGCGGGTGCGGGTTCGCCGGTCCGCGTGCCGACCGGAGACAGCAGCCCGCCCGTACGGGCCCGTCGAGGAGACGACTCGAATGACTTCAACGGCAACGAGGCCGCGGGGGGCGCGGGCGCGCGCCGCCATCACGGCGAAGACGTTGCGTACCGACCGATGGTGGTTCGCCCCGCTGATCACGGTGATCGGGCTCGGCGCCTGGGTGGCGTACGCGACGGTCCGGGTGTTCATGCACGACCACTACTGGGTCGACGCCTACCACTACCTGACCCCGTTCTACTCCCCGTGTGTGACCGACCGGTGTGTCGAGCAGGCCTCACACTTCGGCCGGTTCCTGCCCGGCTGGTGGATCATCCCGGACGCCGCGCTGACCCTGCCGTTCCTGCTGCTGTTCCGGCTCACCTGCTACTACTACCGCAAGGCGTACTACCGGTCCTTCTGGCTGTCGCCGCCGGCCTGCGCCGTCCCGGACGGTCACAAGGAGTACGGCGGGGAGACCCGTTTCCCGCTGCTCGGCCAGAACCTGCACCGTTACTTCTTCTACGCCGCCGCGATCATCTCGCTGATCAACACGTGGGACGCCATCCTCGCGTTCCACTCACCCAAGGGCTTCGGCTTCGGGCTGGGCAACCTCGTCCTGCTGCTCAACGTGGTGATGCTCTGGGCGTACACGATCTCCTGCCACTCCTGCCGGCACATCATCGGCGGCCGGCTCAAGCACTTCTCCAAGCACCCGGTGCGCTACCGCGCGTGGACCGTCGTCTCGGCGTTGAACGTCCGGCACATGCAGCTCGCCTGGATCACCCTCGGCACCCTCGCGCTGACCGACTTCTACGTGCTGGCGCTGTCGGCCGGCTGGTTCAACGACCTGCGGTTCATCAACTAAAGGGCCCCTGACATGACCACTACCACTCGTATCGAACGACACCACTACGACGTCGTCGTCATCGGGGCCGGCGGCGCCGGTCTGCGCGCGGCCATCGAGGCCCGCCTCGCCGGCAAGAAGACGGCGATCATCTCGAAGTCGCTGTTCGGCAAGGCGCACACGGTGATGGCCGAGGGCGGCGCCGCCGCCGCGATGGGCAACGTGAACAGCCGTGACAACTGGCAGGTGCACTTCCGCGACACCATGCGCGGCGGCAAGTTCCTCAACAACTTCCGGATGGCCGAGCTGCACGCGAAGGAGTCGCCGCAGCGGATCTGGGAGCTGGAGACGTACGGCGCGCTCTTCGACCGTACGAAGGACGGCAAGATCTCCCAGCGCAACTTCGGTGGGCACGAGTACCCCCGACTGGCGCACGTGGGCGACCGGACCGGCCTGGAGCTGATCCGCACCCTCCAGCAGAAGATCGTCTCGCTGCAACAGGAGGACAAGCGCGAGTTCGGCTCGTACGACGCCCGGATCAGGGTCTTCTCCGAGACGACCATCACCGAGTTGGTGCTCGACGGCGACCGGGTAGCGGGCGCGTTCGGCTACTACCGCGAGTCCGGCGAGTTCATCCTCTTCGAGGCGCCGGCGGTGGTGCTGGCCACCGGCGGTGTCGGACGCTCCTACAAGGTCACCTCGAACTCCTGGGAGTACACCGGGGACGGCCACGCGCTGGCGTTGCGCGCCGGGGCGACGCTGATCAACATGGAGTTCCTCCAGTTCCACCCGACCGGCATGGTCTGGCCGCCCTCGGTGAAGGGCATCCTGGTCACCGAGTCGGTCCGTGGCGACGGTGGTGTCCTCAAGAACTCCGAGGGCAAGCGGTTCATGTTCGACTACGTCCCCGACGTCTTCCGCAAGCAGTACGCGGAGACCGAGGAGGAGGCGGACCGCTGGTACACCGACCCGGACAACAACCGGCGTCCACCGGAGCTGCTGCCCCGCGACGAGGTGGCCCGCGCGATCAACAGCGAGGTCAAGGCCGGTCGGGGCTCCCCCGCCGGCGGGGTCTTCCTGGACATCGCGAGCCGGCGCTCCGCCGACGAGATCCGCCGACGGCTGCCCTCGATGTACCACCAGTTCAAGGAGCTGGCCGACGTCGACATCACGGCCGAACCGATGGAGGTCGGGCCGACCTGCCACTACGTGATGGGCGGCGTCGAGGTGGACCCGGATTCGGGTGCCGCCTTCGGCCACGTACGCGGTCTGTTCGCCGCCGGTGAGGTCTCCGGCGGCATGCACGGCTCCAACCGCCTCGGCGGCAACTCCCTGTCCGACCTGCTGGTGTTCGGCAAGCGGGCGGGCGGGCACGCGGCCAGCTACGCCGACGGGCTGTCCGCCCGGCCGAAGGTGGCCGTGGACGCCGTCGAGGCGGCCGTGGAGACCGCCCTCGCCCCGTTGCAGCGGGACACCGGCGAGAGCCCGTACACCCTTCAGCAGGACCTCCAGGCGGTCATGGGGGATCTGGTCGGCATCATCCGGCGCGAGGGCGAGCTGGCCGACGCGCTGGTGCGACTGGCCGAGCTGCGCGAGCGGGTCGCCAAGGTGAGCGCGGCCGGCGGCCGGCGCTACAACCCGGGGTGGCACCTGGCCCTGGACCTGCGCAACATGCTGGTGGTCTCGGAGTGCACCGCGAAGGCGGCGCTGGAGCGGCAGGAGTCGCGCGGCGGGCACACCCGCGAGGACTATCCGGCGATGGAGCCGAAGTGGCGGCAGGTGAACCTCGTCTGCTCCCTGGACGGCGACACCGTGCAGCTGACCCGTAAGCCGCTGCCGACGATGCGGCCGGAGCTGATCGGCCTCTTCGACCGGGCCGAGCTGGCCAAGTACCTCACCGACGAGGAGCTCACCGACTTCGACGCTCTCGTCGCCGACGCTGGAGAGGCGGACAACCGATGAGCGCGAAGCGTCAGTTCCGGATCTGGCGGGGCGACGAGACCGGCGGCGACCTGCAGGACTACATGGTCGAGGTGAACGAGGGCGAGGTCGTCCTCGACGTCATCCACCGCCTGCAGGCCACCGACGCGCCCGACCTGGCCTGCCGGTGGAACTGCAAGGCCGGCAAGTGCGGCTCCTGCTCCATGGAGATCAACGGCAAGCCGCGACTGGGCTGCATGACCCGGATGTCGACCTTCGGCGACGACGAGACGGTCACGGTCACCCCGCTGCGGACCTTCCCGGTCATCCGGGATCTGGTCACCGACGTCTCGTTCAACTACGAGAAGGCGCGGGAGACCCCGGCGTTCGCCCCGCCGGCGGACGTCGCCCCGGGCGACTACCGGATGCAGCAGGTCGACGTCGAGCGCTCGCAGGAGTTCCGCAAGTGCATCGAGTGCTTCCTGTGCCAGACGGTCTGCCACGTGATCCGTGACCACGAGGAGAACAAGCAGGCGTTCTCCGGTCCGCGGTACTTCATCCGGGCGGCCGAGCTGGACATGCACCCGCTGGACGCCCGGACCGACCGCAAGGAGTACGCACAAGCCGAACAGGGCCTCGGTTTCTGCAACATCACCAAGTGCTGCACCGAGGTCTGCCCCGAGCACATCAAGATCACCGACAACGGGATCATCCCCATGAAGGAACGCGTCGTCGACCGCAGGTACGATCCCCTTGTGTGGCTTGGTAGCAAGATCTTCCGTCGGGGCGAGACGCCCCAGACCAGCGTGACCACCGCCCGTCAGGGCTCGGCGACGTCGTCGGGTGCGACCCGGGGCGGGTTGCACTCGCACGCGGGTGGCTCGCACGACCAGCGGGCCGAGGCGCAGGCGCAGGCCGGCGTCAACTGGGACCGGGAGGTGCCCCACCCGACCGCTCCGGCGGTCGACGACCGGGGCCGGCTGCCGCTGACCGAGCTCACCTTCGACCGGCCCGCCGCGCCGTCGCCCTTCGGCGACGACGTGACCTTCCCGCTGCCTCCGGAGCACCTCAACTTCGCGCACCCGGACCAGGACGACAAGCACTAGCAGGACCACCGGATACGGGGGCTGTCGGCATCGCCGACAGCCCCCGCCCCATTCCCCCACCCTGCCAACCAACCCCGCCCCCGCCCTTGCCCCGGTTGATCATGAAGTTATTGCCCCGACACGCCGGCGGGAAGGGCAATAACCTCATGATCAACGGGGTGGGGCGGGGGGTTAGGGGGTTTTCAGGTGGGGGTGTAGGGCGGCCACGATGGGGGCGTCGGCGGGGAGCCAGGTGACCGAGTCCAGTTCGTCGATGGTCAACCAGCGCAGCGCCTGGTGCTCCAGTGCCTGCGGTTCGTCACCGTGGAGCAGGCGGGCGGCGTACACCTTGAGCACCGACCGGCCGTGGGCCATCCGGACGTTGCGGCCGACCCGGGCGCCGACCTCGACGCGTACGGCCAACTCCTCGGCGCACTCCCGGATCAGCGCGTCGGTCTCGGCCTCACCGGGCTCAACCTTCCCACCAGGGAACTCCCACATGCCGGCCACCTCCGGCGGGGCGGAGCGCGCACAGGCGAGCACCCGTCCGTCCCGGATGATCGCCGCTCCCACGATCACCTTCAGGTCCCGTCGCTGGGCCTGCCCGCCACCATTAGCCCGTTCGGTCTGCACGGGCGTCCAGGGTGCCAGATCAATCGGCGGTTTGGGTACCGACACCGTCCGCTAGGCCAATAGAACACGGAAGTGTGGGCGTGGACACCCCTACCGAGCGACGACAGACTAGAAGGCACCGACAAGACACGGGATGGCGACGATTTGGCCACAAGCCGGCAACGGCGCTTGGGGGGTGCGGTAATGCGCGTGCTGTTCAGCAGCCGAGCCAAACACGACTACCTTTCCGACGCGTTGACCTTGCTATCTGGTTGGACGCGGGACGGTGAGCAGATCCGGCGCACGCTGGTGATCGACGATACCCAACACGCGGCCCTGACTGAACGGGTCAAGGTTGTGGCGGACGCCCTGCATCTACGTCCCGAGATAAGCCGCCGGTCCGACAGCACCCTGATCCGGGTCGGGCACGGCAACGGTGACCCCCTGACCGAGGGTGAGGTCCTGCTGGCCGCCCGTATCGAGGACGCCTACCGGGCGGTCACCGAGTCCTGACGAGCCGGCGCGGTGGCGCCGGTTTCCTAACCTGGATCGCATGGCGAACATCGCGTACGACCGCAAGGAGCAGGTCCAGCAGATCGAAAGTGGGCTGCTCGACGGCGAGCAGATCATCGCCGTCTACGACGCCGTCGGCACCGGCACCGGGTTCATCGGGCTGACCGACCGGCGCGTGATCATCCAGGACCGCTCCTTCGTCGGTAAGCGGTATGCGATCACCAGCATCCCGTACTCGAAGATCACCAGCGTGAGCGTGGTCAGCAACAAGTCCTGGGGTGGGTCGTTCTTCTCCACCGGCGCGATCGCGATCCACGTCGGCACGCACACCTACGAGGTGGAGTTCCGCGGCGCGCAGAAGAGCCACCACGTGCACAACGTGATCCTGCACCACATCTCCTGACGATCCTTCGACCGGGAGCCCGGCGGGCGTAAATGCCTTGCCGGGCTCCCGGCGTCTCTGGTGTCCTCGGTGCACAGCCGCCCGAAGGGAGCAGTGCCATGCCCAACACGACGAAGTCCCCCCGACCGAACGTCATCCGACTTGAGGAAACGAGGCTTCGTGAGCAGAACTGCTCCGCAGAGGACACCCGTCACTGAGCACAACCCCGGAGGCCGCTGATGTCGGTCTTCGACGATCCGGGCCTCTTCGGCCGGCTGTGGGCTGCCGGATACGACAGCCCCGGCAACCCCGACCCGGCGCCCGCCGTGGACTTCCTGGCCGATCTGGCCGACGGCGGTCCGGTCCTGGAACTGGCGATCGGCACCGGCCGGGTCGCACTGCCACTGGCCGAGCGCGGCCTCACCGTGCACGGCATCGAGGCGTCCGACGAGATGCTGGCGCTGATGCGGGCCAAGCCCGGTGGCGACCAGATCCCGACGGTCGTCGGTGACATGGCGGACGTGGGCGTAGAGGGCCCGTTCCGCCTGGCGTACCTGGTCTTCAACACGCTGTTCAACCTGGTGGACGCCGAGCGGCAGGCGGACCTGTTCCGCAACGTCGCCCGGGTGCTGTCGCCGGGCGGGGCGTTCGTCATCGAGACGTTCGTCCCCGACCCGAGCGGTTTCGACGCGGACGAGCAGTTACAGGTCCGCGAGGTGACCGAGGACTCCGTGACGATCCGGGTGCACCGGTACGACCGGCCAGCGCAGCGGTTCATCCGGCAGACCATCACCTTCGACGGCAACGGTGTGCACCTGAAGCCGTTCGCGATGCGATACGCCTGGCCGCACCAGATCGACGAGATGGCCCGGCAGGCGGGCCTTGCGCTCACCGAGCGGTACGCCGACTGGCACCGGCAGCCGTTCACGGCGGAGAGTCCGTCACACATCTCGGTCTACCGGGCGCGGTAGCGGTCGGTCGACTCGGGTCCCCCGTGGACGTCCACGGGGGACCCGAGTCGATCCCGCCGAGCGCCTTGCGCGCTGGGCTGATTCTGCTGGCAGCAGTACCTGCTGGCGGATGGCGTCGATGCCCGGTCGACTGCTCTCATGCCTCGTTTTCCGCGTACCTCGCCGTACTGGCCGGTGGTCAGTCATCCCCTGCTGCGGCGCGTACTACCCGGGTTGGCCGTGTCCGCTCTCGGCGACGGCATGGCGGTGGTCGCGGTACCCTGGCTGGCCAGGCAGCTCGCACCAACCGGTCAGCACGGTCTCTGGATCGCGGTCGCGGTGGCCGCGTACACCCTTCCCAGCGCTGTCGGAACGCTGGCGTTCGGTCGGCTGCTGCGCGGGCGCGGCGGCGCCCGGCTCGCCGGGTGGGACGCGATCCTGCGGGCTGCCGCGCTCGCCGCGATCCCGATCGCGTACCTGACCGGCACGCTGACGATCGGGCTGTACGCCGTCCTGCTCGCCGCCTCCGCCCTCCTGCACTCGTGGGGTTCGGCCGGACGGTTCACCCTGATCGCCGAGTTGCTGCCGCAGCGACACCATCTGCCGGCGAACGCGGTCCTCACCACCATCTCCGGCTTCGCCACCGTCGTCGGCCCACCGCTGGCCGGCATCCTGATCGGCTGGGTGGGGCCGGTGTGGGTCATCGCCGCCGACGCCGCCACGTTCGCGGTGCTGGCGCTCACCTATCGGCTCGCGCTGCCCGCCACCGGAACAATCCGTCGGTACGAGCACAGCGCCCCGCGCACCGCAGGTTTCGCGTTCATCCGCCGTCAGCCCACGCTGCTGGGCCTGCTGGTGCTGAGCGTCGCATTCTTCTTCCTGTTCGGCCCGGTGTACGTCGCGATGCCGTTGCACGTCACCGACGACCTGCGAGGTTCCGCGACGCTGCTCGGCGCGTACTACACCGCTTTCGGCATCGGTGGCCTCCTCGGCGGTGTGGTCGCCGGCCACCTCCGGCACTGGCCGCTGCGCGCGACGATCATCGGGATCGTCATCGGGTTCGGCGTCGCCATGCTGCCACTCGGCGTGGGGGCGCCCGTCGGATTGTCCCTGCCGGCCTTCGCGCTGGCGGGCCTGATCTGGGCGCCGTACATGTCCATGTCGATGGCGCTATACCAGCGCAGCGCGTCGACCGGGCAACTCCCCGCCGTACTTGCCGCGAACAGCGCCGTGCTTGTTCTCGCGGTGCCTCTGGGCACCATGCTCGGCGGCCCGCTGGTCGGCGCCATCGGTCCCCGCCCGACGCTGCTCCTCAGCAGTACGGCGATTCTGGCGCTCGGGCTGGCCGCGGCAGGGTTCGCCATGCTGCGGCAGAGTACGCCGAGTCCCGTCAGAGCGCCCCGCCGGTCCAGCTCGCGGCCCTGGCGCTCACAAAGCGAGCGCGAGGCCGAGACCGACCAGCACTGACACGGCGGCGCCGGATCGAGAAACCCGTGCAGCCCTGACGGAGGCCGTCGGCGACCGTCAGAGTCGGCGGGCGCGAAGGACACCGGTCAGCATCGGCAGGGTGAAGTCGCCCTCGGCGGTCTCGGCCATTCCGCCCAGGAACTCGCGGATCCGGTCGAGCGTGGCCGTCCGCTCCGGTTCCGGCATGACCAGCAACCCGGCCCGGGTGGCGAGCGTCGCGACCAGGGAGTCGGCGCTCCGGCGCTGCCCGTGGGGAAACTCGGCCTGCTCGGGCGTACCGAATCGGTCGGCAGTTCCGTTGCCCGGCCTGAGCAGGCCTGCTGTCGCCGCGCGCCAACTGCTTAAGGTGTCACGCGGGCCGATGGCCGCGCTCCCGCTGACCCGTTCGAGGGCTGCCACCCAGTCCACCCGGTCGTCCATCACGTTCCACAGACCGGCCAGGATGCCGCCGGGCGTCAGGACCCGGGCGATCTCCGGCCCCGCGACGGTCATGTCGAACCAGTGCAGGGCGTTGCCGGCCAGCACCGCGTCGACGGACGCGTCCGGCAGGGGGATCGCCTCCGCGCTACCGGGGAGGGCCCGTACGGTCGGCAACGCCCGGCCCAGCTCGGTGAGCATCGCCGGGTCGGGCTCCACCGCCACGACGTCGACACCGAGCGCGATCAGCGTGGCGGACAGCTTGCCGGTGCCGGCGCCGAGATCGAGGACTCGCGAGCCGGGCGCGACCTCGAGCGCCCACCGCGCCGCGGCCTGCGCGTAGTCCGGGCGATGCCGGGCGTACGCGGACGCCGCCGTACCGAACGACGAGCTGAGCACCATCGATTTCACGTCCTTCGATTGTCGGTGTCCGCATCATCCCTCGGATCCTGGATGTCGGGGTGTCCCGATCGACCGGACACCCCGACATCCAAGACGCCGGAGGCGCAGATCTGCCGTGGTCAGCAGCAGTGTGAGCCGACTCCGCTGGCCACCGGTTCGGTGTCGGTGGCCTTGGTGAGCGTGTCGGCGTCGGCCTTGACGGTGTAGACCTCCCAGCGCTCGGCACCGGGGCCGCGGACCCAGACCTTGTCCTGCAGCGCGTAGCAGCATTCGGTGTCGTTCTCCTCCAGCGTGATCAGGCCGGAGTCGGTGAGGCGCCTGGTGGCGGCGGTGACGTCGTCGGTGCTGAACACCTCGACACCCAGGTGGTCCAGCGCGGTGGGCTGGTCGGCCTCGCCCTCGATGAGGACGAGCTTCAGCGGCGGGTTCTCGACGGCGAAGTTGGCGTAGCCGGGCCGACGCTTGGCCGGGTCGACGCCGAACAGCTTCGAGTAGAACGCGATCGAGCCGTCGAGGTCGGACACGCGCAGAGCGAGCTGAACACGGGACATGGGAATCCTCCTGCTGGGGCGAACTGCTGTCTAGACGGATTTCGAAGCAACCCCACCGTTGCAGCCTGATTCGATGTCTGTCAAGGTAGATGAGTGCCGAAACAGAATTTGCCGGTCGTGGACCTGCAAGCGGTAGCCTGCTGTGCGCCGCTGGCGGCCCGCCCGATGGACGCCGAACAGGCGGCGGTGGTCGCGCCGATGTTCAAGGCCCTCGGTGACCCGGTCCGACTGCGATTGATGTCGATGATCGCGTCGGTGCCGGAGATCTGCGTGTGCGACCTGACCCCGGCGTTCGACCTGTCCGGGCCGACCATCTCCCACCACCTCAAGGTGCTGCGGGAAGCCGGCCTCGTCGACTCCGAACGTCGCGGCACCTGGGTGTGGTACAGGGTGGAGCCCGAGGCGTTCCGTCAGCTCGGCGTACTGCTCGATCTGCCGACCACTCCTGCCACCGCGTGAGCCGCAACCTCACCCGCCGGGCCTCGGCCGAGTTCGCCGGCACCGCACTCCTCGTCGCCGCCGTCGTCGGGTCCGGGATCGCCGCGGCTCGCCTCTCCCCCGGTGACGTCGGGCTCCAACTACTGGAGAACGCGATCGCCACCGCGTTCGCGCTGGGCGCGCTGATCCTCGTGTTCGGGCCGGTGTCCGGCGCGCACCTCAACCCCGTCGTGTCCGCCGTCGACTGGTGGCTCGGCCGCCGCGCCGGCACCGGCCTGACCGTCCCCGACCTCGTCGCCTACACCGCCGCGCAGGTCACCGGCGCGGTCGCCGGATCCGTGCTGGCGAACCTGATGTTCGACCTGCCGGCGGTCACCTGGTCACACACCGAGCGCACCGGCGCGAACCTGTGGCTCGCCGAGATCGTCGCCACCGCCGGCCTGGTCGTCCTGGTCTTCGCCCTCGCCCGCAGCGGCCGGACCGCCACCGCGCCCGCCGCCGTCGGCGCCTACATCGGGGCGGCCTACTGGTTCACCTCGTCCACGTCGTTCGCGAACCCCGCCGTCACCATCGGCCGGGCCTTCACCGACACCTTCGCCGGAATCGCCCCCACCTCGGTGCCCGGCTTCGTGGCCGCCCAGCTCGTCGGCGGCCTGGTCGGCGTCGCCGCGCTCGCCGCCTGGTACCCCCACGCCGGAGACGTCGCTGGCGATGTCCTCGTACCCCACCTCGCCGAGGAGACAGAAGCCCGATGAGCGACAAGCCCAGTGTCCTGTTCGTGTGCGTGCACAACGCCGGCCGCTCACAGATGGCCGCCGGCTGGCTCCGCCACCTCGCCGGGGACACCGTCGAGGTCCGCAGCGCCGGCAGCGAACCCGCCGAGACGATCAACCCGGTCGCCGTCGACGCCATGCGCGAGGTCGGCATCGACATCACCGACCAGACCCCGGTCCGACTCACCTGGGACGCCGCCGAAGCCAGCGACGTCATCGTCACCATGGGCTGCGGCGACGTCTGCCCCGTCTTCCCCGGCAAACGCTACGAAGACTGGAAACTCACCGACCCGGCCGGGCAATCCATCGACGTCGTCCGCGAGGTCCGCGACGACATCAAGGGTCGCGTCGACGCCCTGCTACGAGAGCTACGCCCCTGACGCCGCCACCGCGCAGGGAAGGCCCGACAGCTACATTGTCGCCACCAACACTGCCGATCATGGGGGCGTCTTGGCCAGGAACGACGATGGTGCGGGCCGCGGCAGGAACGCGCTCAGGAACCTGTTCGCCATCGGCGGTCTCAGCGGGATCGCTCTGATCGCCATCGTGGCGCTCATCGTGCTCCTCTGTTGCGCCCCCTGCCTCTGGTACCGGTCCCTGTCGCCAGACCTGCCCTTCAACTGAGGAATCCTCGGATCCGCTTCTCAGGCGGTGTCTTGACCGTCGGCGAGCGCTCGTAGCGGCGTCAGCGCCTCGCGTCCTTCACCGTCGTTGCCCCTCGCCGACCCGCGTATCGGGGCACCTCACGGGCACGCGACTGGTAAGACCGGGGCCACAGGTGCTGCTTACGCAGGGCAGCGAGGGTGTGACCGTCGATGTATCTTCGGCGGCATGGGTGGAGGCCGGAAGCCTGGTAGCCGTAGTAGGCGACGGCAGGTCAGCGAGGATGAGCGCGCTGCGGCGGTGGAGGCTTACAAGGAGTCGGTCGCCCGGTTGCAGCACACCGCCTATCGGAACATGCGGCAGGTGGTCGCCTACGCGACGATCTTTGTCGCGGTCATGGCCACGTGGATGGTGTTCATCGGCCAGCCCACGCCGGCTACTTTCCCGTGGTACGCGATCGCGATCCTCAGCGGCGCATTGGGCCTGTCTAGCTACGTCATCAGTGAACCGCGTCCGCGGCTCTACGTGCTCGCCGCCGCTGTCGTCTTCGCTGTTGTGGGCGTGACCGGCGTCTTCGTTACGGACTAGGCGCTAACTATGACGTTGTCCGTCGAGCCGGAAGCTTTGGTCGGCTTCGCCCGCCAGGTCGATCGTGGTGCCGCCGATGTGTGGGAGGTGCGCAGCTACCTCAACCGCCATGCCGACGTGGCCACGGGAGGCGAGCATCTGAAGATCGCCAAAGCCGCACATGAGCAAGCGGTCGAGGTCATAGACAGCACTCTCAAGCGACTCGCCTGCCTTCTGGAGAACTCCGCCCCCGAGCTGCGGGCTGCCGCTGGCTATTACCGCACAACTGACCTGGCCAACGCCGACCGCCTTGAGCTCACCCTGCCGCCAGCGGGCGACCGGTGCATCACTGCCCTTGAACTGGAATTGGCGAACAACCCCTGCGCTCCCGCAAACTTCGTCGACGTGCGCGACGTGCGCGGCCACCTTGACACGCCGGGCGACCCGGACAAGCCCCCGAACGCGCTGGGTTGGATGGACTACGTCAGCCCGTCGAACTGGCTCAACGAAGTGTTCAACAACATCTTCGGCTTCGACCCCATCGGTAGGCTCCAAAGCCAGGTCTCCGGGGACTGGGAAGCCCTGGCCAAGATGGGCCCGGTTGTCGACAACATCGGGGCCGCCCTGCATGACCTCGCCTACAACGTCCAGTCCGGTACCACGACCCTGCGTCCCTTGTGGCAGGGCGTCGCGGGCGACGGAGCTTTCCGCTACTTCACGACCACTGCCAACGCCACCGCTGACCTCCGCACTCCCCTGTCCGCAATCAGCAAGGCGTACCGGGGCATGGCCGACGCCGTCTGGTCCGCCGGGGAAGCCCTCGGCGGCATTGTCAAAAGTTTCATCGACGGCGCCATCATCATTGGCGTCAGCGCTGCCGCCGGCACCGCCACCGCAGCAAGCGGGGTCGGCGCGATCGTCGGTTACGGCGTCGCGGCCGCAGAAGTCGCCGACATGTTCCGACTCTGGGGCGAAGCAACCAAACTCTCCCAGCAGATCGCCGCCGCCGTCCTCACGTTCCGCGCCATACTCAGCCGCGAACTCAGCGACCTCGACGCCGTCGCCCTCCCCGCGCTCCCCGACGGCGGCCGCTATGACCACCCCCTCGCAGGCGTGAAGGCATAAGACTTCGTGGACAACCTAGACGACATCGGCAGCGGCGGCGAGAAACAAGCCCATGCCCTCCGCCGCATCCTCGACCACCTGGCGCGCAGTGAGAATCCCCTACTCAGCGAGATGGCCACCGCCGTCCAATCCGGTCAACTCACCCTGCGCCAAGCAGCCACGAGCCCGGCCTACAGCGCTGAGCTAACAACACCCTTCCAGACCTTCTGGAACGCCTATCAGAAGATGACCCCGGAAGAGCGTGAAGATCTCGCCTCTAGTTACTTGCCGCCCGAGTGACGCTCCATCTCGATCCGCCTATGGATATCAACCCCGACCCCTTGACCCCCAGGCAACCAACACACCCTTGCCACCTGCCGAACGTGCACATCGCGTTGGCCGAGTGCCGCCAGCTCGACGTGACGCCCGGCGCGGGCGAGCAGGTCCATGTGCCACAGGTGTGCGTTATGGCGCTCGTAGTGGGTCTGTGCATCTAAGGGTGTTTCCGGCCTGACCCATCGGGCGTTGTGCCTGGTGAGGAGGGTGCCGTGATGACCGCGACACTGAACGACCAGA
>NZ_JBEZEC010000016.1:0-94313 GCF_040648595.1 Micromonospora sp. NPDC049107
CTCAACGGCGAGCAGACCGCCAACGCCAAGGCCATCATCGCCGCCACCAAGAAGGCCGGCCTGCCCGAACGGGCCGCGGTCATCTCCATCGCCACGAGCCTGCAGGAGTCGAAGCTGGAAAACCTGGGTCACCTCGGCGACATGAACGACCACGACTCCCTCGGCCTGTTCCAGCAGCGCCCGTCGAGCGGTTGGGGCACGCCGGAGCAGATCACCGACCCGGAGTACTCCACCACCGCGTTCCTCAAGGGCCTCAAGCAGGTCGACGGCTGGCAGGACATGCCGCTGACCGACGCCGCCCAGACCGTACAGGTCTCCGCCTACCCCGACGCCTACGCGCAGTGGGAGCAGCAGGCCACCGACCTGGTCGCCCACAACTGGAACAGCTAAGACGCAGATGGCCGGCACCCCGACAACGGGTGCCGGCCATCGCCGATTCTTCGGTGCGTGCGGTCAGGTGGCGCTGATCGTGCCGGTGAGCAGAAGAGCGAGAACCAGGGTGCCCAGCGCGACCCGGTACAGGACGAAGACGTACAGGGTGTGGTGGGCGACGTAGCGCAGCAGCCAGGCGATCGCCGCGTACCCGATGCCGAAGGCGATGAGGGTGGCCACGATCGTCTGGGCCACCGTGGGCACGGACGTTCCCGGGGCGGACGGTTCGAAGACGTCCCCGAGGCTGAACACCCCGGACATCACCACCGCCGGGATGGCCAGCAGGAACGAGTAGCGCGCCGCCGCCTCCCGGGTCAGGTTGAGCAGCAGGCCGGCGGTGAGCGTCCCCCCGGAGCGGGACACGCCGGGGACCAGCGCCATCGCCTGGGCGAAGCCCATCACGACGCCGTCCTTCATCCGGAAGTTCTCCAGCGTGCGCGTCTGCCGACCCCAGTACTCGGCGAAGGCCAGCACGAACGCGAACACGATCAGCGTGGTCGACACCACCCAGAGGTTGCGCCCGGCCGTCTTGATCTGGTCCTTGAAGAGGAACCCGAACAGCCCGATGGGGATCGAGCCGACGATCACGTACCAGCCCATCCGGTAGTCGAGGCTCGAACGCACGGATTTGTCCCTGAGCCCGACCAGCCAGGTACGGGTGATCCGCCAGATGTCCTTCGCGAAGTAGATCAGCACGGCGGCCTCGGTGCCGAGCTGGGTGACCGCGGTGAACGACGCGCCCGCGTCGCGGTCGAAGAAGATCGCCGAGGTGATCCGCAGATGCCCCGACGAGCTGACCGGCAGGAACTCGGTCAGCCCCTGGACGATGCCCAGGACGATGGCCTCAACCCAGGTCACTCGCCGACTCCCGAGAGCTCGAGAGCCTCGGCGACGGTCCGCAGGGTCTGCACACCGCTGTCCCGGTCGGCCACGAACAGGGTCACCGACAGCGTGGTGACACCGGAGGCGGCGTACTCGCGCATCCTCTCGGCGATGCGCTCCTTCGGGCCGAGCAGCGACGTACGGTCGATGAACTCCATGGGTACGGCGGCGGCGGCGTCGCGCTGGCGCTTGGCCAGGTAGAGGTCCTGGACCTCGCGGGCGGCGTCGCCGTAGCCCATCCGGGTGGCGAGCTGGTTGTAGAAGTTCTGCTGCCGGCTGCCCATCCCGCCGACGTAGAGCGCGGCGTACCAGCGGACCAGCTCGGCGCAGGAGGCGACGTCGTCGCCGACGACGACCGGCACGGACGGCACCACGTCGAAACCGGCCAGTTCCTTGCCGGCCTTGGCCCGGCCGGCGGAGACGGCGGCGAGGTGCTCGTCGGCGAACTCCGGGGCGTAGAACACGGCGAGCCAGCCGTCGGCGATCTCGCCGGCCAGCTCCAGGTTCTTCGGACCGACCGCGGCCAGGTAGATCGGGATGTGCTCGCGGGGCGGGTGGAAGCTCAGCCGCAGCGCCTTGCCGGGGCCGTCGGGCAGCGGCAGCGTGTAGTGCTCACCGTCGTACGCCACCTCCTTGCGGGCGATGGCCAGCTTGACGATGTCGACGAACTCGCGGGTACGGCCCAGGGGCTTGGCGAACCGCACGCCGTGCCAGCCCTCGGAGACCTGCGGGCCGGAGACGCCGAGGCCGAGCCGGAACCGGCCGCCGGACAGGGCGTCGATGGTGGCGGCCGTCATCGCGGTGGCGGCCGGTGTACGGGCGGGGATCTGCATCACCGCCGAGCCCACGTCGATCCGTTGCGTCTGGCCGGCCATCCAGGCGAGCATGCTGGGCGAGTCGGAGCCGTACGCCTCCGCCGCCCACACCACCGAGTAGCCGAGGCGGTCCGCCTCCTGGGCCAGCGCCAGGTGGTCGGCCGGCGTACTCCACGCTGTCTGGTATCCGAGGCTGAGCCCGAGTCGCACTGGTCCTCCCCCATCCGTGGCACAGGTCGCATCAGGTTACGCAATGCCGAAAACGGACCCGATCACCGGCTCACCGCCAATGATCCCCCGTCCGTCGCGGTGCCTTCCGGAGGCGGAACCGGCAGAACCGGCAGAGATGACGGGAGCGAGGATATCCGTGGCGGCGGGTTCGAAATAAGGTTCACCCATGCAACAGCGACCGCTCGGCCGAAGCGGGCTGGCGGTTTCGCGGCTCGCGCTCGGCACCATGACCTGGGGCCGGGACACCGACGCCGACGATGCGGCCGCCCAGCTCAAGAGTTTCCTGGACGCGGGCGGCAACCTGATCGACACCGCCGACGTGTACGGCGACGGCGACGCCGAGTCGGTGATCGGGTCGCTGCTGGGCACCCTCGTCCCACGCGAAGAGCTGCTGATCGCCACGAAGGCGGGGTTGCGTCCGGGCAGCGCCCGGCGGCGCGACGGCTCCCGGGGTCACCTGCTGCGCACCCTGGAGGCGTCGCTGCGTCGGCTCGGCACCGACCACGTCGACCTGTTCCAGGTGCACGGATACGACCCGGACACCCCCCTGGAGGAGACGCTCGCGGCGCTGGACCACGCGGTGGCCAGCGGAAAGGTCCGTTACGTGGGGGTGTCGAACTTCTCCGGCTGGCAGACCGCGCGGGCCGCCGCCTGGCAGACGGCCTGGCCGGGCCGGGCGCCGGTGGTCGCCACCCAGGTGGAGTACTCGCTGCTGGAGCGGGGGGTGGAACGGGAGGTCCTGCCGGCCGCTGACGCGCTGGGCCTCGGCGTGCTGCCCTGGTCGCCGCTGGGTCGGGGGGTACTCACCGGCAAGTACCGGCATGGGCGTCCGGCGGACTCCCGGGCCGCCTCCCCGCACTTCGAGCGGTTCGTCTCCACCTACCTGGAGCCGCGCTGCTCCAGCATCGTGGAGGCGGTGGCGACCGCGGCCGGTGGGCTGGGGGTCTCGCCGCTGGAGGTGGCGCTGGCCTGGATCCGGGACCGGCCCGGGGTGACCGCGCCGATCCTGGGCGCCCGGACGGTCGGGCAACTGCTCGGCGCGTTGCAGGTCGAGCGCATCACGCTGCCCGAGGAGATCACCACCGCGTTGGAGGACGTCTCCGGGGTGCCGGTCGGCTACCCCGAACGCGACGGGTGACCCGAGACGGCCCGAGGACGGCACGAACCAGGCACCGCAGCGGCGTCGGTCACCCTCCAGGGGGTGGCGGACTGCCGCCGGGCTGGGCAGCATGGGTGGCATGGACTACGAGTACGCGCCGCTGCGGCTGCCGCCGAACGTCGACCGGTTGACCGCAGCGGCGCAGTTGGCGATCCAGGCGGAGTTCTCCGGATGGGAGTTGGCCCGGGTACGGCTGTTCCGGGACGGCACGCGGCAGGTCATGTTGCGGCGTCGGCGGGTCAACCAGCCGCAGCCGGGACTGTCGTACTGACACCGGGCCGGGGCACCGCGACGAAACGCCCGGGACCCGAACCGCGTACGGTCGGGCCCCGGGCGTCGTACGGCCCGCCACAAACTAGTGCTGGTGCCCGGCGTGGTCGTGGTCGTCGTCGTCGAGTTCCAGGAACGGGTGCTCGTCGAGACGACCGACGAGCCGGTCGTCGGCGGCCGGCTGGAACGGGCCGACCGCGTCGTCGTCGTCGAACGACTCCAGGTCGACCGGGGTGCCCACCTCGCTGACCATCACCACCCCGTCGAGCGGTTCCAGCTCCGGGACGTCGAGTGCGCCGAGCGAGCCGTCGCCGCTCTGCAGCAGCTCCAGCACCGCCTCACCGACGCCCTCCACCGGCGCCGGCTCGTCGTCCTCGGGGGTGCCCTCGCGGCGGGCCGCCTCGGCCGCCCGCAGCAGCGCGGAGATGCTCGGCACCCGGTAGTCGCGGCGTTGGCGCACCGAGATCACGCGGGGGTGCGGGTCGCTGGCCTCGACACCGTCGCCGCCGAAGCGCTCGTCGGCCTCGTCCGGGTCGATCGAGTCAACGTCCCACGGCGTGACCTCACCGAAGGCGTCGAGGAGCTGCTCGTCGTAGGCGAAGGAGGCGTTGTTCAACGCCACGTACGCCTGCCAGACGTCGTCGTCGTCGACGCGGCCCTGCGCGGCGCGTACGGCGGCCAGGTGGTGGCGGGCCGCTTCGATCACCCGCTCGAGTGCGGCGTCCAGCTCACCGTGCTGGTCGGTCATGTGGGGCAGTCCCTTCACGATGGGGAGGTAACGCGGACACTGCTAGCAGGTGCGGAGGAACCGGTCGAGAACCCGCACGCCGAACTGTAGTCCGTCGACCGGAACGCGCTCGTCGATGCCGTGGAACAACGCGGAGAAGTTCAGGTCGGCGGGCAGCCGCAGCGGCGCGAACCCGAAGCAGCGGATGCCGAGCGTCGAGAACGCCTTCGCGTCGGTGCCGCCGGAGAGCATGTACGGCACCGGCCGCGCCCCCGGGTCCTCGGCGCGCAGCGCCGCCGACATCGCCTCGACGAGGTCGCCGTCGAAGGTGGTCTCCAACGCGGGCTGCCGCTGGATGTACTCGATGTCGATGTCCGGGCCGACCAGCTCGCGCAACTGCCGCTCGAGCAGCTCGGACTGGCCGGGGAGGCTGCGGCAGTCGATGGTGGCGGTGGCGCGGCCCGGGATGACGTTGTCCTTGTAGCCGGCGCTCAACCGGGTCGGGTTGGCGGTGTTACGGATGGTCGCCCCGATGATGTTGGCGATCGGGCCGAGCTTGGCGATGGCGACCTCCGGGTCCTCCGGGTCCAGCTCGATGCCGAGCAGGTCGGAGACCTCGGTCAGGAACGCCCGTACGGTGTCGGTCACCACCACCGGGAAGCGGTGCCCGCCGATGCGGGCCACCGCCTCGGCGAGGGCGGTGACCGCGTTGTCGTCGTGCACCATCGACCCGTGCCCGGGTCGACCCTTGGCGTGCAGCCGCAGCCAGTCGATGCCCTTCTCGGCGGTCTCGATGAGGTAGAGGCGCTGGCTGTCGTTGACCGAGTAGGAGAACCCGCCGACCTCGCCGATCGCCTCGGTGCAGCCGTCGAAGAGGTCGCGGTGGTTCTCGACCAGGAAGCGCGCGCCGTAGTCGCTGCCCGCCTCCTCGTCGGCGGTGTACGCGAGGACGATGTCGCGCGGGGGCCGGACGCCGGTGCGCTGCCAGTGCCGCACCACGGCGAGCACCATCGCGTCGAAGTCCTTCATGTCGATGGCGCCGCGACCCCACAGGTAGCCGTCGCGCTGCTCGCCGGAGAACGGGTGCACCGACCACTCGTCGGCGTCGGCGGGCACCACGTCCAGGTGGCCGTGCACCAGCAGGGCCTCCCGGCTCGGGTCGGCGCCGGGGATGCGGGCCACCACGTTCGCCCGGCCGGGCGCGGACTCGTGCAGGACCGATTCGATGCCCACCTCGGCGAGCTTCTCCGCCACGTACTCGGCCGCGCGGCGTTCGCCGACGCTGGTGTCGTTGTCACCGGTGTTCGTGGTGTCGATGCGCAGCAGGTCGCGGCAGAGGTCCACGACCTCCGCGGTGGGGTCCGGTCGGGCGGAGGCGGCGTCGCTCGTCATCGCCCCTTCATACCAGCCCCGAGTTACCGGCGGGCCGGCGCACCGAGGGGAGGCGGCCGGGCATCCAGGTCGACGAATCGGGCGGCGGTTTCGCGGCGGCCGCGTTCGGGTACCGCCGCCCACGACCGCACAACCCCTGCCGGAGCTTCCGCCCGCCAGTCGAGGAGGGCATCATGTCCGCCGTTCCCCTGCCCCCGTTGCCGCCCACGCCCGCCCCCGACGAGGGTTACCGGCCCGGCGGCCGTAGCGTCGCCGACATCGTGGACCGCGAGCACCGGCAGTTGCTGACCCTGGTGGACCAGCTCAGCGGCCCGGACGCCACGCCGAACGAGGCCCTCGCGGTGCTCACCGCCGCGCTGTCGCGGCACATCTCCGCCGAGGAGCAGTACCTGCTGCCAGCGGTGCGGGCGGCGCTGCCGGCCGAGGCCGCCCGGGTGGACGCGGAGATCGACGGTGACGCGGCGTTGCTGGCCGCCCTCAAGGTGCTGAACGACGAGACCGTGACCGAGGTCGCCGAGCGGGTCCGCCGCCACGTCGACGGGGTGGGCACGCTCGTCACCGAGCTGCGCGCGGTGGCGACGTCGGAGGAGCTGATCCGGCTGGGCAACCGGTTGGAGATCGCCGAGGAGGCCGCTCCGACCCGGCCGCACCCGGGCACTCCGGCCACGCCGCCGTGGAACCGCATCGTCGAGCCGGCGGTGGGCGTGGTGGACAAGCTCCGCGACGCGGTGACTCGGCGGCCGACGTACCTGAAGGACCTGCCGGAGCCGCCGCGCGACTGAACGCGCGGGCCGCACCAAAGAATGCATTCAATGTCACCGATCCACTTGGCCCCTTCCGCAGGCTGCGACGTGGTCCTACCGTCACCGTATGAACCTGGAGCTGCGACACCTGCGGGTGGTCTGCGCGATCGCCGAGACAGGGAGTGTGACCAAGGCGGCGTCGACCCTCGGGCTCGCCCAGCCGGCGCTGACCGCCCAGCTCCAGCGGATCGAACGGACGCTGGGCGGGCCGCTGTTCGACCGGGACCGGCGCGGCGCCCGCCCCACCGCGCTCGGTGAGCTGGTGCTCGCCCGGGCCCGGGTGCTGCTGCCGGCCATGAAGGGCCTACAGGACGAGGCGGCGCGGCTGGCCGGCGCCGCCGAGGTGTCACGCTGCTACCGGCTCGGCGGCGTGAACAGCCCGATCCTGGGCCGGCTGGTGCACCGCCTCGCCGCCGAGGAGCCGCCGGCCCAGATCACCACGTACGCCTCGTGGTCGGTGGACGAGCTGGCGCAGTTGGTGGCCGGCGGACGGTTGGACTTCGCCCTCACCGGCGTCTGCGGCGACGCCACCCCGTCGGCCGAGTTCGGGTTGCGATGGCGGGAGGTGGCCGTCGACCCGGTGCTGGTCCTGCTGCCGGCGAGCCACCCGCTCGCCGACCGGGACGAGGTGCGCCTGGCCGACCTGCGCCACGAGCAGTGGGTGGCCGCGCCCGGCGACGGCTGCTTCGGCGACTGTTTCGCCGCCGCCTGCGCGCGCGCCGGCTTCACCCCGCGCAAGGTGTACGAGACCGACATCCGCGGCTGCGTCGACCTGGTGGACGCGGGCGTCGCGGTGGCCCTGTGCCAGGCGACGTTCCGGCCGGTGGCCGGTCTGGTGACCCGGCGGTTGGCCGGTGTCCCGCTGCGCTGGCGACTGCTGCTGGGGTGGCATCCGGAGTCGCCCGCCGCCCGCGACGCGGAGCTGCTGCTGGCCACGGCGAAGGCGGCGTACACCGACTCGCTGGCGTCGCACCCCACCTACCTGGACTGGCTGGTACGCAACCCGGCCTTCGGCGTCCGACAGCCCAGCGCGGCGTGAGGGCCTACTGCCCGACGGGCTCGGCGGGACGCCGCGTGAAGAAGCGGACGAGGTCGTCGGCCGCCGTCGGGGACAGCATCATGGCCTGGACCCGTGCGCACATCTCGGCGATCGGCTGGACCCTGGCGAACATCGCCTCCTCGTACGCCCGGATCGCCGCGTCCGGGTCGCCGGGGTGGGCGACGAGTTCGTGGGCGAGTTCGGCCGCGTCCAGCATGGCCTGGTTGGCGCCCTCGCCGACCGGGGGCATGAGGTGCGCGGCGTCACCGAGCAGGGTGACTCCCGGCTGGTGGACCCAGCGCGCGCCGACCGGCATCGCCTCGACCCGGCGCGGCGTCGGCGCGTCGTCGCCGGCGTCGATGAGGGCGACCAGGCGCGCGTCCCAGCCGTCGAAGAGGGCCCGTAGCGCATCCTTGCTGCGGTAGGCGTCCAGGTCACGGCCCTCGGCACGGAGCGAGATCCCGACCCGGATGCTGCCGTCGCCGAGGCGCTGGGCGGCGAGGATCTGGTTGACGCCGACGCACCACAGGTTGCCGGGGCCGACCATCTCGGCGAGCTCCGGGTGGCGACGGTCGGCGTCGCCGATGGTGAGATCCACGTGGGTGGAGACGTACGTCAGTGGCGCGTCGATCAACAGCGGTCGGACGACCGAGCGCGCGCCGTCCGCGCCGACGAGAATGTCGCACTCGACGCGACGACCGCTGTCGAAGGTCAGCAGGAAACCGCCGGCGGGTCGCGGCGTCGCCCCGACGAGGCGATGACCCCAGGTGACCGCGTCGGACGGGAGCGCGTCCAGCAGAAGCTGACGCAGGACGGTGCGGTCGATCTCCGGGCGTCCGTCGAATGAGCCGGGGCGCGGTGTGTGGTGCACGAGCGTACGCCCGGCGGGGTCGAGGATGCGGTGCTCCTCGCCCTCGGGCCGCGCCGACGACCGGAACACCTCGCCGAGGCCCGCCTCGGCGAGGGCGCGCTGCCCGGACTCCGGGTGCAGGTCGAGCATCCCGCCCTGCGAGCGCGCGGCCCGGTCCGCCTCGCGTTCGTGGACCACCGCCTCAATGCCGTGCAGGTGCAGGATCCGTGCCAACGTCAGCCCGCCCAGGCCGCCGCCCACGATCGCCAGTCGCATCGCCATGCTCCTTACCGTACACTGTATTTCGTGGATACACCGTACGGTAGCGAAGTGGTGCCGGTGTGGGAACGGCCCGAGCCCCGCCCGCGGGCGACGCCGGTGCCGCTGAGCCGCGCGAAGATCGCCGAGACGGCGATCCGGCTCGCCGACGCGCACGGCCTCGACGGCCTGTCGGTCCGCCGGATCGCCAAGGAACTCGGCGTCGGTCCGATGCGCCTCTACGACTACGTGACCAACCGGTCAGAGCTGCTCGACCTGATGGTCGACGCCGTCTACGCCGAGATCGCCGAGGGTGGCCCGCACCCCGGGTGGCGTGCCACGGTGCTGGCCATCGTGCGACGGACCCGCGCCGCCGCCCTCGACCACGAGTGGTTCTCCGACCTGCTCGGCGGACGACCGCAGCTCGGGCCGCACGCGCTCACCGTGGGCGAGTCGACCGCCGCGGCGCTCAGCCAGGCCCCCGCCGTACGCGACGTCGACGACCTCCAGCGCGCCCTGGGCGCCCTCAACGCCTTCATCATCGGAGCGCTGCGGCGGGAGGTCACCGAGCGACGTACCGCCCGGTCCACCGGCACCGAGTTGAGCGCCTGGCAGGCCAGCCTCGGCCCCTACCTGACGCGCATGCTCGACACGGGCCGCTATCCCACGATCGCCCGGCTCGTCGTCGACGGCGCGCACCTCGACGCCGAGGAGACCTTCGACCACAACCTGACCACCCTCCTGGACGGCATCGCCGGCCGGTGAGGCGAGGCGAGACGAGGGCCACCGCCGGTGCGAACCGCCGCTGTCCGGGTATCTGGCGGACATGACCGATCTCTACCCGCCCGCCGACGACCGCGAACTGCTCCGCCAGGCCGCCGCCGCGCACACCGCCGCCACCCGCCAGGTGGAGGCGTTCCTGCGCCGGCTCCCGGAGGTGCCCGACCCGGCCGACGTCACCGAGTACGCCAACCTGCTCACCCGCGAGGACCAGACCCGGGGCGAGCGCGACGCCGCCGCCGACGCGGCGGGGCTGACCATCGGCAGCCTGGAGCCCGATCAGGGCCAGTAGGGCACGACGACGGCGCCGACCCGAACCGGGTCGGCGCCGTCACGTACGGCCGCGCTCAGCGTTCCACGAGCGGATCGTGCCCGAGGTCGAGCAGCGAGTGCCGCCACTCGTCGTCGGCGTTGCCGCGCCGGGGCTTGGCGTCCATCAGCTCGCGGATCCGCTCCACCGCCTCGCGCATCACCTCGATGTCCTCCGGCGTGAGGTCGACCTTGCGCTTGTTGAGCACCTTGAGGATCTCCCGCCCCGGCTGGGGCAGATCCAGGTCCGGGTTCGGGCTGAACGACTCCTCGCCCGATCCCCTGGTCAACAGCCAGGTGCGCAGCTGCTCCGACGGGACGTTGACCTCGGCGTGGAAGTCCTCCCAGAGCACTTCCACCTCGGGGTCGAGCCGCGTGTCGCGTACCATCACGTCTCCTCTCGCGTCTCCGGGTCGTCCTGGTCGGTCTTGGGGTGCAGGCCCTCGGCTGGTACCCGCGTCCGGCGTGGATTGGCGGTCGGGGGCGCCAGGATCGGGTCGGGGTGCTCGTCCGCGTCCTCGTGCGGCTCGTCGTGGTCCTCGCGTCCCGCCGGCCCGCTCATCGTGGGTGTGTTGTCGTGGCGGCGGTGTAGCCCCGCTCGCCCGCGGTCACGTCGAAGGTGAGTTGCCCGTCGCGGGCGTCCACGACGACCTTCTGGCCGGGTGAAATCGCCGATTCCAGCAGCATCCGGGACAGGTGGTTGTCCACCTCGCGCTGGATCACCCGGCGCAGCGGACGGGCGCCGAACTCCGGCTGGTAGCCGTGCTCGGCGAGCCAGTCCACCCCGGCGGTGGTGACCTCCACCTGGATGTCCTGGGCGTGCATCCGGCGGCGGGTGTCCTCGAGCAGCAGCGCGGTGATGTCGCGCAACTGCTCGGCCTCGAGCCGGCGGAAGATGATGATCTCGTCGATGCGGTTGAGGAACTCGGGGCGGAAGTTCTCCTGGAGGCGACGCATCAGCCGCTCGCGCAGCTCGTCGTTCTCCTGCTCGCTGCCGGGCGCGCCGGTGCCGAAGCCGACGGCACGCTGGGTGCCGGTGATCAGCTCGGAGCCGAGGTTGCTCGTCATGATCAGGACGGTGTTCTTGAAGTTCACCGTACGGCCCTGGCTGTCGGTGAGCCGCCCGTCGTCGAGCACCTGGAGCAGGATGTTGAACACGTCCGGGTGCGCCTTCTCGATCTCGTCGAGCAGCACCACCGCGTACGGGCGGCGCCGTACCGCCTCGGTGAGCTGGCCGGCCTCCTCGTAGCCGACGTACCCGGGTGGGGCGCCGACCAGCCGGCTCACCGTGTGCCGCTCCTGGAACTCGCTCATGTCCACCCGGACCATGCGGTCCGCCTCGCCGAACAGCGCCTCGGCCAGGGCTCGGGCCAGCTCGGTCTTGCCGACGCCGGTGGGGCCGAGGAACAGGAAACTGCCCATCGGACGCTCCGGGTCGGCCAGCCCGGCCCGGGAGCGGCGGACCGCCTCGGCCACCGCGGTGACCGCGTCGTCCTGGCCGACCACCTTCTCGTGCAGGTGACCCTCCAGGCGCAGCAGCCGGTCCCGTTCCTCCTCGGTGAGCTGGCTGACCGGGATGCCGGTGGCCCGGGAGACGACCTCGGCGATCTCCTGTGGACCCACCTCGGGCACCTGCGAGGACGACGGACCATCCTCGCCGTTGGCGCGCCGGATCTCCGCCTCCAGCTCGGCGATCCGGTCGCGCAGCGCCGAGGCGCGCTCGTACTGCTCGTCGGTGACAGCCTGCTCCTTGTCGCGGCGTACGTCGTCGAGCTCCTGCTCCAGCTCCCGTACGTCGGAGGCCGGGGTACGGGTGCGCAGCCGCACGCGCGCGCCGGCCTGGTCGATGAGGTCGATGGCCTTGTCCGGCAGGAACCGGTCGGTGACGTACCGGTCGGACAACTCGGCGGCGGTGACCAGCGCCTCGTCGGTGAAGCGCACCTGGTGGTGCGCCTCGTACCGGTCCCGCAGCCCGCGCAGGATCGCGATGGTGTCGTCGATGCTCGGCTCGGGCACCAACACGGGCTGGAAACGCCGAGCCAGCGCGGCGTCCTTCTCGATGCTCTTGCGGTACTCGTCCAGCGTGGTCGCGCCGATCACCCGCAGCTCACCCCGCGCCAGGGCGGGCTTGAGCATGTTGGACGCGTCCATCCCGCCCTCACTGCCGGCGCCACCCGCGCCGACCAGGGTGTGGATCTCGTCCAGGAAGATGATCAGCTCGTCCCGGTGCGCCCGGATCTCGTCGATGACCTTCTTGAGGCGTTCCTCGAAGTCACCCCGGTAGCGGGTGCCGGCGACCAGGCCGGCGAGGTCGAGTTGCACGACCCGCTTGCCGAGCAGGGTCTGCGGGACGTCCCCGTCGCAGATCCGCTCCGCCAACCCCTCGACGATGGCGGTCTTGCCGACACCTGCCTCGCCGATCAGCACCGGGTTGTTCTTGGTCCGCCGGGACAGGATCTCCACGGCCTGCTCGATCTCGTCGGCCCGGCCGATCACCGGGTCGATCTGGTCGTTGCGGGCCAGGTCGGTGAGGTCCTGACCGTACTGGTCGAGGGTGGGCGTACCCCGGTCCGGCTTCGGGCCGTTCATCGGGCCGCGTTCGGCGTTGGCGGCCTGCAACGACTCTGGTTGGATCCGTCCGGCGGCCAGCATCCGTCCGGCGGGCGACTCGGGGTTGAGCGGCAGGGCCATCAGGATGTGCTCGGGGCCGATGTAGTTCGCGCCCATCGCCCGGGACAGCTGGTGGGCGTCGAGCAGCGCCCGCTTGGCCGCCGGGGTCAGCGACAGGTTCGGTGGCACCTCGCCGCGCGGCGCGCCGTCGCCCTTGCCGCCGAGCGCGTTGAGCAGGGTGTCCGGGTCGGCGCCGGCCCGGCGGACCAGGTCGCGCAGCGGTTCGCGTTGCAGCGCCGCCCAGAGCAGGTGGTCGGTGTCCAGGTCGCTGCTCTGCCGCTGGGCGGCGCGACGGGCCGCGTCGGCCAGCATCTCCCGCGCGTCGGCGGTCATCAGTCGGGTGATGTCGACCCGGTGCGGCGGTCGGCGTCCTCCCTCACCCCGGCCGAAGTACCGGGCCAGGAATTCGTCCCACGGGTCGGAGCCGAGATCACCGGGTCCCATCATGTCTCTCCTCCGCAGTCGGGCGCGGCACGGTCGGCAGGGGCTACCCGGCACCCGGCGCGACAAACGCCGCAGGCGTTGGCGCACCTCGCCGTGGAGTGGCGTCCGGCCGGTTCGGTCGGGTGGTGGCAGGCTGGCGGCATGACGGAGAACCCGCTGCTGATCGTGGACGGTGCCAACGTGGTGGGCTCCCGCCCCAACGGGTGGTGGCGGGACCGGGCCGGGGCTGCCGCCCGGCTGCGGGACGCCCTCGCGCCGGTGGCCGCCGAGGGGCTGCCCGCCCGGTTGACGGCACCGGTCGACGTGGTGCTCGTGGTCGAGGGCGCGGCGCGGGACGTGCCCGGCATCGACGAGGTGCGTGTGGTCTCCGCCCCCGGCTCGGGTGACGACACGGTGGTCGAGCTGGTGCGGGCGGCCCCGCAGCGCCGCCGGCTGGTGGTCACCGCCGACCGGGAGCTACGCGAGCGGGTCACCGCCCTGGGCGCGGAGGTGTACGGCCCCCGCTGGCTCCGCGAAAACTGAAAGGTTCTCGCACTGGGACTCCCGCAGAACGGACTCCCGGCACTTCACGGGGTTTAACGGTCAGGCGGGCATCAACACCGCCAGGGCGGATGTTCTCCCGGGGATGGCGATAGGCTCTAATGGAGATCTCCCCGCCCCCAGGAGGTTCCGCCGTGGCGAGCGTCGCCGAGCTGAAGGCTGCCATCGATGTCGCCCTCCAACAGATCGGTGACGGGCAGACAGCCGTCCAGGCGGCGGGTGAGAAGCTGGCCGAGGCGCAACAAACCCTGGCCGGCGCGCTGGAGGGCAGCGGGCACGAGACGGTCGAGGCGGCCCAGGCCTCGCTGACACAGGCCAGCCAGGAGCTGGAGGAGTGTCTCGCCGCGACACTGGTCGCGGTGGAGCAGGCCCAGCTCTACGTCTCCACCCTGTAGGCCGGCGTGTCCATCATCGAGGACATCGGCGGTCAGGTCCGCGCGGCCAGCGAGGAGTTCCCGGTGGGTCTGCTCGGTCAGGCCCTGGAGAAGTTCGGCCTGGCCGCCGAGCGGCTGCGCTGGGTCCGCCAGGAGTCGGCCAACCCCATGGGCGTGCCCGAGTTGTCCGCCGCCACCGAGCACGCCGAGAGCGCGAACTACGCGCTTCGGGTGGCGCAGGAGCAGCTGTCGGCGTACCTGGTCGCGATCGGGTTGGCCGCCGACGGCGCCCCACCGCCCGGGCCGCAGCAGCGCGACCAGCGCCACGACGAGGCGCCGTCGGACGGGCCCACCACCGTGGCGCCGGAGCGGCCCGAGCAGGTACGGATGCGTCGCTGGTGGTCCGTCCGGGTGGCGGAGCTGACCGGCGGGCACGAGACCGACGCGGACGAGCCCGACGAGCGACTACGCGACTCACAGGAGCTGCTGCGCCGGGTCGTGGGCGGCGTACGCGCCGGTGACCGTGACCGACTGCGGACCGAGCTGCGCCGCGCGTCGGCCGACGTGGGCCTCGGCATGGCGGCGCTCGCGCCCCCGTTGCTGCGCGAGCTGGCCGGTGAGCTGCTGGGGCATCCGCCCCGCGCCAGCGACCTCGGCCGGCTACGCGGGGAGCTGGACGGCCGGGTACGGGACCTGCTGCCCGGGCTGCCACCGCCGGTGCTGGAGACGCTGCTGACCCGGGTCTGCCGGATGCCGCCGCCACGCTCGTCCGGGGAGCCGCCGCACGCCGCCGACTCGGCCGTGGCCGCCGGGGTGACGGCCGGGCTGCTGCTCGCCCGGCTGGGCCGGGACCTGCCCACGGGAGCGCCGCAGGCCGCCGCCGAGCCGGACGCGGGCCCGACTCCACGCCGCGACGACAAGCGCGCCGGCACCCCACGCTCCGGCGGTCGACCCGACAGCGGCGCGAGCCCACGCCCGAACGTCCCGCGCGCCGGCGGTCGGCCTTCCGGCGCGGCGGGTGGGCAGGCGTCGGGTGGGGTCGTACCGCCGCGCACGGGCAGCCCGTGGCGGGACGCGCCGGCTCGCCGGGGCTCCGATGGCTGACCGGCGCGGGCAGCTCGCCACCCGGGTCCGGGACTCCCTCGCCGAGGCGCTGGGCGCCACCCGTACCCGGCTGTCGGCCGCGCAGGCCGACCTGAGCGCCGGGCGCGAGCGGCTCGCCCGGGTCCGCCGGGCCGCCGCCGCCGTACCCGAGCGGGTGGGCGGTCAACGCGACCGCCGCCTCGCCGAGATCGACGCCCGGCACGCCACCCGCATCGCGGAGCTGGCCCGCCACGCCGCCGACGCCGCCCGCCAGGAGGCGCCCGGCTGCGCCGGCGCGGACTGGCCGGGCTGGACCCCCACGCCCCTGCGCCGGGCCGAGCCACCCGGCGCGCTGCGGGTCGGTACGGTCCGGCTCGACGACGTCGAGCCGGTACCCGCGCTGGTGCCGCTGCTCGACGCCGGGCACGTCCACCTGTCGGGCGACGACCGCGCCGGCTGCGACGCCGTGGTGTCCGCGCTGCTGCTGCGGGCCGTCGGTCGCGCCGACCCCGGTGGGGTACGACTGATCGGGTACGACCCGGAGCACCTCGGCGGGGGCCTGGCCGGGTTCGCGCCGCTGGGCACGGCGGGGCTGCTCACCTTCGTCGGCCCCGGCGGACTGGGCCCGCTCCTGGACGACCTGGTCGAGCAGATCCGGCGGATCAACGAGACGGTGCTGGCCGGCGAGTACGGGTCCCTGCGGGAACTGGCCTCGGCGACCGGCCGCCGCCCCGAGCCGTGGCGGGTCGCGGTGCTGCTCGGCGGCGACGAGTTGAACCGGCACGAGCGCGGGCAGCTCGACCGGGTGGTCCGTGCCGGCGCGGCCTGCGGGGTGCACCTGGTGGTCCGTGGCGGGTCACTGCCCGACGACCCGACGGTGACCCGGGTGGTGGCGGACGCGTCGGGCGCCCGGATCGGCGGCCCGTCGGGCCTCTCGGTCCGGCTGGACCCACCGCCGCCGGCGACGCTGGTCACCGAGACCTGCCGCGAGGTCGCCGCCCAGATGAACGCCGGCCCACCGCCGACGCCGTTCGGCGACCTGTTGCCGCCGCCCGAGCTGATGTGGCGGGAGAACTCGGCGGACGGCCTGACCGTGCCGATCGGCGAGGGACCGCAGGGTCGACCGGTCCGCCTGACGCTCGCCGACTATCCGCCGCACGCCCTCATCGGAGGGCCGTCCGGCACCGGCAAGACGAACCTGATCTTCGCGTGGATCGGCGCGCTGGCGGCCCGCTACTCCCCCGCCGAGATGGAGTTCTATCTGCTGGACTTCAAGGAGGGCGTGTCCTTCGCCCGGTTCGCGCAGGGCCGGCGTGACCCGAGCTGGCTGCCGCACATGCGCCTGGTCGGGATCAACGTCAACACCGACCGGGAGTTCGGGCTGGCGCTGCTGCGTTTCCTCGCCGAGGAGCTGCGGCGGCGGGCCGACGCGGCCAAGAAACACGAGGTCACCAAGCTCGCCGAGTTGCGCGCGGTGGACCCGACCGGGCACTGGCCGCGGATCGTCGCGGTGGTCGACGAGTTCCAGATGCTGCTGGCCGGCCGTGACGTGGTGGCCCGGGAGGCGGCCGACCTGCTGGAGGACCTGGCCCGCCGCGGCCGGTCGCAGGGCATCCACCTGGTGCTCGCCTCCCAGGACGTTCGGGGCATCGAGGCGCTGTGGGGGCGTCCCGCGCTGGTGGCGCAGTTCGCCCTGCGGATCGCGCTGCCCAAGGCGTTGCGGATCCTCGCCGAACGAAACGACGCGGCGCAGTCGCTGCCACGCTGGCACGCGGTGGTCAACGCCGAGTCGGGCATGGTCGAGGGCAACGAGGTCGCCCGGATCCCGGCTGCCAGCGACTGGGAGACGTGGAGCGGCCTGCAGCACCGCCTGTGGCGGATGCGCCCGCCGGACGCGGCCCCGGCCCGGCTCTTCGACGGTGACGCGATCCCCCGGCTCACCGAGGCCCCCGACTTCCGGGCCCTCGAAGCCCCGGCGGACGGCCGCTCCCCGCGCAACCCGGTGGCCCTGCTCGGCGAGATCATCGACGTGCAGGCGCGTTCGGCGGCGCTGCGGCTGCCCCGCGCGCCCGGACGCAACCTGGCGGTGCTCGGCACGCGGGTGGGCGAGGCGTGCGCGGTGCTGGACGCGGCGGCCCGGTCACTGGCCCGCCAGCACCCGCCGGGCACCGCCCGCTTCTCCATCGCCTGCCTCGACCCGGACGCCGACGGCATCGCCCGCACGCTCTACGACGACCTGGCCGACGACGCCGCCTGGTACGACGAGGAGACCGTCGGCGAGTTGATGACCGAGACGGCCGACGGGTTGTCCGGCGCGGGCAGCCCGCACTACCTGCTGCTGTTCGCGGTCGACGCGGCGGCCGGCGCCCTCGCGGCGCGGACGGGCCGGCGCACGGGCCTGGAGCAGTTGCGCCGGATCCTGCACGACGGGCCGGAGCGGCGTACCCACGTGCTGGCCTGGTGGCGGGGCGTGGCGCGGATGCGCGCCGACCTGGGTGGTCCCGCCGCCCGCACCGACCAGATCGGGGCCTGGGTGGCGTTGGACGCGCACGGCGGTGAGCTGGGCGCGTCGCTCTATCCGGGCACCGGCGGCCCGGACTGGTATCCCCGCCCGTGGCGTGGGCTCTTCTTCGACCGGGCCGTGCACCGCACCGGCCACGTGATCATCCCCTATGGACCGTCGCGATGAACGAGCCGGTGGCGAGTGAGACGTACACGGCGCAGCTACGACGGCTCGCCGAGCTGACCGCTCGCGTGCGCGAGCAGCGCGCCGAGGCGCACACCTGGTACGAGCGGCAGTGCGCGGCGGCCGAACGCGCGGTCGACGAGGCCGTCGCCGAGGTGCGGCGTGCCGAGCAGGAGCTGGTCGACGCCCGGGAGGAGCAGGAACGGGTGGACGCCGAGGTGGCGCACCTGTGGCAGCAGGCCCGTGCCCGGCTGGGCGCCCGTCGCATCGGCGGACCGCCCGTGCCGGCCAACGGCGGTGCCCCGGCCGACCCGGCGTTGCTCCTCGGCCGGGTTCGTGACCTGCTCAACCGGGCCGGGCAGCCGGGTGAGCTGCCGGGCTCGGTCAACCCGTTGCTGGCGCTGTGCGGGGTGGGCGGCGCGGTGCTCGGGTACGCGCTGGGCGTCGCCGCGCGGGCGCTCGGCGTCGGGTACGGCGGCGACCTGGCGGTCGGCATGCCGGTGCTGGCGCTGGTGGTGACGCTGTTCGGGCCACTGATGGGGCTCGTGCCGGCGCGGGCGCTGGCCGATCGCCGGCACGCGATGCTCGGCCCCCAACCGATCATGGTGGTACTCGGCACCGGCCTGGTAACAACGGTGCTGCTCCTGACCCTAGGCCGCTGACCGCCCGCCCCCTTCTTCTCCGGTTGATCAAGAGGTTCGCGTCATCAATCCGGCGTGTCGTGACGCGAACCTCTTGATCAACCGCGGGGACAGGGTCAGGCCGGCACCAGGACGGCCTCGCGCAGGAGGCGGCGGGCCAGGGTGACCCGGTCGGCGTCGTCCGGGAGGCCGGGTAGGTCACCGACCCGGGTCGCGGCCCCGCTCAGCAGGGCGCGGGTGGCTGGCTCGCAGTCGGCGGGCAGCGTGATCGTGCGGTCGAACAGCCGTAGCGCCACCTGGCCGTCCCCGTGCGGCAGGAGCTGCCAGCGCAGGCCGGGTCGCAGGGTGAGCCGGGAGTCGGCGTCCAACGCGGCCAGCGCGCCGGCCTGGGCGAGTGGACGGATCGGCGCTGGGCGGGCCGCCGGCCAGGCGCGCTGGCGCAGCCGCGCGGCGACCGCGCCCGGGTCGGCCCGCAGCAGCCAGTCGCGCAGCGCCTCCACCGTCTCGGTCAGCTCCGGCTCGATGGCGTCCGGGTCGGCGACGTCGGTGCCGAACGGCAGGCTGGCCCGTAGCCGCTGGTCCTCGGCGGCCAGCGCGAGCAGTTCCTCGACGAGCGCGTAGCGGGTCAACGCGCGGATGCCCACGGTCAGGTGCAGCGAGCTGGCCTCCTGCGCCTGGGCGCTGTGCAGCCACCCGCGCGGCAGGTAGAGGGCGTCGCCGGGCGCGAGCACCACATCCAGCGCGGCGGGACCCTGAGCGGTGGCGCCGACCTCGTCGGCGCGGCCGCCCCACGGCTGCTTCTCCAGCGGGTCGGGCAGCACCGGCGGGTGGATCCGCCAGTGCTTGCGGCCGTCCACCTGCAGTACGAACACGTCGTGGGTGTCGTAGTGGGTGGCGAAGCCCTGGCTACCCGCCGGGGTGAGGTAGGCGTTGACCTGCAACGGCTGACGCAGCGCGAGGCCCAGGTCGCGGGCGAAGCCCACCAGTGGCGGCCAGATCCGGTGCAGGCCCTGCAACACCAGGGTGGCACCCCCGGCGTACTGCTCGAGGATCCGCTCGTCGAGCACCTGGTCGCCGATCTCGGCGCCGGCCCCGCCGCCGCCGGTCCAGCGGGCCGCCGGCACGAGCTGTCCGTCCTTGGCGACGCGCAGGAAAGGGGTACGCAGACCGCGCCGGCTGAGCAGCTCGTCGGCGTCGTCCGGGCTGAACAGGTCGGTGAACCCGGACGGGTCGGGCAGCTCGGCGGCGCGGGACAGCAGCGGGGTGTGGCCCCAGTGCGCGGCGGCGAACTTGGCGGGCTCGACCGAGACGCAACGCGCCAGCGCGGCGACGGCCGCGCCGTCGGGGGCCACGGACGGAACCGCCGGGCGGCCGTGGCCGCCCGGCGGGTCGAGGTACGTCATGACGTGCCGCTACCGGGCGCTGCCGTCGGCGCCACCGTCCTGGTGACCCGGAGTCGCGCCACCGTCGGCCGGACCCTCCGCGCCACCATCGGCGCCACCGTCCTGGTGACCCGGAGTCGCGCCACCGTCGGCCGGACCCTCCGCGCCACCATCGGCGCCACCGTCCTGGTGACCCGGAGTCGCGCCACCGTCGGCCGGACCCTCCGCGCCACCGTCCGCGCCACCGTCCTGGTGACCCGGGGTCGCACCGCCGTCGGCCGGACCCTCCAGGCCGCCGCCGCCCGTGGTCTGCATGTCATCGTCGTTGAGTGCCATCGGTACTCCCTCGGGTGTGCCGCCCCGCCGTACGCCGGGGTCCGTCGTGCTGCGGGTGGTACCCCACGCGCGATCTTCTCTAACCCACACCGTAGACGCCGAACCGGGACGACACGGTCGGTTCGCGGGCGGCGGCGGAGAGTGCCAGGATGAGGCGGTGATCCTGGTGGGCACGTCGGGCTGGCAGTACCGGGACTGGCGGGGCCGCTACTACCCGCAGGGGATGCCGCAGCGCCTCTGGTTGGAGCACTTCGCGTCGGGCTTCGCCACCGTCGAGGTCAACAACGCGTTCTACCGGCTGCCCGAACGCGAGACGTTCGCGGCGTGGCGGGAACGGACCCCGGCGGACTTCTGCGTGGCGGTGAAGATGAGCCGCTACCTCACCCACATCAAACGTCTGCGGGAGCCGGCCGAGCCGGTGGCGCGGTTCCTCGGCCGGGCCACCGCCCTCGGCGACCGACTCGGCCCGGTGCTGCTGCAACTGCCACCGAACCTGCGGGCGGACGTCGACGCGCTCGACGCGACGCTGCGGCTGTTCCCGCGGGACGTGCGGGTGGCGGTGGAGCCCCGGCACCCGTCGTGGTGGACCGACGCCACCCGGGCGGTCCTGGAACGGCGGCAGGCGGCGCTGGTCTGGGCGGATCGTCTCGGTCGACCGGTGGCCCCGCGCTGGCGGACCACCGACTTCGGGTACCTGCGGCTGCACGAGGGGCGGGCCCGACCGTGGCCGCACTACGGGCGGACGGCGCTCGGCTCGTGGGTCCGCCGGCTCACCGACGAGTTCGACGCGGACGAGCCGGCGTACGTCTATTTCAACAACGACCCCGGCGGCGCGGCGGTCACCGACGCCGTCGCGTTCGCGGCGCTGGCCCGCGGGGCCGGCCACCCGGTGTCCCGGGTGCCGTCCCCGCCGGACAGCGCCGCTCGATAGGCCGGTCTCAGGGCAGCATCATGGCGAGGTCCTTGGGCATGGTGTCCTTTACGTCCTGCCACTCGCCCTGGGTGACGTGCCGACGCAGGGTGTCGAGCACCACCTGCGTCACCCGCTCCGCGCCGCCCTCGGCGTCGTACGGGAAGCCCTGGCGGACCTCGTAGAGGAAGTCGTCGCGGTTGAGCTTGATCGGCACGTCGGACGGGTTCCAGCCGTCGAAGTAGATCCCGCGGACCAGCACGGGCAACTGCTGGGCGAACTCGACGCTCTCGCCGACCGCCAACCGGTCCCGCAGCAGGTGCAGCACCGTGCGCAGCGCCGCGTACGACTGGTTGCGCCGCTCCTTCGGCCACCCGTAGGCGTCCTCGATGTCCTTGAGGATCAGGTTGGTCTTGTCCAGCGAACTCTCGAACGCGGAGATCATCGCGTCAGGCATCGGTCGACCCCCGTTCCGTGGCCTCCCAGCGTCGCTCGTCGGTACGTCGCGGCGGCCCCACGGGACCGCGCCGGGCGCGTACCGGGCTGCCCTGGGTGGCACGTCGGGCGTTGTCCGCCGTGCCGACCACGTGCAGGACGGCACCACGCCGTCGATCCGTCACCAGTCGAACCGTCATCCCCCGTCACCTCCGTGTCGTCTCCGGCCGTCGGGCGGCCGTCACCACCGTGCCCACCCTGCCCGGCGAGCGGGTGAGCCCACCCCACCCGGATCGGGTGAGACGCGGGGGTTCAAGCCCTGCACCGCGCTCGTCCATGATCAGCACAACTTCGGGGATGTTGCTGCTTCAGGCCGTCGTGAGGCAGCAACATCCCCGAAAGTGCTGCCCACCGATCGGGGCGTCCGCCTCGCCGACTCCCCAGGCGGCGCATTGGGCCAGCGCGAAGGTTTTACCTGTTCAGTAAGCCAATGAGTGTCGTCGCGTTGGTCTGCGCGTAGTCGCGGTAGCAGTTGTTCATGAGGACGTGCGTCTGGCCGGCGGAGTCGGCCAGCTCGCGCAGCTTCGGCGCCCAGTCCTTGAGCTCCCGCTTGGAGTAGTGGTAGCCGAACTTCTCGTGGATGTCCTTGCTGGTCCACTTGTCGCTGTGGCCGTGAAAGCGCATCACGGCCAGGTCACCGGTGGCGGCCAGCACCGGGGGCACCGACGAGCGGTGACCCTGCGGCATGTCCACGCAGACGTACGACAGGTCGTGCTCGCGCAGGAACGACAACGTCTCGTCGGCGTTGTCGCCGTCGAACCAGGAGGCGTGCCGAAACTCGTAGACCGGTAGCAGCGGGGCGCAGCGCTTCGCCACCTCCAGCAGGTACTGCTTGTTGGCCCGCTTGATCGTGAACCAGGGCGGGAACTGGAACAGCAACGCGCCCAGCTTGCCCGCCTCGACGAGGGGGTCCAGCGCCGACAAAAAGCGTGTCCACACCTCCTCGTACGCCTGCGCGGGCAGGTCGTCGGGGTAGACGTTCTTCTTCTCGGTCTCCGGCCGCAGGTCCTTGTAGAGCGCGCTGACCTTTGTGGGATGGCCGGTGAGCAGGCTGAACGCCTTGATGTTGAACGTGAACCCGGCCGGCGTGCGGTCAACCCAGAGCCGCGCGGTCGACTCGGCCGGCGGCGAGTAGTAGGTCGCGTCCACCTCGACCAGCGGGAACTGCCGGGCGTAGTACGCGAGGCGTTTCTCGGGGTTGTCCGCCGTCTGGGGATACCAGCCCGAGTCGAGCAGCGTGCAGTCGGTCCAGGACGCGGTGCCCACCAGAATGTCACCCATGGATGGAGTCCATCGTGTCGCGGACCGACCGGCAACCGCTGCCGTCGCTCAGGCCGCCCGCCGTTCGCGGGTCTGCTTGCAGGTGACACAGGCGGTGGCGGCCGGGAAGATCTCCAGCCGCTCGACCGGGATCGCCGCCTTGCAGCCCTCGCACCAGCCGTACGTGCCCTCGGCGAGGCGGCCCAGCGCGTGCTCGTACTGGGCGCGTCGGTCGAGGATCGTCCGCAGGAGGGACTGGGCGGTGTCCCGCTCGGCCGTCTTGGTGCCGCTGTCGGCCTGGTCGTCGCCGGCGGTGTCGCCGACCTCCACCAGACGCAGCACCTGACTCTGCAGGACGGCCTGGTCGTACTCCGCCGTCAGGTCGTCGTAGCGCGCCTGCAGGGACTGCCTGATCTGGTCGATCTCCGTCTGGGAGCGGCCGGTGTCGACCGTGTCGTGGACGAGCATCGCTGCCTGCCTTTCCTGGCCTGTGGTTCCGGTGAACCGGGTCCGGCGGCGTGGCGCCCCGGGTAGCGGTCGCATGCGGTACGCGGGCGATCACCCACGCTCTGTGAGCCGGGCGAGTACCCGCCGGACACGGCCCGCAAACGAGCCAATTTCAGCCCTCGCCGGGCGCCTCGACGAGCGCGGGATGGCGGGGGTCGTCGGCGCGTACGACCACGTCGGCGAAGCTGGCGGGAACCACCTCGTCGGCGTAACGGTCGAAGGCCGGCAGGGTCCACCCCCGGGCCGGATCGGTGCGGCGGCGCAGGGCCGCCGTGGACACCTGAAGGTGGACGGTCACGTCGAACGGCAGCGCTCCGCCGAGCAGGAGCGCGCCGCTGACCAGGACCACGCCGCCCGGCGGCAGGTCGACGTACGCGGCGCGGCTGGCCCGGTCGGCGACCGGGTCCCACAGCGACGGCAGCACCCGCCCGTCGCCGCCGGGGCCGGCCGGGTCGAGCACCTCACGGCGCAGGCCGGCCTCGTCGAGCCAGCCCTCGTAGTAGGCGTCCGGGTTGGTGCGGCCGAGTTCGAAGCGCAGCGACGCGGGGCGGAGGAAGTCGTCGGCGCGTACGTGCAGGACCGGACGACCCCGGGCTCGCAGCGGGTCGACCAGCGCGGCGGCCAGCTCGTCCGGGCCGGCGGCGGGAGCACCGTCGACGGCGACGCGCAGCCGGGCGGGCTCGACGGTGACCGAGGCGTCGGCGAGGCGGCCGGTCAGTTCGGCGACGAGCAGGTCGGGCGAGATGGGACGGATGCGCACGGGTCCATCCTGCCCCGCCCGGGAGCGGTGAGCGGTGGTGGCGGTCAGCCGGTGCGGTCGACGGTGACGCGCGCGTCGTCGGCCAACCGGTAGCCCACGCCGTAGACCGTGGTGACCAGGGGCACGTCGACGCCGACCTTGCCGCGCAGCCGGCGCACGTGCACGTCGACGGTGCGAACCCCGGCGTGCTCGTAGCCCCACACGGCGTTGAGCAGTTGCAGCCGGGTGAAGACGCGGCGGGGGTGTGCGACGAGGTGCAGCAGCAGGTCGAACTCCAACCGGGTCAGGGGCAGCGGCTCGTCGTCGCGCAGCACCGACCGGGACGACGCGAGGATGTGCAGGGCGGGGATCGTCGGGGTGAGGGCCCGCACGGGTGACCGGTTGGCCGGCACACCGTCGGCGCGGCGCTCGGCCGGAGCGGAACTGGTGACCACGCCCTCGCCACGTTCGAGCAGCTCACGCGCGGCTTCGAGCAACCGCAGGGCCGGCGGCGTCAGCGACTCCTCGCAGGTCAGCGGGATGGACAGCGTCACGGTGAGCACGGGCGCGGCGGTGTTCGCCGGGCGGCGTTGACCGCCGGGAGGTCGACCGGGCACCGCGGGTTGGGACGTATGCCATCCGGCGCGCGACGAGGCGGGGCTGACCGACATGGTCCTCCTTGGGCTGGTCCGGGTATCTCCCCACGGCCCGGGACGCCGCTTCATCGATGCTTCCCGGCGTCCGGGCGAGGGTCAAGAGGCGGCTGCGTTGCATGAATGTGACAATTGACGAACGCATCGGAGCCAGACGCTCGCTCTGCGTACGAAGCCAGATGATTACAGCAGAGCCACCCGGATACCCCGTTACGGGGGTCCCCGTCCTGTTCACCATGCGGATACCGCCGCGCCCCGGCCGGCCAGCCGGCCCGCTCAGCGGGTGTGGTCCACGCTGATCCGCGCCTCGTCGCCGAGGCGGTAACCCACCCCGTAGACGGTGGTGACCACCTCCGCGCCGTCGAGCTTGGCGCGCAGCCGCCGGACGTGCACGTCCACGGTCCGGGCCACCGCGTGCTCGTAGCCCCAGACGTTCGAGAGCAACTGCAGGCGGGTGAAGACCCGGTGCGGGCGCTCGGCGAGAAAGAGCAGCAGGTCGTACTCGATGCGGGTGAGGGCGACCACCCGGTCGCCGTGCCGGACGGTCCGCGAGCCGGCCAGGATGCGGACGTCGGCGGTGTCGGCCACCGCGGACGCCTCGACGACGGTGGGGCGCGCGAGCGGTCGCGGCGTCTGCGGTACGTCGTCGGCGGGGCCCAGCCGACCCTCGCCGGCCTCGGCCAGCTCGCCGAGCAACTGCACCAGCCGGGCCAGCCGGGGGCTCATCGGCCCGGGGGCCAGGTCGAGGGTGATGGTGAGGGTGGGTCCGGTGCGCGGGCGGCCGACGGCCCGTCCCGGGTGACCCGGCGAGTAGGGACGGGTGGGGATCGCGACGACGGACATCATGCCTCCTGATGGCGGTACGCCCGCCACGCCCGGTGCGGCGTGGGGGTCAGCGGCGCGCCCAGCCGGCGGTGACCGGGGACGCGAGGGGGGTTGCGCGGTGCAGGGGGGTCGGGCCGAGCGCCGGTAGGCCGGCGATGCGCCAGGCGGCGAACCCGCCGTCGACGTCGGTGGCCCGGCGCAGGCCGATGTCCTGCAACGCGGCGGCGGCCAGTGACGAGGTGTAGCCCTCCTGGCAGAGGATCACCACCGGCACGTCGTAGTCGACGGCTTCGGGCAGCCGGGCCGGGCAGCGCGGGTCGAAGCGCCACTCCAGCACGTTGCGCTCGATGGCGAGCGCGCCGGGCACGACGCCGTGCGCGGCGCGTTGGGCCGCCGGCCGGATGTCGACCAGCAGGGCCCCGGCCCGGTACGCCAGGTGCGCCCGCTCCGGGTCCAGCCGGTCGAGCCGGGCACGCGCGGCCGCCAGGATCTCGTCGATGCCACGGGAGCCCGGCGGGGGCACGGGCGCCGGACACTGCTCGGCGGGGAGCTGCATTATCGAATCCTTCCGGGAACGAGAGGGTCGGGTCGATTCACCACGACCGGCCGGCCTCGGCGACCTCGGCGGCGCGCAGCCGACCGTCCAGGAGGTCGTAGCGGGTCATCCGGCGCAACGCCGGCCGGTAGACGTGCACGCTGACCGCCGGGTCCGCGCCGCGGTTGGTGACCCGGTGGACGTGGTGGGCGCCGAAACGACGGCCGGCGCCGGCGGGCAGCACGCGGGGCAGCAGCCGTCCCCGGCTCACCGCCTCCTCGGTGAGGGCGCCGGCCACCACCCGGAACGCGCCGGCGGAGCCGCCGTGGTCGTGCAGGTCGGTGCCCTGGCCGGGCAGCCAGCTCAGCGCCCACACCTCGTGGTCGTCGGCGGTGGCGAGTCGGGCGTACCAGCGTTCGCCGGGGTCGAAGCGCAGCGTCACCGGCCAGCCGGCCGGGTCGGCCCAGCGGGCGGCGACGGCGAGCAGGTCGGCGGCCGGACGATCGTGGGTCATCGGTGGTTCCTCGCGGGTCGGTGCGTGGGGTGCCCCCGTACTCTAGACGGCAAAGCCTATAGGTTTAGTAGGTAATTCCACATGTCGAGATGACCCGTGCGGTGGCCGGCCTGATCAGCGCAGGACCGGCGGCTCCACCCGGTAGCCGGGCAGCGACGGCCACCGGACGGTCAGCACCACCGAAGCCCGCTCCGCGTACCAGGAGTGGTCCACTCCCCGCCCCCACACCACGTAGTCGCCGGGGGCGGCCAACCGGACCGTCCGGTCCGGCAACTCCACCCGGAAGCACCCGTTGACGAGCACCAGCAGGGTCGTGCGGCGCTCATTGGTCGCCCACCGCGAGCGGGTCTCCCCAGGCGGGTGCACACCCCACTTCACCTCGACGTCGGTGCTGTGCCGGATCTCGCCCGGCGGCGCGAAGTGCCCGAGCAGCCAGCCGCCGTCGCCGACCCCGTCGACGCCCGCGTTACCCACGTAGACCGTCTCACCCATCGGACCTCCCCCACGTGCCGGCCGAGCAACCTATCAGGGCTCCGGCGGCCAGGGCCGTTTCACCAGGGCGGCCGCGCCTTGCCGGATCGCCGCCCGGACCCGCCGCAGGCCGGGCGGTTCTGCTGAAACGGCCCTAACCTGGACCGGTGACCGACGACCTCGACGCCGCGACCCTGGCGTTCGCGCACCGGATGTTCGACCTGGCCCGCGCGGGTGCCACCGAGGAACTGGCCGCCCAGGTCGACGCCGGGCTGCCGGTCAACCTGACCAACGACAAGGGCGACACCCTGCTGATCCTGGCCGCCTACCACTCCCACCCCGACACGGTGGCCGCGCTGCTGGCTCGCGGCGCGGACCACACCCGCACCAACGACCGGGGTCAGAGCGCCCTCGCCGCCGCGGTCTTTCGCAGCGCCGCCGACGCGGTCCGCGCGCTCCTCGCCGCCGGAGCCGACCCGGCGTACGGCAATCCCTCGGCGCTCGAGACCGCGCAGTTCTTCGACCTGCCGGAGATGGTGCGGCTGCTGCGGGCCGACTGACGGTATACAGGGGCGGTGGAAGATCCCCTGCCCGAACAGATGCGTGCCGCCGGCAGCGCCCTGCTGACCGCGCTCGACCCCGCGACCCGCGCCGACGCCGTGTACCCCTTCGACGACGAGCCGGCCCGGCGGTGGCTGGAGTACCGCCCGCGCCCGCGCCCCGGCGTCTGCCTCGCCGCGCTGGACATCGCCGGGCGCAAGGCCGCGCACCGACTGCTGGCCACCGCGCTCAGCCCATCGGCGTACGCCCAGGCCATGGCGATCATCGCGCTGGAGGAGGTCCTGGACCGGGCCGAGGGGTGGCGTCGCGGGCGGCACAGCGGCGACTACTGGATCGCCGTCTTCGGCGACCCGGCGCGCGACGACCGCTGGGCGTGGCGGCTCGAAGGGCACCACCTGTCGGTGACCATGACCGTCGTGGACGACCAGGTCTCCCCCGCGCCGGTCTTCTTCGGCGCCAACCCGGCCGCGGTGCGGTACGCCGGGCGCCCCGTCTCCCGACCGCTCGGCGTGGAGGAGGATCTGGGCCGCGCCCTGCTGGACGCGCTGGGCCCCGCCGGACGGGCTGCCGCGATCATCGCCGACGAGGCCCCGACGGACATCATCAGCGCCACCCGCGCCCGGGTCGACGGCCCGCTCGAACCCCTCGGCGTACCGGCCGACCGACTCGGCCCCACCGGCCGGGCGCTGCTCGACCAGATCGTCGCGCTCTACCTGGACCGGCTACCGACCGAACTGGCCGTACGCGAGGCGACCCGCCTCGCCGGCGGCCCGCTGCACTTCGCCTGGGCCGGGCCGACCCGGCCGGATCAGCGGCACTACTACCGGGTGCAGGGCGACGACCTGCTGATCGAGTACGACAACACCAGCGACGACGGCAACCACGCGCACACCGTGCTCCGCCGCCCCGCCAGCGACTTCGGCGCCGACATCCTGGCCGCCCACCACACCTCCCACCCCCACTAACCCGCCCTCCGGTCCCCCGCCCGCCCCCGGCGATCATGGAGTCGTGGCGGGAACGAAGGGTGCGAGCGGGTGCATAACGCCCACCACAAGTCCATGATCGGCAGGCCGCGGCGAGGCACCGTCCCAGGCGATGCCGCCGCTCTGCTCTGCCCTGCCCTGCCCCTGCCCCTGCCCCTGCCCCTGCCCCTGCCCCTGCCGATCATGGAGTCGTGGTGGGAACGAAGGGTGCTAGCGGGTACATAACGCCCACCACAGGTCCATGATCGGCGGGCGGCGAAGAGGCGCCGTCCCAGGCCATGCCGCCGCCCGCACTCGCACCCGCGCCTATCCCCGCCCCCGCCCCTTATCTCGTCGATCTTGCGATTTCTGTGGCGACTAAAGGCGTCAATAGGGCAAAACGTCCACAGCAAGTGCAAGATCGGCGCGGGGTCGGGCGGGGGCGCGGGGTCGGGCGGGGCGCGGGGGCGCGGGGGTCGGGGCGCGGGGGCAGCCGGGGGGCGCGGGGGGGGTGGGGGGTGGGGTTAGGGGTGGGTTGCTTCGATGAGGAAGCGTTGGGCGTGGGCTACGAAGGGGCCCTGCTCGGCGATGCGGCGGTGCAGGGCTAGCAGGGGCGCGCGGTGGCGGTCCACATTGAAGCCCGGCACGGTCCAGACCACCTTGCGCAGGAACCAGACCACCGCGCCGATGTCGTGGAACGCCGCGCGCAGTGTGGCCCGGCGCAGGTCGACCACGCGCAGTCCCGCCGCCTCAGCGGAAGCGACCGCCTCCTCGGGGTGCCGGCCGTCCGGTGGTGGCAGCGGGCCGAGGATCGCCTCGCTCAGCTCCCGCATCGTGCCCGGCCCGATCTGCTGCGACAGGTACGTCCCGCCGGGGCGCAGCACCCGGGCCGTGTCCGCCCAGTCGGTGCGTACCGGGTGCCGGCTCACCACCAGGTCGAACGAGTCGTCGCCAAAGGGCAGCGCCGAGTCCGGCGCGACCGCCACCACCGTCGCGCCGAGCGGGCGCAGGTTCCGTCGTGCCACCAGGACGTTCGGTGGCCACGCCTCGGTGGCTACCAGCACCGTGGGCGGGTACGGGATCTCGGCAAGCACCTCGCCCCCGCCGGTGTCCACGTCCAGCGCCGCGTGGGCACGAGCCATCCGGTGGCCGACCAGCCGGGCGTATCCCCACGGTGGACGCTCTTCGGTGGCCCGGCCGGCCAGCCAGTCGAAACCCCAGCCGTCGACGGGCGCGGCGGCGGCCTTCGCGATCAGGTCCTCGGCGGTATGCGCGTCAGTCACGGCGATCAGCCTCGCCGGCACGCCACCCGAGCGGCAATCCATATACCCGGCGCTTGATCGACTCGCGTTCCTGGAAGCCGTCCTGTCACCGAGCCGCCGACGCCCCGTCTTTCCGGAAACCGAGTCGATCACGCAAAGACCGAGTCGGTCAGGGGCGGGGGCGGACGACCTCGACCGTGCCACCGGCGAGGGTGTCCAGGCTGCCGGTCTCGACGCGGCCCCCGTCGAACTGCCGCATGAGCCGCGCGCCCAGGTACACGCCGACCCCGCCGGCCGCCAGCGCCACCAGCTCGGTGAACAGGATCGCGGCCGTCGCGCCACGATCCGGCGAGTGGGCGCGGACCAGGCTGGTGATCAGGAACAGCCCCGCCATGGCGGCGTTCACCAGGTTGAAGGCGATGGCGGTACGGCGGGTGCCGTCGACCGGCACGTCCCACAGGTCGACCATGCCCGCGATGGCCGTCATGGCGGCGGCGAAGAGGGCGGCGACGCCGGTCCAGTAGCCGACCTCGCCGAGGAAGACCGGCCCGCCGGCGACGTCGGTGAGGTCGAAGACCGTGGCGCTGACGAAGAGCCCGAGCGGGAACGTCACCAACATCGGTTGGATGGGGTGCCCCTGCACCCGCAGCCGGCTCTGCATCGGTCCTCCCCAGGGTCAGGCCCAGTCCACCAGTACCAGGGTGCTACCCGAGCGCCCGAGAGGTGAAACGACGCCGCCCGACTCGCCGCCGACCGGGAGAACGGGCATCCACCCGTGCCGGTCGACGGTCAGCTCTCGCGGGGGCGGGAGACCGTCCGCACGAGGCGTTCGGCGACCTCGCGCAGCGGTATGTTCAGCGACGAGGCGGCGGTACGCAGCACGTCCAGGGCCTCGGCAGCCGGGCACCCCCGCTGCGTCATGATCACCCCGATCGCCTGGCCGACGACACCCTCGTGCAGGAGCGAGGCGTCCCGCTCACCCGCGAGCGCCTGCTGGCGGCCCCGGTCCCGGACGGCGGCCAGCAGCAGGCCGGCGTGTTCGGCGAGCAGCATCGCGGTGAGTTGGTGCTGTGGGGTGAGCACGTCAGGCGCGGCGGCGTACAGGTTGATCGCCCCGATCACCTGGTCGTCGATGTCCACCGGCGCGGAGATCACCCCCCGGACGCCGAGGTCACGGGCGCGCGGCGTCCAGGCCGGCCACCGTGGCTCGCCGGCCAGGTCGACCGCGAGGATCATTTCGCGGCGTCGGATCGCGGTCATGGCCGGCGTGTCGGGCCCGTGGCGCAGGTCGTCGAGGCCGGCCATCCGATCGTCGGAGGCGGCGAGGCTGGCCGGCTCGCCGGCGCGCAGCGCGGTGAACCCACACCAGCGCACCCCGGCCACCGCGTCCCGGGTGACCCGGACCAGCGCCAGCAGCGCCTCATCGAAATCGGTCAAGCCGATCAGGCCGGCGGTCAGCTCCCGCAACAGCGCGGCTGTCTCCAGCACACCGAGTCGTTCGACCACCGGTTCCCGCGTGTCCAGGTTCACCGTCGCACTGCCCTCGTACGCCCCCGCGCCCATCCCGCTGACGTCGTCACGTGTGCCATCGTCTGCTCTCTTCCGCCTTGACCGACCCGCCCTACTACCCTCGCAAACCGGGATCGAAACGGCGCACGCAGGGGTCTCTGCCCTACCCGGAGGTACGGCAGAGACCCCGCGAGCCAGGTCAGCGCGACGCGCTGCTGAGCCGGCGCCCGATCGAGGCGATCAGCCGGTCGAGCTCGGAGCCGAACGGGTTGTCGTGCACCAGGTACGTCCAGGTGGCGGTCGGCCGGACCAGGGTGCCGTCCTCGGGCTCCCAATCCTCATCGAATTCGGTCTCGTTGAACGTGGCAATGGTGCGCGCCTCGATCTCCGGGACGAGGTTGTTGAACGCCGGCACCGCGGCCCGGTGGAACTCGTCCAGCGGGTCGAGCCGCCCCAGCGCCCGCAGGTGTACGCCCTCGCGGACCTCGGACAGCTCGGCGAGGTGCTCGGCCCAGAGCCGGTCCAGGTGGAAGAGCGCGATCGAGCGGCCCGCCCGGGCGAGCAGGTCCTCGTCCATCTCGCCGGCCTTCTCGGGCTCCTTGTCCAGCAGCATCAGGGCGGCCACGTCGCTGGTCAGCAGGCGCTCGCGGCGGGCGGCCAGGGCGATGCGCTGCTGCTCGATCACCACGCTGTAGCGCCAGGTGTTGCGGTGGATCTCGTGGTTGACGCCCTCGGCGACCCGCTGGGCGTGCTCGACCGCGTAGTCGACCTGCTCGTCGGTGACCAGGCCGTCCGCGTTCATCCGCGGCGACGGGGGCACCGCGTCGGCGGCGTGCCGGACGACCAGGTCGTCCTCCAGGCTGACGAAGAAGACCGAGCCGCCCGGGTCGCCCTGCCGGCCGGCGCGACCCCGCAGCTGGTCGTCGACGCGGCGGCTGTCGTGCCGACCGCTGCCGATCACGTAGAGGCCACCCAGCTCGGCCACCCGGTCCCGGTCGGCCTGGTCGCTGCCGCCGAGGCGGATGTCGACGCCCCGGCCGGCCATCTGGGTGGAGACCGTCACCGCGCCGTACGCGCCGGCCTCGGCGATGATCGCCGCTTCCTCGTCGTCGTTCTTGGCGTTCAGCACCACGCAGGACACCCCGGCCGCGTTGAGCCCGGCGGCCAGCGCCTCGGACTCCTTGACGTCCAGGGTGCCGACGAGCACCGGCCGCCCGGCGTCGTGGCAGCGGCGGATCTCGTCGATCAGCGCCTCGTCCTTCTCGGCGCGGGTGGCGTAGATCCGGTCCTGCTCGTCCTCGCGGACGCACGGCGTGTTCGGCGGGATCACCGCGACCTCGAGGTTGAAGAACTCCCGCAACTGGTCGCCGACCAGCACCGCGGTGGCGGTCATGCCGCACACCTTCGGGTAGAGCGCGATGAACGCCTGCACGGCGATCGTGCCGAGCACCTCGCCCTCGGCGGTGGCGTCCAGCCCTTCCTTGGCCTCGACCGCCGCCTGGAGCCCGTCGGGCCAGCGGCGGCGCTGGGCCACCCGGCCGCGCATCTCGTCGATCAGCTCGACCGAGCCGTCCCGGACGATGTAGTCCACGTCACGGTGCAGCAGGGTCTGGGCGTGCAGCGCCACGTGGACCGCGGAGAGCTGCTCGACGTGCTCCTCGTCGTACAGGTCGATGCCGAGCTTGGCCTCGACGGCGGCCAGGCCGGCGGAGGTGAACGCCACGCTGCGCCCGTCCTCGGCGATCGTGTAGTGCCGGCCCTTGCGCAGGCCGCGCACCAGCGCGGCGGCGGCGTGTACCGGGTCCTGCTCGCCCGGCACCGCGCCGGCGAGCACCATCGGCACCCGGGCCTCGTCGATCATGATCGAGTCGGCCTCGTCGATGATCGCCGTGGTCAGCACCGGCTGCACGCGGTCTTCCACGTCGGTGACGAGCTGGTCGCGCAGGTAGTCGAAGCCCGCCTCGCTGACCGAGATGTAGGTGACGTCGCAGGAGTACGCGTCGCGCCGCTCCTGGGGCGTGGACGCCTCGTTGACCCAGCCGACGGTCAGGCCGAGCAGCGTGTAGACGGGCTCCATCCACTGGGCGTCCCGGCGGGCCAGGTAGTCGTTGACGGTGAGCACGTGCACCGGACCGTTGCCGAGCCGGACGTGCCCGTACGCGGCGATGGTGGCGGTCAGCGTCTTGCCCTCACCGGTGGCCATCTCGGCGACCTTGCCGGAGAGCAGCGCCATCGCGCCGAGCAGCTGCACGTCGTACGGCCGCTGGTCGAGGCCCCGGCGGGCGGCCTCGCGGCCGACGGCGCAGATCTCCTCGTAGCCGGTGGCGGCACCGGCGGCCTCGGTCAGCTCGGCGTCGTCCAGCGCCGCGAGGTCATCCTCGCGCGCCTCGATCGCCGGCAGCAGCTTTTCCAGCGGAGCAAGATCCACGGTTGATCCCGGGCGCTGGAGGAAACGCCGGAACTTGCTCTTGAACCGTTGCGACACACCCATGAGCGGCAACGGTACGCGATTCTGGCCCGACACGGGCGGCCCGGCCGCCCGGCAAGTTTGGTCCCGCCGGGGCGCGGTCAGGCGACCAGCAGTTGGTGGGTGGCCAACTCCCGGTAGAGCGGGTCGGTGGCGGTCAGTTCGGCGTGGGTGCCCACGGCCACCACCCGGCCGCCGTCGAGGACGACGATCTGGTCGGCGTCCACCACGGTGGCGAGCCGGTGCGCCACGATCAGCAGCGTACGGCGCACGGCCACCGCGTCGATGGCGCGGCGCAGCGCGGCCTCGTTGCGCGCGTCGAGGTTGCTGGTCGGCTCGTCGAGCAGCAGCACCGGCGGGCCGGCCAGCAGGGCCCTACCGATGGCCAGCCGCTGCCGCTCACCCCCGGAGAGCAGCACCCCGCCCTCCCCCACCTGCACGTCGAGGCCCTGCGGGGTGCGCTGGGCCAGGTGGGTGAGGTTGACCTCGTGCAGAACCTCGCGCAACCGGTCGTCCGTCGCGTCAGGGGCGGTGATCAGCAGGTTCTCGCGCAGCGTGCCGGCGAGCACCGGCGCCTCCTGCTCCACGTAGCCGAGCCGGGCCCGCAGCGCGTCGCGGGGCAGCTCCCGCACGTCCACGCCATCGACCCGGACCGCGCCGGCGCTCACCTCGTAGAAGCGCTCGACCAGGGCCAGCAGCGTCGACTTGCCGGCCCCCGACGGGCCGACCAGGGCGGTACGGGTGCCGGTCGGCACCGCGAAGCTGACGTCGTGCAGCACCGACGCGCCGCCCGGGTAGCCGAACCCGACCCGGTCGAACTCGATCATGGGTGCGGCCCGGCGCGGGGTCGTCGTCGCGGGCCCGGCCGTCGGTCGGTCCGCCGCACCCTCCGCCGGCACGTCCAGGATCTCCTCGATCCGCTGCAACGCGCCCAGACCGGACTGCAACTGGGTGTACGCGCGCAGCACCTGACCCAGCGGCAGCGCCAGGAGGAACAGGTACATGACGAAGGCGACCAGATCGCCGACGGAGATCGCCCCGGCGGCGACCCGCGCCCCGCCGATGCCGAGCACGAGCAGGAACGCCCCCTGCACGGTGACCGAGCCGATCGGGCCGATCAGCGCCTGCACCCGGGCCACCCGCAACCCCGCCCCGTACGCCTCACGGGCGCTGACCGCGACGGTGTCCGCCTCCCGCGCCTCGGCCCGGCTGGCCCGGATGGTCCGGGCCGCCGAGATCGCCCGCTCCACCGCCGAGGTCATCTCGCCGACCCGCTCCTGGGCGGCGCGGGCCAACGCCCGGACCCGCCGGGCGAAGGTCGCCGCGAAGCCCAGCCCGAGGCCCACCCCGAGCAGGGTGACGCCGAACAGCAGCGGGTCGAGCAGCACCATCGCGGTGCCCGCCCCGACCACCATCACCGCCCCGGTGACGGTCTCGAACAGCCCGGAGGTGACCACCGCCCGCAGCAGGGTGGTGTCCGAGCCCACCCGGGAGAGCAGGTCGCCGGTGCGCCGCTGGTCGTACTCGGCGATGGGCAGCCGCAGCAGGTGGGCCGCCAGCCGTCGCCGGGTGCCCAGCACCAGCCCTTCGGCGGTGCGTTGCAGCAGGTAGTCGCGCAGGCCGCCGATCGCCGCGCCGAGCACCACGAGCGCAACCAGCACCGCCACCAGCCACCAGACCGGGTGCTCGCGGCCGATCCGGTCCAGAACCGACCGGGTGAGCAGCGGTTGGGCCAGTGCCGCTGCCGAACCGGCCAGCGACAGCACGCCCACCACGACGAGGGTGCCCCGATGCTCGCGCAGGTACGGCAGCAGGGCGCGTAGACCGACCGGACGGCTGTCGACCGGCGTGTCCGTCGAGGTGCTCATGGGGCGAACGGTAGCCGGCCCGCTCACCCCGCGACGGCTCCTCAGCCGGCCAGGACCACCTGTAGCTCCTGGCGGCGGCGCTCGGCCAGGTCGGTGAGCAGGGTGGGCGCCTCGTCGAACGGGACCACCGCCGAGACCAGGTGCTTGCGGATGACGTCCCCGTACGTCCGCAGCAGGTCGACGGTCTCGGCGGAGAGCCGTTCCCGGTCCCAGGTCGGCGCGAGCCCGCGCGGTACCCGTCCGATCTGCGCGCAGCGCAGGGCCAGGCCGTTGTGGTGGAACTCCTCGCCGAGCCGGACCGCGTCCGCGCCGCCCTGGTAGAAGGCCAGGTCGAGCACGGTGCCCTGCGGGCGCAGGAGCCGCAGCGCGAGGTGCAACGCCCACGCCTGTCCCCGGCACTGGAACACCACGTCGGCGCCCCGGTCGCCGGCGACGTGGGCCCACCGGGTCTTCAGCGCCACGGCGGGGTCGTCCGCCTCCGGGTCGAGCGATTCCAGGCCGAGCGCGTCGGCGACCCGACGACGCTGCGGGGTCGGGTCGAGCACCACCACCGACGCGGCGCCGTGCCGGCGGGCCAGCAGGGCGGTCAGCAGGCCCACCACTCCGGCGCCGACCACCGCGACCCGCCGGCCGCGTACCCCGTCGCCGAGCGAGCGGACGTCCGCGCCGTGCAGGTCGGCGGCGGCGTGCAGCAGACCGTTCGCGCAGATCGGGCCCATGTGCGCGACGTAGACGCCGAGCAGCGGGTCCAGGTCGTCGGGCAGCGGCACGAACCGTTCGGCGACCGGGTCGGCCAGCCAGCCCGTGCGGTGCCCGTACGTCATCGCGCCGACCGCGCCCACCGCCACCGCCGGGGTCGCGCTCTCCACCACCCGGCCCACCTGCATGTAACCCAGCCGGGTCACCGGGTACGGGGTGCTGGCCGCGCCGGGTTGGAAGAGCCCGAGGTCGGCGTTCCAGGTGACGTTCAGGTAGGGGTTCGTGCCCTTGACGTAGCTCAGCTCGGTGCCGGCGGAGACGCCGCTGAACAGCGTCTCGACGCGGAACGTGCCGGGCCGCAGCGGCGCGGCCTCCTGCTCGACGATCTCCACCCGACCGGGGGCGGTGACGGCGACGACCCGATCACGCATCGACGGTCACCCCGGTGCTCAGGGCGCCCGAATCGGCGGGCGTGGTGAGTCGGATCGTCCGGCCACCGCGGGCCGAATCGGCCACCGCGAGGGCCAGCCGCTGGGTCTTCAACGCCTCGGCGTACGGGACCCGCACGTCGTCGCCGACACCGCGGACGGCGTCGACGAACGCGCGGTCCACCGCCACCCGGGCGGCCTCCGGATCGGCCGGGACGTGCCGTTCGCCGTCGGCGTCACGGATCAGCAGGCCGTCCTCGCCCAGCGACAGGGCCAACCCGTCGGCGAGGATCTCCAGGCCGGCGCGGTGCTTCCAGCCGAGCACGCAGGCGGCGCTGAGCGTGCCGACCGCGCCGCTGGCGAAGCGCAGCGTGGCGGTGGTCACCGAGTCGATGTCGGCGCCGTCGACGGGCGGTGGCGTGCCGTCGCCGTACGCGGTGACCTCGGTCACCTCGCCGGCCAGCATCCGGATCAGGTCCAGCACGTGGGCGGCCTGCTCGACGACCGGGCCGCCGGACCGGTCGCGCCGCGACCACCAGGCGACCGGCGGCACCTTGTCCAGCCAGGCGCCGCTGACCATCCGCACCGGACGGTCGGCGAGCAGCTCACGGGCCGTGTCGAGCACGCTCAGGTAACGCCAGTGGTGCCCGACGGCGGTGCGCAGTCCACGCCGGGCGACGAGGTCGGCGATGCGTTCGGCGGTGCCCAGGTCGACGGCGACGGGCTTCTCCACGAACATCGGCACCCCGGCGTCGATCACCGCCTCCTCGGCCGGGCCGTGCGCGAAGGGCGGCACGCAGACGTACACCGCGTCGGGGCCGGCGGCCAGCAGCTCGGCCACGTCGGTGAAGGTCCGCGAATCGTGCCGCGCGGCCAGCGCGGCCGCCGCTTCCGGAACCACGTCGGTGACCCCGACGATCTCGACGTCGTCGAATCCGGACAGCACCCGCGCATGACGCTGCGCCACTCCCCCGGCACCGACCAGGCCCACCCGACAGCTGACCATTCGACAACCTCTTCCGAGAACGTTTCGGCTCCGTCGGGAGCAGTCCCCTGGCATGCGCGCAATCAAACGTTCATCCCCCGGGAACGCGCCGATGCCACGTCGTGATCAAGCTGTTGCCCTGGGAACGGTTAGCGCGAGGCGGCAAGTGGGAACTAGAGCCCTGCTTGTTCCACGCACGAAAAGAGGGGGTGCCCGTGCGGGATACGACCGTGTCACCGGTGGTGGAGGCGTGGGCCACGTACCGGACCACGTCGGCGGCGGACTGGCCGGCACGCCGGTTGCTTCGGGCCAAGGGTGAGAGCCGGGTCAGCGTGGTGCTGCCGGCACGCAACGAGGAGGCGACGGTCGGCGCGATCGTGTCGACCATCCGGGAGCATCTGATGGACCGGGTCGCGCTCGTCGACGAGCTGATCGTGGTGGATTCGAGGTCGACCGACCGTACCGCCCAGGTGGCCCGGGCCGCCGGCGCGGAGGTGGTCAGCCAGGACGCGATGACCCGGGGCCTGCCGCGGCTCACCGGCAAGGGCGACGCGCTCTGGGCGGGGCTGGCCGCCGCCGGGGGCGACGTGGTGGCGTTCATCGACGCCGACCTGCGGGAGTTTCGCCCGCACTTCGTCACCGGCCTGCTCGGGCCGCTGCTCACCGACCCGTCGGTGGACTTCGTGAAGGGCTTCTACCACCGCCCGCTCGTCGGATCCGCCACGGTGGAGCAGGACGGCGGCGGGCGGGTGACCGAACTGATGGCCCGACCGCTGCTCAATCTCTTCTGGCCCGAACTGGCCGGCTTCGTGCAGCCGCTCGCCGGTGAGTACGCCGGCCGCCGCGACGTGCTGGCCCGGGTGCCGTTCGTCTCCGGGTACGGCGTGGAGACCGCCATGATGATCGACCTGCTGGACCTGGTCGGTCTGGACGCGCTGGCGCAGGTCGACCTGGGCGAACGCAAGCACCGTCACCAGGACACGGCGGCGCTGGGCCGGATGTCCGCGCAGATCATGCTGACCGCGTGGTCCCGGCTGCAACGACGCGGTTGGGCGACCCCCGGCCTGATGCCGGAGGCGCTGCTGACCCAGTTCCGCCGGGGCGGCTCCGACACCCTGCCCAACCTGGACCGGGAGGTCGTGGTCAGCGACGTGTCCATCGAGGAGCGTCCGCCGCTGGCCGAGCTGCGCCACCGGCTCCCCCGCCGACGGGTGGCGGCCGCGTGAGCGCCCCGGTTCGTCGGCCGGCCACCGCCCGGCTACGAAAGGACCGCCGATGAGCCTCACCGTGCTGATGAACGCCGGCCCGTGGCTGTCGGTGCCCCCACCCGGGTACGGGGGCATCGAGAACGTGATCGCGACCCTGGTGCCCGAGCTGCGGCGGCTCGGCGTGCGCGTGGTGCTCGCCTCGGTGGAGTCCAGCGCTCTGCCGGTGGACGAGAAGGTGTCGGTCTTTTCCGACGGGCAGTTCGGCGCGCTGCAACGGCCCTACAACCAGGTCTGTGGCATCGCGCAGGCGCACCTGGCCGGGGTGGTCCGCGAGCTGCACTCCCGTGACGACATCGACCTGGTGCACGACCACGTGGAGGCGGTCGGGCTGGCCACGCTCACCGCGATGGGACCGTCCGGGCCGCCGGTGCTGCACACCCTGCACTGGGACCTGGCCAAGCACCCCGCGCTCTACGGCGCTCTCGACGGCGGCGACCGGGTCCGGGTCAACGGCGTCTCGGCGTCGCAGTTGGCCCGGGCGCCACTGGCGCTGCGGGAGCACTCGGTGGGTCACGTGCACCTGTCCACCCCGCTGGCCGTGGACGCCGACCGTCGGCCCGGTCCGCCCAAGGGCGACCACCTGCTCATCCTCGGTCGGATCAACCCGGGCAAGGGGCAGGACGTGGGCGCGCGGCTCGCGCGGCGGATCGGCGTACCGCTGGTGCTGGCCGGTCCCGTGGGGCCGTACCACCGCCCGGCCGACCTGGCGGCGGCGGGCGACGAGGCCCGGCAGAACCCGGACGTACGGTTCTTCCTCGACGAGGTGGCGCCGCACGTCGACGGCGACCTGGTCCGCTGGGTCGGCACCGTGGCCGGGCAGGAGCGCGACGACCTGCTGGCCAGCGCCCGCGCCTCGCTGTTCCCGCTGCGCTGGGAGGAGCCGGGAGGCACGGCCGTGGTCGAGTCGCTGGCCCTGGGTACGCCGGTGGTGGCCACCGCCCGGGGCTGCCTGCCCGAGTTGATCGAGCACGGACGCACCGGCCTGCTCACCGGCGAGGAGGACGAGCTGGCCGATCTGGTGCTGGCCGCGGACCTGCTCGACCCGCACGAGTGCCGCCGGGTCGCGGCAGAGCGGTTCACGCCCGCGGTAATGGCCCAGCGCTACGTCGAGCTGTACCAGCGGGTCCGCGAGCTGGCGACCGCGTCCCGCCTGCAACCGGTCTGAGCCGCCGTCGCCGCCGTCGCGTTTGTCCCCGGCGGCGACGGGTAGGCGCACCCGTACGCCTGCCGCGCAGCGAGGGAGCCGGTGATGGTCGGACCGATGGCGCACTCCCGGGCGCGAGCCAACCCGGCGGACGGCAAGCCGCCGGTCCGCCGCGCGGCCAGCACCGCGTCCGTCGTGTTCCTGCTGGTCGGTGTGCTCGGCTTCGTCCCGGGGATCACCAGCGGTACGCAGAACCTGCGCTTCGCGGGGCACACCTCGGGCGCGTTCCTGTTCGGCGCCTTCCAGGTGTCGGTGCTGCACAACCTCGTACACCTGCTGTTCGGGGTCGTCGGCCTGGCGCTGGCGCGGACGGTCGGCGGCGCGCGGACCTTCCTGGTCGGCGGCGGCGCGGTCTACCTGGTGCTCTGGCTCTACGGACTGGCGGTGGACCACGACACCGGCGCGAACGTCCTGCCGGTCAACGCCGCCGACGGTTGGCTGCACCTCGGCCTGGGCCTCGGTCTGATCGCGCTGGGTCTGCTGACCGCGCGGCCCCGGCGACCGTGAGCCGCGTCGCCCTGGCCGGTCGGTCCGGTTTGATGGCGCGGAACCTCGGGTAGTGGGCAGATCCCGACCCACCAGCGAATCGAGGACGCCCCGATGGCCAGCCGGATCACCTGCGAGGTGCGCGACACGGCACCGGTGGCGGTCGTCCGGCTCACCGGCGCCCTGGACCTGGGCACGATGCGGTCGGTGCACCAGGCGCTGGACGGCGCGTTGGCGGCCCAGCCGGAGGCGCTGGTGGTCGACCTCGCCCGAGTGAACGTGCGGGACCGGCTGGCGCTGTCGGTCTTCGCGGCGACGGCCCGGCGTGCCGAGGAGTGGCCGGCCGTGCCGGTGGTGCTCTGCGCCCCGCCGCCAGCCGCCGCCCGTTGGCTGGCCGAGTCGACGACGTGCCGGGTGGTTCCGGTCTCGCTGAACTGCGCGGAGGCGACGAGGGTGGCCGGCGAGCAGAGAGCGCTGCGGATCCGCGCCCGGTTGGAGCCGGTGGCGGAGGCGTGCCGGCGGGCCCGGGAGCTGGTCGGCGACGCGTGCGCCCGGTGGAACCTGCCCGACGCGGCGGGTCCGGCGGCTCTGGTGCTCACCGAGCTCGTCGGCAACGTCGTCCGGCACGTGGGCACCCCCATGCAGGTGACCGTGACGCTGCGGCGGCCGTACCTGCACCTGGCCGTGGTGGACGGCAGCCCGTCGGCGGCCCAACCCGCCGGCCTGGACCTGCGGGCCGAGGGTGGCCGCGGGCTGCTGCTGGTCCGCGAGCTGGCGCAGCGGTGGGGCAGCGTGCCGGCGGGTCAGGGCAAGGCCGTCTGGGCGATGCTGCCGGCGGCGTGAGGCCGCGGGGCACTTCGACCGGTACCAGCGATCTGACCGAATTCACCGCTTAAGCCTGGTTACATGGTGCAAGGGTCGGGTAGGCACGCCCGTCCTTTCTGCCGTCACGACGGGGTGAGCAGCCATGCCCAAGCGGGTAACCACGGAACCCGTTCGCGATCGGGGACCGGCGATCCTGGCACCGGCCCGCTTCGGGGGTTTTCCCGGGGCGCTGCGGACGCCGGTCCCCGGCAACTCCCTGATCAAGTTCCTCGCCACCACCGACCACAAGCAGATCGGCGTGCTGTACCTGCTGACCTCCTTCGGGTTCTTCCTGGTGGCGGGCCTGCAGGCGATGGTGATGCGCGCCGAGCTGGCCCGGCCGGGCCTGCAGTTCCTCTCCTCCGAGCAGTACAACCAGCTCTTCACCTCGCACGGCGCGGTGATGCTGCTGCTGTTCGCCACGCCCGCCGCCTTCGGATTCGCCAACTTCATCGTGCCGATCCAGATCGGCGCGCCGGACGTGTCGTTCCCCCGGCTCAACGCCCTGGCGTACTGGCTGTACCTGTTCGGCGGTCTCATGGTGGTCGCCGGGTTCGTCACGCCGGGCGGCTCGGCGGACTTCGGCTGGACCGCCTACAGCCCGCTGAGCAGCGTCGAGAACAGTCCCGGCGTGGGCGCGAACATGTGGGTGCTCGGCCTGGTGGTCTCCGGCCTGGGCACCATTCTCGGCGCGGTCAACCTGATCACCACGATCCTCACGTTGCGCGCGCCCGGGATGACCATGTTCCGGATGCCGATCTTCACCTGGAACATGCTGTTTACCAGCGTGCTGGTGATCCTCGTCTTCCCACTGCTGGCCGCCGCGCTGCTGGCGCTCTCGGCCGACCGGTTGCTCAACGCGCACGTGTACGACGCGGCCACCGGCGGCCCCATGCTCTGGCAGCACCTGTTCTGGTTCTTCGGCCATCCCGAGGTGTACATCATCGCCCTGCCGTTCTTCGGCATCATCACCGAGATCATCCCGGTGTTCTCCCGCAAACCGCTGTTCGGCTACACCGGGATCGTGCTGGCCACCATCGCCATCACCGTGCTCTCGATGACCGTGTGGGCGCACCACATGTTCGCCACCGGGCAGGTGCTGCTGCCGTTCTTCAGCATCCTGAGCTACCTGATCGCGGTGCCCACCGGAGTGAAGTTCTTCAACTGGATCGGCACCATGTGGAAGGGGCAGCTCACCTTCGAGACGCCGATGCTGTTCGCCATCGGCTTCCTGGTGACCTTCCTTCTCGGCGGCCTCACCGGGGTGCTGCTGGCCAGCCCGCCGGTCGACTGGCACACCCACGACAGCTACTTCGTGGTGGCGCACTTCCACTACGTCGTGTTCGGCACGGTGGTCTTCGCGCTCTTCGGCGGCTACTACTTCTGGTGGCCGAAGATGACCGGACGGCTGCTCGACGAGCGGCTCGGCAAGGCGCACTTCTGGACGATGTTCATCGGGTTCCACGGCACCTTCCTGGTGCACCACTGGCTGGGCGCCGAGGGCATGCCCCGCCGGTACGCCGACTACCTGCCCAGCGACGGCTTCACCACGCTGAACACCATCTCCAGCATCTTCGCGTTCATCCTCGGCCTGTCCACGCTCTTCTTCATCTACAACGCCTGGAAGTCCTGGCGGTACGGCGCGATGGTCACAGTGGACGACCCGTGGGGCTTCGGCAACTCGCTGGAGTGGGCGACCACCTGCCCGCCGCCGCTGCGCAACTTCGACAAGATGCCCCGCATCCGCTCCGAGCGGCCGGCGTTCGACCTGAAGTACGGCCCACTCGTCGCCGACCTGGGCCGGGACCTGCCGCAGCGCACCACGAAGCCACCCCAGCAGTTCGGCGACGAGATACACCTCGAGCACCACGCGCCGGAGTCACCCGCGCCCGAGGGCGCGCACGGCGCCATGGAGGCGGCCCGCTACCACCCGGCGCCCGAGTCCGGCGCCCGCCCGGTGGACGTACCCGAGCCCGAGGGCGTACGCCGGCCCAGCTTCGAGCAGAGCGACGCGCCGAAGGACGCGCAGGACGCGCCGAAGCCGCACGAACGCTGGCGGCACCCGCACAGCGACGGCGGTGAGACCGAGGACCGCTGAGAGTCGTACGCGCCAAGGGGCCCGACACCTCCTTCGGTGTCGGGCCCCTGCTGTCTCGGCGGATCAGTCCCGAGCGGGCGGGAGCCCGGCGGCGGTGAGCGAGCGGCGCACCGCCGGCTGTACCCGGGTCAGCCGCAACGGCACGCCGGTACGCTCGGCTGCCTCCCGACCGGCCACCAGCGCGGCGATCCCGCCGGCGTCGAACCCGCCCGCCCCGACCAGGTCGACGACGACCTCGCTCGGCTGGCCGGTGACGGCCTCCAACATCGCGCGGCGTAGCTGGTCCGCGCCGTCGCGGTCGACCTCGCCGCCGACCTCGACGACCACCCGGTCACCGTTCTGCCGTACCGAGATGCGGGTCTTGCCCGGATCCGGTTCGGCGGCGCCGTTCTGCCAGGGCGGTGGGGCGTCGGCGAGCATGGCCTGCCGCAGCCAGGTCAGCGCCCGCGACAGCAGGCGGGACACGTGCATCTGCGAGATGCCGAACCGGGCGGCGATCTCCGCCTGGGTCTGGTTGCCGTAGAAGCGCATGGCGAGGATGCGGCGCTCACGCCAGGGCAGCCGGTGCAGCAGGCCGCTCACCGTCACCCGGTCGTCGACCGATTCGAGGGCGTTGTCCGACTCGCCGACCAGGTCGCCGAACTCCGCGGAGCTCTCCCCGCCGACCGGCGCGTTCAGCGACGCCGGGCTGTAGCCGGCCGCCGACTCCAACGCCGCGAGAATCTCCTCCTCCGGCGTCTCCAGTCGGGCCGACAGCTCGGCCACCGACGGCGCGCGGGACAACTCGCTGGTCAGCGCGGCGGTGGCCTGCCCCACCTCGAGGATCAGATCACGCAGCCGCCGGGGCACGTGCACGCCCCAGGTGCGGTCCCGGAAGTGGCGCTTGATCTCGCCCACGATGGTGATCGCCGCGTACGCCGTGAACGAACCCCGCTCCGGGTCGTACCTGTCGACGGCGTTGACCAGCCCCAGGCGGGCCACCTGCTCCAGGTCCTCAAGCGGTTCGCCCCGCCCCCGGTAACGGCGGGCCAGCCGGCCGGCGAACGGCAGCGCGAAGCGGACCAGGTCGTCGCGCGCCTCCTGTCGCCGCTCCGGCGGCAGCCCTTCGATCCGGGCCGCGTACGCCAGCGCCGCCGCGTCGAGGTCCTCCAGACCACGCTCGGTGGGTGGTGGTGTGGTCGTGGTCGTGCTCGTCTGTCCGAACATCCGCGCCTCCCTCAGGAAGGTCCCCCGCCCGGATCGGGAAACCGGTCGTGCGCGTGGTCGAGCCACGCACCGGGCCGGAAAGTGGGTCAGTGACTGGGATGCCAGCGGGCGACAACATCTCTACGCAGCGCGATCAGGTCGTCGCAGCCAGCGATGTTCCCGCTCCGTAGGTACTCAATCACGGGACCCCGGGTTCGCGAGGAAGTTTCGGCGTCCTCCCCTTCAGGAGACGAGCAACCCCTGGTGGCCGCCGGTGTCACGGAGCACCGACAGGGCCTCTGCGACCCCCAGCGGGGGCGGGACGGGCAGGTCGTACGGCTGGGCGCGCATGACCTCGGTGGCCCGGCGCGTCGGCACGGACGTCACCGGATAGCCCCGCGCGGAGGTCCGGTCAAGAGCCCGGCGTCGTCGGCCGAAGCCCGCCACCGCCAACCACTGCGGGAGCCCGGCCAGGGCGGGCGAGCGCATACCGGGCGGCTCGGGCAGGACGTCCACCGAGCTGAACTCCTCGCTGCCGGCCAGCCACCACTCGGCCTCGTCCACGCTGCGGCGGGTGGCGTTCTCGCACCAGTACGGCACCAGCCCCGCCCGCACCACCTGCCACGGATCGAGCAGCCGACCGCATTCCACCACCAACCGGTCACCGGTCTTGCCGGCGGCCCGCAACCAGTGCCGGTAGAGGTCGGCCACAGCCGCGCTCAACGCTCCCGGCCGGGGCACCAGCACCCGATGCAGCGGGCGACCGTGACGGTCCGCGAAGTCCCGCGCGGAGATCTCGAATCCGGGGTCCATGCCGTACTCGGCGTCGCCAGACGGCACCGACACCTCCGGCGGCGCCCACCGGGCGGCGTCGCCGCCCACCGCCCGCAGGACCTGCCGCAGGGCGTGGCTGTCGGGGTGGAAGTCCACCGGGTCCAGTCCGCTCGCCGGGCAGCCGACCTGGAAGCTGTGCCCGGGCCCGCGTTCCAGCACCGGCCAGGTGCGCGCGTCCCGCACCAGCAGCACCGGGGCGTCGGCGCTGAGCCGGTCGGTCAGGAACTGCGCGTACGCGGCCGGCAGCGACCGCCAGCGGGCGGCCAGCGACACGGTGACGCCGGTGAGGGTTCCCCGGCTGGCCGGGCAGTGCACCTGGCGCAGGTGCACGTCGGGGTTGCCGCCGACCAGCCGCTCGGCGAGCGCGCCCCCGTGCGCCAGCGCCTCCCGGGGACGGTCCACGGCCCCGTCGCTCCAGTGCACGGTCATCTCGAAGCCGGCGGGCAGCCACGGCACGCCGAGAGCGACCGCCAGGTGGGCGGCCGCGCCGTGCGGCGACCCGATGAGCACCCCCGGATAGCTGCGGCGCGGGTACTGGTCGACGAACCAGCGGGCCACCCGGGCCGCGTCCACCTCACCGATCTGGTCGACGGTGAGGGCGACCCGCCCGGCGGCTCGGGTCGCCGCGGCCCGGCGAACCGGCTCGGGCGCCGTCGGAAACCGCGAGATCGGCCCGGTGTGCCCGAGGTCGGCGCAGTCCGCGCCCCGCAGCGCCCGGGCGGTGGCGGCGACCAGCACCCGGGCAGCGCTGCCCTGGGCCACGACCCGGTCGCCGGCCAGGCCGGCGCCATCGGCCGTGAGCCCCTTGTGCACCTTGTGCACCGGCCCCACCTTGCCTCGTTCGCTCACCACGCGGCCCGGCTTCCCGTCCCGATGGGGTTCAAACGGGGCATCACCCACCCGGCGGTCACAATCCGCTGGTCAGCGGGTTGCGCCGGTCATCACCGACGATCGGCCGCGCAGGTTTCACCGGGGCTGGGGCGGGCACATCGGGGCCCATGCGCACCGACGACACCAGCGAGCCCGCCGCCGCCACGATCACCCCGTACGAGGACGGTCCACTGCTCGTCCGCGGCGACTTCGCGCTGGTGACCCCGGACGGCGAACGGATCGACGCCCCGCGGGGCACGGTGGCGCTGTGCCGCTGCGGCAGGTCGGCGCTCAAGCCGTTCTGCGACGGCACCCACAAGGCGATCAGCTTCAGGGCGGGCACCACCCGCGAGGGCTGAGCGGATCAGACCAGCGCGATCGGCGCCGGCGGGGTCGTCACGGACACCGGACCCACGCCGACGAGCGGGACGGTCGGCGGCGGGGTCGGCGGGGCGGGTGACCGCAGCGAGCTGCGGCCGGCCGCCCAACTGTCCAGCAGGTGCGCCGCGAAGAGCCGGTCCACCGCGAGCGCCGCCGCCGCGCCGAAGAGCACGTCCGGAGCGAGCGCCGGCTCGGTCCGGACCAGGCCGCCGCACAGGTCGTGCGCGGCGATCTGCTCGTGCACCGCGTCCGCCTCCACGTGCTCGTCGTAGAAGCGGGTCGCCACCTCGTCCAGGCCGAGGCGGCGCAGTCCGTTGCCGTAGCGGCGGTTCGGCAGGGACGAGGTCATCTCGAAGGCCGCCAGGTGCCCGAGCAGCGCCCCGCGCAGCCGTCGGTGCAGCCCGAACAGGGACATCAGGTTGTTGGTCGCCAGGGTCACGGCGGGCACCACGTCCAGGTGAGTCCCGTAGCCGGTGTCCAGGCCCAGCCGTTCCAGGGTGCGCCGGAACAGCTCGGCGTGCATCCGGTCCAACCGCCCGTTGCCGTACTCGTCGGTCTGGATCTCCACGAGGGCGGCCTTGGCGGGGCCGCCGAGGCGCGGCAACGCCCAGCTGTGCGGGTCCGCCTCGCGCAGGTGGTAGACCGAGCGGTGGGCGACGAACTCGCGGAACTGGGTGAGGTCGGCACGCCGTTGGAGCGCGGCGGCCAGCGACGGCCCGTCGTCGGCCGCGACCAGCTCGGCCAGCCCGGCCGCGACGCCGTCCGCCGGCACCGCCGGCACGTCGGCCAGCCGGCGCAGCGCCGCCTCGAAGGGGCGCTCGGCGCGGGCCCGCAGCGCCAGCAGGGTGGGCTGCCACTCCCAACCCTCGTCGACGCCCTGCCAGCCCCGGTAGTGCAGCTCGTAGCAGAGGAACAGGGTCAGCTGCAGATCCTCGTCGGTCAGCGGGTCCGCCGGGTCGAGGTCGACGCCGAGGTCCGCCGGCAGGTCGTACGGCGCGCGTCGCAGCGCGTCGGTCACCGCCGCCGACAGCGGGCCGCGCGGCTGCGGCAGGGGCGCGGGACCGTAGCGGCGGTCGGCGGGCTCCGGCATGGGACCTCCAGGGTCGTCGGGCCGCTACTGATGCCCTGGTGGCGTGCGCCTAAACGAGATCCTCGACGGCCACGGCCTGCTCCACCTGCTCGCGGACGCGCCGGGCCGGTTCGCCCTCGGCGTACAGCCCACGCAGGTCGGCGAAGGCCGGTTCCGGGGGCGCCAACGAGACCGTCGCGTCGACCACGGCCTCCAGGACGCAGGGCCGGTCCGCGGCGAGCGCCTCGTCCCAGGCCGCGCCGACCAGCTCCGGACGGTCCACCCGGACGCCGTGCAGCCCGAGCAGCCGGGCCCAGCCCGCGTACGGCACGTCGGGACGGCGGCCCATCGGGTCCCCGGACGATTCCCGTCCACCGCCCATGCCGTTGTGGTCGCGGTTGTTGAGCACGAGCACCACCAACCGTGGGTCGGCCCAGTCCTGCCAGTGATGCGACACCGTGATCAGCTCGGCGAGGCCGTTGAGTTGCATGGCCCCGTCGCCGAGCAGCGCGACCACCGGCGCATCCGGGGCCGCGAGCTTGGCGGCCACCGCGTACGGCAGGGCGCAGCCCATCGAACCGAGGGTGCCGCAGAGTTGCGCGTTCACCCCGGGCGGCAGGACGAGGTGCCGGGCGTACCAGTAGAGGACCGAGCCGACATCGACCGCCACCGACCCGGCGTGCGGCACCCGGGTGGACAGCTCCTGCAGGACGAGCTGCGGGTTGATCGGTTCGGCCGGCGCGGCGGCCCGGTCGGCGGCGGTCGCGCGCCAGCGGTCGACGGTGCTCTCCACCGTCGCGCGCCACTGTTGGTGCGGCCGGGCGGGCACCCGCTCCAGCAGTGCCCGCAGCGTCTCGGTGGCGTCACCGACCAGCGGGACGTCGGCCGGGTAGCGGCTGCCGATGCGGGTGCCGTCGATGTCGATCTGCACCGTGCGGGCCTGGTCGGGCATCGGGAAGTAGTCGGTCCACGGGTCGTTCGTACCGACCAGCAGCAGCGTGTCACAGCCACCCATCAGCTCGGCCGCAGCCGGCGTGCCGACCTCCCCGAGCACCCCGGCGTGAAAGGGCAGGCGCTCGTCCAGGATCGGCTTGCCCAGCAGGGACGTCGCCACCCCGGCGCCGAGGCGGTCGGCCAGCTCGACGATCTCGGCGGCGGCGCCCCGGGCACCCTGGCCCACCAGGATCGCGGTGCGCTGGCCGTTGCCGAGCACCTGCGCGGCGGCGTCGAGGTCCACCTCGTGCGGCAGCACCCGGGCCAGCGGCTCACCGGGGGTCGCCGTGATCACGCCCGCCGCGTGCGTCCCCAGGTCCGGCACCAGGGCCTCCTGCAGGTACCGGGGCAGCACCACGCACGTCGGGCTCCGCGTCGCCGCCGCGGTGCGGAACGCCTGGTCCAGCAGCGCGGGTACGGACGCCGGGCTGCGGCCGTACCGGACGAACTGGTTGCACACGTCGCCGAAGAGCCGGCTCAACCCGATCTGCTGGTGCGCGCCGCCCAGCGGCCCGGTGACGTCCTCACCGACGATCGCCACGACCGGCTTGCTGTCGAGCTTGGCGTCGTACAGGCCGTTGAGCAGTTGCACCGCGCTCGGTCCCTGGGTGGCCAGGCAGACCCCGATGCCACCGGTGAACTTGGCGTGCCCGGTGGCCATGAACGAGGCGGTCTCCTCGTGCCGGGCCGGAACGAACGCCGGGTCGCCCCCGGCGTCCTCCAGCGCCTCGACCAGCGGGGCGATCGCCGCTCCGGGGTAGCCGAAGGCGCGCGGTACCCGCCAGGCCCGCATCCGCTCGACCACCAGGTCCGCGACCCGGCGCTCAGCCATTGCCGCGTCCCGGGGTGCCTTCGTCGACGTACCGCAGGACCGCGCCGACGCCGTCGGTGAGCTGCGGCGCCTCGTCCGCGCCGAGCACCGTCAACGCCGCGTCGGTGCCCACCAGGGCCCGGACCAGCGCCGCGTCGGCGCGGACCCGCTGCGGGTCGCCGACCGACATCGCGCTCAACTGGGCCGGGTCGACGGCGATCTCGGTCGGCTCGGGGCCGATCCACAGCTCGCCGTTGGCCGACGGGTCGTCGACGATGAGCATCGTGTCGACCTGGTTGCGTTGCAGGGCCGACACGACCGCGTCGAGTCCCGCGCCGACGTCCTCCTGCACGCCGAACTTGTCCAGCGCGGCGGTGATCCGCTGGTCGGCGACCTCGGCGATGGTCTGCACCGTGAGGTCGTCCAGCATGCTCTGGTCGGCGCCGCCGGCCCGGGAGCCCGCGTCGGTGCGGACGACCAGGTCCTGCCAGCGCGGCGGCATCTGCGCGGCGATCATCCCGGTGGCCCGGACGTCACCGGCCACCACCACGACGTCCGCGCCGACGCGGTCGGCCAGCTCCACGGTCGCGGCGGTGACGTCGCCGGCGTTCTGGTGCCACGCCTCCATGGCGGCCCGCTGGTAGCGCGACTGCGACCAGCCGCCGGGCTGGACCCGACGCAGCGGGAAGCTCTCCCGGCCGGCGACGTGCGCCCGTCGGGGTACGCCGCCCGCGCTGACCGCGACAGCGTCGCCCCCGGTACGGTCGGCGACCACCCGGACCCACGCCACCTGTTCGCCGCGCTGGGCGAGCAGCGGCATGACGTGCGGCAACGGCCCGTAACTCGCCAGGTCGCGCAGCGGCGGCGCGGACAGGTACTCGGAGAGCACCACCTGACCGTGGCTGGCGAAGACCGCCAGGCCGTAGTCCCCGACCATCGGGTCGTGACCCCGGATCACCCGGTCCAGCGCGGCGACGCTCGCCTCGTCCGCCCCCTGTTCGGCCAGGCGGCGTTCCAGGGCGCGCCAGCGTAGGTCCAGCGCCGGGTGGGCGTCCTCGGTGTCGGCGGAGGCGTCCAGGTACACCGAGCACCACGGCCCGGGTCGGTCGTAGAGCGGGCGCAGGAAGGACAGCTGCATGCTCGACCCCTTTCCAGCTCGACCGCCCGCTTACCCCCGTCGCCCGGGATGTCACCTCGCGGGCGTGAGCCCGTGACCAGGTTTCATTCACGTCGTTCAACCGGGGACATCGATACGATCAGTGAACACAAGCGGACTCTCGGTGGTGGAAATGGACAGCGGACTCGATACCCGGCGGATCGTGCACCCGACGGAGCGGATCGTCACGGGACGGCTGGTCCGCCTGTTGGACGGCTACACCCGCGAGATACGCGTCGGCCAACCGGTGCTGGTCGCGGTGCTCGCCGCGGCCGCGTTCGCCCGGCTGCCGGCCCTGCTGCTGCGCGCGCTGTTCTCGTTCGGCGGCGGTGGCGCCCGCCGACGCTGGAAGGAGCTGAAGCAGGGCCCGGAGTACCTGGTCACCCCGGTCCGCCTGCGGAACACCGCCGGTCAGCTCTGCGAGGTCGAGCTGCACGGACACCTGCCGCAGAGCGCCCTGCACCCGGCCGATCAGGTGCAGCTCACCCTGCGCCCGCAGCGCGATCCGGAGCTGCCGCCGCGGATCGAGCGGATCGTCAACCTGACCACCGGGCAGTTGCTCACCCCGCGTACCGCGACCCTCTGGTCACACCTGGGACCACCGCTGCTGTTGCAGGCGACGATCGGCGCTCTGCTGTTGGCCGGCGTCGCGGCCTGTTCCGCGCTGACCTGAGCGCTCGGCCGGGGCCGGTCAGCCGACCGGGGCGGGCTCGCGGACCGGCTGCCGGTCGCCGCCGAGCATGCCCCGGCGATGTGCCCAGCGTTCGAAGATCAGCGTGGCGAACGGCGGCACGGCGCACGCCAGCGCCACGAGGGTCACCGGCAGGCTCCAGCGGCGCAGCCGCGCCACCGCGAGCACCAGCAACCCGTACGCGATGAACAGGCCGCCGTGGATCGGCCCGAAGATCTTGACGCCCAGCTCATTGTCCGGCGGACCGTACTTGACGGCCATCCCCACCAGCAGGGCCAGCCAGGAGCAGGCCTCGGCGATCGCCGCCGCGACGAACAGCCGGGTCACCTTCTCGCGCATCCGGCAATGCTAGCGGTGCCGGCCGTTCGCGCTCTCGCCGACCACAGAGCGTGCGACAGGGGTCACGGGGCCCGCCACTGGGTAGGAAAGAACCCTCGGGTCTTCCCCGCTCGTACGGCCACGTGCGAGGTTAGGGGGAACCAGCGGTGACAGGGCGGTGACCATGGGCGAGGATGTCGGCGTACGGACCTTCAGTCGGGAGGATCGGGCCCGCTACCGCGAAAAGGTGCGGAACTGCCTGGATGTCTTCGCCGAGATGCTGCGGGAGTCGCGGTTCGACATCGACCGGCCGATGACGGGGCTGGAGATCGAGCTGAACCTCGTGGACGAGGCGTCGAATCCGGCCATGCGCAACGCCGACGTGTTGGCGGCCATCGAGGATCCGAGCTTCCAGACGGAGCTGGGCCAGTTCAACATCGAGATCAATGTGCCACCGCGCCGCTTGACCGGCACCGGCACCCTCGACTTCGAGGAGCACGTGCGCGCCAGCCTCAACGCCGCCGAGGAGAAGGCCCGCACGATCGGCGCGCACATGGTCATGATCGGCATCCTGCCGACGTTGCGTCCCGAGCACCTCACCGCCGAGACGCTGTCGGCCAACCCGCGCTACAAGCTGCTCAACGAGCAGATCTTCGCGGCGCGGGGCGAGGACCTGCCGATCGCCATCTCCGGGGTGGAGCGCCTGGCGGTCACCGCCGACACGATCACCCCGGAGGCGGCCTGCACCAGCACCCAGTTCCACCTCCAGGTCAGCCCGGCGCAGTTCGCCGACTACTGGAACGCCGCCCAGGTGGTCGCCGGCATCCAGGTGGCGCTCGGGGCGAACGCGCCGCTGCTGTTCGGTCGGGAGCTGTGGCGCGAGACCCGCATCCCGCTGTTTCAGCAGGCCACCGACACCCGGCCGGAAGAGATCAAAGCCCAGGGGGTACGCCCCAGAGTCTGGTTCGGCGAACGCTGGATCACCAGCGTCTTCGACCTGTTCGAGGAGAACGTCCGCTACTTCCCGGCGCTGCTGCCGGTGTGCGACCCGCAGGACCCGACGCAGACCCTGGCGGCCGGCGAGGTGCCGAACCTCGCCGAGCTGCGGCTGCACAACGGCACGATCTACCGCTGGAACCGTCCGGTGTACGACGTGTCGCGCGGCCGGCCGCACCTGCGCGTGGAGAACCGGGTGCTGCCGGCCGGGCCGACCGTGCTGGACACCATCGCCAACGGGGCCTTCTACTTCGGACTGGTCCGCGCCCTCGCCGAGTCGGACCGGCCACTGTGGTCACAGATGTCGTTCAGCGCCGCCGAGGAGAACTTCACCAGTTGCGCCCGGCACGGCATCGACGCGCAGGTCTTCTGGCCCGGCCTCGGCTACCTGCCGGTCACCGAGCTGGTGCTGCGCCGGCTGCTACCGATGGCGCACCACGGGCTGGACCGGTGGGGCCTCGACCCGACCGAGCGGGACCGTCTGCTGGGCGTCATCGAGCAACGCTGCCTGACCAACCGCAACGGCGCGACCTGGCAGGTGGCGACGCTGCACCGGTTGGAGTCCACCGATCACCTGGACCGGCCGGAGGCGCTGCGCGAGGTGGTGCGGCACTACGTGGAGCTGATGCACAGCAACCGGCCGGTGCACGAGTGGCCGATTCCCTGACGATCGCCCGTTCTCGCCGGCCGTCGACCGTCGGCCCATCGGCTCGGACGTCGCACGTCGATGACCACGGCGGCGGGGACCCTGACCGTGGCGGCCGGGGTCCGCGCCCGCTGCGAGCGTGACCGCGCTCAGCCGCGTGGGGTGGGGACACCGAAGAGGTCGGTGATGCCGCCGGGCAACTGCGCCAGCAGGTCGTGCCGGTCGTCGTCGTCGAGCGCCTCGGCGACGGTGTTCAGCACCACCTGGGCGTGTTGACGCACCTGGTCCCCGTTCGACACCTGCTCACGGTCGCCGACCTTCTTCAGGAACTCGTCGACGTCCCACCGGCGTCCCTGGGGGTTTCGGGTGACAGAACCGTTCAGCCGATCGGGCAACTGTGCCGCCAGGTTGTCGGCCTCCTGGCCGGCGAGCCGTTCGCCGAGCACCGACAGGACGGCCTGCACCGAGCGCACGGCCTCGTTCTCCCCGAGCCCTCCGCGCTGTCGTACGGTCGCGATCATCTGCTCGTACTCCATGACCCGCTCCCTTTCGCCTCCTGGACCGGCGCGCAGGCCGGCTAACGGACGAACGGACGGCGTTCCCGAGCCCACGGACCACAAACGCGCCACCCCCCTCGCGCCGATCTTGCGGTTTCGGTCGTCAACATGGGGTGGTATGCCCCTTGTGTCGCCGCAGAAAGTGCAAGATCGCGGGAGCTGGGGCGGTCAGACCTTGAGGAGCACCTTGGTGCAGTCGTCCTGCTTCTTCTGGAAGATCTTGTAGCCCTTCGGGGCGTCGCGCAGCGGCATGCGGTGGCTGACGATGAAGCTCGGGTCGATCTCGCCGCGTTGGATGCGCTCCAGCAGGGGGCGGGTGTAGCGCTGCACATGACACTGACCGGTCCGCATGATAAGTGACCGGTTCATGAACGCGCCCATCGGGAACTTGTCGACGAAGCCGCCGTACGCGCCGATGACCGACACCACTCCCCCGGATCGGCAGGCCAGGATCGCCTCCCGCAGGGCGAACGGCCGTTCCGTCTCGGTCCGGGTGGCCTGCTTGGCCCGGTCGTACGCGTACATCGCGGAGTTGGCGTGGTGGCCCTCCAGACCGACCGCGTCGATGCACGCGTCGGGGCCCCGACCGGCGGTCATCTCGTTGAGGGTGTCCAGCACGTCGACGTCCTCGTAGTTGATCGTCTCGGCGTCGGCGTGCTCGGCGGCGAGACGCAGCCGGTAGGGGAACCGGTCGATGACGATCACCCGCTCCGCGCCGAGCAGCCGGGCGCTGGCCGCGGCGAGTAGCCCCACCGGCCCCGCGCCCCAGATCGCGATGACCTGCCCGGGTTTGATGTCGCACATCTCGGCGCCCAGGTAGCCGGTCGGAAAGACGTCGGCGAGCAGGACGGCCTGGTCGTCCGGGATCTCGTCGGGCACCTTGAGCGGGCCGACGTCGGCGAACGGCACCCGCGCGTACTCGGCCTGGCCGCCCGCGTACCCGCCCAGCAGGTGGGAGTAGCCGAAGATGCCGGCCGGTGAGTGGCCCATGACCTTCTCGGCGATGCCGGCGTTGGGGTTGGAGTTCTCGCACACCGAGTAGAGGCCACGCTGGCAGGAGGAGCAGTGCCCGCAGGCGATCGGGAACGGCACCACCACCCGGTCGCCGGGCTTGAGGTTGCGGACCTGCGGCCCGACCTCCACCACCTCCCCCATGAACTCGTGGCCGAGGATGTCGCCCTTGCGCATCGCGGGGATGTAGCCGTGGTAGAGGTGCAGGTCGGAGCCGCAGATCGCGGTGGTGCTGACCCGCACGATGGCGTCCCGGGCGTTCATGATCGTCGGCTCGGGTACGTCGATCACCCTGACGGTGTCGGCGCCCATCCAGGCGGTGGCCTTCATTGCTTCGCCCCTTCGAGAAACGGTCAGCGCCGGGTCGGCGGCAGCGGCTGCGCGGGTCGCTGCATCGCCTGCTGGCGTACGGAGATGCCGTTCGGGCTGCCCTCGGAGCGGACCACCTCGCCGGCCTCCAGTACCTGCTTGAATCGGCGCAGGTCGTCACGGACCTGCTGCTCGGGCTCCTCGCCGAAGAGCTTCGCCACGGCCCGGCCGAGCGCGCCCGCCGGTGGCGCGTAGCGCAGTTGCACCCGGACCTCGGTGCCGCGGTCGCCCGGGGCGGGTACGAACGCGACCCGACCGGCGTTCGCCACCCGACTGCCGGGCAGCGACCGCCAGGTGATCGACCTGTTTGGCTGATCGTCGATGATCTCGGCGTCCCATTCGACGCGGCGACCGGCCGGTCCACGGGCGACCCAGTGCGAGAGGCGCAGGTCGTCGGCGCGTACCGACTCCAGGTGCGCCATGAACCGGGGCAGGTTCTCCACGTCACGCCAGAACCGGTACGCCTCGGCGGGTGACCGGTTGACCGTCACCGCGATCTCCATCCGGATCATCCGCTCCCGGGCCCGGCGGGCACGACCGGCGGCGATCGCGGTGGCGACGTCCAGGGCGGTGATGCCGGCGATCGCGGCCGTGGTCAGGGCCAGGCGGCGGCGACGCTCCCCCCGCCGGTCGACCATGGCCCGGCCCAGCAGCGTCAGGTCCAGGGCGTCACCAACGACCCGGGTCCACGCCCAACCGGCCGGGCGGCGGCCGGTGAGCAGACCGACCGCGTGGATCACCTCCCGCGTTCCGACGGCGGGGATCACGGCCCGCGCGGCGGGTGAGTCGTCGACGCCGGTCAGGCGGGCCAGGGTCCGGGGCGCGGCCAGCGCGCCCACGCCCAGGGCCAGGCTCAGCAGACCCAGCGCCCGCGTCGCCGCGGTCGGCACCGGGCCGTCCAGCTCCGGCAGGAGCATGTTGTCGACCCGGTCCATGAGCCGGTCCCCTTCGGTCGGCGCGAGCGCCGGCGGCCACCGACGCGGGCGGCCGTGAGCCGCCACCGTGACGCTATGCGCTGGATCCTCCCTACGCGCCCGAATTGAGGGAGAACGCCGATCAGACCTTGTTGATGATCACCGCTATCTTGTAGTCATGAAAATGGATGGGGCATACGAGGTTCGGCAGAGCCGCATCCTGACCGGGCTCACGCTGGCGCTGTACAGCGCTCTGCCGATGACCGCCGTGGTGATCGGCCTACAGGACCTGTCCGAGCGCTACATGTTCGTCATCATTGGGCTGGGGTTCGAGGCGACCATGCTCGCCCTGATGCGGGGCCGCGTCGGCCGCGCGGTCCGGCAGGAGTTGCTCTTCGCCGTTGACGAACAGGGCGTATACCTGGGCCCGGACGAGTACGGCCGGCCCGCGACGCGCGAACCGTGGTCCCAGATCGACTTCATCGTCTACTTCACGGGCCGCATCTGGAAGACCAGCACCCGGCCAAATCCGAACCGTAACGTCGGTATCGCCCGAGGCGGCAGGATCATCACTTCCCGGGCAACGGGCGGTTGGCGCTTCAGCGCCCGGCGGGCCGCCGCGGCGGCCGACCGGTTCGGCGGGGGAAAGCCGGTCCTCAAGGGACCGTACTTCGATCAGGTGCCGCGCGAGTGGTTCCACACCCTCACCCTGCCGCCCACATGGCTCGCCGCCCACGCCAGACCTGGCGGTGTGTCCGGAACACAACGCTGATCAACCGGCAGCACGTCACCTTCAGTCAGCATCACGACATTGACCGATTTGGATCAGCAACGCTCCGTTACCGTCGGCGCACCCCCGTTCCGTCGCCGCGAGGAGCACGCCCGTGAGCCCCACCCTCCTGCGCAAGCTGACCACCACCATCGCCATCGCGCTGCTCGTCGTGGAGGCCGCCGCGCCCGCTGGCGCGCGTACCCCCCGGCAGGTGTCGCCCGCGCCCGGCGGCGTTCGCGCCGTCGTGCGGGACGCGGCCACCGGCGCGCCGGTGCCCCGCGCCTGCGCCGCGCTCGTGCCCATCGACGCCGCGGCGCTGACGGCGGTCACCCTCGGGGAGGACCAGCTCGGCCGGTACGGCGGCTGCGCCGACGAGCAGGGCAGCCTGGTGACCGGTGACGTCGCACCCGGGGACTACCGGTTGCTCGTGCGGCCCTACGACACGACCCGGCACGGCTGGCAGTGGGTCGGCCGGCACGGCGGCACCGGTGAGCGCGAGCGCGCGTACGTCATCCGGGTCCGGGCCGGCACGGTGACCAACGCGCCCGACATCCGGCTCGATCCGCCCGGCACGGTCGTCGGAGTGGTGACCGACGCGGCGACCGACGCCCCGGTCCCGCGAGCGCTGGTGATGGTGGTGCCGTACGTGCCGGACCCCAAGTACGACGACCACGGGCCCACAACCGATGAGAACGGCCGCTACACGATCACGGGCCTCGGGCCGTACGAGTGGCCGGTGCAGTTCGCCGCGGGTGGGTACGCCACCGTCTGGTCCGGCGGGGTGGGCAGCCGGGCGCAGGCGCGAAAGGTCCGGGTCCGCGCCGCGCGGACGACGACCCTGGACCAGGCGCTGCCCGCCGGCACCCCGGTCAGCGGGGCGGTACGCGTCGACGAGTTGCTCACCTACGCCCAGGTGCTTGCCTTCGACGCCAGCACCGGAGACCTTGCCGGCGTGGCGGACGTGGGGAGCGGGTACGCCCTGCGCCTGCTCCCCGGGCAGCGGGTGAAGCTGCGCTGCGACTGCGCGTACGCCCCGCCGGTGTGGCACCGCGACGCGGCCGGCTTCGACGCCGCGACTCCCCTGCGGGTCGGGCGAACGCCGGTCGTGGTCGACTTCGACCTCGACTAGGGCCTGTTTCATAAGGGCGGTCGAGCCGAGGCGGAGTCCGGGCGGCGATCCGGCAAGGCGCGGTGGCGTCCGGATACCGGTGGTGTATCCGGACACCACCGCAACGCCGCCGGTCGTCGTCCGGGCCCGCCGCAGGCCGACCAGTTCTTATGAAACAGGCCCCCCTAGAACACCCACCGGAGCACGGTGGCCAGGCCGACCACGCACAGCGCCACCAGCACCACGCCGATCACCGCCGCCACCAGGCAGCCCAACCCGTCTCGCCACGAACTCGGCTCATCGGGACGTGGCCCCTCATCGGTCCAGGTGACGGGCCCGTACCGGCCGGCCTGCTCCAGCAGTCGCGCGAAGCGCGGGCCCGCCACCGGCCCGAGTCTGGCGCCGGGGTCGGCGGTCACCCGCAACGCCCGCAGACGCCGCCAGGCGTTCCCGTAGGCCTGCTCGAACGCGGCGACCTCCCGCGCGTCGGCGTCCTCGCCGAGGAAGCCCCATCGCCCCGCCTCGGCCACGTTGCCCACCTGCCGGTAGAGCGCGGCACGCCGCGCCCGCACCGCCAGGTCGTCGGGGTACGCGGCGGTCAGGCTCGCCAGGCGTTGCATCGCGGGGTGCACGTGCCCGCGCTCCAGATCCGCCGCCACCCTCGCCAGCACCTGTTCCTTCGCCACGGCGGACATTCTGAGCGGTGCGCCTGCCACGCCGACAGCTCATTTCCGTCGGTCGGGCGTTAGCAACGGGCCGCAGCGGGTAGCCGTCGTCCGCTCTTTCTCGGGCCGGGAGGTGGGATGACGACGGCGACCAGCGACTTCTTCGAGCGGCTGGCCGCCGCGTGCCGCGATCCGCGGTTCAGCAAGGTGTGCGGAAGTGTGCGCTTCGACATCGCCGACGGGGACGACCTGGAGCAGTGGCTCCTGGTCATCGACCACGGCAAGCTAGAGGTGTCGCAGAGCGGGGACCCGGCCGACACCGTCATCAGGGTGCCGGCACAGGTGGCGGAGTCGATGGCGCGCGGCGAGGTGAACGGGCTGGCGGCGATCGAGCGCGGCGAGATCCTGGTCGACGGCGACCTCGCCCTGGCGTTGCGCATCGGGCGACTGTTTCCCCGCGCGGCCGAGGGTGGCGCGGGAGCCGACCAGCCGACGGCGACCAGCGCGCCGTGAGGGACATCCCGGGCACGGTGTCGTGCATCGACGGCAACACCTTCATCGTGTCGGACGCCAGTGGAGACGTGGAGTCGTCGCCCGCAACGCCGGTGGGGCTGTTCGCCAACGACACGCGCTATCTGTCCCGCTGGGTGCTCACTGTGAACGGCGAGCGGTTGGCCGCCCTGTCGGTGGACGACAGCCAGTACTACGAGGTCACGTTCTTCGTGGTGCCGGGCGGGGCCGTCGACTACGTGGAGGCGGACGTGTCCGCGATCCGGCGGCGACGCATCGGCCCGGACCTCACCGAGACGCTGACGATCTTCAACTACGGCCAGGGAGTGGTGGACCTCGACGTGCGACTGGAGGTCGAGGCCGACTTCGCCGACATCTTCGAGATCAAGTTCGATATCCAGGACAAGGCGGGCAGCTACTACACCGACGTCGAGCCGAACGAGTTGCGGGTCGGTTATCGACGCGGGACGTACCGGCGTGAGGTCGTCGTGTCGACGAGCGAGTCGGCCACCATCGACGCGCGCGGCCTGCGGTACGCGGTACGGCTGCGGCCCGGGGAGCAGTGGGACACCCGGTTGCGGGTGGTCATGCGGGCGCTGCGACCGGACGGCGTCGACCTGCGCGCCGCCCTGCGCGCGCTACGCCCGGACGAGTCGACACTGCCGGACAGCGTGCGCGAGTGGGTGGCGCAGGCGCCGACGCTGGACACCGAGAGCGCCACCCTCCAACAGGTCTACCACCGCAGCCTGGTGGACCTCGCGGCGCTGCGGTTCGCGCCGCTGTCACTCGGCGGAGCTGCCGTACCCGCGGCCGGGCTCCCCTGGTTCATGACCCTGTTCGGCCGCGACAGCCTGCTGACCTGCCTACAGACCCTGCCCGTCACGCCGTCGCTGACCCCGCCGACACTGCGGATCCTCGCCTCGCTCCAGGGCGCCCGGACCGACGACGTGCTGGAGGAGGATCCCGGCCGGATCCTGCACGAGCTGCGCTACGGGGAGTCGGCCGCGTTCGAGGAGCAGCCACACTCCCCCTACTACGGCACCGTCGACGCGTCGCCCCTGTTCGTGGTGCTGCTCGACGAGTACGAGCGGTGGAGCGGCGACACCGCGTTGGTGATGGAGTTGGAGCAGGAGGCTCGCGCGGCCCTGGACTGGATCGACGCGTACGCGGACCTGACGTCGACCGGCTACGTCTGGTACCAGCGGCGCAACCGGGCCACCGGCCTGGACAACCAGTGTTGGAAGGACTCCTGGGACAGCATCTCCTACGCCGACGGCCGGCTGCCCGGGTTCCCGAGGGCGACGTGTGAGGTCCAGGGGTACGCCTACGACGCCAAGCTCCGTGGCGCGCGGCTGGCGCGTACGTTCTGGGGCGACCGCGACTACGCCGAGCGGCTGGAACGCGAGGCGGCGGCGTTGTACGAGCGCTTCAACCGGGACTTCTGGCTCGAGGACCGTGGCTACTACGCCCTCGCGCTCGACCACGACGGCACTCCCGTGGACAGCCTCTCCTCGAACATCGGCCACCTGCTGTGGAGCGGCATCGTGGCGCCCGACCGGGCCGCGCGGGTCGTCGAGCACCTGATGGGTCCGGCGCTCTTCTCCGGCTGGGGCGTGCGGACCTTCGCCTCCGGGCAGAGCCGCTACAACCCGCTCGGCTACCACAACGGCACCGTCTGGCCGTTCGACAACTCGTTCATCGCGTGGGGCCTGCGCCGTTACGGGTTCCTCAGCGAGGCGGGCCGCATCGCCGAGGGCATCCTGTCGGCCGCGACCTACTTCCAGGGGCGGCTGCCCGAGGCGTTCGGGGGCTTCGACCGCAGCACCACCCGGTACCCGGTCCGGTATCCCACCGCCGGCAGCCCGCAGGCGTGGTCCAGCGGAGCGCCGATGCTGCTGCTGCGCACCCTGCTCGGCCTCGACCCGCACGAGGAACACCTGGCCGTCAATCCCGCGCTGCCGTCCGCCTTCGACCGGATCGCGCTGCTGGACATTCCCGGACGCTGGGGGCTCGTCGACGCGTACGCCCGGCACCGCCCGGACCGGAACTAGTTCACCGCCCGCGTGTGCAGGACGGCACGGGCCTGTTCGGCGGCGCGGGTGATGCTCTCGCTGATGAAGTCGAGGAAGCGGGCGATGTTCTCCAGGCGGGCGGCGGCCGGGGTGCCGGGGCCGAGGACGGCGACGCCCTCACGTGCTGTCGCGATGAGTTGGTCGTTGGCGCGGGCGCTGGCCATCGTCGCCTGGTAGAAGAGTTCGGTGTCGATGACGTAGCGGTCGCGGCGGCGCTCGTCGCGCTCGCGGCGGACGAGACTCTGACTCTCCAGGAAGCTGATGGCCTTGGAGATGGACGCCGGGCTGACGTGCAGACGCTGGGCCAGCTCCGCCGCGGTGAGGCTGCCCGTGTCGGTGGTGAACAGGCAGGTCAGTACCCGGGCTCCCATCTTGTTCAGACCCGTGGCCATGAGGACGGTGGTGAACACCTCCTCGTACTCGGCGACGGCCTCGGCGTCGCGGCCGTGCGGCTGCGGGATCGCCTCGGCGGTCCGGGTGGCGGACGGCACGCGGCGGCGGGCGCGGCGTTCGGTGGCGCGGTGGGCCAGCTCGGCCCGGTAGGCGTTCGGGCCGCCGTTGCGCAGCACCTCGCGGGTGATCGTCGAGGTCGGACGGTCGAGGCGTCGGGCGATCTCGGCGTACGGGAGGCTGTCGGCCAGCCCGGACGCGATCTGCTGACGGTCCTGCTGGGTGAGTCTGCCTCCCGGCACGGTGATCTCCTCGGTGGTCGTCCTCAACGGCATTGCCACCATAGCGTTCACCGCCAGTCGATTGCAATGGCGGTAACGCCGGCCGTTGCTTTAGCGGCAGATCGGTTGCAACGTTTATAACGCTCTGAGCTGCCCTTACTACCCACCTACGCAACAAGGCTGTTGCCACTAACTGGAAAGCAACGTAGCGTTTCCAATGTCAGAAACACCGGAGAGAGCATCGGAGAACGCCGTGCAGAGCTTCGCCACCCCCGCCCCCATCGCCGCCGTCCTGGACATCCCCGCCGGGCGCGTCCAACTCATCGCCGCCGACCGCGCGGACACCACCGTCGAGGTCCGGCCCGCCGACGCCGGCCGCAGCCGCGACACCCGGGCCGCCGAGCAGACCACCATCGCGTACGCCGACGGCGTCCTGCGGGTCACGACCGCGTCCCCCGACAACCAGCTCCTGGGCCCCACCGGCTCGGTGGAGGTCACCATCCAACTGCCCGCCGACTCCCGCGTCGAGGTCAGGGCCGCCAGCGCCGAGCTGCGCGGCGTCGGACGCCTCGGTGACGTCACCGTGGACGGCGCGTACCGCCACATCAAGGTCGACGAGGCGGCGAGCATGCGCCTCACCGCCGTCGACGGCACCGTCGAGGTCGGTCAGCTCAACGGCCCCGCCGAGATCAGCACCACGCGGGGCGACATCCGCGTCGCGCAGGCGACGCGAGGCCGGCTCGTGCTGCGTACCCAGTCCGGCGACATCTCGGTCGCCGCCGCCACCGGCGTCTCGGCCGCCCTGCACGCCGGCACCGGCCACGGGCGCATCAGCAACGCCCTGGTCAACCACGGCAGCGCCGACCTCGACATCCACGCCACCACCTCGTCGGGCGACATCACCGCCCGCAGCCTCTGACAACCCAACCCCTTCAAGGAGTACGACAATGACGACGAACACCCCCTCCTCGACCCCTTCGCCGTGGACCGGCATGGTGCCGGTCGACGACACCGCCCTGGCCGTCACCGACACCGGCGGCGCGGGCGTCCCGGTGGTCTTCCTCAACGGCCAGTTCGCCACCCAGGGGTACTGGCGCAACGTCATCACCGACCTGGGCACCCGATGGCGGCACATCACCTACGACGAGCGGGCCCGCGGCAGAAAATCGGGACGCTCGGCGGACTACTCCTTCGAGGCGGCCGTCCGGGACGTCGACGCCGTTCTCGCCGCCCGAGGCGTCCAGCGGGCGGTGCTCGTCGGCTGGTCGTACGGGGCCGTCGTCGGCGCCCACTGGGCCCACCGCAACCCGGACCGCACGATCGGCGCGGTACTGGTCGACGGCGCGTTCCCGCACGACTGGCTCGACGACGCCATGGAGCTGCGGATCCGCAAGCTGTTCCGGCGCCTGGGCTGGTTCACGCCGCTGCTGCGGCCGACCGGCCTGACCCCGCGCATGAGCGCCGCCCAGCAGGCGGAGAGCAACATCGAGCTGGGCCGGCTCTCCCGGGAACGCGAACTGGGTCCGGTGCTGGACGGCATCACCGTCCCGGTGCGGTACGTGGTCGCCTCGGGAACGTCCCTCGGCAGCAAGGGAGACGAGCAGGAACGCATCCGCGCCAGCCTCGACGCGGTGACCACGCGCAACCCGAACATCCGAGTCCACGCGAAGGTCGCCAGCAACCACGGCGCGATCCTCAAGAAGGACTTCGCGGCCGTCGCCCAGGCCGTACGCGAGGTCGCCGCCCTCGACAGCGAGCACCGCTGACACACCGAACCCCGGTCCCCCCGGCCGCCGCGCGCGACCGGGTGGCCGGGGCGGCGGCGGGGAACCGGCGCACCACTGTGGATGATCGCCTGGTAGGAAGAAGGCAACCGCCTCACCCTCGGGAGATCACTGTGCCTCGTACCCCGCTGTCTCGCCGTTCCCTGCTGGCCGCCGGCGGCGCGACGGCCGTCGCGCTCGGCGCGGCCGTCGCCGGTCCGTCCGCGGCGAGCGCCGCCGCCGCGCCGCCGGCCGACGACACCGTTGCCACGCCGGCCGAGGCGCTGCGTCGGCTGCTCGCCGGCAACCACCGCTTCACCAGCGGTCACGGTCGGCACCCGCACCAGGGCCTCGACGACCTGCACCGCCTCGCCGCCGGCCAGCACCCATTCGCTGTCACGGTCGGCTGCGCCGACTCCCGGGTCGCGCCCGAGGTGCTGTTCGACCAGGGGCTCGGTGACCTGTTCGACAACCGGGTGGCCGGCAACATCGTCGACGACCTGCTGCTGGGCAGCGTCGAGTTCGCCGTGGAGGAGTTCGGCAGCCTGCTGATCGTCGTCCTCGGGCACGAACGCTGCGGCGCGATCACGGCCACCATCGACGCCATCCACACCGGCGGCACCGCTCCCGGACACATCGGCACCATCGTCGACAGCCTCCGCCCGGTGGTCGAGCCGGTGCTGGACCAGCCCGGCGACCCGGTGGAGAACGCCGTCCGCGCCAACATCGCCGCCCAGGTTCGGGCATTGTCGGCGCGCAGCCCGATCATCGCCGAGAAGGTGCGTCAGGGCGCGCTGCGGGTCGTGGGCGCCCGCTACGACCTGGACAACGGACGGGTCTCCCTGGTCGCCTGACGGCTTGTCTTCCCGGTCGTCCGTCTGGTGCGGGCGGCCGGGGCTATTCCAGCGTCCAGCCGATGGCGGGTGGGTGGACCCGGGCGCATACCGGCCCGCCGGCCGCGTCCGTCAGCCCCAGTCTGCTCACCAGCAACCCCCCGCTCTCGTGCGCGGCGCGCAGCAGGTCGGTCGGGATGTCGGTGAACATCAGCTTCGCCCGCCGGAACATCGCGAACCCGTCATCGATCACCGTGCCCCAGCTCAGGTAGAGAAAACGCCCTCCGGGTCGTCCATGCACGAACGGCCCGCCGACGTCCAGCACCCCGTCGATCTCCCGGCTGGACACCGCTACGTTCCAGACCGCCCGTGCCGCGTCGACCCGTACGCGATCGACCACCTCGCTCTTGCGCTGGATGCCGACGTGCACGTTGCCGAGCCGCAGCGCGTCGGCCTCCGCGCCCGCGCGCCGGCCCGGCAGGTCACTGCCCTCGATCCGGATCCGCACCCCACCAACTCTAGTTTCTCGGCGTCGACCGCCCGATGGTCGCCGCTGACCGACCGCTCGCGGCTAGGGTGCGTTCATGGTTGACCGGCGTCAGGTGGTGGCCTACCGCGTGCGGGCGCAGCAGCTGGACCGGGATGAGGGCGGCTCGCTGGCCGACACCGCCGTCCTGGACATCGGCGTGCAGAACACCGGACCGGACGGCGCCCGCTGGGCTCTCGCCGTCCGTGGCGTCGACGTGACCGCGCTGTCCGACGCCGACGTGGTCCTGCTGTGGACCGTACGGGGCGCTCCGCACCTCTACCGCCGGGCCGACGTCGGGCAGGTGGTGGCCGCGGTCGAGCCGTTCTCCGACGCTGACGCGGGCAAGCGCATCTACGACGCCTCGAAGCCGTTGAAAGCCGCCGGCATCGGCAACCTCGCCGCCCTCGACGAGGTGGCCGCCGGCATGCGGACGATCGTCACCGCGCCAACGGTCAAGGGCGACGTCTCCGGCCGCCTGGCCACCATGCTGCCCGAGCCGTACCTGCGGTTCTGCCGGCCGTGCGACGCCACCCACCTGTACGAGATGCCGTTCCGGCTCGCCGCCGCGCGGGCCGGTCTCGAGTTGCAGCTCGACACCTCACCTCCGGTCCTGCGGCGCATCACCGGCTTCCGCCGGGTGTCCGCCCCGGGCGACCGGTTCGACCTCGTCCGCGCGTACCTCCGGCTGCTCGGCCCCGCCACTCCGAAGCAGGTCGCCGACTATCTCGACGCGCCGGTCAAGGACGTGAAGGCACGCTGGCCCGACGACGTGGTCGACGTGACGGTCGACGGCGAGACGCGCTCGCTGCTGGCCGCCGACGAGGAGGCGCTGACGTCGGCCGAGGTGAGCGCGACCCGCCTACTCGGCCCGTTCGACCTGTTCCTGCAGGCCAAGGACCGGGCGACACTCGCGCCCGACGCCGCCCACGTGAAGGAGTTGTGGCCGGTGCTGGGTCGCCCCGGCGCGGTGCTGGTCGACGGCGAGATCATCGGCACCTGGCGTCCCCGCAAGTCCGGCAAGACGTTCACGGTCGCGGTCCAACCCTGGCGCAGACTGTCCGCCGGCACGCGCGACGCCATCACCGCGCAGGCCGAACGCCTCGCCACGCACCGCTGCGCCACGCTCACCGACGTCGACTTCGCCGACTGACAACCCGAGCCGGACGGCACTCGGCGGCACCGTCAGCGCGGCGCCCGGGTACGCCGGTAGTAGGACCACCCGGCCAACGGCAACGCGATCGCCCAGGCCAGGAGCAGCGGAAGGCCGATGAGGACACCCGTCGGAGTGAAGATGTCCTGCGCGCTGGATTCGGAGAGGTCGGCGGCGAACTGCCAGGGCAGGGTCGCCGCATAGCCGATCATCAGGGCGGATCCCAGCACCGTCGGCGTGAGCGGCACCCACGGCGGCACGCGGTGGCCGCGAAGCCACGGCACCCACCGGGGAAACGTACGCCCCCAGTCGCTGATCAGGCCGAGCGCCAGCACTCCCCCGAGCCCGGCGAGGACGCACAGCAGGCCCAGGTAGAACGCGCCGGCCGGCAGGCCCAGGAACCCGTCGACCGGGTGGTCCCCGACGCCGGGCCCGCGACCGTGGTACCACTCCTCGAACGGTTCGGCGTGTGCGAACAGCGGGATGCCGAGGATCCAGGGAACGTGCAGTGGGATGAAGCCCAGAACGGGCGCGATCCACGCCACGTGACCTGCTCGGCGTGCCCACGGCGGCGGCTTCGATGCTTCGGCGCTCTGGTTCACGGTCGTCACTCCGTATCGATGCGGTGGTTTCCTCCGGTCCCACGCTGCGCTGTCGGCGTGCCCGGCGGATCCCCGCGCAGAGGGAGCGGGGTCCCCCGTGCCCGGGGGGGGCGCGGCCCGCACGACGAACGCCCCGATCCACTGATGCGGACGGGTGCGAGCTGGGAGACTGTGAGCTGCCGTCGGCATCAGTTGACCCCCCTGCACGTTCGGCCGCGCCGAGCGCCGAGGCGCCGGATGGAAAAGGGGGCGAGGATGCAGCCGACCTGGCTCTCGACGCTCTCCTGGATCTCACTCGCGGTCGGTGTCGTCAGCTTCGTGATCGTCCTCGTCGACACGTACCTCTACGGGCACCGTCAGCCGGTCAGGGTCATGGAGATCGTCTGGCTGGTCACCGTCCTGTACATCGGCCCGGTGGCCGTCCGCCTCTACTGGACCTGGGGTAGACCCGAGGCGCTCGCGCCGTCGCCGCGCAAGGATCGGTCTCGACGGCCCCACCGGGGCACCATCGTGACCCAGGTGTCCCGTTGTGGCGCGCACTGCGCCCTCGGCTTCGTCGTCGCCGAGGTCGCCCTGTACGGATTCGATCTCCCCCGGAGCCCGCTGTGGATCGGCTACGCGGGCGACTATCTGATGGCGGTGACGATCGCCGTCCTCTTCCGGCTCTTCGAGAGCCCCCGTCGCAGCCTCGCGGAGGTCTGGCGCGCGCTGGCGACCGTCGTGAAGGTGGAACTGGTGACCATCACCGCGTTCGAGGTGGCGTTGTTCGTGTGGCTGACGCTGGCGCACCACATGGTCTTTCCGGAGCCACCCCTGCGGCTCGACAGCCCCACGTTCTGGTTCGCCGGCCAGATCGGGATGATCGCCGGCTTCGTCACGGCCTGGCCTGCCGCCTCCTGGCAGATCGGCCGACGATTGAGCGTCGCGGCACGCTGACGTCGTCGGAGCACGGGTAGCGGGGCTGGTGCGGCACGGTCACACCTCGGCGGCCGTCTGGCCGACCGGGAACCGCACGCCGGTGAGGTCCTCCGAGACGGCCCAGAGGCGCTGCTGCACGGTCAGGTCGTAGGACTCGGGGCTGGACGTGACCAGCTTCGGGTGGCCGCGCGTCTCGCCCAGGCCGTCGGGGCCGTAGTACTGCCCGCCGAGGACGGACGGGTCGGTGGCGGCACGCAGGGTGGGCAGCGCGCCTGCCGCAGCGGGCTGGGTGACCACCGGGGCGAGCAGGGTGATCGGCGCGCGGACGAGCGCCGGGGAGTTGCGGACCAGTTCGGTGTCGGAGACGCCGGGGTGCGCGGCCACCGCGACGGTGGTGCCGTGCGGGGCGAGCCGGCGCTGCAACTCGTAGGTGAACATCAGGTTGGCGAGCTTCGACTGGCCGTAGGCGGCGACGCGGCCGTACGACCGCTCCCACTGCAGGTCGTCGAAGTGGATCGCGGCGCGGATCCGGTGGCCGACGCTGCTGACCGTGACCACCCGGGAGCCGGGCACCGGCAGCAGCAGGTCGAGCAGCAGGCCGGTGAACGCGAAGTGACCCAGGTGGTTGGTGCCGAACTGCATCTCGAAGCCGTCGCGGGTGGTCTGCTTCGGCGTGTACATGACGCCGGCGTTGTTGATCAGCAGGTCGATCCGCGGGTGGGTGGCGTGCAGTCCGGCCGCGGCGGCGCGCACCGACTCCAGCGAGGTCAGATCCAGTTCCTGTACGGAGACGTCGCCACTCATCCGGGCGGCGGCGCGCTTGCCCTTCTCGGTGTCACGTACGGCCAGCACGACCGAGGCCCCGCGTTCGGCGAGGAGCCGGGCGGTCTCGAAGCCCAGGCCGGTGTTGGCGCCGGTGACCACGGCCACCCGGCCGTCCTGGCGCGGAATCTGCTGCTCGGTCCACTTCATCTCAGGCTCCTAAGGTACCGCCGGTAAGTTATGCTCGAAACGCTAATGTACCGCCGGTACGCTGTCAAGATACCGGCGGTACCTAAGTTAGGGTTGACGCATGACGTTCCAGCGGGCGCGCAGCGAGGAGCAGCGCGCGGCCCGTCGCCAGGCAATCCTGGAGACGACCTCGGCGATGCTCGACGAGATGCCGGTGGCCGACGTGACCCTCAACGAGCTGAGCCGGCGGGTCGGCCTGGCCAAGACGGCGGTGCTGCGCTATTTCGAGTCCCGCGAGGCGGTGCTGCTCGACCTCCTCGACGACCGGACGACGACCTGGCTGGCCGAGCTGGAGCAGGAGTTGACCCGGGGCGTCGAGCCGGACCGATCCGCGTCGGAGCGGGCCGAGCAGGTGGCCGACGTGCTCAGCCGGTCGCTGGCCGCCGAGACGGTGCTCTGTGATCTCTTCGGCGCGCAGGGCGGAGTGCTCGAACACAACGTCTCGGTCGAGGCGGCCCGCCGGCACAAGCGGGCCTCGCTGGTCAACCTCGCGGCGATGGCCGGCCTCATCCGCCGGCACCTGCCCGAGGTCGGCGACCGCGCCGACCTGTTCTGCCTTCAGGTCCTCATCGTGGCCGGCGCGTTCTCCGCCTACAGCACGCCACCGCCGAGCCTGCTCGCCGTCTACGAGTCCGAGCCGACGCTCGCGGTCTACCACATCGACCCGCAGACAGCCCTGCGCATCGCGATCATCACGCAGCTCGTGGGCGTCCTGCCGCGCGCCTGACTCCGACCCACCCCGGCCGTTCCGGGCTGAGCCTCGCGATATTCGGTGGCCCTGGGGCTTCGTCCGGTCTATCGTGGCCCGCCGTGCTGTCAAACGAAGAGATCATCGGACGGGCCCTGGATCGGATCGAGGCCGGGTACGTCTTTCCGGCGAAGGTCGCGGACATCGACGCCACGATCCGGCGTCGTCTCGCGGCGGGCGAGTACGACGACCTGGACGGGCCAGCGCTCTGCGAGACGGTGACCGCCCACCTTCAGCAGGCGTGCCCGGACAGGCATCTGCGGCTGCTGTGGTCGGACCAGCCACAGTCGCTGGATCCAGCGGACGAGGACGGGGGCAAGGCGGCGTTCCTCGCGCTGCTCCGGACGGAGAACCAGGGCGTCCGCCGGGTCGAGCAGGTGGACGGCAAGGTCGGGCTCATCGACCTGCGGCGCATCGCGTACGCCGACGCGGGGGCCAGCGTGATCGGCGCGGCCATGCAACTGGTCGCCCTCAGCTCGGCGCTCATCCTGGACCTGCGCGCGTGCTCCGGCGGAGCGCCGGAGGGAGCCGCGATGTGGTGCAGCTACTTCTTCCGCGACGACCAGGTGCACCTCAACGACTTCTACGAGCGTTCCACCGGCGCCACCCGCCAGTTCTGGACCGCCGCGCACCTTCCCGCGCCGCGCTACCTGGACCGCCCGGTCTTCGTGCTCACCAGCGCGACGACGTTCTCCGGGGGCGAGGACGTCGCGTACACCCTCCAGGCGCACGGTCGAGCCGTCGTCGTCGGTGAGACGACACGGGGCGGCGCCCATCCGACGGCCCGCCACGCGGTCACCGAACATATCCTGGTGACCGTTCCGACCGCCCGGACCATCAACAGCGTCACCGGGACCAACTGGGAGGGCGTCGGAGTGGTCCCCGACGTACCCGTGCCGGCCGACCAGGCGCTCGACACGGCGCTCAAGGCCATCGCGGACGCCTAGGGCATGCGGCCGAGACCGGATGCCGTCATGCCGGGGACCTGTCTGACGTCCTCGACCTCGTACCGGGCCACCGACGGCAGTGAGCTGCCCCTGTTGGTCTTCGAGCCGGGTGACGGCACACCGCCGCGCGCGGGCGTCGTCCTGTTCCACGGCGGCGCCCTGCGCGGCGGATCACCCCACGGGCTCGCGCCGCACTGCCGGGCGCTGGCGTCGCGGGGAATCCTCGCGGTGTCGGCCGGGTACCGGCTGCTCGGTCTCGGCGCGACCAGCATCGACGACTGCCTCGCCGACGTGCGGCGCGCGGTCGCGCAGTTCGGCCGACTGGCGGCGTCGCGCGGGCTCGCTGCGTCGCAGCTGGCCTCGGGTGGCAGCTCGGCCGGCGCGCACCTGGCGATGCTGGCGGCCCTGACGCCGTCCCGCGCGGCACCGGAGCCCGGCGTCGCGGCCGTGGTGGCCCTCAACCCGGCAGGACTCAACCTGGGCGTCCGCACGCCCGACGCGCAGCGCCGCCTGGAACGGCAGGTTGGCCTCGACGCGGGCAGGTTGATTGAGTATTCGCTGATCGAGCGGGTCCGGCCGGGCAATCCGCCGACGCAGATCCACCACGGCACCCGCGACGAGGTCGAGCCGATCGACTGCGCGCGGCGCTTCCGCGACGCGATGGCGCGCGCCGGCAACGAATGCGCCCTCCTCGAGTACGAGGACGCCGAGCACGGATTCCACTACCCCGGCGACGGCGGGCACTTCGACGACGTCATCGACGCCACGGCGCTGTTCCTCCTCGGCCGCCCGGGAAGGAGGAACACCGCGCACGGCGGCTCCGCGGGATCGGAGGTCGCTAGGCGTCGCGGCGCAGTGTGAACCAGAAGGTCGGCACCGCGTTGGTGCCCGGTGTGACGTCGACAAGTGCCCAGCCGGGGAACCTGGCGCGGACTTCGTCCGCGGTGACGCCGGCCGCCCACGACGCGATCTCGGTGGTCGGATTGTCGAGTGGCTCGGGGCCGTACCCGAACATCAGCAACAGTGCCCCGGGAGCGGCGCGGTGGGTGAGCCCGGCAGCGTAGGCGTCGCGGCGATGCAGTGGAATTCCGCAGTAGCAGCTCAGGTCGAAGAACAGGTCGAAGGGGCCTGGCACGTCCAGCTCGTCGAGGCGGGTGGCGTCTCCGTGCCGCACCCGTACCGCCACTCCCGCCGCCGCGACCTTCTCCCTGGCCAGGTCGACGGCGCTGTCGATCAGATCCACGGCGGCCACCTCCCAGTCGTGCCGCGCGAGGTAGACGGCGTTGGTCCCCGTGCCGCAGCCGAGTTCGAGGGCCCTACCGGGCGGCAGCGCGTTGCGCCCCTCCACCAGGTCGACCAACTCGGGCGGTGTCACGCCGGTGTCCCATGGCGGCGTGCCGGCGCGGTAGTAGCTCTCCAGTGCGCGGCGAACCGCTTCCTCCTCCTGGTCCCGCTGCGGGGAGGCCGGGGCGGGGGCCGACCCCTGGGCGGCGTTGGGCTGCGTCATCGTCTCCTCCAAGAATTTAGAGTTAGACTCTAGTGACATACTCTGAAGATAGGCTCGCATCATGAACACGGTCAAGAGGCCGGACAAGCGAGCCGAGCGCTCGCACCGCACCCGCCAGAAGGTCATCGACGCGGCTCGCGAGCTGTTCGTCGCGCAGGGGTACGGGGCGACGAGCCTGCAGGAGGTGGCGGATCGTGCGGGGGTGGCCGTCCAGACGGTCTACTTCGTCTTCCGTAACAAGCGCACCCTGTTCAAGGACGTCGTCGACACGTCCATCGCCGGGGACACCGAGCCGGTCGCCACCATGGACCGGGAGTGGTTTCGCGCCGCGTGCGCCGAGCCCACCGCAGCCGGGCAGTTACGCGCACACGTGCACGGCACCGGCGAGATCCTGGGCCGGGTCGCCCCGATCATGCCGCTCATCGCGGCTGCCGCAGCCACCGACCCGGAGATCGCCGCACAGTGGACGGATGACCCCGACCCGCGTTACACGGTGCAGTACGCAGCGGCCGAAGCCCTCATGGGCAAGCCCGACGCCCGCCCCGGCCTCTCCGTCGACATGGCGGCTGACCTGCTGTTCGGCCTGCTCAGCCCGCAGCTCTACCTGATCTTCGTCCGCGACCGCGAGTGGTCACCGGAGGCGTGGGAAGAGTGGGCCCGCACCGCCCTGACCACCCAACTCTGCGCCGACCCCGACTGATCCGCCGCCGAGCGCGCGCGGTGGTCGTAGCCAGACCGGCCGGTGTTCACTCGTACTCAAGAAAATTAAGGTTTGGCTCTTGGAAGTTCAGGATTCTTAAGCTACAACTTTAAGTATGACAGAGCAGGCGATGGACTGGCAGGAACTGACCAGCCTGACGCGAGGCCAGCCGTTCGTCGTCGAGCGCGTGCGCCTGGCGAGCAACGGCGTCGCGATCGAGGGCGCGTTCGAGCTACCGCAACTGGCCCAGCTCAACGTCGAGGACCAGGTCTTCGTCACGGCGTTCGTGCGCTGCCACGGTTCGATCAAGGAGATGGAACGCATCTTCGGGGTGAGCTATCCGACGATCAAGTCACGGCTCAACCGGATCACGCAGATGCTCGACTTCGTCGAGACCGATCCCGCGCCGTCCCGGGCCGACATCATCGACCGGTTGCGCCGCGGTGAGATCACGGCACAGCAGGCGTTGGCCGAGCTGGACGGCCGCTCATGATGCCCCAACTGGTGACCGTCCGGGTCAATCGCCCCGCCCGCCGACCCGTCCGTTTCTGGGTTCCGGTGCTCCCCGTGGTGCTCGTACTCCTGCCGGTTCTGGTCCTGGTCGTCCTCGCGGCGATCGTGGCCTGCCTCGTGTTCCGCATCCGGGTGATGCGGGCGCTCGGCGCCGGATGGCGCGTCGTCTCCGCGCTGCCCGGCACCCGCTTCGACATCGAGCAGGGCCACTCGGCCGTGCTCGTGGCCATTCGATAGGAGAGGTTCGCATGACCGAACAACGCAAGGACATCCTCGACATGCTTGCCGCCGGCAAGATCACGACCGAGGAGGCGGAGCAGCTCATCGCCGCCCTCGAACGGGACCAGGCCCCGACGGTGGCGGGTGCCGACGCCCGGCCCAAGGGGAAGGTGAAGTACCTGCGGGTGGTGGTGGACGCCACCGACAACGGCGAGCCGTCGCGGGTCAACGTGCGGGTGCCGCTGCAACTGCTGCGGGCCGGCGTGCGGCTGGCGGCGCTGGTGCCGCCGCAGGCCCTGGTCAAGGCCAACGCCTCGCTCAGCGACTCGGGTGTGCCGATCGACCTGACACAGCTCAAGCCCGAGCAGTTGGAGGCGCTCGTCGAACACCTCGACGACGTGACCGTGGAGGTGGACTCCCCCGATGCCACCGTGCGGGTCTTCTGCGAATAGCCGCCGTCCGACGGGACGGCCCCTCGAGAGGGTGCTGCAACACCCTCCCGAGGCTGCGCCCGCCGCAGCGGAGCGCAGGTGAAGTGCCAACCTGAAGTCTAGCCACTCCTCAACGACCAGCGAAGGGACCACTCGGGCGAGTGGTCCCTTCGCCGCATCCCGCCGCTGCGCGCCCGCCCGTCCGCTTGCCGAGCCGCCCACTCGCACGCCAAGATCCGCACAACTTCCCTGTTACTGCTGCCTCCGCCACCCGGGAGACAGCAACATCCCTGATGTTGTGCGGATCTTGGGAGCGGATCAGCGTGGCGGAGGCACGCTGATCGGCGAGCGGGGACTCGCCGACCTGGTCAGCCCGCCCGGCGGAAGGATCGCGATCACGACTCGCGCTTGGCCTTGCTGCGCCGGGGCCGCCGACGAGGGGTTTCGCCGCCGCCGGCAAGCCGGGTGAAGGTCAGCATGTTCGCCAGCGCCACGGCGACGATCGCGAGGCCGACCTGGATCGCGAGCACGATCCAGTCCCAGCGCAGCACCCACACCTTCACGCCGGCGTCGTCGTCGACGTGCAGGGCCCGGGCGACCACGGTGCCCAGCACCGCCGAGCCGACGCCGAGAACGAACGTGGCGAAGATGCCGATCCGCTGCCGCCCCGGCAGGATGAGCCGGCCGAGCAGGCCGACGAGTGCGCCGATGAGCACCGCGCCGAGATAACCGGTTACCAACATTGCTGTCTCTCCCCTTCCAGCAGTGTCGGAATACATGCCCGGATCTCACGTTCGCGGAAACCCGACCCCCGATACGCTGACGGGCCTTTCACCCCTTTGCGAAGGACGTACATGGCCCGCCCCTACCGCCCCGGGCCGAAGCAGTTCGTCTTCACCGCCGGTGACGGCACCACGCACCAGGTCTCGGTGAGCGACCCGCAGGAGGCCTACGTGGCGTTCTCCGCGTTCTTCCGGGGCCGCGAGTCCGCCACGTACACGATCAGGGACGAGCCAGCGCGGCAGACTTTGGTGCTCATGCCCCACCTGGGAGTGATCTCCCGGATCGAGGAGGCGGACCCGCCCCGGTCGGCACACCTGCGGATCGATCGGGCCAATCGCTACCTCCCGAGCGCGATGCTGTTCTTCGAGAACGGCTATCGCGGCCTCGACCACTTCGGCCAGTGGTTCGCCGACCTCGCCGACCTCGACGCGGCACCGGAGGACCGCGGGGCCGCGCGCGCCGCCACGATCACGACGGAGGCGGCGGCGCTCGGAGAGGTCGCCCGGATCTGGGCGGACTCGGGCTACGTCGACCCCAGCGACAGGTACTACGTCTTCTTCGACGGGCACGACATCGACGACGACCGCGCCGAGCGGGCTGCTCTGCTGCCGCTGATCGAATTCCTCGGCCTCGAACGGGTCGATACCCCGGCCGAGGCCGCCGGGGGCGAGGTCTGGGTACGCACCGACCCACGCCTGGTCGCCGAGTGTGCCCGCTGGTCGTGAACAGTCAGCCCGACCAGCATCGGCAGGTCAGCGGCGTAGGCAGAAGGGATGGCCGGCCGGGTCACGCAGGACGCGATAACGGTCCGGCGCGAACTGCTGCTCTTCCTTGACCGCTCCGAGTTCGATCGCGCGCGCCTCAGCGTCGTCGAGGCTGTCGGGGTCATCGGCGGCCAGGTCGAAGTGGATCTGCTGCGACCGCTCACCCGAGGGCCAGGTCGGTGGCTGGTAGCCGTCGACGCGAACGGCGCCGAGCAGCAGCGGCCCCGCCTTGACCGCACAGAAGTCCGGTGTCTGGACCGCGACCTCACCGTCGAGCATGGCGGCCCAGAAGCGGGCCAGGTCGGCCGGGTCGGGGCAGTCCAGGTTGATCGCGGCGATGTGAGCTACCGGCATGGCTCCTCCAGAGGGCGGGACGCTGATCGACTCTAGCACCCAAAATGACGGTTCACTCTTTTTACTCGGCCATCTCATCGGGCCGCCGCCCGACGCCGGGACGAACGCTCGCGGGCCGGCAGCGATCGGGCCCGCCTAGTCGTTGATGATCGCCATCAACGCCGCGGCATAGGGCGCGGGGTCCACGTCGCCGCGGACCGCCAGTTGCAGGCTATAACTGACGCAGAGGGCCACGAAGGCTTCGGCGATTTGTCCCGCCCGTGGGCGCTGGCGGTCCGGCACCAGCTCGGCGATCGCGGCCCGCATGGCCGAGAGCTGTCGTTGCACAACGGCCGCCAGCAGCGGCGACACCGCCGCCTCGGCGTAGATCTGGGCAACCAGCCGGGCGTGGTGGGTGTCCCGTGCCTGGGTACGCACGTACTCGAGGAAACCCCCCACCGCCTCGGCGGTGAGCGCCCTCGGCAGCGCGTCGGTCCCCTGTTCGCAGACCGCGACGACGATCTCGTCCTTGCTCGTGAAGTACCGGTAGATGGCTCCGTTCGAGAGCCCGGACTCGGCGACAATGTCGGCCATCGACGTGTGGGCGAAGCCGTGGCTGGCGAACCGGGCGCGGGCGGCGTCCACGATCTGCTGGCGGCGAGAGTCGAGATGGGCTTGACTGACCCTGGGCATAAAGAGTGACCCCTCGTTTTTCTTGCTACTGTCGAGAGCGTACCTCCTCGCACCGCAACTCAGGAGCCCACCATGCGCTACCAGACCTTCGGCCGTCTGACCGGACTGCGCGTGTCGCAGTACGCGCTCGGGACGGCGAACTTCAGCACCTCGGACGCCGGCGCCGGCCCGGAGGCCTCGCGACAGATCTTCGGGGCCTTCGTCGAGGCCGGCGGCACCACGTTCGACACCTCCAACCTCTACCGGGACGGGGAGGCCGAGACCGTGCTGGGCGGGCTGCTCGGGCGTCAACGGGACGACTTCGTGATCATCACCAAGTACAGCGGGAGCAGGCAGGCCCCGCCGCGCCCCGGCACGACCGGCAACAGTCGCAAGATCATGGTTCGGTCTCTCGACGCGAGTCTGCGCCGTCTGAACACCGACTACGTCGACATCTTCATGCCGCACTTCCCCGACGGTGTCACGCCGATCGAGGAGATCCTGGCCGGGTTCGACGACCTGATCCGCTCCGGCAAGATCCTGCACGGCGCGCTGTCCAACTTCCCCGCCTGGCGGGTCGCCGGTGCCGCGGTCCACACCGACCTGCGCGGCCTGGCACCCCTGGTCGGCATACAGACCGAATACAGCCTGGCCGAGCGATCCGCCGACCGGGAGCTGCTGCCGATGGCGCAGGCCCACGGCCTGGGCGCGATCCTCTACTCCCCGCTGGCCGGCGGCCTGCTGACCGGCAAGTACCGGCAGGGCGCACCGGGCCGGCTGACCGCCCGGGGCGACGCGGTCGAGGGCACGGCGCAGCGCACCGCTGTCGTCGACGCCGTACTCGCGATCGCCGAGGAACTCGGTGTGAGCGCGGCCCAGGTCTCCCTGGCCTGGCTGCGTCGCCGGGCGGCACTGGCCTCCACGGCCATGATCCCGATCGTCGGCCCGCGCACCCCGACCCAGTTGGAGGAATACCTGAAGTCTCTCGACCTCGACCTCAGCGACCAGCACTACCGGCGTCTGGACGACGTCAGCGCCATCCGGCCCGGCGCCCCGCACGAGGATGTCGCGGCCGCGCTGGATCAGGGCGTCGACGGCGACCGCACCCTGCTCGACCGTCCTGTCGTTCCCGCCATCTGATGCCGGAAGTTCGTCGCGGCGAACTGCACGTGACCCGGAATTCACCGGTCCTTGCGCAGCAGGAGGGTCACCGCCTCGCCGTCGGCCGTGCCGAAGGCGCCGTCGGTGGGGTGGCCCAGCGCGGCGCCGAGGGTGCGTACGTGCAGGTCGACCACCGCCTCCACCAGGTCGGCCAGCACGGACACCGCACCCCGGCCCCGTCGCCAGCCCACCACGCACAGACCGAGGCCGACGACCGCCGCGGGCCACCACAGCAGGCCGAGCGCCAGGTACAGCAGCCCCCAGCCCACCCGTCGGGCGGCGGCGGCGAAGTCGGCCTGCGCGAGGGCGAGCGGCCCCCGGGTCTCCTCGGGCAGCAGCAACCACAGCCGGGGCCACGCGGCGGCCAGGTCCAGGCCGTAGCCGGCCCGCACCCGTACCGCCGTGGCCTGCATCCGGTCACCGATCCAGGTCGGCCGGTCCGGCTCGGTCAACGCGATCCGGTCGCAGGCGCGGGCGAGCGCCTGGGTGTCCGGCAGCGGTCCGGCGGCGTCGGCGGGCGACCGCAACCGGCGTGCCTTGTCCCGCAGGGCGTTCTCGTACCGGTCCATGGCGGCGTTCCACCGGCGTCGCCGCCGGCGGGTCACGGCATCGCCGACCCGACCCCAGTCCTGCGTCCACAGGGCCACGACCAGGCGTTCCAGACTCTGGGCGGCCATCGCGGCGACGACACCGCCCAGCACGACACCGAGCACGATCAGCAGCGCGGATCCGGTGCTGCGCGTGGGTGACCCGAGGGCGAGCCGGTCCACCTCCCGCCGCAGCAGCGCCAGGTCCCACCAGTGGGCGTGGCCGAGCCGCAGCGCCACGGCGGCCATCGCCACGAACACCACACCGGGCAGCGCCAGTGCGGCGAGCCACCGCTCCGCCAGCTTGCCGCCGAGCGAGGCGATGAGCGCGTTCACCGGTCCATCCGGAACGCCGGCAGCGGGCAGTCCCACACGGCGCAGCGCGGTGGCGGGCCGCCGTCCGGCCGAGGTATCTCGACCCGGTCGCACAGGTCGGCGGGGCACACCTGGACCACCTCCGGGCGGCGGCCGCGGATGCCGGCCAGCGGCAGGTAGCGGTCTCCCCGGACGGTCGTGTCGCCACCGACCAGCCCGGCGAGGCGCATCAACTCGGTCACCTCGGCCAGCACCGCGTCCACGCCCTGGTCGGACAGCGAGCGGTCACGCAGCCGCGTCAGCGCGCGGGTCGGCTCCGGGCCGAGCAGGTCGCCCACCTGCGCGATGTCCGCGCAGATCCGGGCCAGCCGGGTCGCCCGGTCGTCGTCGAGTCGCCTGTCCGGAACCGATTGACTCATCGGCTGATTATCCCCTGTCGATGTGGCGTCCGGCTGGCAGGCTGGGGAGCGACCGCGAGGGGAAGGTGTGCCGGTGAGTCGCTACGCGAGGGACACCGTCGACCACTGGCGTCGGGTGGCGGCCGGGCAGCGGCGCGGCGAACGGCGTTGGACCGAGGCCCAGGTGGAGCTGGGGGCCGCGCTGCTCGACCGGTACGAGGCGGACCGCGCACGGGAGGGCCTGATCGAGGCCACCGTCGTGCTGGAGGCCGCGATCCGCACGATGGCCGACTCCTTCCTGGCCGAGGAGTTGGGTACGACGCACGGTGTCCGCGCGCTGACCACGTACACCGATGTGCTGCTGGCCAGGGCCCGGATCGAGAGTGCGCCGCAACTCCTGGACATCGCCGAGCAGTATCTGCAGTTCGCCGAGGACGCCTCGGCCGACCTCGGCAACAGCGCGGTGCTGATGCTCAAGAAGTGCCAGGTCTATCGGGTCCGGCACGACTTCGACGGCTCGGTCGACACGCTCTACCGGCTCACTTCCATCGCCAACATGGCCGAAAACTGGATCAGCGCGGAGCACCTGCCCGCGTTGCGGGGCATCCACGCGGAGGCGCTGGTGCGCGCCTACCAGCTCACCGGGGTGGAGGACTACGTCGACGAGGCGTTGGAGCTGCTGTCCTCGGTGGACGCCGTCGGGCCCCACCAGGACCAGATCGTCGTGCTGCGCGCCCGGTGCCTGCTGGCCCGGGCGTCCGGGACCACCCACACCGCCGACGTCGAACGGGCCGTCGCGGTGCTGCGGGAGCACACCCCGCAGGGCAACGATCCGCGTTTCCTGCTGGGGCAGACCTTGCTCACCCTGGTCGACCGCACCGGCCGCGCCGAGTTGCTGGGCCAGGCCTGGGAGGAGTTCGCCGCCGTGGTGAACACCGTCGGAGAGCGGCATCCGCACCATCGGACGGCGCTCGCCAGCCTCTCCACCGTCGGCATGAAGACGCACCAGTTGACGGGCGACGTCTCCGCCCTGGAAGTGGCGATCGGCCTGCTGCGCCGGGCGCTCGCGCTGTCCGTACGCGGCGAGGCCAACCACGCGTCGTACCTGGACCAGTTGGGCTACAGCCTGCGGTTGCTCTACGACGCCACCGGGGAGCCCGCCTACCTGGAGGAGTCGCTCGCCCTGCTGCGCGAGGCGCTGGACGCCCTGCCCGCGCGCGATCCGCAGCGGGTTGAGACCGGCTTGTCCATCGCCCAGGCGTTGCGGGCGACGTACCTGCGTACCGGCGAACCCGCCCTGCTGACCGAGGCCGCGGAGCGGGCGCTCGCCGCCGGCCGCATCGAGTCCGGCGCCGTGCCGGTCCGGATTCAGGCCTTCGACAAGGCGGCCTACACGCTGACCGCGCTGGATCGGTGGCGGGAGGCGGCGGACGCCTTCGACGAGGCCATCACGCTGCTGCCCCGGCTGGCGTCGCGCGGGCGTACCCGGCACGACCAGTACGCCGACCTCGGCTCGACGGCCGGGCTGGCGGCGACCGCCGCCTCCTGCGCGATCGGCGCGGGGCAGCCGGAGCGGGCCTTGGAGCTGTTGGAGCGTGGGCGGGGTCTGCTGCTGCACCAACGGTTGACGGCGGACGGCGAGTGGGCGGCGCTCCAACGCGCCGACGGGCGTCTGGCGGCCGACTTCCAGCGGATGCGCCGCGACTTCGAAGCGCCGGCTCCCGAATCGTCCCGGCCCACCACCTTTGGTCGGGACCGGGAGACCGAGTGGAACGTGCTGCTGACGACGATCCGGGAGCTGCCCGGCCTGGGTGACTTCCTGCGCCCGCCCAGCGCACGGCAACTGCTCGACCAGGTCGACGGGACCGTGATCGTGCCGATCGCGAGCGAGTTGCGGTGCGACGCGCTCATCCTGCGGGAGCACCGCGTGACGGTGCTGCCCCTGCCGGATCTGTCGCTGAGCGACGCGGTGACGCAGTTGCGGCTGCTCCAGGAGGCCACCACCACGGCGTCCGATCCGTCGGTGGACGCGCGGAGCCGTCTGCGCGCCCAGTCGGTGCTCGGCGGCGTACTCAATTGGTTGTGGTCTGCCCTGGTCGAGCCGGTGCTGGACGCGATCGGCGCGCCCGGGGCGGTCGGCGAGCTGCCGCGCGTCTGGTGGTGCCCGGTCGGCCCGCTGGCGTTCTTTCCCCTGCACGCCGCGCAGGCCGACGCCGGCCGGTCCGCCCTCGACCGGGTGGTCTCCTCCTACACCCCGACGGTGACCGCGCTCGCCCGGCGACGCACCGCGCAGCGGCAGTCCCGCCGCGACGCCCGGTCCTGCGTCGTGGCGATGCGCGCCACCCCCGGCGGTCTGGGCGCGCTGCCCAGCGCCGAACGCGAGGCCGCGTCGGCGGCGCGGGCGCTACCCGGGGCGTGGCTCGGAATGGACGCGCGGGCCACCCGGGAGGAGATCCTGGACCGGCTGGCCGACTCGGCGTACGCGCACTTCGCATGCCACGCCGTGGCCGATCCGCACGACCCGGCGCAGGGCCGGCTGATCGTGCACGACCACCAGGACAGCCCGCTCACCGTGGCCGACGTGTCCCGGCTCGACCTGGAGGCGGAGTTCGCCTTCCTGTCGGCCTGCGCGACCGCCCAGGCCCCGCCGACCCTTGTCGACGAGGCGCTGCACATCACCGGCGCCTTCCAACTCGCCGGGTTCCGGCACGTCATCGGCACCCTGTGGGAGGTCGACGACGCGATCTCCCTCGCCCTGACCACCGCCTTCTACGCGCACGGCGACGCGACCTCATCGGCCGCATACGCGCTGCACTCGGCCGTACGCGGGCTGCGGGACCGCTATCCGCTCGCGCCGACGCTGTGGGCGGCGCACATCCACACCGGCGGCTGACCCCCGTTGGGATCAGCGGGTACGCCGGACCAGCGCGCGGGCCCTTTCCGTGTCGGGATGGGTCGGGCCGTGTACGCGTTCGCACCCGGCCAGCGCGGCCCGCGCCGCGCTGCCGGCCCGCCGGTCACCCGCCTCGATGAGCAGTTGGGCGAAGAGCATCCGCATCTCCAGGGTTCCGGGATGATCGACGCCCCGGCCCCGCTCACTGTCCGGCAGCGTGTCGGCCAGCAACCGGATCGCCTCAGCCGGCCGCCCCGCCCCGGCGAGCGCCCTGGCGAGGGAGTGCCGGGCGTGCAGCGAGACACCGTCGGTGGTGCTGAGCGCGCGCCCCGCGTCGTCGGCGAGCGCCTGGGCCGGGTCGACCGCCTCGGCCGCCCGGCCGGAGTCGAGCAGGACGACAAGCAGGTTGCTGCGCGCCTGCAGCGTCACCGGGCTGGTGGGCCCCAACGTCCTGGTCATCCGCCGGACCACGTCCCGCAGGGCCCGCTCGGCCGGCTGGCTGTCGCCCCGCAGGTGTTGAAGGCCGGCCAGTTTCATCTGGCAGGCCAGGGTGTCCGCGTCGTCCCGGCCCAGCGTCCGCGCCATACCGTCGGCGACCCGCCGCAGCAGCGGCTCGGCCTCGTCCATCCGACGCAACTCGATCAGCAACCAGCCGAGGTTGTTGCCGCTGCGCAACGTCTCGGCGTCGTCGTCGCCCAGCACCCGGCGGCGTGCCTCGTAGACGTCCCGTTGCACCAGTTCCGCCTCGGCGTGCGAACCGCGCTGCCAGAGCGCGAAGGCCAGGCTGTGCTTGGTGCGCAGGGTGTCGGGATGCTCCGCCCCCTGCGCCGAACTGCGCAACCCGACGACCTCCTGGTACACGGTCACGGCGTTGTCGACGTCCCTGGTACGCATCAGCTCCTGCGCGTAGCGGTGTCCCGCGTCCAACGTCCGCGGGTCGGCCCCGCCGTACTGCTCGTGGAAGGCGTGGTACTGCAGGCCGAAGGCGGTCGGACCACCGATGGTCTGCGTCACCGGGGGACGACCGCCGCCGCTGACGGTGATCTCGATGACCGGGCCGGTCGGCTCCGGTTCACGCGGTGGCTCGTCGTCACGCTTACGGCTGCGGTTGAACCATCTGCCCACTGCGCGCACCTCCAGCGGTGTCGACGACCTCACGGCCCGTCACAGGGAGCAGACTATCGATCCTGGCTGATTCCGTCGCCGCAGGTTCTCAACGGGTGAGGCCGACGAGCGGCGTCGGTCGGTACGTCATCAGGACGACCCCGGAGGCGAAGGGTTCGGCGGACACCAGCTCCAGTCGTACGGGCGGCTGACCGCTGTCGAACAGCGCCTTGCCCTGGCGGAGGAAGACGGGGTGCACGAGGAGATGGATCTCGTCGATCAGCCGGAGATCGGCAAGGGACCGGATCACGCTGAGGCTGCCGTAGACCACGATGTCCCCGCCGGACCCGCGCTTGAGCTCGGCGATCTCGTCGGGGTCGATACGGGCCAGTCTCCGGGTGTTGTTCCAGGTCGCGGTGTTGCCGGAGGCGGAGACGACGATCTTCTCCAGCGCGTCGACGCGCTGGGCATATCCTCGGACCTCGTCCGGCTCGTCGGGGTTCTGGGCGGCCAGCGGCCAGTAGCTGGCGAAGTCGGCGTGGGTGACCCGGCCCAGCAGCAGGCTGCCGGCGTTGTCCACCAGGCTCCGCTCGTACCGCTGAAGTTGCTCGCCGAACAGCAGCCAGTCCATCTCGTCGTCCGGACCGGCGACGAACCCGTCGAGCGTGGTCCACATCGACACGACTATCTTGCGCATACCCTCGTCCTCTGTGCTGGTTCGGGCTCAGTGACCGCCGCTGAGCGCGGCTCGGACGGGTTCGGGTGTCCGGCTCGGGAACCGCTGCTGGAAATCGACGAGTCCGACCCAGGTGGGGCGCAGGCCGATCCGGACCATCCGCAGGCCCGGCTTGTCGATCGCCTCCAGGTAGGCGGCACCCACCTCGTCGCCCATCCCGGCGCGCTGGATGGTGGCGTACTCGGGTAGGACGCCGTCGACCTCCGCCAGGGTGACCTTCCCGCGCAGCATGAGCACCTCCGGAAGCCCGTCCGCCGTGTCGATGCAGATGGCCACGTCCGGCCGGGCGCGCAGGTCACGGATCTTGTAGGTGCCGGCGAACGCGCCGACGACCAGTTCGTCGCCGGTCCACAGAAAGTTCACCGGGATCAGCCGCGGCGTCAGGTCCCGGCTGGTGTAGGCGAGGCGTGCCACGGGCGCGCCGAGCAGGCGTTGCGCCAGGGCGGTGTCCAGCAGCTTCAGATCACCTTGCGGCAGGTTCGCGGCCTCGGCGATGGGCAGGCTCATGAGAGTCAACGTAGAGGGTCAACTCCTACAGAACAAGTGCAACTCCTAAATTAGGATCGAGGTAGGCTGACGGTCATGAGCGGCGTGCGTAGCTATGGGGATCCGTGCGGTGTCGCGCGTGGACTGGACGTCATCGGGGAGCGGTGGGCGCTGCTGGTGGTCCGCGACCTCCTGCTCGGCCCCCGGCGTTTCAACGACCTGCTCGGCGGACTACCCGGCGTGAGCCCCAACGTGCTGAGCCAGCGGCTGCGCCAACTGACCGAGCAGGGCGTCGTGCAACGGCGGGACCTCGGGCCGCCGACGCGGGTCCACCTCTACGAGCTCACCGAGTGGGGCCGCGCCCTGGAGCCCATCCTCCTGCAGTTCGGGCGCTGGGGAAGCCAGTCACCGCAGATGCCCGACGGCGCTCTGGGCGTCGACTCCCTGCTGCTCAGCGTCAAGGCGTCCTTCGATCCGGCGCGAGCCCCGGAACTCGCCGGCACCTACGCGTTCCACATCGACGCCGACACGATCCTCGCCGAGGTCGCCGAGGACGCGGTGCAGATCCGTCGCGGCACGGCGCCCGACCCCGACGCGACGCTCACCACCGACATCGACACCCTCCGGGCCGTCTGCGGCTTTGAGATCACCCTCTCGGCGGCAGTGGAGTCGGGCGCGTTGCGCCTCACCGGCGACGAGGACGCCCAGCGGCGCCTCACCGACCTTCTGCTGACCCCGTTCACGTGATGAGGCCGACAAGCATCGCCAGTCGCGCCACGCCGGCCGGCGCCGGCTGCGCGCGGGCGACATCGGCGATGAGAGTACGCATCAACGGGCCAGACGCACGGTATCGGCTTGTTGGGCAACTACGCTGCGCACTACTCTCCTGACCGACAGCACTTGTCAGCCGTCCGCTTCTCTGATGGAGGTCACCATGAAGCTGACCAAGCTCTACAAGGATCCCGGCTCGGGTGGGAACGGGTGCCCTACCGTCTACCTCGGAGAGAGCGGGGAGCTTGTCGTTCAGGGGAACCTCATCGACGAGGACACCGTCGGCCAGCTGGAGAACGTTCTTCCTGGTGAAGGCGCGGTGCGGATTCCCGCCCAGGTTCTGCTCGGTGCCATTGAGCGCTACCGCCAGTCCGAGCAGCGGTGATCGAGCGTTGACCCGGTCGTTCACGTCCCTCGATGACGACGAGTTCAACCAGCTGTTCCGCGACTTCCGATACACGGCCTACCGGCTGGAGACGCTTCAGCAATACGACGTGTCGTACGAGCAGGACGAGTTCGCGCGGTTCCTGGCGGGTGAGACCCGCGGCGAGTTTCCGGGGATCGCGGCTTGGTGCGACACCGTGCGGGCGGCGGTGTCGGCGGGCAAGCGCATGCACCGGGTCCATGTCATCACCGAGCCGCTGTCGGATTACGTGCGGTTCGAGTGCGGCTGGGCCTACGAGCACACCGTCGAGGCAGGCGAGGACGTCCGCCTCATCGTGGTCTCCGACGACGACTGGCCGGCCGCGTTACCGCACTACGACTACTGGTTGTTCGACTCAACGCGGCTGGTGGCCATGTACTACGACGAGGAGGGGCGCTTCGTCTCCGGCGAGTTGGTCAGCGAGGCAGATCAGATCGTGCAGGCCAATCTGTGGCGTGATGCGGCCGTCGCGGCATCGGTCCCCTATAGGAAGGTCACAGACCAGCGACAGATCAAGGTCCCATGACTGATCGCTCGCCGACGGGGTGGCAGCGTGCGGGCCTCCAGCCGCCGCGTCAACTTCCCCGCAACGCGACCGGCTTCGTCAACCGCGAGCAGACCCTCACCCGCCTGGACGCGGCATTGCCGAGCGATGAAAACCACTCGGTTGCGGGCCTCCCGATGACCGTGGCTGCCATCGCGGGCGCCCCCGGCGTTGGCAAGACAGCACTGGCCGTCCATTGGGCTCACCGAGCACGCAGCTGGTTCACCGACGGCGATCTCTACGTCGACATGCGCGGCTACGGCCCTGGTCCAGCCCTCGATGTCGGCCAGGCATTGGACACGTTGCTCCGCGCTCTGCACGTACCGGCGGAGCAAATCCCCACGGACACTGACGGACGTGCTGCCCTGTTCAGGTCCGTCCTGAGCGGCAAGCGCGTCCTGATCGTGGTGGACAATGTGTCCACCGTCGGTCAAGTCCGGCCGCTACTCCCGGCCACACCGACCTGCATGGCGATCGTCACCAGCCGCAGCCGACTTTCCGGCCTCGTGGCACGGGAAGGAGCGTCACGGATGACTTTGGACGTTCTGTCTCCTGACGAGGCAATCGCGCTGCTCAGCGACAGCATCGGCGGGGACCGCGTCGGCGCGGAGCCGCACGCCGCCGCTGAACTTGCTCGCCGCTGCGCCTACCTCCCCCTCGCTCTGCGGATCATCGGGGAGCGTATCGCCAACTCTCCCCATGTCACCCTCGCGGATTTCGTGGCAAATCTCGCCCTGACCGAGCATCAACTTGACGCCCTCGCGGTCGACGATGACGAGCTTTCCGACGTACGGGCGGTGTTCTCGTGGTCCTACCAGACGCTGCCCACCGACACGGCACGGTTCTTTCGACTACTCGGCCTTCACGCCGGCTCCGACATCTCGGCGGCGGCAGCGGCGGCCCTCGCTGGCGTGAGTCTGCCCCGAGCCCGCAGTCTGCTCGACCAGCTCACGGCAGCGCACCTGGTGCAGAACCCCGCCCGCGACCGATACCTGTTCCACGATCTTCTCCGCGCCTACGCGCTCGAACGAGCACAGGCCGAGGAGGCGCCCGAGCAGCAGCGCCAATCACGCCGCCGTGTCTACTCCTGGTATCTCTTGATGGCCGAAGAGGGCCGCAAGGTCATTCTGCCGTACTCGCATGCCGTGGACTTGGCCCCAGCCGAACCAGGCGTCGCCCTCGCCGCTCCACGCACGGTGGCCGAGGCGATGGCATGGTTCGAACGTGAGCGGCTGAACCTTCTGGACACCGTCCGGCAGGCCGACGATCTGGGAGAACTCGACATCGCCTGGCAACTGCCGGTGGTCAGCGACGGTTTCTTCGAACTGAGGTCGTACTGGGCCGACTGGCGCGATATCCACCTCATCGGCCTGCGTGCGGCACGCTCGGCCGGATCGCGTCTCGGCGAAGCCGCCAACCTCCGCTGCCTCGGCGACGCCTACTGGCGCACAGGGGAGCGCGCCACCGCGCTCGACTGCTATCACCAAGGCGTCGCCGCGAGCCGTGAGGTCGGCGACCACTGGGTGGAAGGATTTTGCCTTCGCGGCCTGGGCCTCATCCACGAGGAGCTTGGGCAGACCGACGAAGCCATGGAACTCTACCGGCAAGCGCGAGAGGTCTTCCGCCGCCACGACGTCACCCGAGGTGAGGGCATGTCGTTGCTCAGCCTCGGCAACGGGCACCGCGCACGAGGACACTTCGACACGGCCATCGCCCATTACCAGGAAGCAGTCGCCATCCTCGGCAGCATCAACGATGACTGGAGCGTCGCCTGGGCCTCCTATCCCCTCGGCCTGGCGTATCAGCAGCTCGGCCGACTCGACGAGGCCCTGGAACGGCACACGCACGCCCTGGATCTGTTCCGCAGGTTCGACGACCGACGCTGCGAAGGACTCACGCTGGCAGCGCTTGGCGACACCCATCACGCCGCAGGCCAGCACGAAGACGCGCAACGCTGTTGGCAGCAGGCACTACAGATCCTCGATCCCCTGGCAGATCCCCATGCTGGTGTCGTTCGCAGCTCTCTCGCGCAGATCGGCAGCGACCAGAGCACCTAACCACGCTCGAGTGCCGTCGTAGCGCCGGCAGGCGTCGCGTCAACTACGCGGGGGCTGCCGCATGCCGTCGCCGACGCCGTTTGCGAAGCTCATGGGTGACGCCCCAGAGCCCGACGAACACGAGCGCTATCCCGCCGAGCGCGACCAGATACTCCGCCCCGTCTCGGGACACCCACAGCCGGCCCCGCTCCGGGGCATCCGGTGAGTAGAGGACCGTGACGGAGTCACCGTCGCGGTTGGGGGAACCGCTGCGGGTGACCAACTCCCAGCGGAGCACCTGCCGTCCATCGGGGACGGCGTACTGAAACTCGTAGTACGTCCCATGGCGACTCGCGCGTGGTGGCGTCTCAGATGAGCTGATCACCGTGGCGCTGGTGTAGACCTCCCCCGGCCACCCTCGATGATCCCAAACGATCGTGACGCCGAGACCGGTCACCAGGATTCCGCACATGATTGCCGTCAGCGCGGCCCGCAGCGCCGAGACACCAGTGGGATTGCGGTACTCAGCCATGGCCGAGAGGTTATCCGCGCCACGCAAGGGGTTGCGGGGTGGGCACGATCCCCAGTCCACCGGCTGGCTGATCGTCGGCGTGGCGCAGCGCCCGAGGCAACTCCCGATTGAGGCTGATGACTCTGAGGCATCAAAATGCCACTGAGTCATCAACCTCATCGGAGTACCCGCCCCCACGCCCTGGTGCGACGAACCCGCCGACCAGTCCGAACAGCTCGGTGGGCGTACCGATTCATCGGGTGAGGCCGACCAGCGTCGCCAGTCGCGCCACGCCGGCCGGCGCCGGCCGCGCCCGCGCACAATCGGCGATGAGGGTACGCGCCAGAGGCCGCCCCCGAACCTCGGCCGGCGCGACACTGTCCGCGTCGACAAGCGCCCGCGCCGCCCCGCGCAGGTCCCCGGCGTGCACGTACACCCGCGCGGCGTCGAGCAGGTACGCGCCCCGATACTCGGCCGGCAACCACCGCCAGCCCTCCCGCCGCACCACGATCGAGTGCCGCCGTAGCGCCTCCACCGAGTTGTCCCGCGCGGCGGCCAGAAGCACCCGCACCAGCTCGACGGCGACCGGGCCGAAGCTGGTGCGGTGCTGATCGTCGTACCCCCGAAGGTTTGTGGCGACGCCCGCGGCCCGGTCGGTCAGCGCGGCGGCGTGCCGGTGCTCGCCGCAGCCGGCAGCGGCGAGGGCGGCCTGGAGCAGCAGCGTCCCGCCCACGGCCCACTCCCCCGCCGACCGCTGCGGCCGGACGCGGTTCGCGGCGGCGAGCGTCGCGGCCAGGGCCAGGCGGTCACGGCCCGACGCGCGCAGCGCCTGCCCGACCGACACGGCCGCCGTCGCCGCGAGGACCGGGTCGTCACCGGCGGCACCCATCGCCCGGTCGGCGGCCAACCAGGCAAGCTCGGCCTCGCCGAGCTTGACCAGCAGCGACGAGGTGATCCGGTACGCCGACACCAGCACCTCCGCCGACCGGGCACCCTGGGCGGCGTCGAGCAGGCCCGGCAGCACCCGCAGCAACTCCCCGTAGTGCGCATGCTGATAGGTCAACCAGGCGTGCCCGACCTGCCTTCCTGCCTCTTCCGGCGTCTGCTGGGTGGCTTCCGGGGTGTCGTAGCGGGCGAGCGCGGCCCGGATGTCGTCCACCCCGTCCGGCGTGCCCGCCGGAGTGCCGCGCGGCTGGCCGAGCAGCGCCTCCGGCTCGACCCGCAGGACGTGAGCGACCTCCTGGATCACCGAGTACCGGTCCAGGGGGCGGACGCCCCGCTCGATCTTGTCGACCCAGCTCTTCGACCTGCGCAGCCGGTCGGCAAGCACCTGCTGGGTCATCTGCCGCCGAACCCGCCAGCTCGCCACCCGCCGCCCGATCGGAACGTCATCCCCTGTCACGCCGCCACCGCCGGTCCGGGACCGCGCGGGTCGTGTCCTCCACGGGTACGCGCTCCGCCTCGGCCTGCGCGAGAATGCGCTGCTTGGCCGCCTCCCGCTCGGCAGCTTCAGCCTGTTCACCCTCGCTCGACTGCTCGTCGCCTCGCACGCCCACCTCCATCGACCAGTGGGCACGGCGTCAGCCATCCAACCCGTCACCCACCACCATCGTCGATGCGAAAATCGGTGCCGTACCAGGCGAAACGCGTCCGTTACGGGGTAGCGGACAGGCGAAGGTGGTGGACCGTCTCGGCCACTTCACGGGCGAGTTCCCGGGACGCTGCGGCAAGGGCGATGGCGTCTGCTGCCGCGAGGGTTTCGCGAGCCGCCGCCGCGTCCCCGGCCTGCGCCTGTGCGACGGCGAGGTGCAGCTCAGAAGCCGAGTCGCCCGCTTCGGTCGACTACGCAGTCACGTCCGATCAATAGGACGCCGAGTAACGACCTCAGGTATACGGGTGCTTCCGCACGTCCGCGGACGACAATGCCGATAGTTCAGACGTGACGGCGACAGTCGGCAGCGTTAGCGTGACGGATGGCAATCCTTGACCCGCAGGGGTTGGAGAGCTGCCACCAGCCGACCTGGGGTGATCGCGATGACTGAAGTGTCGTTCTCGGAGCGCATGCGCCAGCTTCGCGGCCAGCGTGGTCTGTCACTGCGTGAGCTTGCGAAGCAGACCTACTACGGCAAGTCCTACCTGCACGAGCTGGAGACCGGCGCGAAGCCACCCACCGCTCATGTCGCCCGACACGTCGACGACGCTCTTCACGCCGGTGGTGAGCTGTCCGCACTGGCCGCAACGCGTCAGGGCATCCGCCGTCGTGTTTTCGTCGCCGCCGCCGGCGTTACTGCCGCACTCCCACAAACCCTGCTCGCCCACGGTCGACATGTCGGGAGTGGCACGCCTGGGCAGCTGGCTGAGCGGACGGCGAGATTACGCCGACTCGACAACTATCTCGGTGGCGCTGACACCCGTCAGATCTACGCGGCCGAGGTGGAGACCACAACGCGACTGATCCAGAACGGCGTGTACGCAGAGCGCACGGGCCGTCGGCTACTGGCGGTCCTCGCCGAGCAAGCGCAGTTGGCCGGTTGGGCGGCGTTCGACGCGGGCGACCATCCCGACGCGGATGGCAAATTCCGAATCAGCCTTGCTGCCGCACGGGAGGCCGACGACAACGCTCTGATGGCGAACGCGATGGCATTCCTTGCGTACCAGCAACTCGCCACCGGGCGTCGGGGTGCGGACGTGGCCAGCGCGGCCTGCGAGGCCGCCGGCACCACGGCGACACCACGGGTGCGGACGTTGCTGCACCTGCGGGCTGCCTGGGCATCCGCTGTCGCTGGCGATGCGCCGGCCGCCGACCGGCATCTCGGAACCGGTACGACCCTTCTTGCCGAGCACGACAACCGGCCCGAGCCGGACTGGGTGTACTGGGTGGACGGCACAGAAGGCGAGATCATGACCGGCCGCTGCCAGACCGTGCTCCACCGGCCGCTTCGCGCAATTCCGGTGTTGGAGCGCGCCTTGGCGACCTTCTGCGACACGCAGGCCCGCGACAAGGCGCTCTACCTGTCCTGGCTTGCTGACGCCTACCTGGACGCGAACGAGATCGAGCAGGCGTGCCAGACTGCGACAAGCGCCGTACGCCTTGCCTCCGGCGTCGGTTCCGTCCGGCCACAGCAGCGAATTGACGCATTCCTACGTCGCGTGGAGCCGCACGCAGGGCTGCCGTGCGTCGCCGATCTTCGGGCCCTCGTCGCGGCTATGCCTCCGCGCCCTCGACGGAACGACTCAACCACTCCAGGTACTCCGTCGAACCCTGCACGATCGGAACCGCACTGACCTGCGGGTTGGTCCACGGATGCTCGTCCAGGACGAATCGCTCCAACTGTGGGTACCGCTCTGCTGTGGTGTAGAGCAGCACCTGCCACTCCTCGCCCGAGCCCTGTGCGCCGTGGTGCCAGAACACACTGGTGACGGGACCGATCACCTGTCCGCTCGCGGCGAGCCGGGCGGCGACTGCCCCCTTCGCGATCCGGACGCCGACCTCGCGTGTCTCGGTGGCCGTTGACACCTGGAGGTAGTCGCTCATCCGTTACACCCTAGCGGCATCGGGACACGACTCAGACCCTCCAGAAATGACAAACAGAACCATTGTCTGGTGTGGGCTGTTCGGAGACAGCCCGGCTGCGGACAAGCTCTGCCGGCCGATGCGCTGAGAGCCACCACCCGAGGGATCGTCTGGGACGCTCGTCGCCATTACTGTTCGCGCCGTGAATCTCGTGATCGATGAGAGCAGTCGCCGGGTACGCGAGTTCGTGTGCCAGTGCTGCGACACGCAGGCGGACCGGACCTGGGCCAACATCTACGAGGGCGACACCGCCTTCGCTGTCTACTTCGCGAGCTGCTATCACCACGACGGGGTGCACGAGGCCTGGATCGATGCCATCTTGGGGACGTGGGGCCAGGATCGCGTCGACGACCACATCACGTTCGGCTGCCGGGTCGGTCCCGTGGTCGGTTCCCCGGCCCCTGCCGCGACACTCGTCAACGGTGGCGAGGTGGGCGGTGACAGTCCGATCTTCGGGCGCAAGCTCAGCCGGGAAGAAGGGCTGCGCCACCCGCGGATCGCCGACTGCTCCGGCCATGGCCAGCCCTCTGGCCTCCTGGCCTGCGCAGTAGGCGTGCAGAGCGCGTTCACCGCCTGGTCCCGACGTGACTCCCGGGACAGCTCGATCATGGCCGGGAGGTCGTGCCGCAACTCCGCCTGATGCCCCTGAAAGGACAGGGCCGTCGCGATCAGATCCGTGTTGCCCGCCTCGGTGGTCCAGTCCAGGGCTCTCGCGCTCCACACCGTGGCCGCACGCTCCTCACCGCGGGCCGTGCACAGCCAGCCCGCGAACTGCGCCCACTGTGCCGCGACGTCGACAAGACGCGGCCGTACATCGAGGGACGCATCGCCCAACAGGCTTGTCACGGTTTCGAGATGAGCGCGGACCGACCCCATGATCGAACCAGAACCGAGGGCATCCTTCAATCGGCGATAGCCAGCCAGAAGCCCAACGAGTGCCGCTGCGGTAGCCCGATCGACCCGAGGCGGGTGTGGCCCCGTGTACGCCGAGCGACCGCCACCCTCAGGTACGTCGATGACGAGTCCCGCTAGGGCGCCGCGCGCCGCCAGCGCCTCGTCAAGTCGAGCCGCCACGTCGACGCTCCAACAGCGTTTGGGCTCCTGGCCATGCCTCCCTCCATCTCCCGCCTGCTGGACCGGGAAGCGGGGTGGGCCCTCACCGCACCAGGGGCAGCCCCTTGTGGACATTCTCGTGGTGACATCAAACAGCAACCTCGCCTCGCCGGTTCGTCACGCATTACGGGCCAGCACAAGCCGTTGTCGGAGGACAACTTGTTGAAAGGGGATACTTTCGCGTCTTCCCATGCCAGTCGTGGGTTCAGTTCCTGTCGAGTTGACCCAAGAGCCCGTGCGGTCCGTCGACAAGAATAAGGAAAGCCCTTTTCCGGTTCAAAATGCGACGCGTTGAGGCTTCCTTGATCTTTAGGACAGGAGCAGTTGATGATCGACCCTGGACAGTGCTTAGAGTCCCAGCATCGTATATCGCTGAGTTTGGACCCGCTACTCGACGACGAACGCTCTGTCAAGCAACGATACGGCTCTTAAATCTACACTTTAGTCGCGTGGCGCGGGACTTGACCGTACGTATTGTGCCGTAAAATCGTTCGTTCATCGTGCCGAGGAGGAATTCGTGCAGGTTCAGCGCATCGACATAAGCAAGTTTCGTGGCATCGACTCCACTTCCTTAGAAGACTGCGGAACCCTAAATGTTCTGATTGGCAAGAACAACTCTGGGAAGTCCACCATTCTAAACGCTCTAGATAGCTTCTTCTCGGTCATGTCGTCCGGATCCGTAGTTGCGCTCGGCAATACAAAAGAAGCCGAAAGAAACTCTGCCTTCGGCAAACCCTTCGACTTCCACCGTAACGAAAATCCGGCTTCACCAATCCGAATTTCCGTTTGCCTTCAGTTGACGATAGAGGAGACTCAAGAGATTGTAGCGGAACTCGTTTCCGAAGCACCTCAGATGAAGCATGCACTAGGTGTGCTGTCCAGGGAGGTTGGTCGAGGTTGTGTGACGACACGATCTGATGTCGTAGGTAGGTGAAGGCCTCCGGTTGTGGAGTGGAGCTGTCTAG
>NZ_JBEZEC010000017.1:0-89950 GCF_040648595.1 Micromonospora sp. NPDC049107
CGGGCGGGCGGAAAGATCCGCCAAACTTCAGGGATGTAGTGGCCTCCCACACTGACGAGGCCACTACATCCCTGAAGTTGCTGTCACCGAATCGTGGGCCCGCGCGGGCTCAACGGCTCGGTCAGCTACGCCGGAAGGCGTAGCGGCGGGTCTGCCCGGCCGGCTGGCTTCGGCCGCCGGCCGAGCGGTTGCCCCCGCCCGTGGGCGGCCCGGCGGTCGGCGCCGAGGGTCGGCTGGCCGGCGTGCGCAGATCCTCCACCGCTGGCGCGTCGACAGCCGCCGGCACATCGACGGGCAGCGCCGCGTCGGCCGGGACAGCTCCGGGCCGGAGCGGCTCGCCGGTAGCCGCCGGGTCAACCAGCGCCGCCAGCGGCAGCGGCTCGCCGGTAGCCGCCGGGCCGTGGTCGGCCGCCGGGATCTTTCCGGGCGGGGTCGTCTTCGGGGTACGGGACTTTCTCGGGTTACGCCTGGCGGGCATCCGGGCCTCCTTCGGTGCCGACCGTCCCGGCCGTTCCCGCGCTGGCGGTCGGTCGGATCGGCTGGTGACCGCCGCGGCGCGACGGTTCAGTGGGAAGGGACTGCTCACCGGGGGTCAGGCAGGCTCGAGGCCGCCGAACGGCGGGAATGGAGACGCGCGACGCCCGGGAGCGCACGGACCGCGACGCGGGGCGGCGGACCGGCTCGGAAGTGGGGCGTCAGTTACGCATGCCGGAACCCTAACCACCGACTGGGGAGACGCGCATCCGAATTTACTGGCACGATCGGCAGATGCTGATCGCGTTCTCGATCACCCCGCTGGGCGGCGGCGACTCCGTGGGCGACCTCGTGGCAGAGGCGGTACGGGTGGTCCGCGAGTCCGGGCTGCCGAACCGGACCGACGCCATGTTCACCACCGTCGAGGGCGAGTGGGACGAGGTGATGGCGGTGGTCAAGCGGGCCGTCGACGTGGTGGCCGCGCAGGCGCCCCGGGTGAGCGTCGTCCTCAAGGCCGACGTCCGGCCCGGAGTCACCGACGCGCTCACCGCGAAGGTGGCGCGTGTGGAGGAACGACTGGCCCAGGGGTGAGCGGGTACCTCGGTCGGCCGGTGGACGCGGTGGACGGACGGGCCGCGACCAGGTAGTGACCCGCCGTGGGACGACCTGCCCGTGAGGCCGGATGCCGCGATACCGTCGCAGGGACAGTTCGACGGCGAGAGGTGGCGGCACGAATGGCTCAGCAGGCGACAGCGCAGATCGGCGTGACCGGGCTGGCGGTGATGGGCCGGAACCTGGCCCGCAACCTGGCCCGTAACGGCTTCACCGTGGCGGTGCACAACCGGTCCCCGGAACGCACCCGCAGCCTCGTCGCGGAGCACGGCGACGAGGGCACCTTCGTGCCCGGTGAGTCGATGGCCGACTTCGTGGCGTCGCTGGAACGACCCCGCGCGGTGATCGTGATGGTCAAGGCCGGTGCGCCCACCGACGCGGTCATCGACGAGTTGGTGCCGCTGCTGGATGAGGGCGACATCATCGTCGACTGTGGCAACGCCCACTTCGCCGACACCCGCCGGCGCGAGGAGTCGCTGCGCGCGCAGGGGCTGCACTTCAGCGGCACCGGCGTCTCCGGCGGCGAGGAGGGCGCGCTGCTCGGCCCGAGCATCATGCCGGGTGGCTCGACCGAGTCGTACGCGAAGCTCGGGCCGATGTTCGAGAAGATCGCCGCCCAGGTGGACGGTGTGCCGTGCTGCACGCACGTCGGGCCGGACGGCGCCGGGCACTTCGTCAAGATGGTGCACAACGGCATCGAGTACGCCGACATGCAGCTCATCGCCGAGGCGTACGACCTGCTGCGGGCCGGGCTGGACGTGACCCCGGCGGAGATCGCCGAGATCTTCCGCGAGTGGAACAACGGCGAGCTGGAGTCGTTCCTCATCGAGATCACCGCCGACGTGTTGGCGCACACCGACGCGGCGACCGGCCGGGCGTTCGTCGACATCGTGCAGGACCGGGCCGAGCAGAAGGGCACCGGCCGGTGGACCGTGCAGAGCGCCCTGGACCTGGGCATTCCGATCACCGGGATCGCCGAGGCGACGTTCGCGCGCTCGCTGTCCGGGCACGTCGACCAGCGCGAGGCGGCCCGCCGGGCCTTCCCGGACGCCGGTGAGAAGTGGCAGGTCGCCGACCGGGACGCGTTCGTCGAGGACGTCCGCCGGGCGCTGCTCGCTTCCAAGATCGTCGCGTACGCCCAGGGTTTCGACCACATCCGGGCCGGCAGCAGCGAGTTCAACTGGGACATCGACCTGGGCGGTACGGCGACCATCTGGCGGGGTGGCTGCATCATCCGGGCCCGCTTCCTGAACCGGATCCGCGAGGCGTACGACGAGCAGCCCGACCTGCCGACGCTGCTGGTGGCGCCGTACTTCGCCGAGGCGGTCAGCGCGGGCGTGCCGAGCTGGCGGCGGGTGGTGGCCGACGCGGCGCAGGCGGGTGTGCCGACGCCTGCGTTCTCGTCGTCGCTCGCGTACTTCGACGCGCTGCGGGCCGAGCGGCTGCCCGCCGCGCTGATCCAGGGCCTGCGGGACAACTTCGGCGCGCACACCTACCAGCGTGTGGACCGCGACGGCTCGTTCCACACCACCTGGGCCGGCGACAAGACGGAGTCCCCGGCCTGACGACGCGGGCATGATCGCGCTCCATCCATGATGTAGTGGCCTCCCGCCGCCGGGAGGCCACTACATCCATGTTCAGGCGTGATTATGCGAGGCATCGCGAGCGCTCAGGCGACGGTGGCGTGCATCTCCCACACGAGGATCTCCGCCGGCTCGTCGGCGGTGACCCGTCGACCGCCGGTCATGGTGAGCCTCGCCGCGTCGCCGGTGCCGAGTGGACCGCTGTCCTCCAGGGTGACCGTGCCGTCGGGCACGTACACGTGCACGAAGGGCGCGTCCGGAATGGTGACCTCGTCGCCGGGGCGGAGGCGGGCGGCGTGCAGGGTCGCGTACCGGTTGCGGATCCGGATGGCGGACGCGCCGTCGTAGCGGTCCATTCCGGAGGCGATCGGCACCAGGCCGCCGCGCAGCAACTCGTCCTCGATCTCCAACTGCTCGTAGCCGGGGTCGACACCCTGCTCGTCGGGGAGCACCCACATCTGCACGAAGTGCACGGGGTCGCTGTGCGGCTCCTGGTCGTTGAGCCGCCAGGCGTCGTTCTTCTCCGAGTGCAGGATGCCGGTGCCGGCGCTCATCCGCTGCGCCAGGCCCGGATAGATCACCCCGGAGTGGCCGGTGGAGTCCTGGTGCACGAGTGAGCCCCGCAGCACCCAGGTGACGATCTCCATGTCCTGGTGCGGGTGGGTCTCGAAGCCGGCGCCCTGCCGGACCACGTCGTCGTTGTTGACCAGCAACAGACCATGGTGGGTGTTGGCCGGGTCGTAGTGCCGGGAGAACGAGAAGGAGTGCTTCGAGTCCAGCCAGGAGATCCGGGTGGCGAAGCGGTCCTCGGCGCGGCGTACGTCGACCGCCGGGGCGGCTGCGGTCACCAGGCACGCTGCCCGGCGTCAGGGATCGACGGCGCCCAGGTCAGGGCCGGCTCTCCGGTGGCCAGTTCGGCGATCTCACCGGTGCGCAGCGCGGGCGTGTGACCGAACTCGGCGCAGTGCTGCTCGGCGATCTCGGCGCAGATCTCGGCGACCTGCTCGCAGATCGGATCGCCCAGGTCGGCCGCGTTCAATGCCATGATCATCTTGTACCGCAGATCCCGCACACCCACCCCCACCCGTAGTTCCGCTCCCCCTCCCGAACCCTACCGACCCCCACCCCGCCAAGCCCCAAAACCCACAACCCACCAAACCCCCGCCCGACCCACCCCCGCCCCGCGCTCACCCCGCCCCGCCCCGATCCACCCCGCCCCGATCCACCCCGACCCGACCCGACCCCGTCGATCATGGAGTCGTGGTGCTGAACGAAAGTCGTGAATACGGTCAAACCGGCCACCACAACTCCATGATCGACGGGGCGAGGCGAGCGGCGGGGCGAGGCGAGCGGCGGGGTGACGCGAGCGACGGGGTGAGGCGAGCGACAGAGCTAGACGCACGCGCCGCCCCGCACGTTGTGCGGGGCGGCGCGTCAGGACTGTGTTGCGTTACCAGAACCGGCGACGCTTGGCTTTCTGCGGGCGGATCAGGTCCGCGCCCCTCGTCAGCAGCCGGGTCGCCCCGGAGGGGCCACGACGGGCCTCCAGGGTGTGGCTGAGTCGACGCGCGCCGGCCGCGGCCAGTGGCGCCGCGACGGCCATCACCGCCCACTGGGCAATGCGCTTCTGGATCATGTGGGTTCACCTCCGTCAGTGGCTCCTGACGTTCCTGATACCCAGCGTGACGTATGGGTAAGCCTCGCTCAGGCCGTCGGAGCCACCGGATTGGGCAGCGCGCCCCCGAAGCGCCGGTCCCGCTGGGCGTACAGCTCGCACGCGTACCAGAGGTGGCGGCGGTCGAAGTCCGGCCACAGCGTGTCGAGGAAGACCAACTCGGCGTACGCGGTCTGCCAGAGCAGGAAGTTGGAGATCCGTTCCTCGCCGGAGGGCCGCAGGAACAGGTCAACCTCTGGGATCTCCGGGTGGTAGAGGTACTTCGCGACGGTCTTCTCGGTGACCTTCGCCGGGTCCAGTCGACCGGCCGCGACGTCCCGGGCGATCGCGGCGGCGGCGTCACCGATCTCGGCGTGCCCGCCGTAGTTGACGCAGAACTGCAGGGTGAGCGTCGAGTTGTCACGGGACATCTCCTCGGCGGTCTGCAGCTCGGAGATGACGCTCTTCCACAACCGCCCCGGACGCCCCGACCAGACCACCCGGACGCCCAGGTCGACCAACTGGTCGCGGCGTCGACGGATAACGTCCCGGTTGAACCCCATGAGGAAGCGGACCTCGTCGGGCGAGCGCCGCCAGTTCTCGGTGGAGAAGGCGTACGCCGAGAGGTAGGGGATGCCCATCTCGATGGCCCCCTCGATCGTGTCGAAGAGGCTGTGCTCGCCGGCCTCGTGCCCCTTGGTGCGGGGCAGCCCGCGGTCCTTGGCCCACCGGCCGTTGCCGTCCATCACGATGGCCACGTGCTTCGGCACCGCCCCCGCGGGCAGCGCCGGCGGCCGGGCGCCGGACGGGTGGGGCGTCGGTGGCGTCGGCTCGCGCCGACCGGACCTCGTCGATCGGATCACTCGGCTCTCTCCTTGCTCGTGCCGTCCGCTCCGGAACCGACGTCACCGCCCGGCCGGAGCATCCCGGCCCCGGACCCGACGTCACCGCCCGGCCGGAGCATCCCAGCCCCACCGCCACCCGGCGGCGGGACCGTACCGGCGACCGGGGTGGTGCTCCGGTCGACCAGCGGCAGCGAGCGTAACGCGCGTTCCAGGTGCCACTGGAGGTGCGCCGCCACCAGGCCGCTGCACTCCCGTCGTACCCCGGTGTCGGTGGCATCGGCGACCACCCAGTCGCCGGTGGTCAGCGCGGACATCAGGTCGATGGTGGCCGGCGCGGGGTGAGCCGCGCCCGGCGGCCGGCAGTCCGGGCAGACCGCGCCGCCGGCCGGCACGGAGAACGCGCGGTGCCGCCCGGGGGTGCCGCAGACGGCACAGGCGGTCAGCGCCGGCGCCCAGCCGGCGAGGGCCATCCCCCGCAGCAGGTACGCGTCGAGCACGAGGGTGGTGTCGTGCTCGCCCCGGGACAGCGCCTTCAACGCCCCCACGGTGAGCTGGAACAGCCGCAGCGATGGTTCCCGCTCGACGGGTGTCAGCCGCTCGGCGGTCTCGGCGATCGCGCTGGCCGCCGTGTAGCGGGGGTAGTCGCCCAGGAACCGCTTGCCGTACAGGTCGATGCCCTCGACCTGGCTGACCGTGTGCAGCGAGCTGCCGTGGTTGCCCTTGGGGTCACCGGCGAGTTGCAGGTCGACGTGACCGAACGGTTCCAGGCGGGCGCCGAACTTGCTCATGGTGCGCCGGACTCCACGGGCGACCGCCCGCAGTCGGCCGTGCCGGCGGGTCAGCAGGGTGATGATCCGGTCGGACTCGCCGAGCTTCTGCACGCGCAGCACCACCGCGTCGTCGCGGTAGAGCTGTCGGCGGTACCCGGCCATCGGACCATTCTCCCTCGGGGTGTGAAATCAGGGTCGCTTCGGGGTGGACGCGAGGATGAACCCCGATGCGCCGGGCCGACGACCGCCGTTAGCGTGCTGCCATGGCACCGCACCAGAGCACCGCCGTCCGCCGTCGCCGCGCCGCCGCGCCCGTCGCGTTGGGGTTGTCCACCGCCCTCATCCTGCTGGCCGGGTGCGACAACCTGTCGTTTCGTCGGCTCGACTACGACGACACCGAGCCGGTGAAAATCACCACCATCCGGGTGGACGGGGGCTCCGGGGACGTGATCATCCGAGGCACCGGCGCGGCGGGCGAGGCGCGGATCAAGCGGGTGGTGCGCTACCAGGGCGGCGAACCCAAGGCGCGGTACGAGATCAAGGACAGCGAGTTGGTGTTGAACACCGACTGCGGTGACCGGTGCAGCGTCTCGTACGAGGTGACCGTGCCGGCAGGCGTGAGCGTGCAGGGCGACAACGGCTCGGGCGACGTCGAGCTGACCAAGGTGGGCGCGGTGAAGCTGCGGCTGGGCTCGGGTGACGTACGGATCACCGAGGTCACGGGCTCGCTCGACGTGGAGACCGGCTCGGGCAACATCGACCTGAGCGAGGCCGGTTCGACGGTACGGCTGCGGGCCGGCTCCGGCGACGTCAGCGCCCGCCGGGTGGCCGGCGCGACGGACGCCGAGGCCGGCTCGGGCAACGTGACCATCGAGTTGGAGACGCCGACCTCGGCGCGGGCGCACGCCTCCAGCGGAGACGTCAGCCTGCTCGTACCGGCGGGCAGCTACCGGGTCCGCTCCAGCACCGGCTCCGGCGACGCGCGGATCACCGTGGCGGACGACCCGGTGGCGTCCCTGGTGCTCGACGGCTCGGCGGGCAGCGGCGACGTCACCATCAGCGAGCGTTGATCTCGACCGTCGCCGCCTCGGCGGGCAGCCGCTGCGCCGGCACGGTGGCCCGCCCCACGGTCTCGCCGATCGCAGGCCGATCTGTCCGGCCGTTGCCGGGGACGGCCGGCGAGCCGACGGGGACCAGTTCCGGGCGGCGGCGGGCGGCGACGTCCTCGACCCAGCCGACGGCCAGCGTGACCAGACCGACCAGCGCGAAGACCAGCAGCACCCGTACCGCCAGTCCCACCGGGTCCTGGTGGGACCAGCCGACCACGTCGACGAGCGGGGTGAGCGCCACCACGAACGGCAGGTGCCAGAGGTAGATGGTGAGCGCCCGCCGGTTGACCACGGTCACCGCCCGGTCGGCGAGCCGGCTGCGCGACAGCCAGGCCACCCCGGCCGGCGCCCGGCCCAGGACGACCAGGATGAACGCGGCCGACCAGAGGGCGTTGCCCAGGTGGTTGTCGTTGAGGTCGTACCCCCGTGGGCCGGGATGCGTGACGATCCAGGCCCCGCCGACGACGGCGAGGGCCAGCGCGAGCGGGTACAGCACCCGGCCGGTGAGGCGGCGCAGCATCCCGGCGTGGTGGGCGAAGCCCAGCACCCACGCGCCGAAGTACAGCCCGAACTCGCGCACCACCGGCGGCGCCGGGTAGATGCCCACCTCGATGGTCACCAGCAGCAGGTACGGGGCGAGCAGGGTGGCAAGCGGGGCCCGCCGGAACAGCCAGAACGCGACCGGTGAGGCGAACACGAACCAGAGGTAGTCGCGCAGGTACCAGATGACGCTCAGCGCCAAGGCGCCCCAGTTGTTGGCCGGCGGGTCGGCGATCGGGAACAGCCACAGCAGCACCCGTGGGGACAGCGGCAACCCGGTGAACAACATGGCCGGCACGAAGACCACCGCCACCACCCACAGCGACGGCAGCAGACGGCGCAGCCGACGGCCGACCGCCGCCGGGCCGGACCGGGCGAGCGAGGCGGCCATCAGCGAGCCGGCCAGCGCGAACATCACCGACATGGCGGGGAACACCAGAGTGAGGGTCGCCCACCCGGTGACGTGGTAGACGACGACTCGAACGATGGCCAGGAAACGGAGCAGATCGAGATATCTGTTGCGCATCAGCCTGCATCTGGATCGGGGGCGCGGGGGTTGCCCTCTCCCCTACCCGGCCCGACCCACGAGCCAAACGACGCCTCAGAAACCCAGCTTGCGCAACTGCCGTGGGTCGCGCTGCCAGTCCTTCGCGACCCGGACGTGCAGGTCGAGGTAGACCCGCGAGCCGAGCAGCTCCTCGATCTGCCGACGGGCGGTGGTGCCGACCTCCTTGAGCCGGCTGGCCCGGTGGCCGAGCACGATCGCCTTCTGGCTGGGACGCTCCACGTACACGTCGGCGTAGATCTTCATGAGCTGGCCCTCGGGGATCATCTCCTCCACCACCACGGCGATGGAGTGCGGCAGCTCGTCGCGGACCCCCTCCAGGGCCGCCTCCCGGATCAGCTCCGCGACCAGCACCTGCTCCGGGTCGTCGGTCAGCATGTCGTCGGGGTAGAGCTGCGGCGACGGCGGCAGGTACTTCGTCATCACGTCGACGAGGGTGCCCACCTGGTGCCCGGAGACGGCGCTCACCGGCACGATCTCGGCGAACTCCCCCAGCTCGCTGACCGCGAGCAACTGCTCGGCCAACCGACGCTTGTCCACCAGGTCGGTCTTGGTGACAACCGCCAGCACGGTCGCCTTCAGCTCGGCCAGCTCGCCCGTGATGAACCGGTCACCGCGCCCGACCGGCTCGTCCGCCGGGATGCACAGGCCGATGACGTCCACCTCGGTCCAGGTGGAGCGGACCAGGTCGTTGAGGCGCTCGCCGAGCAGCGTACGAGGTCGGTGCAGGCCGGGCGTGTCCACCAGGACCAGCTGCGACTCCGGGCGGTGCAGCACCGCCCGGATGACGTGCCGGGTGGTCTGCGGCTTGTTCGACGTGATCGCGATCTTGGTGCCGACGATCGCGTTGGTCAGGGTGGACTTCCCCGCGTTGGGACGGCCGACGAAACAGCCGAACCCGGCCCGGTACGGGCGGGCCTCCGGGTCGCGCACCGGGCTCACTCGGTCACCGTGCCGAGGACCGTGCCGTCCGGGGCGGCGACGTGGATCGGCGCGTCCGGGGCGAGGTCACGCACCACCGCGTGCCCCGCGCCGTCCAGCGTCGACGCCTCGGTCACCACCGCCGCCGCCTCCAGCCGACTCGCCCCGGCGGCGACCGCCGAGGCGACCGCCAACTGCAGCGCGGTGAGGGTCAGCGAGGGCAGCGCCACGCTCGCCGCCGCGTACGTCCGACCGTCCTGATCCCGGACCGCGGCGCCCTCCACGGCACCGACCCGCGCACGGGCGCCCCGGGCCAGGACGACGAGCTTGCCGTCCTCGGCGCTCAGCGGCGCCGGTGCGCCAGGGGTGGGCCGGGCGGTGGGCGCGGCGGGTGTCTCAGGCATCGGCGGCTTGCCTCTCGTCGTCTCGGTAGTGGTTCGGGTCGCTGCCGGGGCCGGCGTGCTCGCCGCGCCCGGTGGCGTCCTGCGTGTCGCCCGACTCCACCCTGCTCACCAGGACGGTGTCGATCCGGTTGCGCCGACCGGTGGTGCCCTCGGCGACCAGCCGGAGACCGGCCACCTCGACCTCCGCTCCGGGGATCGGCACCCGCCCCAGCGACTGGGCGAGCAGGCCACCGACCGTCTCCACCTCGTCGGTGGGCAGGTCGGTGTCGAACAGCTCGCCCAGGTTCTCCACCGGCAGGCGGGCCGTGACCCGCACCGAGGAGTCCGCGAGGCGCTCGACCGGCGGGCGTTCGACATCGTACTCGTCGGTGATCTCACCGACGATTTCCTCCAGGATGTCCTCGATGGTGACGAGGCCACCGGTGCCGCCGTACTCGTCGACCACGATGACCAGGTGGTTGCGTGCCGCCTGCATCTCCGACAGCAGGTCGTCGACCGGCTTGGACTCCGGCACGAAGGTCGCCGGGCGCATCAGCTCGGCCACCGGCACCTGCTCGGCGCCCGGGTCGCCGCCGCGCGACCGGCGGATCAGGTCCTTGAGGTAGAGCACCCCGAGTACGTCGTCGACGCTCTCGCCGATGACCGGGATGCGGGAGAAACCCGAGCGCAGAAAGAGCACCAGCGCCTGGGCCAGGGTCTTGCCCTCCTCGATCCACACCATCTCGGTGCGCGGCACCATCACCTCGCGGGCGATGGTGTCGCCGAGCGCGAAGACCGAGTGGATCATCTGGCGCTCGCCGTGCTCCACGACGCCACGCTGCTCGGCCAGGTCGACCAGCTCACGCAGCTCCACCTGGCTGGCGAACGGCCCCTCCCGGAAGCCGCGGCCCGGGGTGACCGCGTTGCCGATCAGGATGAGCAGCGACGCGAGCGGGTTGAGCGCGCGACCCAGCCAGCGGACCAGCGGCGCGACCGCCCGGCCCACGGCGTACGCGTGCTGCCGGCCGATGGTGCGCGGGGCGACACCGACCACCACGAAGCTGACCACTGTCATCGCGCCCGCGGTGACCAGCGCTGCCCGCCAACCCGCGCCGAAGCTGTCCACCGCGACCAGCGCCACCAGCGTGGTGGCGGTCAGCTCGGCGAGCAGCCGCAACAGCAGCAGCAGGTTGAGGTGCCGGACGACGTCCCCGGCCACGACCTGGAGGGTACGGGCACCGCGCACGCCGTCCCGGGCCAGTTCGGCGGCCCGGGCCGGCGAGACCGCGGCGAGCGCCGCCTCGGTCATCGCGATCACGCCGGCCAGCACCACCAGGCCGGCCGCGAAGACGATCAGTTGCAGGTCGGGAAGGCCGGCCGTGGGGCCGACCGCGAGTAACACAGGAGTGGACATCACGGGGTGCGGGTCGACCGCCAGCTCGCCAGCAGTCGGGCCTGGAGGCCGAACATCTCCCGTTCCTCCTCCGGCTCCGCGTGGTCGTACCCGAGCAGGTGCAGCACGCCGTGCACGGTGAGCAGGTGCAGCTCGTCGGCCGGGGCGTGCCCGGCGGCCGCGGCCTGCTTGGCCGCCACCTCGGGGCAGAGCACAATGTCGCCGAGCAGGGCCGGTTCGCCGCCGGCCGGTGCGGTCTCGCCCGGACCGTGGTCGACGCTTCCCTCGTCCATCGGGAAGGCGAGCACGTCGGTGGGGCCGTCCCCGCCCATCCAGCGGTGGTTCAGCTCGGTCATGTAGTCGATGTCGACCAGCAGCACGGACAGCTCGGCGAGGGGGTTTACCCCCATCTCGTCGAGGGCGTGCCGGGCGACGGCGAGCACGGCGTCGGTGTCGACGTCGACACCGGACTCGTTGGCGATCTCGATGGACAACTGCTTTCCTCTGCTTTAGCGGCGGCGGCCGGCCCGGCCGCCCTGGGCGGGTCGCCCGGGTACGGCATGGACGCCCTGCGCCTGCTGGTTCTCCCGCTCGGCGTCCCAGCGGGCGTACGCGTCGACGATCTCCCCGACCAGCCGGTGACGCACCACGTCGGAGCTGGACAACTGGGCGAAGTGCACGTCGTCGACGTTTCCCAGGATCTCCCGGACGACGCGCAGCCCGCTGCTCGTCCCGCCGGGGAGGTCCACCTGGGTGATGTCACCCGTCACGACAATCTTGGAGTTGAAGCCGAGCCGGGTGAGGAACATCTTCATCTGCTCGGGCGTGGTGTTCTGCGCCTCGTCCAGGATGATGAACGCGTCATTGAGGGTCCTACCGCGCATGTACGCCAGCGGGGCGACCTCGATCGTGCCGGCGGCCATCAGCTTCGGGATCGACTCCGGGTCGATCATGTCGTGCAGCGCGTCGTAGAGCGGGCGCAGGTACGGGTCGATCTTCTCGTTGAGCGTGCCAGGCAGGAAGCCCAGCCGCTCGCCGGCCTCGACCGCCGGCCGGGTCAGGATGATCCGGTTGACCTGCTTCGCCTGCAACGCCTGGACGGCCTTCGCCATGGCCAGGTACGTCTTGCCGGTACCGGCCGGGCCGATGCCGAAGACGATGGTGTGCGAGTCGATCGCGTCGACGTACCGCTTCTGCCCGAGTGTCTTCGGGCGGATGGTGCGCCCGCGGCGGGAGAGAATGTCGAGGGTCAGGACCTCGGCGGGCCGCTCGGCGCTGCCCTGCTCGAGCATGCCGACGGTACGCCGGACGGCGTCAGTGGTCAGGGTCTCGCCTTTCTCGATGAGTTCGAGCAGCTCACTGAAGACCCGCTCGGCGAGGGCGTTGTCGGCGGGAGCGCCGGTGATGGTGATCTCGTTGCCGCGGACGTGCACGTCACTGGCGACCGAGCGTTCGACGAGGCGCAGGATCTCGTCACCCGCGCCCAGCAGATTGACCATGATCTTGGGGTCGGGCACGGTGATCCTGGTCTGCACCCGGGGCGGGCCGGGAGGTGGGGTGCCAGTCATAGGTCGGGCCGAGGGGCCCTGCGCACCTGCTCTCAATCTCGGCGCCGGCCCAGCTGGCACGGCGTGCGGACGTTACACCCATCGTATCGGTTCAACGCGGGCCGCATCGCGCCCATTTCCGCTGGCCGCGATCAACTCGCGACCTGCGGTGGAGAAGCGTCAGGGGCGGTGATTCAGGGGTTCATCTTCCGCGTCCTCGCCCCGGGCCGAGGCCCACGCGTGGGACCAGCGCACGAGCGGGCGCAATGCCTGGTAGGCGCCGCGCCCCAGCTCCGTGAGCGTGTAGGCGGTGTCCGGCTGCTGGGCGACGAGGTGGGCGTCAAGTAGTTCGGTGAGCCGTTGCCGCAGGACGCTGGAGGACATGTTGTCGCAGCGCTGCTGCAGCGCGCGGAAACCGAGCGGCCCGTGCTGCAACTCCCAGACGATGCGCAGGTTCCAGCGGCGGCCAAACAGGTCGAGGGCGGCCATGAGGGGTCGTCCGGTACTCGATCCGCGTACCGGCTGGCCTGGCCTGGGTACCGTCATCGCCGTTGCGCCCCTCTTGATGCTCGATGTCCGATACAGCAGTGTCCAGTGCGTTGATTCGTCGCCTCAGTCTCCGTCGCGGACGACCGCCAACCCGCCGACCCGGGTCGTGATGCCCGCCGGCCCACGTCGGGCCGAAGCGAGCACGCTGGCGGGTCGACCGAGGGTGTCACCCTGCTCCACCTCGATCGCGACGGTCTGCGCCCCGGTCGAGTCGAGCAGGTGGGCGGCGAGGCAGCCGGTGCTGTTGGCGTTGGCGACGTCCTCGTCGACGCCGATGGCCGGCGCGAACATCCGCGCCGCACCCGGTCGGTCGCCCAGCGGCGGCACGTACACGAAACAGCCGAGGAGCCCGTACCGCCGACACGCCGCAGCCAGCCTGCCGGGGTGTGGGCAGACTCGGACCAGCGCCGACCGGTCGCGGACCGGTACCAGCATGCGCGGTGCGCCGGGCGCAGCGATCCGTGGCCCGTCCTGAGGATGCGGATCGTCCGCCCTGAGCCCGAGCGCGTCGACGATCGCGGCCCACTCGTTCGGCGCCGGGTGACGCAGTGCGACGAGTCCCTGGTCGAACCACACCTCGATGCCGCCGGGGCGGCGGATCGCGACGGTGTCGAAGGTGCGCCCGCCGGTGTGTTGGCGATCCTTGAGCTCAGCGCGCCCGGCACGCATCAACCGGACGGCCTGCGCGGCAACGGTGCCGTGGCCGCAGCCGGACAGCTCGCCGGTGGCGGTGAAGAAGCGGACCGGCCAGCCGCCGTCCCGCGTCCGACCCGGGCCGACGAACGCCGCGTGCGAGGTGCCGGCCGCGGCAGCCACCGCACACCGGTCGGGGTCCGTCGCCGCCGGGTCGTCGTCGGTGACGGCAGTGGGGCTGCCACCCCGACCGTCGCGCCGCACGCACGCATCGACAACCGTAATCTCCGGCCAGACTACGTCGTTCACCGGTGCGCCCTGTCCAGCCAGTCGGTGATGAGGGGGATGGTGTCGCCGAGGGTGTCGACGCGGTGGTGTGCGCCGGCGAGTTCGTCGTCGGGATGGGTGGTGCGTACGGCGATCACTGTCATGCCTGCGGCTCGGGCTGCTTCGATGCCTGCGGGGGCGTCCTCGATCACCAAGCAGTCGGACGCCGGGAGGTCGAGTAACTGCGCGGCTTGCAGGTAGCCCTCGGGATCGGGTTTGCCCAGCCGGACGTGGCCGCTGTCGACCAGCACGGGAGGATCGGGTAAACCGCCTGCGAGCAGACGGTGCAGCACCGTCGGAGCTCGGCCGGAGGTGACGACGCCCCACCGCCGGCCGGTCAGCAGACGCAACACCTCGGCGGCATCGGGATACACGGGAAAAGCGTCACCCTCATCGGCCATGAGCTCGCGGACCAGCAGGTATTCGGCTTCCGCATCGAGCTGTGGCGCTACGACCGCGATGGTGTCGACGGGCCGGCGACCATGGGTGTGTGACCAGACCAGGTCAGGGTCGAGGTTGCGTTGCGTCGCCCATTGGCTCCAGATCCGGCGGTAGGCAGGGTACGAATCGATGAGCACACCGTCGACGTCGAACAACACTGCCTTGTCAGCAGCGCCCGTGCCGATGTCGTGCAGGCGATGTGACCCTTGATCCATCACGCGGCCAGGTCGTGCAGGGCGCCGACCGTGGTGGCCGCCTGTACGGCCATGTCGTGGATCAGCCGGGCGGCGGGGAGGACCTCGTGCACAAGGTGCACCGACTGACCCGCGTACAGCGCCATGTCTTCCAGGTCCCCGGTCATGTCGGGCAGCGGTATCAGATCCCCGTACCGATAGTGGTCCTCGTCGGCCGCGTCCACCGCCACGACATCGCCCTCGCCGGGCCGATGCGGTGCCTGCGGCGAGCCGGCGGCCTCCCACCGTCGGAGGGTCCCGTTGCGCAACGCCCGGTGCGGCGCGTGCGGCCAGCCGCCGTCGAAGCACCGGGTGTACACGGCGTCCACGCCGGCGGCGGTGATCAGATGCCGCCGATACACCTCATGCGTGGCAGCCTCGGCGGCAGCCAGGAAACGGGTGCCCAGCATGACGCCCTGGGCGCCGAGCGCCAGCGCCGCCGCGACCCCCCGGCCGTCCGCGATCCCACCCGCGGCAACCACGGGTACGGGGCCGACCGCGTCGACGACGGCGGGCACCAGGGCCATCGTGGACGTGCTGCCGCGGACATGACCGCCGGCCTCCCAGCCCTGTGCCACGACGACGTCCACGCCGTCGGCGACCGCGTGGACCGCTTCGGCGACCTCGCCGACCGTGTGCAGATGCAGCGCGGCCGCCTTGCGGATGCGGGCATTCGCCGGCGACGGGTCTCCCCAGAAGGTGGAGATGGTCGGCACTCCCTCTTCCAGGCACACCGTCAGTAGGTCGTCCACCGGAAAATCGAGAACCAGGTTCGCGCCGAACGGCCTCGTGGTGAGTTGGCGAGTTCGCCGGATGGTGCGCCGTGCCTCTTCGGGACTCTGCCAGGTCAAGGCCAACATGCCGAGGCCACCGGCCTCGGATACGGCTGCGGCCAGGTCCGGTCCCGCAGCCGAACCCACCGGCGCCTGGATGATCGGCAGCCCGATGCCCAGCCGTTCGCACAGGGCGGTGCGCAATCCCCTCACGAGCCCCCCCGAGTGCTTCGAAAATCGAATCGGTCGGCTCGGACGTTACTGCTTCGGATACCGAAGCGTCAACAGGGCGTGACGGGCCGTCAGCGGTAGTACTGGACCAGGCAGAATTCGTGGTCCTCCGGGTCGGCCATAACGACAACCACGCCCTCGTCGTAGTCGTGCCGCTCGCCGGTGTACCGACCACCGAGATCGATGACCAGGGCCATGGCCTCGTCGATCCGGTCAACGGAGATGTCGAGGTGAATCCGTACCTTGCCGGTCCTGGCTTCCGACACCGGCTGGAACACCAACCGTGGCTGAGGTTCACCACGTTCACCGAGGTAGACCCAACCCTGCTGCGACGGACCGGGCTCGCGACCGAGCAGACCGCTCCAGAATCGGGCTACCCGCTCGGGGTCGAGGCAATCAATCGTCACACCGGACCAGACGTTGGCCATGCGCCGATCCTGGCAGAGCGTCGGGCCGGCCGTCAGGTCAGGTCTCGGGCGAGCATCGGGCCCAGTGGCGCGCCGCCGAGCAGGTGGGCGTGCACGTGGAACACCTCCTGCCCGCCGTACGCCCCGGTGTTGAACATCAGCCGGAACCCGTCGCCGAGCAGCCCCTCGTCCTCGGCGACCGCGGCAGCCGTGGCCAGCACCGCCCCGGCCAGCGCCGGGTCACCCTCGGCGAGGGTGGCGACGTCGGCGTAGTGCTCCTTCGGAATGACCAGGACGTGCACGGGGGCCTTCGGGCCAATGTCGCGGAAGGCGAGCGTGGTGTCGGTCTCGCGGACGACGGTGGCCGGGATCTCCCCGGCGACGATGCGGCAGAACAGGCAGTCGGATCCCATCGGGGCAGTGTAAGGAAGGGCACCTTGCTAACGCCTGAGGTATAGGAAGGGGCCCTTCCTTACAACTGGGGGTGCTCAGGCAGGATGGCCGGCATGACGGATCGGGCGGTTCTGGTGACGGGGTCCTCGCGCGGCATCGGCCGGGCGGTGGTGGAGGCGTTCGCCGCCAGTGGGGACCGGGTGGCTATCCACCACCGCGACTCCGCCGAGGCGGCCGAGGAACTTCGCGCCGGGCTGCCCGGGTCGGGGCACGTGGTGGTCCGCGCCGACCTCACCGACCCGGCCGCGGTCCGCACCATGGTCGACCGGGCCGCCGATCAGCTCGGTGGCCTGGACGTGCTGGTCAACAACGCCGGCACGTACGGCGACCGGGACGTCCCGCACCCGGTCTTCGGCACCTCGTACGAGGAGTGGCAGGCGCGCTGGCGGCAGGTGCTGGAGACCAACCTGACCGGTGCGGGGAACGTGATCTGGTGCGCCGCCCAGCACCTGCGCCAGCGGGGTGGCCGGATCGTCAACGTGTCCTCCCGGGGCGCGTTCCGGGGCGAGCCGGAGCAGCCGGCGTACGGCGCCAGCAAGGCGGGGCTGAACGCGCTCGGTCAGTCCCTCGCCGTGGCGCTCGCGCCGTACGGCATCACGGTCGCCACGGTGGCGCCGGGTTTCGTGGCGACCGACATGACGACCGAGCACCTGCGCGGCGAGCGGGGCGCGGCGATCCGGGCGCAGAGCCCGTTCGACCGGGTGGCCCGGCCGGAGGAGATCGCGGCAGCGGTGCACTGGCTGGCCTCGCCCGAGGCCGAGTGGGCCTCCGGCACGATCGTCGACCTCAACGGCGCTTCGTACCTACGCAGCTGACCTCGCGATTCACGCTCGGCGCGGCGTTCGCCGACCGACCGGCGGTGCGCTGCGCCTCCTGCGGGCGGACGGCCGACACCACTGTGAGCGTGATGCCTGTCAGTCATCTTGATGACTGACAGGCATCACGCTCACAGGAGTGAGCGGCTCCGATCCGCCCGCATCACCGGCCCGCGAGCCGCAGGCACCAGCGGCCGAAGCGAACGCGGGCCCAGGCTGGCGGCCGAAGCCAGCGGCGGCAGGGTGGCGGCCGAAGCCAGCGGCGGCAGGGTGGCGGCGAGTCGGGGGTGGGCGACTACCAGCGGCCGAGGCGGGTGGCGAGCACGCTGAGCGCGGCCACGCCGGCCGTGGAGGTACGCAGCACCTCCGGCCCGAGGCGTACCGGCCGGCCACCGGCCTCACGGAAGGCCGTCAGTTCGGCCCGGTCGATGCCGCCCTCGGGGCCGACCACCAGGACGATCTCCCCGGCCGACGGCAGGTCGACGCCGGTCAGCGGCTCGTCGGCCTCCTCGTGCAGGACGAACCCGGCGGCGGCGCCGGCGATCCGGCGGGCGACCGTGGCGGTGGACTCGTCCGGCGCGCCGGCCACGACGGGCAGCCAGGGCCGGCGGGCCTGTTTCGCCGCCTCGCGGGCGGTGGCCACCCATTTCTCGCGTGCGCGTACGCCCCGGTCGCCGCGCCACTGGGCCACCGAGCGCGACGCCGCCCAGGGCACGATCTCGTCCACCCCGACCTCGGTCATCGCCTGCACGGCCAGCTCGCCCCGGTCACCCTTGGCGATGCCCTGCACGGTGACGATCCGGGGTACGGGCGCGTCCGCGTACCCCCGGGAGGTGACCGCGACCTCCAGGCTGCCCCGGCCGACGGTGGTGACCACGGCGGCGGCCGTGCCGCCCCGACCGTCGGCGAGCAGCAGCTCCTCGCCGACGCGCAGCCGCTGCACGGTTGCGGCGTGGTACCCCTCCGGGCCGTCCAGGGTCAGCGCGTCACCGGTGGGCAGCGCCTCCACCAGGAACAGCGGCGCCGACACCTCAGGCGTGCCCGTTGAACGCGTCGCGCATCCGGGAGAAGAAGCCGCCCTGCTTGGTCAGCTCGGCGACCTCCTCGCCCCGGGTCTTGGCGAAGTCGCGCAGCATCTTCTCCTGGTCGGGGTCGAGCTTGGTGGGCGTCCGGACGTCCAGGTGCACGTAGAGGTCGCCCCGGCCGGTGCCGCGCAGGTGCGGTACGCCCCGGGCGCGCAGTCGCAGCGTGCTGGCCGGCTGGGTGCCGGCCTTGACGTCGACGGTCTCCTCGCTGTCCAGCGTCTTGATGGTGAGCCGGGTGCCCAGCGCGGCGGCGGTCATCGGCACGGTGACGCGGCAGTGCAGGTCGTCACCCTTGCGGGAGTAGACGTCGTGCGGACGCTCGTGGATCTCCACGTAGAGGTCGCCGGCGGTGCCACCGCCCGGGCCCACCTCACCCTGCTGGGCCAGCCGGATCCGCATGCCGTCCTCGACGCCGGCCGGGATCTTGACGGTGAGCGATCGGCGGGTGCGTACCCGGCCGTCACCGGCGCAGGTTGGGCAGGGGTGCGGGATGGTGGTGCCGTAGCCCTGGCAGACGGTGCACGGCCGGGCCGAGACCACCTGGCCGAGGAAGGTGCGCTGCACGGACTGCACCTCGCCGCGGCCGGCGCACGCCTCGCAGGTGGCCAGGTGGGTACCGGCCGCGGTGCCGGCGCCCGAGCAGGTGGTGCAGAGCACGGCGGTGTCCACGGTGATCGGGGCCTCGACGCCGAACGCCGTCTCGTGCAGGTCCAGTTCGAGGCGCAGGATCGCGTCCGCGCCCGGACGGGTCCGTGGACGCGGCCCGCGGCCGGCGCCGCCCGCGGCGCCACCGAAGAACGCGTCCATGATGTCCTGGAAACCGACGAACGGGCCGGCTCCCCCCGGACCACCCGGGCCGCCCGCGCCCCCGCCGCCGGGGGCGAGCGGGTCGCCACCCAGGTCGACGATCTGCCGCTTCCGGTCGTCCGAGAGGACCTCGTACGCGGCGTTGATGTCCTTGAACTTCTCCTGGGCCTCCGGGTCCGGATTGACGTCCGGGTGGAACTGGCGTGCCAGCTTGCGGTAGGCGCGCTTGATCTCGTCATCGGAGGCTTCCCGGCTGACACCGAGGATGCCGTAGTAGTCCCTGGCCACTGCGTTCCGTGTCCTCATGTTCGTCTCGCGTTGCGCCGACCGGCGGCCGCAGCCGGCCGTCGGCCCTGACTGGTCAGTTCTGGGCCAGCAGCTCGCCCACGTAGCGTGCCACGGCGCGCACCATGGCGATATTGCCGGGGTAGTCCATCCGGGTCGGCCCCAGCACTCCCAGGCCGCCCACGATGGTGGCCCCCGGGCCGTACCCGGTGCTGACCACCGAGGCGGCACGCAGGTTGTCGAACTCGTTCTCGTCGCCGATCAGCACCCGGGTCGTGCTGGGCTCGGTCTCGCCGATGAGCTTGAGGAGCACGACCTCCTCCTCCAACGCCTCCAGGATGGGCCGCAGCGAACCCTGGAAGTCGAGCAGACCACCCCGGGTCAGGTTGGCGGTGCCGGCCAGGGCGATGCGTTCCTCGTGCCGCTCGACGAGCGTCTCCAGCAGCACGGTGGAGAGCGTGGTCATGGCCGGGCGCAGCTGCACCGGCGCCTCTTCCACCAGCGCCTGCACCAGCGGTGGGGTGTCCGACATGCGCTCACCGGCGAGTTTCTCGTTGACCAGGCGACGCAGGTCGGTGACGTCGTCGGCGGGCACCGGTCCGGGCAGCTCCACCAGCCGCTGCTCCACCCGGCCGGTGTCCGCGATCATCACGAGCATCAGCCGGGTGGTGGAGATCGGCACCAGCTCCAGGTGGCGGACCGAGGAGCGGGCGAGGCTCGGGTACTGCACCACGGCCACCTGCCGGGTCAACTGGGCGAGCAGCCGTACGGTGCGGTGGACCACGTCGTCGAGGTCGACGGCCCCGACGAGGAAGCGCTCGATGGCCCGGCGTTCGGCCGGACTGAGCGGCTTGACCCGGGACAGCCGGTCGACGAAGAGCCGGTAGCCACGGTCGGTGGGCACCCGGCCGGCGCTGGTGTGCGGCTGCCGGATGTAGCCCTCCTCCTCCAGCACGGCCATGTCGTTGCGGACCGTCGCCGGGGAGACCCCGAGCTGGTGCCGCTCGACCAGCGCCTTGCTGCCGACCGGCTCCTGGGTCGAGACGTAGTCCTCGACGATGGCGCGGAGCACGGCGAGCTTCCGGTCGTCCAGACCCATCCTCCGCACCTCCTGTCGCACGTCGGCCGCCGGCCCACCCGGGCCGACGGACCGTCCTGGCACTCGACTGTAACGAGTGCCAGTCTACGTCGGCGTGCCCGCCGACGCGATGATCAACGACGGCCCGTGACATCCCGCGCGGGCCGATCGGCCCGGACGACAGGGCGATGTCGCTCTGGTGCGGCGTTGCTCACGGCACCTACCGTGACAACCATGACTGAACCACCTCGCCCTCCCGGCGCGGGAGACCCCGGCAACTACCCGCCGGAGCCGAATCTCCCCGGCTCGTCCTCGTCGGCCGAGCCGCCCACCGCACCACTGTCCGGGGCGCCCGGCCCGGGCGGCTATCCCCCAGCCGGTGGCTATCCGCCGCCCACCGGTGACCAACCGCCGTCGGGCGGCTACCCTCCGCCGGGCGGCTACCCCCCACCAGGGGGTTACCCCCCGCCGGGTGGCACGACTGGCGGGTATCCGACCGGCGGCGCGTACGGCGGCCCCGGCGGCGGTTACGCCAACAACGAGGACAAGACCTGGGCGCTCGTCGCCCACTTCGGCGGCGCGGCCGGGATGATCATCAGCGCGGGCGTGCTCGGCTGGATCGCCCCGCTGGTGGCGTTGCTGGCCCGGGGCAGCCAGTCCCCGACCGTCCGGGCGCACGCCGTGTCGGCGCTCAACTTCCAGCTCGTCTGGTCGATCGTCGGCCTGGTCGGCTGGGTGCTGTCCTGCATCTTCATCGGCTTCATCGGCGTCGTGGCGGCCGTCGTGCTCGGAGCCGTGTGCGGCATCCTCGCCGGCATCAAGGCCAACGAGGGGCAGCTCTACCGCTACCCGCTCTCCGCCAACCTCATCAAGTGATCCGGGCCGGCCGCTCCCCCGGCCGGTCCGGCACACCGCCGCCGGCCGGGCGGGCGTCCGGCTCAGGGCAGCAGGTCCCGCACGACCGCGTCGGCGAGCAGCCGGCCGCGCAGGGTGAGGACCGCCCGTCCGGCGGCGTACCTCTCGGCGTCCAGCAGACCGTCGGCGAGGGCCCGCGCGGCACCGGCCCGGCCGGCGTCGTCGAGCACCCCCAGCGGCAGTCCGCTGGCGAGCCGCAGCCGGAGCATCACGTCCTCCATGTGCGCCTCGTCCGTGGTCAGCACCTCGCGGGCCAGGCCGGGTGACGCGCCGGCCGCCAGCCGCTGGGCGTACGTGGTGGGGTGCTTCACGTTCCACCAGCGCACCCCGCCGACGTGGCTGTGCGCGCCCGGGCCCAGGCCCCACCAGTCGGCGCCGGTCCAGTAGAGCAGGTTGTGCCGGCACCGGGCCTCGTCGGCGCGCGCCCAGTTGGACACCTCGTACCAGGAGAGGCCGGCCGCGTCGAGGGCGGCCTCCGCGGCCAGGTAGCGGTCCGCCGCCACGTCGTCACTGGGGTACGGCACCTCGCCGCGCTTCATCCGCGCGGCGAGCCGGGTGCCGTCCTCCACGATGAGGGCGTACGCGCTGACGTGGTCGACCCCGGCGTCGACGACCTGCTCCAGCGTGCCGGCGAAGTCCTCGGCCCGTTCCCCCGGCGTGCCGTAGATCAGGTCCAGGTTGACGTGGTCGAACCCGGCCTCGCGCGCCTCGAGGGCGGCGGCGGTGGCCCGGCCGGCGCTGTGTTTACGGTCCAGGATCGCCAGCACACCGGGCGACGCGGACTGCATGCCCAGCGAGATCCGGGTGTAGCCGGCCGTGCGCAGCAGCTTCAGCGACTCCGGTGTGACCGACTCCGGATTCGCCTCGGTGGTCACCTCGGCGTCGGCGGCGAGCCCCCAGGTGCGGTCGATGCCCTCGAGGATGCGGGCCAGGTCGTCGGCGGGGAGCAGGGTGGGCGTGCCGCCACCGACGAAGACGGTGTCGACGCGGGGTGGCGGGTTGTCGCCGAGCACCCGGGCGGCGAGCGCCAGCTCGGCCAGCACGGTGTCGGCGTACGCCTCGCGGCTCGCGCCCCCACCCAGCTCGGCGGCCGTGTACGTGTTGAAGTCGCAGTAGCCGCAGCGACTGGCGCAGAACGGGACGTGGACGTACACGCCGAAGCCGCGCGCGCCGACCGCCGTGGTGGCGGTGGCGGGCAACGATCCGTCGCCGGGGACGGTCTCACCATCTGGAAGGACGCCGGGCATGGCCACTAGTGTGCCCGGCATGACCTCTCCCGACGTGCTCGTGCGGGTCGCCACGGCCCGTGGGGTGACCACCCTCACCCTGGACAGCCCGCACAACCGCAACGCGCTCTCCACCGCCCTGATGACCCAGTTGCTGGCGGGGCTGACGGACGCGGTGGCCGACGACGCGGTCCGGGTGATCGTGCTCGACCACACCGGGCCGGTCTTCTGCTCCGGCGCGGACCTGAAGGAGACCGCCGCGGCGTACGCCAGCGGAACCGTGCCCGCCGGCATGCTGGGCGACGTGCTGGCGGCGCTCTGGGAGTGCCCGAAGCCGATCCTGGCCCGGGTCGCCGGGCCCGCGCGGGCCGGCGGACTCGGCCTCATCGCCGCCGCCGATCTCGCGGTCTGCGCCGACGAGGCGACGTTCGCGTTCACCGAGGTCCGCATCGGGGTGATCCCGGCGGTGATCTCGGCGACCGTGCTGCCCCGGCTGCACCCCCGCGCCGCCGCCGAGCTGTACCTGACCGGGAACACCTTCGACGGGCGGCGTGCCGTCGAGGTCGGCCTGGTGACGGCCTCGGTGCCGGCCCAGGAGCTGGACGACGTGGTGCGGGGCTACTGCGACTCCCTGGTCCGCGGCGCGCCCGGCGCGCTGGCCGGCGCGAAGGATCTGCTGCGCCGGCCGGGCACCGCCGAGCTGCGCGGTGACCTGGCCCGTCTCGCCGCGCTCTCGACCGGCTACTTCCTCTCCGACGAGGGCCGCGAGGGGGTCACGGCGTTCCGGGAGAAGAGGTCGCCGCGATGGGTGGCCGCTCTGGACGCCGAACGCGGTGACCAGGCCGGGTAGGACCGCGGACGTCGGCCGGCTGCGGCGGCGCCCCGAAGGGTCACCACGCCGTCGCGCCACCGTCGACCGCGTAGTTGGCGCCGGTGATGTACGACGCCCGGTCCGAGGCGAGGAAGACCACCAGCTCGGCGACCTCCTCGGGGCGGGCGAAGCGCTTGAGCAGCGTCTTCGCCGTGATCGCGTCCCGGGCCTCCTGGTCGTCCCCCAGGTCGCGTTCACTGGCCGGGGTGAGGATGGGTCCGGGGCTGACCGCCACCGCCCGGATGCCGTGCGGTGCCCCTTCGAGCGCGAGCTGGCGGGTCATGCCGATGATGCCGGCGTTCGCCGCCGTGTGGCCGACCATCGGCGGGACGTGACCTGCGATCATCCCGGCCATCGAGGCCGCGTTGATGATGACGCCGCCCCCGCGCCGGACGAGGTACGGCCAGGCGAACTTCGACACCAGGTACGGAATGTCGAGTTCACCGGCGATCGTGTACCGCCAGTCGTCGACCGAGAAGTCCGGCAGGGGGCCGAAGCGCAGCGCGGCCGCGTTGTTGTAGACGACGTCGAGCCCCCCGTACGCGGCCACGGCGTCCTCGACGAGCTGACGGACCTGTTCCGGGTCGGTCAGGTCGACGGGCGCGACGCTCGTCATCTCCCCACCGGCGGCCCGGACGAGGTCGACCGTCTCGTTGTTGCCGTCCACCTGGATGTCGGCCCCGACGACCTTCGCGCCCTCGCGGGCGAAGGTCAGCGCCGCGACGCGCCCCAGACCACCGCCCGTGCCGGTCACGAGTACCACCTTGCCGTCCAGCGTTCCCATCGAATTCCTCCTCGGCGCTGGCACGTCCGATTGACGTGTCAACCGGGAAAGGTCCTGGCCAGGCATTCTCTTCCGGCTGTTGACGACGGGTGACGCGGCAGACACGATCTCCCTCCGCAGGTGAGTTCCGCGCGTCAGGGGGAACGTCCCGATCGGCGCGCGACGGCTGAGCGAAGCCCGAACCGGTCGAACGGCCCGGATGACGCCGGCGGGGACGTACGCTTGTCGAACTGTCGATCAGGAGGTGTGGGTGCGAACTCGGGCTGCCGTGGCGGGCGGAGTGGTGCTCATCCTCGTCGCCGTGATCGCGATCTGGCTCGTCCTGAAGCGGGTTGGGGACGAACTGCGGCTGCCACTGGCGGGACGCACCTGCACGGTCCAGGCCGACGGCAGGGTGGTCCTGGACGTGGAGCAGATGGCGAACGCGGCCACCATCGCGGCGATCGGCGTCCAGCGCGGCATGCCCGAGCGCGCCGTGGTGGTCGCGCTGGCCACCGCGTACCAGGAGTCGGGGCTGCGCAACCTCGACCACGGTGACCGCGACTCGCTCGGGCTGTTCCAGCAGCGCCCGAGCAAGGGGTGGGGCACGCCGGAGCAGATCCGTGACCCCCGGTACGCGGCGAACAGGTTCTACAAGGCGCTCAAGAAGGTGCGCGGCTGGGAGAAGATGCGGGTCACCGATGCCGCCCAGCGGGTGCAGCGCTCGGCGTTCCCCGAGGCGTACCAGAAGTGGGCCGACGATTCCGAGGTGCTCACCAAGGCCCTGCTCGGCGACGCGACCGAGGCGGTGGCCTGCACGGTGGGGCGTACCCCGGTGATGCACGGCGCGGCGGCGGCCGCGCAGCTGACCCGCAACCTGGCGCTGGACTGGGGTGTGTCGAGCGCCGAAGAGGCCAGCCAGACAGGGCTGGCGGTGACCGCGCAGGGCCAGCGCGACGGCTGGCGGTACGCGCACTGGCTGGTCTCGCACGCCCAGGACCACGGGGTGAAGCGGGTCCGTTTCGGCAACCTGGAGTGGACCGCTCGCAACGGCACCTGGGGCCAGGTGACCGGCGAACAGGGCCCCGCCGGCCAGGTGGTGGCCGAGGTATTCGCCGAGGGCTGACCGAGCCCGGATCTCTTAACCGGCAGTGACCGCACAATCGGACAAACAGCCGCAGAATCACCCGATGATCACGTAAATGTGACTCGCCGCACCGGTCCCGCTGCACGCGGTCCGACCCCGGGCCGTACCGTCGCCGCTCGCCCTCCCACCGCCCCGGCACTCGCGTTACGATCGGCGGCCTGTGCCAGAAATGGTTTCACCTCATGGGGAGGGGTACGACGCGGTGTTCGATTACGGCGACCGGACCGGCTACGAACCGATCAGCGACACTGACCGCAAGGAGTTCCACGAGCAGGGCTTCCTCCTGCTGCGCAACGTCCTGACGGAGGACCACCGGGCGGCGCTGGAGGCGGCTGTCGACCGCGTCTACGCGGAGGAGCAGGCCAAGGGCACCACCAAGAAGGACGGCACCCTGCACCTGCTGGGCTTCCTGGAGCGCGACGAGCTCTTCGGTGAGCTGCTGACCCACCCGATCGCCTTCCCGTACATGTGGGGGCTGGCCGGCTGGAACATCTACACCCACCACAACCACCTGGACGTCACCCCGCCGGCCGCCGAGCCGGAGAAGCCGTACTGGGGTTGGCACCAGGACGGGTACCGGCAGAACTCCGACCCGGAGACGATGGACCCGAACCTGCCCCGCCCGATGTTCTCGCTGAAGGTCGCGTACGTGCTGTCCGACCTGTCGGAGACCGGCCGCGGCGCCACCAAGGTCATCCCGGGCAGCCACCTGAAGAACTCGCTGTCCCGGCCGGCGGACCTCACGGTGCAGAACCCCGACCCGGAGGGCACGGTGGAGATCACCGCCAACCCGGGCGACGCGTTCATCTTCGACCGCCGGCAGTGGCACTCGCGCTCGACGAACCTGTCGACCATCACCCGCAAGATGCTCTTCGTCGGCTACACCTACCGGTGGATCCGTCCGCTGGACGAGCTGCACCCCGACGTGAACGGCGAGTGGTACCGCAACCGCACGCCCGTGCAGCGCCAGCTGATCGGTGAGGGCACCCACACCGCCAACTACTGGGGCATCAACTGGGACGGGTACGTCGACGACGAGATCCCGCTGCGCAAGGAGCTCAAGGAGCGCGGTCTGCTCGACCGCAACATCCCCTGGCTGCGCTGATCACCCGCTGCTGAGAACGGCCCCCCGCCACTGTCGGCGGGGGGCCGTCGCCGTATCCGCTTCCGGGCCACCAGGTGCCGCGCTGTCGGTAGCGTGAGGGGTAGGCAGAGCCGGGGCGCGGCGCTCGGGCGGGCGCGGGGTGGCACAGGAGGCAGCCGCGATGACGTCCGCTCCCCTCCCCCGGATCCTTCGCCGTCGGGGCGAGCCGGAATATCCGACCTTCCTGGAACTCTTCTTCGACCTGGTCTACATCTTCCTGCTCTCCCGACTCTCCGCCAGCCTGGGTGATGACCTCAGCATCCGGAACGCGGCGCAGACCGCCGTCCTGCTGCTGGCCGCCTGGTGGGTCTGGGTGCTCACGGCCTGGCTCACCGACCTGTTCAACCCCCGGCTGCCGATCATCCAGGCGACCGTCCTGCTGGTCATGCTCGGCGCCCTGCTGATGGCCATCGCGACACCACACGCCTTCGGCCGGTACGGGTGGCTCTTCGTCGCCGCGTACTTCGGCATCCACCTGGTCCGTGACGCCGTCCTGATCCCCGGCACCCGGATCAACCGCCCGATCCAGGCCCGGAGCATCCGGGTCTTCTTCTGGTTCGGCGTCACCGTGACCCCGTGGGTGGCCGGGGTGTTCGTGGACGGGACGGCCCGGCTGGCGCTGTGGTCGCTCGCGGTGGCGGTCGACCTCGGCTCGGCCCGGTTCGGCTGGCCGACGCCGGGGCTGGGGCGTACCGAACTCGCCAGCCAGATCTTCACCGGGGTGCACCTCTCCGAGCGGCACCGGGCGATCTTCATCGTCGCGCTCGGCGAGTTGATCCTGAGCATCGGCACGGGGCTGGCCGGCAGCGGGTTCACCGCCGGTCAGGTGACCGCCAGCGCGGTCGCGTTCGTCAGCGCGGTGCTGGTGTTCCAGCTCTACTTCCAGCGCGTCCGGCGAATCCTGGCCCCACCGAGCGTCACGACGGTGGAGCGGGTCCGCTCCGGCACCTCCACCTCGTACACCCACCTGGTGATGGTGGCCGGCGTGGTGCTGGTCTCGACCGGCACCTCGATGGTCATCGCCCGGCCGTCCGGTCACGCCCCGGCGGACGTGATGGCCGCCATTCTCGGCGGACCGGCGTTGTTCCTGCTCGGCAGCGTGCTGTTCGACGCCGTGGTGACGGCGCGGATCCTCTGGTCCCGGGTGCTGGCGATCGTGCTGCTGGCGGTCGTGCTGCTGTGCGCGCTTGTCGCGCCCGGCACGTTCCGGCTGCCGCCGTTGGCCGTCCTGGTGGTGGCGAACCTGGTCCTGCTGCTCACCCTGGCCGGGGAGGGGCTGGCCGCCCGTCGCAGACGGGCCGAGGTCACCGCGCCGGCCCGGTGAGGGATCGCCCCACCCACCGCGCGGAGTCTCACCCCAGCATCGGCGGCGCCGGCGCACGCGTGTGTCGTCGGGTGCTGGCCAGGTTCGCCACGGCGATCAGGGCCAGCACGATCATGGCGAGCAGCGCGACCAGGATCGGCGGAAGCACGGGCGTGGCCGGCGCCAGGCACCCCAGCAGCAGCACGCCGGCCAGCCGGGACCGCGAGATGCGTCCGAACACGGTGAAGTCGAGCAGGCCCCGGCCGATCAGGTACAACGCGGGGCTGCCGAGGATGACCGCGGCCCACGACGGCGGGGTCTCGCCCAACGGTCGATTCACCACGAGGTCGCTGGTTACCGCCGCCCCGGCGATGCCGGCCACCATGATCAGATGGGTGATCGCGGCGGACTGGGTGAGCAACGCCGGGTCGGTCGACCTGACGATCGCCTCGGTCAGCAGCTCACCGGCGCGGTAGATGTAGATCCGCCACATCAGCACCACAGTGCTGAACACCACGAGCAGCGCCCAGGCCCTCGCCAGCGTGTAATCGCTCCGGCTGAAGGTCGTCCCGGTCACGAAGATCGACACCCCGAGCGCGATGATGACGAACTGCCGGTAGCGCTCGGCCACCCGCGCGTGGACCAGCCGCCAGTCCCCCGGTCGTGAGCGACCGATCCGGGGCAGCGGCCAGCCGCACACCGCCCCGACGTATTCGACGACGATCGCGAGCGCCCAGATCGACAGCTGGCCCGAGCCGCCGACGAGCGCTCCGGCGATCCAGCCGACGCCGGTGACGCACTTCCAGGTCTGGATCCGGATGCTCGACCGCCGCAGGGGCCGGCCCCTCGAGACGACAACTGCGTAGTAGGCGGTCGTGCTGAGGGGGATGAACACGAAGGTGATCGCGAAGAGCAGCGCGCGATCGCCGTACGCCTCGGCTGCGGCCGCCGCCAACAGCAGGCTGGCCGCCGCCACCGAGGTGAGATGCCCCTGCCCGGATGGACTGGTCAGGTCGATGGTGTCCGCGGTCCACACGCTCAGCGCCCAGACCATCGCGAACGCGAGCAGCAGCACCAACACCTTGGCGACGCCGGTCCAGGTCAGGTCGTTGGCCAGGATCGTCGCCAAGGTGACCAGCGCGAAGACGTAGACGAGGTCGAAGAAGAGCTCCAGGAACGCCGGACGCTCCAGCGCCGGATCGGGCGCCGCTGCCATGGCGCCGCCGTCCGTAGCCATCGACATCGCGCTTCACCCGGCCTCCACCGCATGCCCTCAAGGGGGACGATACGGGCAACGGCAGGCCCTCAGCCCCGTCATCCGGTTCTTGGCGACCGCGGGCCACCCCAACGCTGGCCCGTCGCCCCGGCAACACGGTCAGCCCCGTCGCCTTCAGCCGGTCACGTGACGTCTCGACGCAGGGGCAGCAACAGGGCGATCGCCGAGGCGGCCACCGCGTACGCGGTGAGCAGGAGAGCGCCGGCCGCCGGTGGGAGCAGGTTGACGGTGCCGCTGCCGACTTCCGTGGAGATGGCGTCGGCGACGTAGGTGAAATCGGTCAGCGCGGCGGTGGCTCCGCCGGGCAGGATCGGGTAGAGCGTGTTGACGCCCGGGATCATCATCAGCACCGGCTCCCCCACGTACAGATAGCCGATCACGACGCACAGCGCCGCGATCTGGTGGTGGATGAGGGCGCCCATCCCGGCCCCGAGGAGCAGGTAGACCACCATCGCGACGGCGATACGGCCGAGCAGCGCCAGCACCGTGGAGGCTGGCAGACCGAGTGGGACGTCGCGGGCGGCGGCGACAGCGAACAGCGCCACCGCGGCGGTGCCCGCGAGAACGAGCCCGTACGCGAGGCCGACGACCGCGTACGTGGCGAGTTTGGCGGCGAGCACCCGCCCACGGCGCGGAGCGAAGAGAAAGGTGACCGCGGCGGTGCGGTGTCGGTACTCGGAGGTGACCGCCAGGGCCCCGGCGGCGGCCGGCACGAACGCGGTGTAGCCGAGAATGCCGAGGATCGCGCGGAGGCCGGCCTCGGTGTCCAGACCGGGCTGCCCGTGGAGAATCCTCGGGTGCGACGGTGCGCGGCCTCGGCGAGGCCGAGAAGGTCGAGCAGGGTGGTGACCCGGCTGTCCGGATATCCGCCCATCGCGGCGTAGACGCGCAGGTGGTCGCGGGCGGTGTGTCCAGGGTGGAACGCGTTGGCGTCGAACACGGCGCCGACAGTGCGCGAGGGCCGGGCCAGTTGGCCGTACGGCAGCCCGCCGATCGTGGCGGTGCCACTGGTCGGCGACACCAGCCCGGTCATCATGCGCATCGTGGTGGTCTTGCCGGCGCCGTTCGGGCCGAGGAATCCGGTGACCACACCGGGCTGCACGGTGAAGCTCAGATCCTGCACGGCGGTCACGTCACCGTAGCGCTTTGTCAGGCACGACACCTCGATCGCGAGGTGGTCGCCGGTCACGCGCGGGCCGCCATGGCACGCGTGATCGTCTCCACGAGGCCTGGCGCGGCCGGGCTGGAGAGCACCACCTGGTCGAACTCGCCGCCTGCCGACGCCCGGTCCAGAACGAGGTGCAGTCCCGGTTCCGCCCGGCGGGCTGCCACGAGCTGCCGAGGACCGCCGTACAGGCCCCATACTCCGATCTTGGCGAAGCCGGACACCACGTATCCGCGGCGGGCACCACGGGCCAGACGGAGCGGGTTGTCCACCAGGGCGACGTGCCGCACCGCGGTGAGGGGCAGTGCGAACTGCTCCCGCCCGACCCAGACCCGCTCCCATCCGGTGAACCGAATGTCGATCACATCGTTGGTCACCATGACCGATGCCATCAGTCATCCCCTTTCGTCGTGTCGGAGTCGTCCGTCGGCGCAGGCGTACGCCTGTCGGTCGTCGGCAGATCGGTGGGCAGCAGAACGGTCGCCAACAGTCGCGGGATCCGTTCACCGCCGGGCTGGTTGCCGAGCAACGGGCCAACCAGTGCGTTGAGACCGGCGGCGAACTCGCCCAGTTCGGCGTCGGTCAGGTGCAGCACGAGTTGCTGGTAGCCCACACCGTCGGCGGCGAAGTCGATCCGCTCCCGGGCGAGATAGCGGGAGAACTCCGACAGCAGGCTCGACATGAACGCCGTGAAGTAACGCGCGTGGTCCTCCCGCGTAGCCGTGGCGAGGGCCGCCGGGTCGAGCGTCGCGCCGTGCGCGGGCAACGCGTACACCCGCTCGACGGTGCCGCGAACCCTGCGTTCGTCAACCACCTCGACCAGCCCTGCCCTGACCAGGATCGCCAGGTGCCGGTACATCGTGGCCTGCGGGACATCGGGCAGCAGCTCAAGCAGCCCTTGGGTGGTCAGGCGCGTGCCCGCGACCGCACGCAGGATCCGGATCCGCACCGGATGCAGCGCCAGGTCCGCCCAGCGCTCTCTCGACATCTCCACGACCGAACGGTATCACTATCGATAATGAGAATGGAAGACCGCGTTCAGAACGACGGATGGGCGCTCGCGCCCTCGACGTCGGCTAACGGGCGGCGAGGCGGCGGCGGACGTTGTCCCGGATCGGCTCCGGCAGGTCGTCCGCGTCGAGCAGGCGGGGCAGCAGCTCCGGCTCCAGGCTGGTCGCCCGGAACACCTCGCCGATGGTCACCCCGTGCGCGGGCCGTTCCACCACCTCGACCGGATCGCCGGCGCCCACCTCGCCCTCGCGCAGCACCCGCAGGTACGCCCCCGGGGTGGCCCGGACCGTGAACCGCTTGATCAGATCCGGTACGCCCCAGAAGCCGGCGAACGTGGTGCACGGGGTGCGCGGCATGGTCACCTGGAGCACCGCCGTGCCCACCGCCCACTGTTCACCGATGACCGCGCCGGTCACGTCGACGGCGTAGGTGGTCAGGTTCTCCCCGAAGCCGCCCGGACGGATCGACCGGCCCATCTCGGCCGACCACCACGCGGCGTCCTCCTCGGCGTACGCGTAGACGGCCTTGTCCGGCCCGCCGTGGTGGGCCCGCTCGCCGATGAAGTCACCGGCCAGGCCGCCGGTCAGCAGCGACACCGGCCCGTCGACAGGCCGCTTGTCGATGCCGCTGCGACCGCTCGCGTCGCCGGCCCACTCCGCCTCGGTCACGATGCCGAGGTTCACCGCTGCCACCCTGCCTGCCATGACGGCCAGCCTAGGGTCTGCCTCGCAGGGGGGTCGAGCCGATTCACCGGGCGGTCGAGCCGATTCACCGGGCGGTCGAGCCGAGGCGGGGTCCGGACGACGACCGGCGGCGGCGCGGCCCTCGACCGGCCCTGCGCTCAGCCCTTGACCGCTCCGGCCACCAGGCCGGAGACCATCTTCCGCTGCACCAGCAGGAAGAAGATGATGACCGGCAGGGTGAACAGCGTGGAGGCGGCCATCACCGGCCCCCAGTTGGTGTCGTCACGGCCGAAGAAGAAGGTCATCGCCACCGGCAGGGTGTAGCGCCCCTGGTCGTTGATGAACGTCAACGCGAAGATCAGCTCATTCCACGCCGTGATGAACGAGAAGATGCTGGTCGCGACCAGGCCGGGCGCGACGAGCGGGAACAGCACCCGCCGGAACGTCTGGGCCCGGCTCGCGCCGTCGATGGCCGCCGCCTCCTCCAGTTCCTTGGGCACGGCCGCGACGAAACCGCGCAGCATCCACACCGCGAACGGCAGCGAGAAGCCGAGGTACGTGAGGATCAGGCTGGGCAGGGTGTTGTAGAGCCCGAGCCGCTGGATCATCAGGAACAGCGGGATGACCAGCGCCTCCAACGGGATCATCTGCACGATCAGCAGCATGATCAGGAAGCTGGTCCGGAGCTTGAAGCGGAACCGGGCCACCGCCGTCGCCGCGAGCAGGGCGACGAGCCCACTGAGCACCACCGTGGACACCGCGACGATCGCGCTGTTCACGAAGAAGTCGAGGAAGGTCACCCCGGGGATCAGGTTGCCGGTGAGGATCTCCCGGTAGTGCGCCAGCGTCGGATGGGTCGGCACCGGCTGCGGGGTGGCCGAGAAGATCTCGTTGCTGGGCTTCAGCGACGTCGAGATCATCCAGTAGACCGGGAAGGCCGCGAAGAGCGCGACCAGCAGCCCGGCGGCGTTGAGGGCGACCTTCTTCACGACTCGTCCTCCTGCTTGAGCACCATCCGTACGTAGAAGCCGGTGACCACGAGCAGGATCAGCGTGAGGATCACCGCGATGGCCGCGCCGAGCCCGTACTTCGGCGGCGGCGAGAAGGCCTCGGCGTACGAGTAGATCGAGAGCATGAACGTCGGCCGGTCCTGGGTGCCACCGGCCAGCACGAACTGCTGGGTGAAGACCTTGAAGTCCCAGATGGTGGAGAGCACGATCAGGATCCCGAAGACCGGGCGCAGCAGCGGGAAGGTGATCTTCCAGAAGACCCGCCACGGGCTCGCGCCGTCCACCCGGGCCGCCTCGTGCAACTCACTCGGCACACTCTTGAGGCCGGCGAGCACGCTCACCGCGATGAACGGGAACGAGTGCCACACGACCACCAGCGTGAGGATCGCGAAGAACAGCAGCGGCGAGTTGAACCAGCCGTAACCGGTCCAGTCGCTACGACCGAACAGGGCGTTCGAGAGTCCGTCCGGCAGAGCGTTGAACAGCCAGGTGACCAGGCCACTCGTGTCGTCGAAGATCCACTTCCAGACGATCGTGCCGGTCAGCGCGGGGGTGGCCCAGGCGAGCATCACGCAACTGGCCACGAAGGTCGCCATCTTGCGACCGAGCCGGTTGAGCAGCAGTCCGACCAGGGTGCCCAGCACCATTGTGAGCAACACGTTCGCCGCGGCGAACAGCACGGTGTTGCGCAGGACGGTCAGGAAGAACGGATCCGTGAGAATGTCGGTGTAGTTACCGAGCCCCACCCACGGCCACTCCCGGTCGCCCCGCAACTGCCGGACGCTGTTGAGCCGGTAGAAGGACATCGCCACCACCTGGCCGAGCGGCCAGAGCAGCAGCACCCCGATGATGACGAGGGCGGGCAGGAGCAGCAGGTAGGGCAGGCGGTCGACCCGGCGACGCCGCCGCGCAGGGTTCTCCCGCGCGGCGGACGTCTCCGGCACCTCGGTCAGCGTGGTCACTTGGAGTTGAGGATGCTTTCCATCTCACCGGCCGCGTCGGCGGTAGCCTTCTCGACCGTCTTCTGACCCTTCATGACCGAGCTGTTCATCGCCTGGGTCACCGTCTTCGTCCGGCTGACCTCCACCCACTTCGGGGTGAGCGGCGTGAGCTTGGTGTTCTGCATGGTGGTGGCGAACGCCGCCATCACCTTGTCGTTGGCGTACGTGTCGCTGGCGACCAGGTCCTTGTAGACGGGGAAGAACCCGAGGCTGCTCGCGAAGCTCTGCGCGTTCTTCTTGTTCAGCAGCACGGTCAGGTAGTCCCAGGCGAGGTCCTGCCGCTCGCTGTCCTTCCAGATCGCCACGTCGGAGCCACCGGCGAAACCGGGCGCGGCCTTGCCGTCCGGGCCGGGGATCGGGAACGTACCCCAGACCTTCTCGATCTCGGGGTTGTCCTTCTTGATGGCGGCCTGCTGCCAGCTACCGGCGAACGCCATCGCGGCCTTGCCGGTGGCGAACTGCGTCCGCGCGTCGATCTCGTTCCAGCCGGCGGCGGCCGGTGGGGCGACCTTGTGGACCGTGACCAGGTCGGTCCAGTACTTGACGGCCCGCTGCGCCTCCGGCGTCGAGTAGCCGGACTTCCACGCACCGCCCTGGTTGGTGGCGATCTCCGCGCCCGCGCCCCAGAGGAACGAGTAGAAGGGCAGCTCGGAGTTGCCCGGCAGCGCGATGCCGTAGGTGCCCTTCTTCTTGGCCTGCACCGCCTTGGCGACGGTCACCAACTCGTCCCACGTCTTCGGCGGCTGCACGCCCGCCTCGGCGAACCAGTCGGTGCGGTAGTAGATGGCCCGCACGCCCGCGTACCAGGGGACGCCGTACTGCTTGCCGTCGAGCTGCGCGTTGCGTACCAGGTCGGGCAGCAGGTCCTTGCCGTCCGCCCAGCCACCCATCCGACCGCTGACGTCGGCGAGCGCCTCCTGCGCGGCCCAGCCCTGGGTCTCGGTGTTGCCCAGTTCGGTGATGTCCGGGCCCTCACCGCCGGCCAGCGCGGCCTGGAACTTCTTCGGCGCCTCCAGCCAGGGGATGTACTGCACCACCACATCGGTGTCGGGGTGCTTCTGCCGGAACTCGGTCTCCACGCCGTCGAGGAAGGCGTTCTGGGCGTCGCCACCCTCGCCCATCATCCAGACCGTGAGCTTGCTGTCGTCGGTCGCTTCCTCGCCGGAGCCCCCACAGCCGCCCAACACCATGGCGACCGAGGCCACCACGGCAGTGACCGGGGCCAACCGCTTCCACCTGTTCACGCCACTTCTCCCCTCGCGTCGCCTGGCACTAACCTTCTCCGCCGCACCTTAGTACGAAGAAATCCTTTACGACAGTGGGCGGGCAGGCCGAAGCGTGGCGACCGTACCGCAGGTGGACGGTGCCGCTGCTCGTGGAACCGGGCCGAACCCGGGCATTGACGTCACGAAAGAGCGCCCAGCCGTTTGGCCGGGCGCTCTTTCGAGTGGTGCGGTGATGCCAGGTTGTTACCGGGTGACGCGGCGGCGGCCACCCACACCAGCCACCAGCGCGACCGCGATAGCGGCCACCACGACCTGCACCAGCAGCTCGGTCCAGTCGATACCAGCGGTCTCGGTCGCGATACCCATCGCCCGCGCCAGCACCGTGCCCAGCAGAGCCGCACCGACACCGATCAGCAGGTGCAGCCAGATCGGCATGTTCTGGCGGCCCGGAACAACCAGGCGGCCGAGCGCCCCGACGATGAGACCAACAACGATGGCAGTGATGATGCCCCACACGGTGAGCTCCACGGTCGCCCTCCTTCTAAGAATGTCTGACACACAATGTGTGCTTCCTGTCGTGACCGTTAAGTTCCCGACCCACCAAAAATCCAAACCGACTTGATCGCCCAGACGGTCACGACTTGGTGAACACAGGCACGGACCACCAGGACCTCCCGCGCCCCGCCCCGCGATCTTGCACTTTCGGTCGTCGATAGGGGGTGGGATGCCCGGGATGTCGCAGCAGAAAGTGCAAGATCGGCGCGGGCGCCGTGGCCGGCGTGACTCCGCGGTACTGCTCGAACGGCGTCTTGCCCCCCACGCTCCAGTGGGCCCGTCCTGTAGCGCACCCAAGATCGTGCTCCATCCATGAAGTAGTGGCATCCGGGCTGACGAAGACCACTACATCCAGGATCGAGCACGATGTTGGCGCGGGACGCGGTCGGCACTCGCCCTCGGGCGCGGGCGACACTGCGGCCGCCTCGGACATGGCGCTTCCGGAGCGGGCGACCTGTCCGGGCACGACAGCGAGGGGCGCTCGGCCTGATGGCCGAGCGCCCCTCGAAAGTGTTGCGGTACTACGGGTGTGCGGTGTTACCGGGTGACGCGGCGGCGGCCACCCACACCGGCCACCAGCGCGACCGCGATCGCCGCCACCACGACCTGCACCAGCAGCTCGGTCCAGTCGATACCAGCGGTCTCGGTCGCGATACCCATCGCCCGCGCCAGCACCGTGCCCAGCAGAGCCGCACCGACACCGATCAGCAGGTGCAGCCAGATCGGCATGTTCTGGCGGCCCGGAACAACCAGGCGGCCGAGCGCCCCGACGATGAGACCAACAACGATGGCAGTGATGATGCCCCACACGGTGAGCTCCACGGTCGCCCTCCTTCTAAGAATGTCTGACACACAATGTGTGCTTCCTGTCGTGACCGCTAAGTTCCCGACCCACCAAAAATCCAAACCGACTCACCCGCACAAGAAGTTGCCGGCGTCGATGTCGGTCGGCTGCGTCGGTTGGCACCGAAACACGTCCACACAGCTCAGGCAACATGTTGCCCAGGGCGACCACCCCAGACCTCAACCCCAAAAAAAATCCGCCCCACCCCCCGACCGCCCCCGGTGATCAAGAGGTTCGCGTCAGGATCCGGGCTTCGGATGACGCGAACCTCTTGATCACCGCGAGGAAGGGGTGGGGGGTGGGAGGGGGTGGGGGGTGGGGGGTGGGGGGCTACTTCTTGCCGGTGGGTTTGGCGTCGCCGGAGTCGGAGGAGAGGGCGGCGATGAAGGCCTCCTGGGGCACCTCGACGCGGCCGACCATCTTCATCCGCTTCTTGCCTTCCTTCTGCTTCTCCAGCAGCTTGCGCTTACGGCTGATGTCACCGCCGTAGCACTTGGCGAGCACGTCCTTGCGGATGGCGCGGATGGTCTCCCGGGCGATCACCCGGCTGCCGATGGCCGCCTGGATGGGCACCTCGAACTGCTGGCGCGGGATGAGCGTACGGAGCTTCGCGGCGATGGTGACGCCGTAGTTGTACGCCTTGTCCTTGTGCACGATGGCGCTGAACGCGTCCACCGGCTCGCCGTGCAGCAGGATGTCCACCTTCACCAGGTCGGACGCCTGCTCGCCGGAGGGCTCGTAGTCCAGCGAGGCGTACCCCTTGGTACGACTCTTCAACTGGTCGAAGAAGTCGTAGATGATCTCGGCGAGGGGCAGCGTGTAGCGCAGCTCCACCCGGTCGGCGGAGAGGTAGTCCATGCCGAGCAGGCTGCCGCGCCGGCCCTGGCACAGCTCCATGACCGCGCCCACGTAGTCGTTGGGCGTCAGCACGGTGGCCCGCACCACCGGCTCGTACACCTCGGCGATCTTGCCGGTCGGGTACTCGCTCGGGTTGGTGACGACGATCTCCTCGCCGTCGTCCGTGATCGCCCGGTAGACGACGTTGGGCGCGGTGGAGATGAGGTCGAGGTTGTACTCGCGCTCCAACCGCTCCCGGATGATCTCCAGGTGGAGCAGGCCGAGGAAGCCGCAGCGGAAGCCGAAGCCGAGCGCGCCGGAGGTCTCCGGCTCGTAGTCCAGGGCGGCGTCGTTGAGCTTGAGCTTGTCCAGGGCCTCGCGCAGGTTCGGGTAGTCGGACCCGTCGATCGGGTAGAGGCCGGAGTAGACCATCGGCTTCGGGTCCTTGTAGCCACCCAGCGGCTCGGCCGCCGGCCGGGCGTTGATGGTGACCGTGTCACCGACCCGGGACTGCCGGACGTCCTTCACACCGGTGATCAGGTAGCCGACCTCGCCGACCCCGAGCGCCTCGGCCTTGACCATCTCGGGTGAGATGACGCCGATCTCGAGCAGCTCGTGCACGGCGCCGGTGGACATCATCTTGATCCGGTCGCGGGCGCTGATCCGGCCGTCGATGACCCGGACGTACGTGACGACGCCGCGGTACACGTCGTACACCGAATCGAAGATCATCGCCCGGGCGGGCGATTCGGCCTCGCCGACCGGCGGGACGAACTGCCGGACGATCTCGTCGAGCAGGTGCGGTACGCCCTCGCCGGTCTTGCCGGAGACTCGGATGCAGTCGGCGGGGTCACCGCCGATGAGGTGGGCCAGCTCCTCGGCGTACTTCTCCGGCTGGGCGGCCGGCAGGTCGATCTTGTTGAGCACCGGGATGATGCGCAGGTCGTTCTCGAGGGCCAGGTAGAGGTTGGCCAGGGTCTGCGCCTCGATGCCCTGGGCGGCGTCGACCAGCAGCACGGCGCCCTCGCAGGCGGCCAGTGACCGGGACACCTCGTACGTGAAGTCGACGTGCCCCGGGGTGTCGATCATGTTGAGCACGGCCTGCTCGCCGGTCCGCTCGCCCTCGCGGATGGTCCACGGCATGCGCACGGCCTGGCTCTTGATGGTGATGCCGCGTTCGCGCTCGATGTCCATCCGGTCCAGGTACTGCGCGCGCATCTGCCGGGGGTCGACCACGCCGGTGAGCTGCAACATCCGGTCGGCCAGGGTCGACTTCCCGTGGTCGATGTGGGCGATGATGCCGAAGTTCCGGATGCGACCGGGGTCGGTGGCACCAGGGGCGTTCGCGCCGGGATCGAGCTTCGGTGGCACAGCGGTCCGTTCTGGTCGGCTGACGTGAACAGGCCGGCGCGCCGCCGACCCCCTCCATGTTCCCACGCCGCCGGGGTACGCCCACTGCGCGGGCGACGGATCGGCCCCCGGGACGCCTCACTCCATCGGCGGCTCCACGAAGAGCGCGGCCAGCCGGGGCAGCCGGCGGCGGGCCTCGGACTCGTCGTCGAAGTCCCAGAAGTCGTTGAGGTCCGGCGTCCGGACCGGCTCGCGGTCCGTCGGCAGCTCCGACGCGGTGGCCCTGCGGTACGCGTCCCACGGCACCGCCAGCATCTGCTCGGCGGAGAACTCCTCCCCGCTGAGCGACGCGGCCCGCACCTGGGGCAGCTCGGCCAGCGAGTCGGGGTCGCCGACCGCGCGGGCGAACACCGCCCGACCCTGGGTCATCAGCCAGCCCCGGAAGTGCTCGAAACCCTCCGCCGACGCCCCACCGTTGATCAGGTACGCCGCGCCCCACAGGTCCGCCTTGTGCGAGGCGGCCAGCACTCTGACCTGGTGCTGGGCGTACCCGACGATGTCCTGCGGATCGCGCTCGGCGAGCAGCGCCACAGCCCGAGCGGCGACCGGCCCGGGCTCACCCCCGCCCCCGGCGCGGGCCTGGTCGATCAGCTGCCAGAAGTCCTCGGTCCTCATGGCTTGGCAGTCTGGCAGTGTCGCCGCGCGCCGCGCACGTACCCCGGGGCAGCATGGTGGGGTGTCCTCCCCGCTGCCGCCGGTGCCGTACCACGCGAGCGCGTCGCGCCCGTCGTGGCCGGAGCTGCCGGCGGCGCTGCGGGCCGCGATCGCCGACCGGCTCGGCACGCCGGTGGTCACCGCCCAGGTCGCCACCGCCGGCTTCACCCGGGGCTTCGCCGCCGTGCTGCACACCGCCGACGGCGGTCGGGCTTTCGTCAAGGCGGCACCCGCCGCCGTGCAGCCGGGCCTGGTTCAGGGGTACGCCCGGGAGGCGGCGATCCTCGACCGGCTGCCGACCGACCTGCCCGCGCCCCGCCTGCGGTGGACGCTGGACGAGGCCGGCTGGTTCGTGCTCTGCGCCGAAGCGGTCGACGGCCACCTCCCACGCCTGCCCTGGGCGCGGGCCGAGCTGGACGCCACCCTCGCCGCGTACGCCGAGGTCGCCGCCGTGCTCGCCGATCCACCGACCGGCCTGACCGCGCTCGGCCTCCCCCGCCTGGCCGACCTGGCCCGCTCGGACATCCTCTGGTGGGAGGAGGTCGCCGCGGGCCGGGAGCCGCTCCCCGCGCTGCCCGCCGCCGCCCGGGGCAGACTCCCCGAGCTGGTGGCGCTGGAGTCCCGCCTCCCCGCGTACGCGGACGGGGCGACCGGCGTGATCCACGGCGACCTGCGGGTGGACAACGTGCTCATCGGCCGGGACGGCCGGGCCTGGATCTGCGACTGGACCTGGGCCTGCACCGGACCGGCCTGGTTCGACCTGGTCACGCTGCTGCTCACCGCATCCGACGGCGGCCTGGACGTCGATCGGATCTTCGCCGCGCACCCGGCGAGCGCGGGCGCTCCCCCGGACGCGCTGGACGCCACCCTCGCCGCGTTGGCCGGCTACTACCTCACCGGGGCGGACGCGACATCGGTGACGGCCTCACCGCACCGGTCCACGCACCAGCGGTCCAGCGGAAGACAGGCCCTCGACTGGCTCGCCCGCCGGCAGGGCTGGCGGTGACCGCGCCGGCGTCCTCGCGCGGGCCGTCCCGTGGTCCACCCCGGCTTTCCGGAAATCGGGCGGTCAGCGGCCGGCGGATACCCTGGTTCGCAGGAAGCCGGGTGGATCACGGCTCCCGCACCCACTGGGCGCGGGAGTCGAGCAGGCGCGGTCGGGTGGAGCCGTTTTGGCTTGTCCCCGGGCGACCTGGTAACCTGGCTTTTCGCGCGGCGATGACTCATGTCGTCATGCCGTGCGCAAGCTGACCAACCCGAGCTATCAAGACGAGGCTGTCGCGTGGCGAACATCAAGTCCCAGATCAAGCGCAACCGGCAGAACGAGAAGGCCCGGCTGCGCAACAAGTCGGTCAAGTCGTCGCTGAAGACCGCCGTCCGGAAGTTCCACGAGGCCGCCGAGGCCGGTGACGTCGAGAAGGCCACCGCTCTCATGCAGGATGCCTCGCGCAAGCTGGACAAGGCCGTCAGCAAGGGCGTGATCCACGCCAACCAGGCCGCGAACCGCAAGTCGGCGATCGCGAAGCGCGTGGTGACGCTCTCCGCCTGACGCTTCGTCGTCAGACTGATTCGGAAAGCCCCGGACCGAGGTCCGGGGCTTCCGTGTGTCCACGAACCGGCGCGCGCCTGCGCTTCGGCGGCCGTCAGTCCAGCGGGTCCCTGCGGCGTCTGGGCCGCACCGGGTCGGGTCGGACCACCACCGGAGTCACGGCGCTCCACTCGACCCGGGCCCGGCCGACCACCGGCTCCATCTGCCGGCGGAAGCGGTCCCGCTCCTGTTCGGGTACGAGCGCGGCGGAACGGACCACCACCGCGGCCACCATGTCGTTGAGCTTGACCATCGCCGCCACCACCACGGGTAGCACCAGCACCGCCCACCAGGTGACCAGCTCCGCGAGGGCGAGCAGCACGGCCAGGGCGATGGCGCCCTCGAAGAACAGGAAGCAGAGCACCCCACCGGGGTTGACGAACCGCAGGCCGAGGAGCCGGGCGTAGAGCGGCCGGTACCGCTCCTCGTCGGCGGACACGGTGGCCCACGCCGTACGGTTCGGCCCCGTCACCGACTGCTGCCCTGCCGGGCCGCCGCCACCGAGAAGACCGCCCGTTCCAGGGCGTACGCCCGGTCGTCCGAGCCGCCCTTGACGGCCGCGTTGCACTCCGCGGCGACCTGCATGGCGCGGACCAGTCCTTCCGGGGTCCAGCCGCGCCCCTGTCGCTGCGCCCGTTCGATCTTCCACGCCGGCATGCCGAGGCTGCTGGCGAGCTGGTACGCGTTGCCCCGTCCGGCCGACGCCACCCGGGCCACCGTCCGCACCCCGTCGGCCAGGGCGTCGGCGATGGGCACCGGGTCGACACCGACGTGCAGGGCCCAGCGCAGCGCTTCCAGGGCGGCCGGCACGTCGCCGACCATGGTGGCGTCCGCCACGGTGAAGCCGGTCACCTCGACCCGTCCCCGGTAGTAACGGGACACCGTCTCGGCGCTGATCCGCCCGTCGGTGTCGGCCATGAGCTGGGAACAGGCGGCGGCCAGTTCGCGCAGGTCGTTGCCGACCGCCGCGATCAGCGCCTCGGCGGCGTCGTCGGGGCACCGGCCGCCGGCCCGGCGGATCTCGTCGCGGACGAAGGCGACCCGGTCGCGGTGGCCCTTGAGCTTGGCCGCCGGAACCACCGTCGCGCCGGCCGACCGCAGCCCGTCGGCGAACGCCTTGCCCTTGGCGCCGCCCAGGTGCAGCACCAGGAGCTGCACCTCCGGGTCGGGATTCTTCGCGTACGCCAGCAGCGCGGCGACCAGGTCCTTGCGGGCGTCCTGGCCGGAGCGCAGGACGAGCAGCCGCCGGCCGCCGAACAGCGACGGGCTGAGCATCTCGGCTATCTCGCCGACGGTGAGCGCACCCGCCTGGTACTCGCGGACGTCCACCTCGGGGTCGGTGGCGCGGGCCCGTTCGACAGCTTCGGAGACCGCGCGCGTGGCGAGCAGCTCCTCGTCGCCGAGGACGAGCACAATGGGGGCGAGGCTGGCGGGGGTCACGTCGCCCATATTCGCACGGCCCACGGCGGGTACGGGCCTGCTCAATCGCCACCCGGTCGGCGCAGCCCGCACTTAGCGCAAATCCAGACATTTATCTCGGTTCACCACCTAATCCGCAAATGGCCCGGATTCTGGGTCGAGTGCGCGCAATTTCCACGCGACCGGCGGTCCCCCTCACGGTGGCCGTCCCGGCGGTACCCCTCGACGGGCCACCGCCAGGCCGTCGGCAGTCCGGATCGCCGCCACGTCGCCGTCGGTGTCGGTCCGCAGGACCCGGGCGCCGTGCCGGCTCAACCGGGACAGGAGCGCCGGGTTCGGATGCCCGTACGTGTTGCCCGTGCCGACCGGCACCAGCGCCACGGCCGGCCGCACGGCGGCGAGGAAGCTCTCGTCCTGGTACGCCGAGCCGTGGTGCGCGACCTTCAGCACGTCCGCCCGTAGCTGGCCGGGCGGCGTCCGGACCAGGACGGCGTGCTGCTCCTCGGTCTCGGCGTCGCCGGGCAGCAGGACCGAGACGCCGGCGACCGTGGCGCGCAGCACCAGCGAGTTGTTGTTCGGGTCCGAGCGGGTGCCGGCCAGCGGATACGGCGGTCCGAGCACCAGCAGCTCGACACCGCCGACCCGGTGACGTGCCCCGGCGGTGGTGTCCCGCATCGTGGCCCGGCCGCCGGTCGCCGCCGCGCGGACGGCCGCCCGACCGCTCGCCGGGTCCGTCGACGGCGGGGTCAGCACGGCGGCCACCCGTCGCCCCCGGAACACCCCGGCCACCCCGCCCACGTGGTCGAGATGGAAGTGGCTGACTACCAGCAGCGACACCTCCCGGATGCCGAGCCGTCGCAGACACGCGTCCACCGCGCCCGGCTCCGGCCCGGTGTCGACCAGCACCGCCCGGCCGGGCGCGACGCGCAGCACGAGGGCGTCCCCCTGCCCCACGGCGCAGGCCACCACCACCCAGCCGGGCGGCGGCCAGCCGCTGGCGAGCAACCGGACCCCGAGAGCGCCCACCAGGACGGCGACCGCGACCACCGCCACCAACCGGCGCACCAGCGGGCGGCGCGCGGCCACCAGAAACGCGACGGTCAGCCCGGCCAGCAGCAGGGCACCGGCCGCCCCACCCGGCCACGCCAGGGTGCCGGCCGGCAGGCGGGCGCCGTGGCGGGCGATGACGACCAGCCACCAGGCCGGCCAGCTCGCCAGCCACGCGACGAACCCGGCCCCGGCCGGCCAGACCGGCGACAGCAGCGCGGCCGTCACCCCCAGCACCGTCGCCGGCGCGATGGCCGGCACCGCCAGCAGGTTGGCCGGCACCGCCACCAGGCTGACCGTGCCGGAGATTCCGGCGACGACCGGCCCGCAGGCCACCTGGGCGGCCGCCGGTACCGCCAACGCCTCGGCCAACCCGGCCGGTACGCCCCGACGGCGCAGCCCGTCGCGCCAACGCGGCGCGAGCAGCAGCAGACCCGCGGTGGCCAGGACGGACAGCGCGAACCCGGCGTCGCCCGCCAACTCGGGGTCGACGAGCACCAGCACGGTGACGGCGGCGGCCAGCGCGGGCAGCGCGGCCCGGGGTCGACCGGCGGCCAGCGCGACGAGCCCGATCGCCCCCATCGTGGCGGCCCGTACGACGCTCGGTGACGGACGCACCAGGATGACGAAGCCCACCAGCGCCACCCCACAGAGCACCCCGGCGAGCCACGGACCGGCGCGTGCCCAGCGCGCCACCAGCAGCACCGCACCCACCACGATCGCGATGTTGCTGCCCGAGACGGCATTGAGGTGCGTCATGCCGGTCGCCCGGAAGTCCTCCTCGACGGCGGGCGGCAGGCGGCTGGTGTCCCCCACCACCAGTCCCGGCAGCAGACCACCCGGGTCGTCGGGCAGCGGCGCGCAGGCCCGTTGCAGACCCGCGCGCAGGGTGCCGGCGGCGCGCTGCGCCCACGACGGCGTACCGCGCCGCTGGGGTGGACCGGTGGTCGCGAGGACCGCCGCGGTGAGGTCACCGCCGCGCGGCAGGCCGAGCCGCCCGTCGGCGGTCAGCCGCTGCCCCGGCAACAGCCCTCGCCAGCCGGGGTCGGTGGCGAGGACCAGCACCCGTACCGACGCTCGGAGCGGCTGGCCGTCGGGACCGGTCAGCCGGATCAGCTCGCCCGACACCAGCAGCATGCCGGGACGCCCGGCGGAGCGGATGGGGCGCGGATCGTCCCGCACGACGAGGTCGGCGGTGACCGGGGCGCGCTTCTCGGCAAGGGCGCGGACCGGCGGCGCGTCCCGCACGACCAGCCGGGCCGAGGTCGCCGCCGCGCCGCAGAGGACGCCGAGACCGACCGCGACGACGATCCAGCCGAAACGGCGGGCGAGAGCCCCTGGGCGACCGAGCCGACCGAGCAGGTGCAGGGTGCTCAGCGCGGTCGACACGGCTGCTCCGCCGGCCACCAGCAGCAGCGGTCGGGGGCCGAGGTGCAGTCCGGCGAGCGCGGTGAGCCAGGCGGCCACGGCCAGCCCGGCGAGCCGGAGGTCCGGTGGCGGCGGGTCGCCGACGACGGGTGCGACGTTCACACTGTCACCAGGTCCTTGAGCTGCTCATAGCGCGCGTCGCCGATGCCCTCGACCTGGCGCAGGTCACCGACGGCCGTGAACCCGCCGTGCTGGTCCCGGTAGGCGAGGATGCGCTGGGCCAGCACCGGCCCCACCCCGGGCAGCGCGTCGAGCTGGGCAGGTGTCGCGGTGTTCAGGTTCAGCGCCGCGCCGGGGGCCGGCGCACCGGCGGGGGCCGGACCGGCGGCGGGTCCGGGTGCCGGCGGGGGCGTCACCCCGACGACGATCAACTCACCGTCGGCCAGCTTGCGAGCGGGATTGAGCAGCGCCACGTCGACGCCGGGCAGCGGGCCACCGGCCTCGGAGAGGGCGTCGGCGAGTCGGGCCCCGGCCGGAACCCGCACCAGCCCGGGTTTGCGCACCTTGCCCGCGACCGTCACCACCAGCTCGCCGGACGCCGAGACGCTGGACTGCGCGGCCACGACGGCCGAGGTGGCCTCGCCCACCGGTGGGGTGACCGGTTCCGCGTGTGGTCGGGACCGCCAGGCCCAACCGGCCGCGGCCAGCACCACCACGAGGGCCACGGCGGCCAGCGCCCGTACTCCGCGCCTGCCCGGGTCGAACGCTCCGGGGCCGGGCAGCCGCGCCATACCGCCGGGCTGATCGCCATCTGGAAGACATCCCCGCTGTGGGTCGGCGGGCACGTCCGTTGCCGACGCGTCGGCCCCCGACGGAAGCGGCGCCGCGTCGCCCGTCGCGGCGGTCAACCGGCGCAGACGCTGACGTACCGCTGTCTCCTCGTCCTCTGCCACGCCGCGACGCTAGGACGCCGGACGCCCCGACGGCCGCCTCGCTGGCCCGACCTGTGGACAACCGGGGCCTCTGTGGACAACGCCCTGATCATGCTCGCGTCTGCTACGGGAGCACGGGCCACCGACCCGCCCGGAGGTAGCGCGCGTTCATGGATGAGGATTAATGTTAACGCTATCATCACCCCCCACCACCACCGCCACCTGAGGGGAACCATGGACGTGAAGAGAAGGCTGCACCGCCTGCTGGCCGCAGCGGGGACCCTGCTGGTCCTCGTCGCCGGGGCCGGCGTCTACCTGGTCACGGAGACGCCCGGCGTCGCCCGGGCGGCCGGCACCGGCCCGTGCGACATCTACGCCTCCGGCGGGACGCCGTGCGTCGCCGCGCACAGCACCACCCGGGCCCTGTACGGCGCGTACAACGGAGCGCTCTACCAGGTGCGCAGATCATCGGACAACACCACCCGCGACGTCGGCGTGCTCAGCGCCGGTGGCGTCGCCAACGCCGCCACCCAGGACACGTTCTGCGCCAACACGAGCTGCGTGATCACGATCATCTACGACCAGTCCGGCCGCAACAACCGGCTCACGCAGGCGCCTCCCGGCGGCTTCACCGGCCCGGCCCCCGGCGGGTACGACAACCTCGCCGACGCCAAGGCGGCACCGGTCACCATCGGCGGCCAGAACGCGTACGGCGTCTACATCGCCCCCGGCACCGGCTACCGCAACAACAACACCAACGGCGTCGCGACCGGCGACCAGCCCGAGGGCATCTACGCCGTCGTCGACGGCACGCACTACAACCAGTGGTGCTGCTTCGACTACGGCAACGCGCAGACCAACGTCCAGGCCGACGAGCGCGCGATCATGGAGACGGTCTACTTCGGCGCGAACAAGCAGTGGGGCTACGGAGCGGGCGCGGGTCCCTGGATCATGGCCGACCTGGAGTGGGGCCTGTTCTCCGGGGTTAACGCGGGCTACAACAACATCGCGTCCATCAACCACCGCTTCGTCACGGCCATGGTCAAGGGCGAGCCGAACCACTGGGCGATCCGCGGCGGGAACTCGCAGTCGGGTGGCCTGACCACCTACTTCGACGGTCGGCGGCCCAACGGCTACAACCCGATGAAGAAGGAGGGGGCCATCCTCCTGGGCATCGGTGGTGACAACAGCATCACCGGTCGCGGCACCTTCTTCGAGGGCGTGCTGACCTCCGGCTACCCGACGGCCGCCACCGAGGACGCCGTGCAGGCGAACATCGCCGCTGCCGCCTACACCCCCGCGAGCGGCGGCAACCCGCAGCAGAACGCCCAGATCGTGGGCGCGCAGTCCGGTCGCTGCGTCGACGTGCCGAACGGCGCCACCACCAACGGCACCCAGCTGCAACTGTGGGACTGCATCAGCAACAGCGCCGCGCAACGCTGGACCTACACGGCCGGCAAGCAGATCCAGGTGTACGGCAACAAGTGCCTCGACGCCAACGGCCAGGGCACCGCGAACGGCACCCAGGTGATCATCTGGGACTGCCACGGCGGCGCGAACCAGCAGTGGAACGTCAACGCCAACGGCACCCTCACCGGCGTCCAGTCCGGGCTCTGCCTGGACGCCAACGGCGCCGCCACCGCCAACGGCACCAAACTGATCCTCTGGGCCTGCAACGGTGGACAGAACCAGCAGTGGTCCCTGCGAAGCTGAGCGGACAGCAGTCGGGCCGTCTCCGGAGGGAGGCGGCCCGAGTGCACCGGATCAGCGGGCCTCCGGGTCGAGGCCGAGCGCCGCCCGTCCCCCGTCCACCGGCAGGGTCACCCCGTTGACGAAGCTGGCCGCCGGCGACAGCAGGAACGCGACCGCCTCGGCCACCTCGTCGGCACGCCCGATCCGGCCCACCGGGTGCAGCCGGGTCAACTCGGCGTCGATCCACTCGGCCCGGGTGGGCTCCTGCGCGGCGAGGTACTCGGCGTGCCGCTCGGTGGCGATCGAGCCGAGCGCGACGGCGTTGGCGCGGATGCCGTGCCGTCCGTACTCGACGGCCAGCGCCCGGGTCAGCCCCTCCACGGCGGCCTTCGCCGTGGCGTACGGCAGAGCGCCCGGCACCGGCCGGCGGGCCTGGTGCGACGAGACATTCACGATCGCGCCGCCCGTGCCGGCGGCCAGGAAGCGGCGCACCGCCACGGCGGCGCCCACCACGGCCGGACGCAGGTTCAGCCCGATCAGGTCCAGCACGATGTCGGCCGACGCCGTGTGCAGGGCGGCGTCCCGGGAGATCGCCGCGTTGTTCACCCAGCCGGTCAGCGGGGCGACGCGTTCGGCCACCTCGGCGGCGTGTTCGGCCACCCGCTCGTCACCGGCGTCGCCGACCACCGCGAGCAGGCGATCGGCGGCCGGGTGCCCGGCGAGCCAGTCCACCGCCTCGGCGTCGCGCTCCACGACGACGACGGTCACGCCGGCAGTCACCAGCCGTCGCGTCACGGCCCGACCGACGCCACGGCCACCACCGGTCACCACGCACGTGCCGGCCACGATCTCAGCTCCCGGGCCGACGGTGCACGACGACACAGGCCAGACCCGGCCCGGCGTGTGCGGCGACCACCGCGCCCGCCTCGGAGACGTACGTGTCGTGCACCCGTTCGCCCAGGCGCGCGGTGAGCGCGGCGAGCAGCGCCTCGGCGCGCTGCGGCGCGGCCAGGTGGTGTACGCCCAGGTCGACGTCGTCGTCGCCGGCCGCCTCGACGGCCAGGTCGACGAGCCGGGCGACTCCCCGACTGGCGGTACGCACCTTCTCCCGCAGCACGATCGCGCCGTCCGGCATGTGCATGATCGGCTTGACCGACAGGGCGGTGCCGAGCAGCGCCTCGGCGGCGTTGATCCGGCCGCCCCGGCGGAGGAACTCCAACGTGTCGACGTAGAACCAGACGGTGGTCCGGGCCACCGCGGCGAGCGCCGCGTCGCGTACGCCGGCCAGGTCCGCTCCGGCTTCGGCGGCGATGGCGGCGGCGATGGCCGGGAAGCCGAGGCCCATGCCGGCGGAGCGGCTGTCGACGACCTCGACCCGACCGCCGAGGTCGACGGCGGCCAGGCGGGCGGCCTCGACGGTGCCGGACAGGCCGGCGGAGATGTGCACCGAGACGACGCCGTCGGCGCCGTCGTCGAGGAGACGGCGGTACGTCCGGGCGAACTGTTCGGGCGCCGGCCGGGACGTGCTGGCCGACACCCGCCGCTCACCCAGCGCGCGGGTGGCGTCGGCGGGTTGGGTCTCCACCCCCTCCAATCCCTCCGCGCCGTTGAGCACGACGGTCAGCGGGACGACGGTCAGCCGGTGCCGCAGCACCAGCTCGGGTGGGAGGTAGGCGGTGGAGTCGATGACGACCGCGACGGGCATGCCCGGCACGCTAGCCGATCACGACCCGCCGCGCCGAGGTGCGAGCGCCGACCCGGGCCGGATCGGCGCTCAGACCGCGTCGACGACGGCCGGGGCGGTGACGAGGCCGACGTTGTGGCCACGGAGCTGCCAGCCCCGGACGTCGTCGTGTCGCAGCTCGGTCCAGTGGCAGTTGGCCAGGGAGCCGATGGTGCGCAGCACCTCGGGAGGCCAGCCGAGCAGGTGGCCAACGCCCTGGCGGGAGGCGCCGCCGTGGGTGGCGAGGACCACCGTCCCGCCGGGCGTCGCGTCGGCCGCCGTCAGGAACGCGGCGGCGACCCGCTCACCGAGTTCGTGCAGCGGCTCCAGATCCGCGCCCGGCGCCGGGTCGCCGGCCCGCCAGCGCGCGTACTCGCCGGGGAAGCGCTCGGCGACCTCGGTGAGGTGCAGGCCCTGCCACCGGCCGAAGTGCCGCTCGCGCAGCCGGGCGTCGGTGCGTACCCCGAGGCCGGTGAGCGCGGCCAGCGCCGCGGCGGTCTCCGCGGCGCGGCCCAGGTCGCTGGAGACGATGGCGTCCGGACGCAGCGACGCGAGCAGCGGCGCGGCGGCGCGGGCCTGGTCGCGGCCCAGCTCGTTGAGGGGTACGTCGGTCTGCCCCTGGACGCGGTTGGCGGCGTTCCAGTCGGTGTTGCCGTGCCGCCAGACGATCAGCCGGGTCATTCGGCCGCGGCGGACCCGCTGGCGTCGGCCTCGACCAGGTCGCGGTCGACGAACGGGATGGTGGGGCAGTCCTTCCAGAGGCGGTCGAGCCCGTAGAACTCGCGCTCCTCGGTGTGCTGGACGTGTACCACGATGTCGACGTAGTCGAGCAGCACCCAGCGGCCACCCCGCTCGCCTTCGCGCCGGATCGGCTTGGCCTTCTCCGGAAGCTCCAGCAGGCGCTCCTCGATGGCGTCGACGATGGCGAGCACCTGGCGCTCGTTGGGGGCGGCGGCGAGCAGGAACGCGTCCGTGATGGCGAGCTGGTCGCCGACGTCGATGATCGCGATGTCCTGCGCCTTCTTGTCGGCGGCTGCCTGGGCGGCGGCGATCGCCAGCTCGTGCGCGCGTTCGGAAACTGTCACCGTTCTCCTTCGATCAGGCGTGCGATCCTCCAAGCGTCTCACACCCGGCGAGGTCCCGACCCGTCAGTTCTGGTCGGTTAGACGCACCAACCAGCACATACCGGACGCGATCAGGACTGATAGAGGCGTCGCTTGGCGATGTACTGCACCACACCGTCAGGCACCAGGTACCAGACCGGCTCACCCCGGGCGACCCGGGCACGACAGTCGGTCGACGAGATGGACATCGCGGGCACCTGGATCAGGCTGACCGTGTCCGCCGGGAGGTGCTTGTCGGTCAGCGCGAAACCGGGCCGGGTCACACCGACGAAGTGGGCCAGCTCGAAGATCTCGTCCAGGTCCTTCCAGGACAGGATGCGTTGCAGCGCGTCCGCTCCGGTGATGAAGAAGAGCTGGACCTTGGCGCCGTACTCGGCCTGGAGGTCGCGCAACGTGTCGACCGTGTAGGTCGGGCCGCTGCGGTCGATGTCGACGCGACTGACCTGGAAGCGGGGGTTGGAGGCGGTGGCGATGACCGTCATGAGGTACCGGTCCTCGGCGGGGCTGACCGGCTCGTCGGCCTTCTGCCACGGCTGCCCGGTGGGGACGAAGACCACCTCGTCCAGGCCGAACCGGTCCGCCACCTCGCTGGCCGCGACGAGGTGCCCGTGGTGGATCGGGTCGAAGGTGCCACCCATGATCCCGATCCGCCGGATATCTTCCTCCACCCGTTGATCGTAGGCCGGGCGTCGGAACCGCCCGTATCGGCCCGAGGGACTGGCGACACGGATACTCGCGTGCGTATACTCGTCCACGAGTATTTGGGAGGTGCGTCATGCCGAAGCGGCGCAAGGTCGGCAACCTGCTGGCGCTGGCCGTGCTCTCCGCCCTCGTCCAGCGGCCCATGCACCCCTACGAGATGGCCAGCACGCTGCGCGCCTGGGGCAAGGACCAGGACATGGAGTTCAAGTGGGGCTCCTTCTACACGGTGATCCGCAACCTGGACAAACACCAGTTGATCGCCGCCGTGGAGAGCGTGCGCGAGGGCCGACGCCCGGAACGCACCGTCTACCGGATCACCGACGCGGGCCGGGCCGAGCTGGTCGACTGGGCGCGGGAGCTGGTCGGCATGCCCATGGCGGAGCATCCCCGCTTCCGGGCCGGCCTCTCCGTGCTCGCCGCCCTGCACCCCGACGAGGCGATCGACCTGCTCCGGCAGCGACTCGACCGACTGGACGACGCGCTCCGCCGGGACCGCGAGACGCTCGACGCCCACCTGCGGGACGTCCCGCGACTGTTCCTGGTCGAGAACGAGTACGACCTCGCCATCCGGGACGCCGAGGCCACCTGGCTGCGGGCCCTGCTGGCGGAGTTGACCTCGGGAAGCTACCCGGGGCTGGACACCTGGCGGGCCTTCCACGAGACCGGCGAGATGCCGGCCGAGCTGGCCGAGCTGGCCGCAAGGACCAGCAGCGACCCCGACACCGCCGACTGACAAGACAGCTCCGGCGGGGTGCGCCAACACCCCGCCGGAGCCCTACCCCGAACCGACACCTGAGCAGGCACCCGGCCCGAAGCGGCAACCACGAGGATAACCGGGTCCCCTCCCAGGACGGTTCGTCCGCACCCACGCGACGACACCAGGGAGAAAGAGCATGACAACGGTACGAACCGCACTCGTCATCGGCGGCGGCATCGCGGGGCCCGTGGCGGCCCTCGCCCTCCACCGCGCCGGCATCACCGCCACCGTCGCCGAGGCGTACCCGGCGACCGCCAGCGGAGCCGGTGGCATCGGTGGCACCCTCGCGCTCGCGCCCAACGGCGTGGCAGCCCTGCGGGCCGTCGGCGCGGACGAGGCGGTGACGGCGATCGCCACCGGGATCCACCGCAGCGTCATGGCCGTTGGCGCCCGACGGATCGACCTGCCGATGCTGGCCGGAGTGCCGCCGCTGCGCGTGGTACACCGGGCCGAGCTGCATCGGGTGCTGCACGACCGGGCCGTCGCCGAGGGCATCACCTTCGCGTACGGCAGGCGACTGGTCGACGTCACGCAGACCGACGACGGCGTGACCGCGCGTTTCGAGGACGGCACCACGGCGACCGCCGACGTCCTGGTCGGCGCGGACGGCATCCGTTCCACGGTCCGTGACCTCATCGACCCGGCCGCGCCCGGCCCCCGATTCACCGGACTGCTCGGCTTAGAGGCGGTCGCCCGGCACGAGGTGGACGCCGAGGCGGGCACGATGACGTTCGCCTTCGGACGGCGCGGCTACTACCTGTACTGGCCCGAGCCGGGTGGCGGCACCCGCTGGGGGGCCAACCTGCCGGGGCAGCGGCCGATGAGCCTCGTCGAGGCCCGTACGGTGCCCGCGCGGCAGTGGCTGGACACGTTGCGCGCCACCTACGGCGACGACGACCCGGGCCGGGAGCTGATGGCCACCAGCTCCGCCGACGACCTCCAGGTGGCCGGCGCGTTGCAGATCATGCCGCCCGTGCCGCACTGGCACCGGGGTCGCCTGGTGCTGGTCGGCGACGCCGCGCACGCGCCGTCGAACAGCTCCGGGCAGGGCGCCTCGCTCGCCATCGAGAGCGCGGTGCAGCTCGCCCGCTGCCTGCGGGACCTACCCGACGTGACGTCGGCCTTCGAGGCGTACGTGCGGCTGCGTCGCACCCGGGTCGAGAAGGTCGCCGCCCGCGCCGCGCGGATCAACCACACGAAGGCGCCCGGCCCGGTCGCCCGGACGCTGATGCCGCTGCTCATACCGCTGCTGGTGCGCACGGCGATGGACCCGGAACGCACCATCGCCCACGAGCAGCGCTACGTCATCGACTTCGACGCCCCGGTCACGGCCGAACCCGCCCTGCGGTGAGCACGGGCGCGGGGTGGCCGCTCGGCCACCCCGCGCTCCGACCATCGCAACCCGGGCCGCCCACCACGGCGGCCGGCCGACCTCAGGCCGAGGCGGCGGCCACCGCCGTGCGCGCCACGAGCGCCCGCCGCAGGTCGTCGTCGGCGTCGGTGACGACCCGCCGCAGGCCCGCCGTCAGGTCGTCGCGGGCCAGCAACGCCGCGGCCGCCTCCCGGGTCGGCTGCGCGACGGCGTAGCGGGGAAACGCCAGCTTCGCCACCCGGTCGGCCGTCCAGGGGGTACGACGACGAGCGGCGGCCGGCATCTCGGCGAAGTACCACCCGACGTACGCGGCGGTCAGCTCGGGCTGCTCGGGCTGCCAGAACCCCTCCGCGGTGGCCTCGAGCAGCCGGTTGGACAGCTCGGTGTCCCGCATGAGGATCTCCCATGCCGCCTGCTTCGCCGCCGGGTCGGGCCGGGCGGCCCGGCAGTACGCGGCCTGTTCCGCGCCGGCGGAGCTGACGTCGGCCCGCGCCTCCTCGGCGATCTCCGCCTCGCCCGCCGCGCCCAGCACCACGAGCCGGCGCAGCACCGCCCACCGCAGCTCCGCGTCGACGGCCAGCCCGGCCGGTACGTCCCGGCCGGCGAGCCAGCCGACGAGCAGGTCGCTGTCGGTGGTCGCGGCGATCCAGCCCCGGGCGGCGGCGAGCTGCAACGACTCCCCCGCCGGCGCGCCATCGAGCAGACGCCGGCACGCCTCGGCGACCCGGGCCAGCGCCGCCGAACGGGCCAGCGGGTCGAGGTAACGGTCCACCAGCGACCGGCTGATGACGAGCACGTCCTCCGCGATGATCACCTCGGTCTCGACGGGCAGCGCCGCGACCATCAGGTCGACCAGGCCGGCGACGGGCCGTTCGCCGTCGGTCGCCGCGTCCAGCGCCTCGCCCCAGAGCACCGCCCGGGCGAGCGGATCGGTCAGAGAAGGCAGCACCACCGCGACCGCGTCCGCCGACGCCTCGTCGAGGCGTACCTTGGCGAAGGTCAGGTCACCGTCGTTGAGCAGCAGCACCTGGGCCGCCGGCTCGCCCGTCAACGCGCCGAGCACGGTACGACCGCCGTCGACGGCCGGATCGAGATCCACCTCCGCGCGCTGGACGACGCCGTCCGCCGCGTACCGACCCACCCCGATGCGGTGCGGACGCAGCACGGGGTGCGACGCGGGGGCGGTCTGCACCACGGCGACCTCGGTGTAACGCCCGTCGGCGTCGACGTGGACCTCGGCGCGCAACGTGTTGACCTGCGGCCGGCGCAACCACAGCTCGGCCCAACCGGACAGGTCCCGGCCGCTGGCGGCGGAGAGGCTGGTGAGCAGGTCGGCGAGGGTGGCGTTGCCGAAGCGGTGCGCGGCGAAGTGCGCGTTCAGGCCGGCGAGGAAGGCCTCGTCGCCGAGCCACGCGACCAGTTGCCGCAGCACGGCGGCGCCCTTGGCGTACGAGATGCCGTCGAAGTTGAGCAGACCCTCGTCGGCGTCGGCCACCTCCGGCGGCGCGACCGGGTGGGTGGAGGGACGTTGGTCGGCCGCGTATCCCCAGGCCTTGCGGCGCATGGCGAACGTCGTCCACGCCTGGTCGAAGCGGGTGGCCTCGGCGGTGACCCGGGTGCCCAGGTACTCGGCGAAGGACTCGTTGAGCCACAGGTCGTCCCACCAGCGCATGGTGACCAGGTCACCGAACCACATGTGCGCCATCTCGTGGGCGATGGTGGTGGCCCGAACCTCGCGCTGGGTGTCGGTGACCGCCGAACGGAACACGTAGTCGTCGCGGAAGGTGACGATGCCCGGATTCTCCATCGCGCCGGCGTTGAACTCGGGCACGAACGCCTGGTCGTACTTGCCGAACGGGTAGCGCTCGGCGAAGAGCTGGTGGAACCGGTCCAGGCACCGCCCGGTGATGTCGAAGATCTCCTCGGCGTCGGCGTCCAGGTGCTCGGCGAGCGAGCGTCGACAGTAGATCGCCAGCGGTATGCCGTCGTGCTCGGCACGGCGGACGTGGTACGGCCCCGCGATCAGCGAGAAGAAGTACGTCGCCAGCGGCGCGGTCGGGGCGAACTCCCAGCGCCCCGGGGCCGGGGTGGCGACCACCTCGGCGTTGCCGGAGACCGTCCACCGCGGCGGCGCGGTGACCGAGAGGGTGAACGGGGCCTTGAGGTCGGGCTGGTCGAACGCGGCGAAGATGCGCTGGGCATTGTCGAGGAACGACATCGCGTAGAGGTAGGTCTCGCCGTCCGCCGGATCGACGAAGCGGTGCAGCCCCTCCCCGGCGTTGGAGTACGTCATCTCCGCCTCGACGACGAGGGTGTTCGTCGTGTCGAGATCGACCAGCGGCAGCCGGTTGTCGGTCAGCGTGGCGGGGTCGACGGCCCGGTCGTTGAGGCGTACCGCGAGGAGGTTCGCCGGCCTGACCTCGGCGAAGGTCGCGGCCCCGGCGGTCGCCCGGAACCGGATCTCGACGCGGGACCGGAACAGATCGCCGTCGCCGGTCAGGTCGAGGTCCACCTGATAGGACTCGACAGTAATCGCCGCGCCACGCGCGGTCGCCTCTACACGGGTCAGGCTCGGCATCCGCTTATCCTGCCCGATGGGGATCGGCAGGCGGTCCCCACCTGGCCCCCTGCAGTGGAGGAAAGAACCATGGCGCAGCACCCCAAGGGCGATTTCGACCTCTCCCGCGCGGTCTGGCAACGGGCCGAGGGGGACACCTCCGAGAGCGCTGTCGAGGTCGCCTTCGTCGACGACCTGATCGGGATGCGCAACTCCGCCGAGCCGCAGGGCCCGGTGCTGGTCTTCACCCAGGCCGAGTGGGACGCGTTCGTGGCCGGCGCGCAGGACGGCGAGTTCGACCTCGACTGATCCGCAGTGGCACGTGCCGGTGTCCTCTTCGAGGGGGACACCGGCACCGGTCGCGCGGTGGGGGTTTCTCAGCAGGGTTAGGGCGGGTGTCAAAGCCCGTGGCTAGTCGCCGTCGCCCCAGCCCAGACCGCCCGGGCCCGGCGCGTGGTGGAAGCCGGGATGGTCGGCGACGTCGACGCAGCGCTCCCCGTCCGGGCCGACCGCGCCGCAGAACAGCCGTTCGGCCCGGTGCCAGGCATCGGCCGGCGACAGGGCCGCCGCACCGAGCGCCAACTCCGGGCGGAGCAGGCTCAGCGCCTCCGCGTACGCCACCGCCTGTTCGAGCGCGTCGGCCGCGCCCGGCGCGGTGAAGCCCAGGTGCACGGTGAAGAACCGGCGCGGTCGGGCCGGCCGGCCCGGCGGGCCGATCAGCGGCCGCCCGGCCCGGCCCGCACCCAGCGTCTCGACCGCCCGCCGCTGCCGCCAGCGCGGCGGCCTGTTGTCGTTCATACGTCCTCCCCGTGGTCGTGGACACCTCGGCCCGACGGGGTCGTCACCGTCGTCCGACGATGCCGGCCGACGACGGCCCCACCGGCAAGCCAACCAGGTTCCGCCGCCCGTGGGAGGGGCCAGCGGACGCGCTGTCGACGCGGGGATTGCGCGGCGGCCACGAGGGTAGACGTGCCCCGGCGGCGACGCGGGCCGCCGCCGGAACCTCGAGGAGGCCCGATGGCGACCATGCCGGCCGACCGCGGCCCGGACAGCACCCTCGCCCTGCTGCGCGCCGGCTACCGGTTCATCGGAGAACGCTGCGACCGCCTGGGCAGCGACGTCTTCTCAACCCGGATCCTGCTCACGCCGACCATCTGCCTGCGGGGTCGACCAGCCGCCACCCTGTTCTACGACAACGAGCGCTTCCAGCGCGAGAGCGCCATGCCGCTGCGGATTCAGCGGACCCTCACCGGTCGGGGCGGCGTGCAGGGGCTGGACGGCGCCGCGCACACCGACCGCAAGGCCATGTTCATGTCGATCATGACGCCGACGGCGATCGCGCGACTCGGGCACCTCTTCGACGCCGAGTGGCGGGCCCGGATTCCCGCCTGGGAGGCGGCCGGCGCGGTGCCGCTCTACGACGAGCTGGGCCGGCTGCTGACCCGGGTGGTCTGCGCCTGGGCCGGCGTGCCGCTGGCCACGTCGCAGGTCGACCGCCGCGCCGTCGACCTGCACGCCATGATCGAGGGCCCGGCGGTCGTCGGCCCACGGCACTGGCGGGGCCTGCTCGCCCGCCGCCGCGCCGAACGCTGGATCGGCGACCTCGTCGAACGGACCCGGGTCGGCATCCACCCGGCCCCGGCCGACAGCCCGCTACGGGTCGTCGCCGAGCACCGCGACACGCGCGGGGCGCTGCTCCCCCGCCGGATCGCCGCCGTCGAACTGCTCAACCTGCTGCGTCCGACGGTCGCCGTGGACCGGTACATCGTCTTCGCCGCGCTCGCCCTGCGCGACCACCCCGCGTGGCGACAGCGGGTCCACGGCGACGACGGGGCCACCGAGCAGTTCGTCCAGGAGGTACGCCGTTACTACCCGTTCTTCCCGATGGCCGCGGCCCGGGTCCGGCGCTCCTTCGACTGGCAGGGCCACCACTTCCCACAGGGGCGGCGGGTGCTGCTCGACCTCTACGGCACGAACCACCACCCGGCGCTCTGGCCCGAACCGGAACTGTTCCGCCCCGAGCGGTTCGCCGACCGGCGCGTGGACCCGTTCGCGCTGATCGCGCAGGGCGGCGGCGACCACAGCACCGGACACCGCTGCGCCGGCGAGTGGATCACCATCGACCTCATGAAGCGGGCGGTCACCCACCTGACCGGCGGCATGCGCTACGACGTGCCGCCGCAGGATCTGCGCCTGGACCTGCACCGGATGCCCGTCCTGCCACCCGGCCGCATGACCGTCACCAACGTCCGCCGCGCCTGAGGTCGTCGTTGTCCCGGGGGTCGGTGCTTCGCACCGGTTTGGGCGGCCGCCGTGCGGGCAGGCGCAGCGGGCGGCACACCCGCCGCGCAGCACCGCCCAGGAGGCGCGATGCCCTCTCCGGCCACCGGTGACGCCCGGCGCGCCGCGCGTCACGACACCGGCGGAACGGCCCTGCCGATGGCGTACGTCCTGCCGCTGCGCTGGCACACCGACGCCGGCCTGGACGAGCTGACCGGCTACCTGCGCCGGCTGAGCGGTCTCGTCGACGTGATCGTGGTCGACGGGTCGCCTCCGGAGCTGTTCGCCCGGCACGCGGCGGCCTGGCGGGCGCTGGTGCGGCACCTGCCACCCGACCGCGCCCGGCGCGGGCTCAACGGCAAGGTGGCTGGGGTGCACACCGGCGTCGGCGCGGCACGCCACGAGCACGTGGTGATCGCCGACGACGACGTCCGGTACGACGAGGCCGGGCTCCACGCGGTGCACCGACTGCTGGACCGGGTCGACCTGGTCCGGCCGCAGAACTACTTCGACCCCCTGCCCTGGCACGCCTGGTGGGACACCGGGCGGACGCTGCTCAACCGCGCTCTCGGAAACGACTACCCCGGCACCCTCGCGGTACGCCGCAGCACGTTCCTCGCCATGGGCGGGTACGACCCCGACGTGCTCTTCGAGAACCTGGAGCTGATCCGTACGGTGCGGGCTTACGGCGGCGTCGAGGTCGCGCCGCCCTGGCTGTACGTACGGCGGCTGCCGCCGGACGCGGCGCACTTCCGGGGCCAGCGGGTCCGCCAGGCGTACGACGACCTGGCCCAGCCGGTCCGCCTGCTGACCGCGCTCGCGGTCGTGCCCGCGCTGGCCGCGGCGGTCGCGTCCCGCCGGCCCCGGCTGCTGCTCGGCATGACGGCCAGCGTCGTCGCCCTGGCCGAGGCGGGTCGCCGCCGCGCCGCCGGTGCCACCGTCTTCCCACCGACCACCACGCTGGCCGCCCCGCTCTGGCTGCTCGAACGCGGCATCTGCAGCTGGCTTGCGATAACCCAGCGCCTGCTGAAAGGCGGCGTCAGCTACGGCGACACCAGAATCCGCACCCCAGCCCACCGCCACGAAGTCCCCGCGATCTTGCACTTTCTGCTGGGACAAAAGCCGCGTTAGTCGACAGGTCAGCAACAGGAAGTGCAAGATCGCGGGGAGATACGGCGACGGCTCGCAGCCACCGGGGTGGCCGCGAGCCGTCGTCGACGTCGGTGGCTTCAGGAACTGACCTGCTGGCGGGCCTGCTGTGCCTGGTCCTTGACGTCCTGGGCGGCCGAGCGGCCGTCGTCCTTGACCGCATGCACCGCGTCCTGGGCGGTGGACCTCACCGACTCGGCGGCGTGCTGGGCCGGCTCACGCAGCTCGTCCTTGAGTTCGCTGGCAACCTCGCCCAGCTTCTCCTTGACGACTCCGCTGTGCTCGCCGACCTTCTCCTTGACCTGCGCGGCCGCCTGCTGCTCCCGGCGGGACGCCGGAATCAGCGAGGAGGCCAGCCAGCCCACGCCGAAGGCGATCAGACCGGCGGCGAGCGGGTTGCCCTGCGACTTCTCCCGGATCACGCGGGGCGCGCTGTGGGCCGCGTCGCTCACCGAGGAGGCCGCCGACTGCGCGGCGTCGCTGACGCTGGACGCCGCCGACGACGCGCGGTCACCCACCGAGTGGGCGGCGTGGCCGGTGCCCTGGCCGAGGTCGGAAGCGGTTCCCATGACCTTGTCCCTCACATTCTGCAGCGCGGAGCGGGCCCGCTGCTTACGGTCGTCGACGATGCGGCTGGGGCTGACCTTGTACGCCAACGCGTCCACGTCGGAGCTGAGGCTGTTGCGGGTGGCTTCGATCTCCCGGCGGATCTGGTCGGGGTCGGTGCTCATCGGGTGACTCCCTCCGGGTGGGGCTTGAGCGCGTCGGGGATCCGCTGCACGCTGTCGTTGGTCTGCTTGAGCCCGCGTACGTGCTGGGCGTTTTTCTTCGCCGCCGAGTAGAGGACGGCGGCGACCACGGCCCAGAGCACGGCCACGATCAGCGCGGCGAGCCCGGAGTCCATGACGTTGTCCAAGAACTGCCAGATGGCGATCGAAACGAAGAGGGCCACCATGTAGCCGCCGAAGCCGGCACCGCCGAATAGGCCCGCAGCCTTGCCGGCCTTCTTGCCCTCCTGGCGGATCTCGGCCTTGGCCAGCTCGACCTCCTGGCGCATCAGCGTCGACAGGTCGGTGGTGACCTGACGCATCAGATCACCGAGCGAACTGCCCTTCACCTCGGCCGCGGTGTGCGGGGCACCCGCGTCGGGGTGGTAACCGGAGTCCAGTCCGGACCCCTGCGTCGGCATGCTCATGCCGCCGCCTCCCTTCGGATGACTCGACACCTCACGGGCGGGGGCTGCCGCTGGACGGCACGCCCGGCAGCGGGTCGGTCTGGGTCACCGGCGGCAGCGGCTGACCGGTGCTCGCCGGCTCGGTGTAGCCGCCCTGGCGGGCCGGATCGCGGTAGCCGCCCGGCGTCGGGTCGGCGTAACCGCCGGAGGTCGGCTCGGTGTAGGTGCCCGGGGTCGGGTCGAGGTAACCGCCGGCCGGGGTGGCGTCCGCGGCCGTGCGGGGCGTCGGCGGCGGGGTGGGGATCACGGCGGTGCGCTCCGGGTCGTACGCGCCCGCGCCGCGGTAACCCGCGGAACCGTTGCCGGAGTCGTCACCGGAGGCCGAGATGCCCTTGGTCAGGCGGCCGGCCAGCACACCGAGCACCGCCGCGCCGACCAGGAAGGTGCCCGGGTTACGCCGCGCGTAGTCGCGTACCTCATTGATCAGGTCGCCGGGCTGGCGCTCCTCGAGCCAGCCGGCCACGCCGTGCACCCGGTCGGCGGCCTGGCGGGCCAGCTCGCTCACCGGACCGGCCTGGCCACCCTGCTCGGCCATCGAGCGCATCTCGTCGGCGATCGACCGCAGTCCGCCGGCCGCGCGGCGCTGCTGCTCACCGGTCTGGCTGGCGAGCTGGCTGCGGGCCTCGCCGTAGAGGTTGCGGGCCTGCCGGACGGCCTCACGGCCGACCTCGGTGCCCTGCTCCTTGGCGGTCTGGGCGACCGCGCCACCGGCGTGCGCCGCCTCGGACCCGACGTGCCGGGCCTGCTCGCGGACGCCGCCGCCGTTGGTGGACTCCTGGCCGTACGTGGTGGAGGTGGGTGACAGATCGTAAGTCATGATTTCCCTTCCGCTCGGAAGTGTCGTCGCGGTTGTTCTGGGGGAGGCGGCCGTGTCGCCGTGGCCGCTGACAACTCACCTACCCGGCGTTTTGGCTTCCATACCTGTTCGTGCATTTCTCTGCGCGAGCGTCGGGAGGGACTTCAAAATGGAGGATCGCGGGGCTGCGTCACGTCGCCGCTGCGGACAGCGACGTTCGCGGGACCGGGAGATCCACGAAAGGGGCACCGATGGCACGAGACGCGCGGGGTGGCCGACCTGCCGCGCCCCGACCGCGGGTGCAGGTCGCCGCGCTGGTCGTGGCCGGGGTCTTCCTGCTGATCGGTGTCCTCGGCTACATCCCCGGCATTACCACCGACTACGGCGATCTGGCCTTCGCCGGGCACCACTCGGACGCCAAACTGCTCGGCGTGTTCCAGGTCTCGATCCTGCACAACGCCGTACACCTGCTGTTCGGGCTGGTGGGTCTGGTGTTGGCCCGCAGCGTCGCCGGCGCGCGGGTCTTCCTGGCCGGGGGCGGCGCGATCTACCTCGCCCTGTGGCTGTACGGCCTGGCGATCGAGGCGATCGACGAGGAGGGTGGCGCGAACATCCTGCCGGTCAACGGCGCTGACAACTGGCTGCACCTCGCCCTCGGCTTCGGCATGCTGGCCCTCGGCCTGCTGCTGTCGAACGAAGCCGGGACCGGCGGACGCCTCGACACCCCGATCGACCGCCCCTGAGCTGCTACTTCGCGCGGATGCTCACCGGTACCTAGTGCAGCGCGGCTCGACCGGAGTCCAAGCCGGTCACCGTCGCACACGCCGAGGCCGGGGCCTGACGCCGCCCGCGCGCCCATTAGCCGTTAGGAAGGGCCCCTTTCTATACACCAGGCGTTAGAAAGGTGCCCTTCCTTACGTCAGGCAGCGACCGGGAGCCGTTTGGCGAAGCAGACGCTGTACGGGTTGCCCACGTACTCGCCGTACACCGGGATCGGTTCGTAGCCGCACGAGGTGTACAGCCCGACGGCCGCCGGCAGGTACGTGCCGGTCTCCAGGCAGACCACGGTGTGCCCCTGCTGGAACGCGCACTCCTCCAGGGCGGCGAGCAGTTGCCGAGCGATGCCCCTGCCCCGGTACGCCGGCCGCACGTACATCCGCTTGACCTCGCCGGTGACGGCGTCGAGCGACTGGAGTCCGCCACAGGCGACCGCCCGACCGCGCACCACCACGGCCAGGTAGCGGATGTCGTCGTGGGTGACGGTGACCTGCCCGTCCAAACCGCCGTCAGCGACGCGCAGCTCACGCTGCTGGGCGACGACCAGGGCGGCGATTTCGGGATCGATGGCGGGCCGCGACTCGATCAGCATCACCCGACGCTAAGCGGGATTGATTTCGCGGAGGTTTCCGGCAATCAACCCGATCACGGAGCGCAACCGGCTACTCGGCGTCATCCTCGATGTCGTCGTCGCCCATGTCCGCGCCGATCTCGTCGGAGTCGATCTCGTCCTCCGGGCGCACCCGGCGGGCCTTGCGCGCGGCGAGCCGCTCCGCCGCCGACGCCCGGTTCGACTTCTCCTCCAGGCGGACGTCGGTGCCCCGGTTACCGGGCACGAACTCCACGCCCGCGTAGAGCGTCGGCTGCCAGTCGAACTCGCGCTCACCGATCCGGACCAGGTCACCGGGTTCGGCGCCGGCCTTGGCCAGCTTGTCCTCGACACCGAGGCGGGCCAGCCGGTCGGCGAGGTAGCCGACCGCCTCGTCGTTGTCGAAGTTGGTCTGCTTGACCCACCGCTCCGGGCGTACGCCCCGGACGGTGAACGAGCCGTCGGCCTCGGCCGTGATGGTGAAGCCGGCGTCGTCCACCGCCATCGGCCGGATCACGATCCGGGTCGGCTCGGCCGGCGGGGCCGCCTTGCGCTCCGCCTCGACCAGCTCGGCCATCGCGTACGTCAGCTCCTTGAGCCCCTCGCGGGTGGCCGCGGAGACCTCGAACACGCGGTAGCCGCGCTCCTCCAGGTCCGGGCGGACGATCTCGGCGAGGTCCCGGCCGTCCGGCACGTCGACCTTGTTCACGGCCACCAGCCGGGGGCGGTCGGTCAGGCCGCCGTACTGGCTCAGCTCGGCCTCGATGGCGTCGATGTCGGCGACCGGGTCGCGGCCGGGCTCCAGGGTCGCCGAGTCGATGACGTGCACCAGCACCGCGCAGCGCTCGATGTGCCGCAGGAACTCCAGGCCCAGGCCCTTGCCGGTGGCCGCGCCCGGGATCAGGCCCGGCACGTCGGCGACGGTGAAGGTGTGGTTGTCCATCCGGACCACACCGAGGTTGGGCACGAGGGTGGTGAACGGGTAGTCGGCGATCTTCGGCTTCGCGGCGGAGATCACCGAGATCAGCGACGACTTACCGGCCGACGGGAAGCCCACCAGGCCCACGTCGGCGACGCTCTTCAGCTCCAGCACGATGTCCAGCTGGTCGCCGGGCTCGCCCAGCTCGGCGAAGCCGGGCGCCTTGCGCTTGGCGTTGGCCAGCGACGCGTTGCCGCGCCCGCCGCGCCCGCCCCGGGCCACCTCGAAGGTGGTGCCGGCGCCGACCATGTCGGCCAGCACGGTGCCGTCGGTGGTCTGGACCACAGTGCCGTTGGGCACCTTGAGCACCAGGTTGTGGCCGTTGGCCCCGTCCCGGTTCGACCCGGCGCCGCCCTTGCCGTTGTCGGCCTTGACGTGCGGGTGGAAGTGGAAGTCGAGCAGCGTGGTCACCTGCGGGTCGACCACCAGCGACACGCTGCCGCCGTGGCCGCCGTTGCCGCCGTCCGGCCCCCCGAAGGGCTTGAACTTCTCGCGGTGGATCGAGACACAACCGTGCCCACCATCGCCGGCCTGCAGATGCAGGACGACCCGGTCAACGAACGTCGCCACGGCGTCAATCCTTCCAGCGAGGGTCGACCCCGCACGTCGAAAAAGCCGAGCGGGCCGGGACCCGGAGGTCCGCGGCCCGCTCAGCGAAGAGAACTACTGCTGCGGAACGATGCTGACGGTCTTGCGACCGCGCTTGGTGCCGAACAGGACCGAGCCGGCGGCCAGGGCGAACAGCGTGTCGTCGCCGCCACGGCCGACCAGGTCACCGGGGTGGAACTTGGTGCCACGCTGCCGGATGAGGATCTCACCGGCGCTGACGACCTGACCACCGAAGCGCTTCACGCCAAGTCGCTGGGCCGCGGAGTCACGACCGTTACGCGAGCTGGACGCACCCTTTTTGTGAGCCATTGGAGGACGACCTACTTCCCGCTGGAGATGCCGGTCACCTTGACCTGGGTCAACGGCTGGCGGTGACCCTGGCGCTTGTGGTAGCCGGTCTTGTTCTTGAACTTGTGGATCCGGATCTTCGGGCCCTTGGTGTGCGCGGCGATCTCGCCGGACACCGCGACCTCGGCAAGCTTCGCCGCGTCGGTCACCAGGTCGTCACCGTCGACGAGGAGCACCGCGGTGAGCTTCACCGCGTCACCGGGGGCACCGGTGAGCTTCTCGACCTCGATCACGTCGCCCTCGGCGACCTTGTACTGCTTGCCGCCGGTCTTGACGATCGCGTACATCGGAGGCGGACTCCCTGTCGTTGAGGCTGCTGACTGGTCGTCCCCGCGGCGGCTCGCCGGGTAGCAGTGCACGGCGGCGCGGGCACGCGGGAACTCGGCACACCAAAGGTGGGCCGTAGGCAAGAGTACGCCATCGCTGGCATGGACCCCAAACCGGCCCGCCCTGGTTACCGGGCGCAGAGCTGATCGAGACGCTGCTGGAGCCGGTCCAGCTCGGTCTCGTCGATCGACTCGACGTCGACGCCGAGGGCGGCGACCTCCGTGCCGAGGTCACTGAGCAACGTCCTGAGCTGCGCGTCGGTGGCCTGAGCCCTCTGCTCCCGCAGCGCGGTCCGCCAGCCGGCCAGGGCCGCCTGCGCCCGGGTCCGGGCCGCGTCGGCCGTCACGGTGTCACCCGCGCCCACCGCGGCGACCATCTGGCCCAGCTCCTCGACGTATTCCCGGACGGCGGTGGTCCCGGCCCGCCGCGCCTCGGCACAGACCCGGGCGTCACCGCCCGTCGCGCCACCGCCCAGCGGCGTAGCAGCCGGACCCGTCGGCGCGGAACCCCCGGTCGGGCCCGCACCACCCGAGCGGTCGTCGGAGCAGCCCGCCGAAGCCAGGAGTACGGCTACCAGCAGGGTACGAGCGAGCAGGCGACGCATCTTCTTCTCCTGACCGGGGCCGAGCGTTCCCGCATCGGGGTGACCCGAGCGGCGAGGTCCCTCCCCGTCACATTGCCGGGAAAGGGACCTCGTCAAACACCGGGCCGGTCAGCCGTCAGAGACGGGCGGGCCGGTCAGCCGTTCAGGGACGGCGGGCCGGTCAGCCGTCAGAGACAGGCGGGCCGGTCAGCCGTTCAGGGGCGGGTCCGTCGGCGGGCGCCACCCCGACGGGAACGACGACGTCCGGTGCCACCCTCGGCGGCCTCCTCGTCGCCGTCGGCGTCGGCGAGAGCGTCCGGGTCGTCCGCCGCGGCCAGCCGGGCCGACTCACCCCGCTGGCTGTCGGACACCGCCGGAGCGGCCTCCGTCTCCGTCTCGTACCGGGACAGGTCGTACCCCATGGTGTCCTGGTAGTCGGCGTGCGGTTCGGCGTGGTTGTCGGTGTCGACGACCTCGATGACGGCGCGCTCGGCCGGGGCGCTCTTGCGCGCCCGGCGGCGGGAGGACGGCGTGCCGTTCTCCGCGGCCGGGGCGGCCGCGGCGGCCGGCGCCGACGACGCGACGGCCTTGACCTTCTCCGCGGCCCCGCCGGTGCGCGGCTTCTCCGGCACCGGCTCGGTGTGGATGATGACGCCCCGGCCCTTGCAGCAGTCGCACGTCTCGCTGAACGCCTCGAGGAGGCCCGCGCCGATCCGCTTGCGGGTCATCTGCACCAGACCGAGCGAGGTGATCTCGGTGACCTGGTGCTTGGTGCGGTCCCGACCCAGGCACTCGGTGAGCCGGCGCAGCACCAGCTCCCGGTTCGACTCGAGCACCATGTCGATGAAGTCGATCACCACGATGCCGCCGATGTCCCGCAGCCGGAGCTGGCGGACGATCTCCTCCGCCGCCTCCAGGTTGTTGCGGGTGACCGTCTCCTCCAGGTTGCCGCCGGAGCCGGTGTACTTGCCGGTGTTCACGTCGACGACCGTCATGGCCTCGGTCTTGTCGATCACCAGCGAACCGCCGGACGGCAGGAACACCTTGCGGTCCAGACCCTTGATGATCTGCTCGTCGATCCGGTACTCGGCGAACACGTCGTTGGTGCCGACGTGCCGACGGACCCGGTCGACCAGGTCCGGGGAGACGTGCGACAGGTACGACTCGACCATGCCGTACGACTGCTCGCCCTCGATGACCAGCTCGCGGAAGTCCTCGTTGAACAGGTCCCGGACCACCCGGATGACCAGGTCGGGCTCCTCGTAGAGCAGCACCGGGGCGCCACCCTCGGCGGCCTTGGCCTGGATGTCCTCCCACTGCGCCTGCAACCGCTTGACGTCGCGGGCCAACTCGTCCTCGCTGGCGCCCTCGGCGGCCGTCCGGACGATCACGCCGGCGCCGTCCGGGACCAGCTTCTTGAGCACGTCCCGCAGCCGCTTGCGCTCGGTGTCCGGCAGCTTGCGGCTGATCCCGGACGCGTTGCCGTTGGGCACGTAGACCAGGTGCCGACCGGAGAGCGCGATGTGGCTGGTCAGCCGCGCGCCCTTGTGCCCGATCGGGTCCTTGGTGACCTGGACCAGCACCGAGTCGCCGGAGCGTAGCGCCTGCTCGATCGAGCGGGCCCGCCCCTCCAGCCCGGAGGTGTCCCAGTTGACCTCGCCCGCGTAGAGCACCGCGTTGCGGCCCCGGCCGACGTCGACGAACGCCGCCTCCATGCTGGGCAGCACGTTCTGGACCTTGCCCAGGTAGACGTTGCCGGCCATGGTGCCGGAGGAGTTGCGGGTGACGTAGTGCTCGACCAGCACCCCGTCCTCCAGGACGGCGATCTGGGTACGGTCGCCGCGCTGCCGGACCGCCATCACCCGGTCCACCGCCTCCCGGCGGGCCAGGAACTCCGACTCGCTGAGGATCGGCGGCCGCGTACGGCGCTGCTCCCGGCCGTCCCGGCGACGCTGGCGCTTGGCCTCCAGCCGGGTCGAGCCGGACACGCCCTGGACCTCGTCGACCGTACGACGGGGTTCGCGGATCTTGACCACGGTCGGCACGCCGTCGTCGGCGGCCGCCCCCTCGGTGTCACCCGCGCCCCGGCGACGACGGCGACGGCGACGGCGGGTCATCCCGTCCCCGCCCTCGGACTCCTCGTCCTCGTCGCCCTCGCCCTCGGCCTCGACCTCGGCGGTCTCCTCCTCGGCCTGCGCCGCCTCGTCGGACTCCTCGTCCTCGGCGTCGTCGGCGCCACCCTTGCCCCGGCCCCGACCACGGCGACCACGGCGACGGCGACGGCGCGCGGCGGCGCTGTCCTCGTCGTCCTCGTCCGCCTCGGTGGCCTCGTCGGCCTCCTCGGTCGGCTCCTCCTCGGCCTCGACGGCCTCGATCGGCTCCACCGGCTCCGCGTCGCGGCGGCCGCGCCGCCGACGACGGGAGGGCTCGGCCTCGACGGCCGGCTCCTCGGCGACCGGCTCGGGCTCGGCCGGGCGGGTCACCGGCACGGCGTCCGGCTGAGGCGCCATGAACAGCACGGTGGGCGCGGAGAGCGCTGCGCGACGACGGCGGGTCTTCGGCGGCTCGGCCTCGATGGCCTCGGCCGGCTCGATCGGCTCGTCCGTCACGTTGGCCACGGCGACACCGGGCGCGACATCCCCGAACGCCTGCTCGGCCGCGCCCGGCGGGGTCTGCGCCTCGTCCAGCTCGGCTTCGGCCTCCCGCAGGTCGGACTCGGCCGGCGTCTCGTCGGCCGGGACGGGCTCGGGCTCGATGACGGCGGCCCGCTCCGACTCGACGGCCGGCTCCGACTCGACGGCAGCGGCGGGCTCCGGCTCGGTGACGGCGGGCGTCGCCTTCTTCCGCCGGGTGCGGGTCACCTTGACCGGGGGAACGACCTCGGGGGACGACAGCTCCGCGCTGGCCGCGACCAGCGGCTCCTCGGCGGTCGTCTCGACCGGAGCGGCCTTGCGACGGCGGCGGGGGGTTTTCGGAGGGACGTCCAGGTCACCGGAGATCGGGGCGAAGACCTCCGCCTGCGGCGACTCGACGGCGCCGATCCCACCGGTGGACGCCTCGACGGGCGCCTCGGCCTGCTCCGGCTGGTTGAGCGGGGCGGCCCGACGCCGGGTGACCCGTGCCCGTCGCGGCTTCGCGGCGGGCTCGGCGCTCTCGGCCCCGGTCTGCTGCGCGCCGGTGGCTTGCTCGGTGCCGGCGGTGCTGTCGGTGTTGCTCTGGTCAGCGGTATCCCCGGCCGGCTGTGAACCGGTCCGTTCGCCGCCCTCGGGCTCGTTCTCGAGCATGGACGTTCTCCAGTTCTGGCTGCCCCGGGCGCGGGTGAGCGCTGCCACGCAGGGTCGCCGCAAAAGTGTTTCCGCCGGGCGCGCGTGGTGCGCGACCGCCGAAGTCTGCCTGCAAGAGCGCTGACCGTCGGTCAGTGCCCAACGATGGCTGCCCCGCCGCGGTCCGCATCCAACGGATCCACGATCGCACCCTGCGCGGTCAGCGTGCCCTGAGCCAGCCGGGTCACCCTCGGCGAGACCGGCGGCTCCAGGTCGGCCACCACGCGGAGGCCGGAAAGGACGTCATCGGGCCGTACGGACGGAGTGACCTGCCGTACGACCAGTTCGAGTATCGCACACGGTACGGCCGGCGCCCCGGAAGGCGTCTGCGTCGGGGGTAGGACATCGATTGATATGACTGCCGCGCGGGCGTCGAAGGTGCGTCGCCCCTGCTTGGTCATCCGCTCGACCAGAACCTCGTCGGCGGCGGTGAACGCGTCCACGGCGGCGCGCAGGGTCGCCGTGTCGACCTCGGGCAGCTCGATGTGCCAGTGCGACGCCTCGATACGGTCGGCCAGGCTGCCACCCTCGGCGATCACCACCTCCAACACGTCCAGCCCGGGCGAGAGCGCGGCGTCGAGCGCGGCGCGCAGCGCCTCCGGGTCGACCGGGGCCTGAAGGCCGATCTCCAGGTACTCCGCCTCGCTGGCCACCCCGGTCGGAGCGGCGCTGGCGTAGGAGATCTTCGGGTGCGGGGTGAAGCCCTGGGAGAACGCGATCGGTACGGCGGCGCGACGCAGCGCGCGCTCGAAGGCCCGGGCGAAGTCCCGGTGCGAGGTGAACCGCAGCGGCCCGCGCTTGGCGTACCGGATGCGGGCGCGCTGGACGACCGGCGCCTGCCCACCCTCCGGCTGGTTTCTCTTACTGATCGTCTCGCTCCTCGAAACTCAGCACCTCGTTGATCATGAAGTTATTGTCGACGACACGCCGTGGTGCGGGCAACAACTTCATGATCGACGCGAGCGACCCACTGGGGTCGGTCAGGGGGCGGGGGTCTTCAGGGGGGTGATCGGCGTCAGGGGGAGGAGTTTCTTGCCCGTCGGGCCGATCTGGATCTCGGTGTCCATGGAGGGGCAGACGCCGCAGTCGAAGCACGGGGTCCACCGACAGTCGTCCTGCTCGAACCCGCTGACCGAATCCTGCCAGTCCTGCCAGAGCCAGTCCTTGTCCAGGCCCGAGTCAAGGTGGTCCCAGGGCAGGACCTCCAGCTCGTCGCGCTGGCGGGTGGTGTACCAGTCGAGGTCCACCCCAAACGCGGGCAGCGTCTCGGCCGCCGCGTCCACCCAGCGCTGGTACGAGAAGTGCTCGCTCCACCCGTCGAACCGGCCGCCGTTCTCCCAGACCCGGCGGATCACCGCGCCGACGCGGCGGTCACCCCGGGAGAGCAGGCCCTCGATCAGCGACGGCTCGCCGTCGTGGTAGCGGTAGCCGATCGCCCGGCCCAGCGAACGGTCGGCGTTGATGGCCTGCTTGAGGATCTTGAGCCGGTGGTCGATGACCTCCGGACGGTCCATCGAGGCCCACTGGAACGGGGTGTGCGGCTTCGGCACGAACCCGCCGATCGAGACCGTGCAGCGGATGTCCTTGGAGCCGGTCGCGGCCCGCCCGGCCCTGATCACCTCGTGGGCCATCTCGGCGATCTCGAGGACGTCCTCGTCGGTCTCGGTGGGCAGGCCGCACATGAAGTAGAGCTTCACCTGCCGCCAACCGTTGCTGTACGCGGTGACGACCGTGCGGATCAGGTCTTCCTTCGACACCATCTTGTTGATGACCTTGCGGATCCGCTCCGACCCGCCCTCCGGGGCGAAGGTCAGACCGGTACGCCGCCCGTTGCGGGACAGCTCCTGCGCGAGGTCGATGTTGAAGGCGTCCACCCGGGTCGACGGCAGCGACAGCGACACGTTCGTGCCCTCGTACTGCTGGGCCAGGCCCGAGCACATGTCGCCGATCTCGGAGTGGTCGGCCGAGGAGAGCGACAGCAGGCCCACCTCGTTGAAGCCGGAGAACTCCAGGCCCTCACGCACCATCTGCCCCACGGTGGTGATCGACCGCTCCCGCACCGGGCGGGTGATCATGCCGGCCTGGCAGAAGCGGCAGCCCCGGGTGCAGCCCCGGAAGATCTCCACGGCGTACCGCTCGTGCACCGTCTCGGCGAGCGGCACGAGGGGCTTCTTCGGGTACGGCCACGCGTCCAGGTCCATCGTCGTGCGCTTGTGCACCCGGAACGGCACGTCCGCCCGGTTCGGCACGACCCGCTGGATCCGCCCGTCCGGCAGGTAGTCGACGTCGTAGAAGCGCGGCACGTAGACGCTCTCGGTGCGGGCCAGCCGCAGCAGCAGTTCGTCGCGGCCACCCGGGGAGCCCTCGGCCTTCCACTCCCGGACGATCGCGGTGATCTCCAGGACGGCCTCCTCGCCGTCGCCGAGCACCGCGGCGTCGATGAAGTCGGCGATCGGCTCCGGGTTGAACGCGGCGTGCCCACCAGCCACGATCACCGGGTCGGCGTCGGTACGGTCGGCGGCCAGCAGCGGAATGCCGGCCAGGTCGATCGCCGTCAGCATGTTGGTGTAGCCCAGCTCGGTGGAGAAGGAGATGCCGAACACGTCGAACTTGCGCACCGGCCGGTGCGCGTCGACGGTGAACTGCGGCACGCCGTGCGTGCGCATCAGGCTCTCCAGGTCGGGCCAGACCGCGTACGTCCGCTCGGCGAGGGTGTCGGGCAGCTCGTTGAGCACCTCGTAGAGGATCTGCACACCCTGGTTGGGCAGGCCCACCTCGTACGCGTCGGGATACATCAGCGCCCAGCGCACCGTCGCGGCGTCCCAGTCCTTGACGACCGCGCCCAGCTCACCGCCGACGTACTGGATCGGCTTGGAGATCTGCGGGAGCAACGGCTCGAGCCGGGGCCAGATCGACGGCTCCGAGCTGGAGTCGTCGCCCGAATTGGTCGCGGCCGCGCGCGGCGTCGTGGACGGGGCACTCATGATGCCCAAGGGTACGCGCCCGCTCGGAGGTGACCGCGCGCACGCCACGATGCCGGCCGACCGGCCGACCCGAGCCCCGCGCCGGCCGACCCGAGCCCCGCGCCCGGTGCCCGGGCGGCGGTGGTGGCGGCACGGTACTAACCTCGGACCGGCGCGAGAGGAGATTGCCGCGATGCCGGAGCCCCAGCCGGGAGCACGGCCGGCCGACGGGCGCACCCCTGGCCCGAGGCCGGACGACGCTCCGGCGGTCGCCGACGAGTCGACCTCCCCACCCGTACCCCCGAATCAGCCGGCCGCCCCCGACGGCCCGGAACCCCCGGTCGAACCGACCGCCGCCGCCCCGGCGGAGGCGGCGACGCCCGAGCCCGCGGCGAAGCCGGACCCGACGCTGTCCGAGCCCGCGGCGAAGCCGGACCCGACGCTGTCCGAGCCGGCGGCCGAGCCGGACCCGACGGCACAGCAGCCGGCGGCCGAGCCGGACCCGACGGCACAGCAGCCGGCGGCCGAGCCGGACCCGACGGCGCAGAAGCCGGCAGCCGGGCCGGACCCGACGGCGAAGGAGCCGGCGGCCGAGCCCGAGCCGGCCGACAAGCCCGAGCCGCACCCGACTTCCCCGGAGCCCGCGGCCGAGGCCAGGCCGGCTGCCGGGCCCGAACCCACGGCCCGCGAGCGCGTGGGTGAGGGCCCCGACTCCCCCGCCGCGCCGCCCGCGCCCCGGTGGAGCGGATCCGCGCCGGTTCCGCCTGCGCTGCCGCGTCGGCGCGCCTGGGGGGAGTCGGCCGAGCCGACCCCGCCGCCGCCGTTGCCGGAGCAGCCGCTCGAGCACCGCACCCCGGTCGACCCGTGGGCCGGGGTGGACACCGGCGGCTGGGACCTGCCGTCCGCCGAACTGCCTCCGCTGCCGCCGACGCTGGGCTACCCGGTCCCGCCGGCCACCCGGCAGTGGTCCGGGCCGCCGGTCGGCGCGCATCCCGTCTCACCGCCGCCGGTCGGGACGCACCCCGTCTCGCCGCCGCTCCACCACCAACCCGCCGCCCACCCACCGCCGGCCTACCTGCCGCCGGTCGCCTACCCGCCACCGCACGCCCGACCTGCCCCGCCGCATCCACCCACCGCCGCCGGGCCCGCCGCGCCGGTCCGCCCGGCGCCGCCGGCCCGGGTGCCGAAGCAGCGCCGGGGGCGGGGTCCGACCGCGCCGCCGCCGCTCGGGGAGGCCGCCAAGGGGTACCCGCCCCCTCGACCACGGCGCCGCCGGCGTCGCTGGCCGTGGCTGCTGCTGCTCAGCCTGGCCTGCTGCTGTGGCTGCCCCGCCTACTACGGCCTGCCGATCTCGTCCCAGTACCCGGCCAGCGCCGCGCTGCCCGAGCAGGTCGCCGACCTGAGCCTGCGGCAGGACGACGGCAGCTCCGAGACGGCCAAGCAGTTGGAGAAAGAGGTACGCCAGGAGCACCTGCTGGCCGAGGACACCTTCGCGGGCGTCTACCGGACGGCGGACGGCAAGCAGGTGACGGTATTCGGCGGCACCGGCTTCCGGCTGACCCCCGAGGCGGACGCGGACGAGGAGATCACGCGGCTCGGTGAGCGCTACGCGCTGGAGGCCCCCGAGACGGTGCGGACCGGCGTACGGGGTCGGTACGAGCGCTGCGCGATCGGTCGACCAGCCGGGGGCGACGTGGTGGTGTGCACCTCGGTCGACCACGGCAGCATCGCCACCGGGGTGTTCACCCGGCTCTCCGTCTCGGACAGCGCGACGTTGCTCGACACCCTGCGCACGCAGATCGTCCAGCCCAAGCAGGGCTGAGTCGCATCCGGGCCGCCGCTCGCGGGCATCCGGACGGCCTGGGCGGGGTCAGACCTCGCTGGCCGGGTCGGTGTCGGCGCGCTTCGGCGCGTACCGGGGGATGTACTCCTGGCCGGTGAGCTTCTGGATCTCGCTCATCACCTCGTCGGTCATCTGCCGCAGCGAGGTGCGATCGTCCGGGCGGCCGGTGAAGTCCAGCGGCTTGCCGAACTTCACGGTGATCTTGGCAGTGCCGGGGCGGGGTACCCGCGCCCCGATCGGCTGCGCCTTGTCGGTGCCGACCGTGCCCACCGGGATGATCGGCACACCGGCGGCGACCGCCAGCCGGGCCGCCCCGGTCCGACCCCGGTAGAGCTTGCCGTCCGGGGAACGGGTGCCCTCCGGGTAGACCACCACCAGGTCACCGCCCCGCAACGCCGGGATGGCGGCGTCGAAGGCGGACAGCGCGGCGCGCCCACCGGCCCGTTCGACCGGGATGGCGCCCAGACCGGTGAGGACGAACTTCGAGAACGCGCCCTTCGCGCCGGTGCCGGTGAAGTACTCGGACTTGGCCCAGAACGCCAGGTGCCGGGGCACCACCGTGCCGAGGAACAGCTCGTCCGCCACCGAGAGGTGGTTGCCGGCGAAGATCGCGCCGCCGGTCTCCGGCACGTGTTCCAGACCCTCCACGGTCGGGCGGAACGCCAACCGCAGCGCGGGCGCCACGGTGAGCTTGCCGATGGTGTAGAGCAGGGGCACTGGTCCTCCGGCAGATGAGGTGCGAGCAGGCGGTGTCACGGTAGCGGACGCCCCCACACCCCACCGACGGAGGTGGGAGGCGTCCGCGTCCCGACAGTGCTGGGTGTAAGGAAGGGCCCCTTCCTATACACCAGGCGTTAGAAAGGGGCCCTTCCTTACACCCGACGGACAGTGACCGTCACCCGCTCGCCCTCGCCGACCTCACCGGCGAAACCGTCGAGGCCCTCGGCGAAGTCGACCGAGTCGGCCAGCACCTCACCCGACACGAACTCCAGGTACGCCCCGACCGCGGCGCGCACCTCGTCGGACGCCGACACCGCCACCACGATCCGGTCCGAGACGTCCAGGTCGGCGTCGCGGCGGGCCTGCTGCACCACCCGCACCACGTCGCGGGCCAGGCCCTCGGCGGCCAGCTCGGGGGTGACCTCGGTGTCGAGCACCACCACGCCCTCGCCACCGGGCAGCGGCGCGGAGTGCTCGGCGTCGGCGGCCACGAGACGCAGCTCGTACTCGCCCTCGGCCAGGGTGATGCCGGCCGCCACCGGCGCGCCCTCGACCAGCTCCCAGTCACCCGCCTTGACCGCCTTGATCACCTGCTGGACCTGCTTGCCGACGCGCGGGCCGAGCGCCCGGGGCACCACGGTCAACACCTGCTCGCAGTACGCGGACAGCTCGGCGCTGAACTCCACCGCCTTCACGTTGACCTCGTCGGCGATCAGGTCGGCGAACGGGCGCAGTTGCTCGGCCACCGGGGACGCCACGGTCAACGTCGACAGCGGCAGCCGTACGCGCAGCCCCTTGGCCTTGCGCAGCGACAGCGCCGCCGAGGCGACCGCCCGCACGTTGTCCATGGCCGCCACCAGGTCGTGGTCGGCCGGGAACTCCTCGGCGGACGGCCAGTCGGTCAGGTGCACCGACCGCTCGCCCGTCAGGCCACGCCAGATCTCCTCCGCGGTCAGCGGCGCGAGCGGCGCCACCACCCGGCAGAGCGTCTCCAGCACGGTCGACAGCGTGTCGAAGGCGTTGGCGTCACCCGACCAGAACCGGTCCCGGGACCGGCGCACGTACCAGTTGGTCAGCGCGTCCAGGTAGGACCGGACGGTGGCGCACGCGCCGGAGATGTCGTACGCGTCCATCTGCGCGCCGACCGTCGACACCAGCTCGTTGGTCTTGGCCAGGATGTACCGGTCGAGCAGGTGCGTCGAGTCGGTGCGCCGCCGCGCCTGGTACCCGTCCGCGTTGGCGTAGAGCGAGAAAAAGTACCAGACGTTCCACAGCGGCAGCAGCACCTGGCGTACCGCGTCGCGGATCAGCGTCTCGGTGACCGCCATGTCCCCGCCGCGCAGCACCGGCGAGGACATCAGCATCCAGCGCATCGCGTCCGACCCGTACGAGTCGAAGACGTGGTAGACGTCCGGGTAGTTGCGCAGGCTCTTGGACATCTTGCGCCCGTCCGAGCCGAGCAGGATGCCGTGGCTCAGGCAGTTGCGGAACGCCGGCCGGTCGAACAGCGCGGTGGCCAGCACGTGCATGGTGTAGAACCAGCCGCGGGTCTGCCCGATGTACTCGACGATGAAGTCACCCGGGTAGTGGTGCTCGAACCAGTCCGCGTTCTCGAACGGGTAGTGCACCTGGGCGAACGGCATCGACCCGGACTCGAACCAGCAGTCCAGCACCTCCGGCACCCGGCGCATCATCGACTGACCGGTCGGGTCGTCCGGGTTGGGGCGGACCAGGTCGTCCACCGCCGGCCGGTGCAGGTCGGTCAGGCGTACGCCGAAGTCCCGCTCGATGTCGGCGAGCGATCCGTAGACGTCCAGGCGCGGGTAGTTCGGGTCGTCGGACTTCCACGCCGGGATGGGCGAGCCCCAGAACCGGTTCCGGCTGATCGACCAGTCCCGGGCGTTGGCCAGCCACTTGCCGAACGAGCCGTCCTTGATGTGGCCGGGCGTCCAGTTGATCTCCTGGTTCAGCTCGACCATCCGGTCCCGGAACTGGGTCACCGCCACGAACCACGACGACACCGCCTTGTAGACCAGCGGGGTGTCGCACCGCCAGCAGTGCGGGTACGAGTGGGTGTAGGTGTCCTGCCGCAGCACCACCCCCCGCTCCTTCAGCTCCCGGATCACCGGCTTGTTGACGTCGAAGACCTGCTCACCCTGGTACGGCGGGACCAGCGCGGTGAACCGCGTGTGGTCGTCCACGGTGACGATGGTGGGGATGCCGGCGGCGTTGCAGACGTTCTGGTCGTCCTCGCCGAACGCCGGGGCGAGGTGCACGATCCCGGTGCCGTCCTCGGTGGTGACGAACTCCGCCCCGAGCACCTGGTACGCGTTGTCGCCCGCCTGCTCGACGAGGAAGTCGAACAGCGGTGTGTAACGGCGTCCGACCAGGTCCCGGCCGTACACCGTGCCGACCTGCTCGTACCCGTCCAGCTCCTTGGCGTACGCGCCGAGCCGTGCCGCCCCCACGACGAACCGCTCCCCGTCGCGTTCGAGCACGGCGTACTCGATGTCCGGGCCGACGGCGAGTGCCAGGTTCGACGGCAGGGTCCACGGCGTGGTGGTCCAGACACCCAGCTTGACCGGCCCGCGCAGCAGCTCCGGGGCGGAGTCGTTGGCGGTCAGCCCGAACCACACGGTCAGCGTCGGGTCGTGCCGGTCCCGGTAGACGTCGTCCATCCGGGTCTCGGTGTTCGACAGCGGCGTCTCACAGCGCCAGCAGTACGCCAGCACCCGGAAACCCTCGTAGATCAGACCCTTGTCGTGCAGGGTCTTGAAGGCCCACATGACGCTTTCCATGTAGTCCAGGTCGAGGGTCTTGTAGTCGTTGGTGAAGTCGACCCAGCGGGCCTGCCGGTTGATGTACCGCTCCCAGTCCTGGGTGAACTCCAGCACCGACGTACGGCAGGCCTCGTTGAACCGGGCCACGCCCAGGTCGATGATCTCGGCCTTGCTGGTGATGCCGAGCTGCTTCTCGGCCACCACCTCGGCGGGCAGGCCGTGGCAGTCCCAGCCGAAGCGCCGCTCCACGTGCCGCCCGCGCATGGTCTGGTAGCGCGGCACCACGTCCTTGACGTACCCGGTGAACAGGTGGCCGTAGTGCGGCAGGCCGTTGGCGAACGGCGGGCCGTCGTAGAAGACGTACTCGTTCTTGCCGTCGGTACCGGCGGGGCGGGCCTCGATGCTGGCCTCGAAGGTCTTGTCGGCCGTCCAGTGCTCCAGCACCCGGCGCTCGACCGCGGGCAGGTCCGGGCTCGCCGGGACACCGGCGGCGGGGTCGTGCAGTGGATAGGCCATCGCCTGTCGCTCTCCTCGCAGCTCACTCAACGTGGGTCTGCGAGGACGAACCGTCCGGGGTACGCCGACAACGACGCTCCCCGGGTGGCCCGCGGTACCACCCCGCTTGGCGGTCAGGATCGACCGCCCGCTCATTGGCCGGCTGTGACGGGCCGGACCCGTCCGGTTCTACTGGGCCGGTCACCCGGCTGTTCTTCCGGAGGCTCACCGGTGATGGCCGGGTCATCGCCTTACGGCCTCCAACGATACAAGACCCACCCAGCCCCCCGCCCCCGACTAATCCCCCACCCCACCCCCACCCCACCCCCACCCCCGCCCACCCCCGGTGATCAAGAGGTTTGCGTCAAATTCGCGCCGGATCCTGACGCGAACCTCTTGATCACCAGGGCGAGGCTCCCGGGGGTGGGTGGGGTCAGGGGGTTGGGAGGGTGGTGGTCCAGAGGGAGGCGCCGTCGCGGTCGCGTAGGTGCACCGTCAGGGCCCCGGATTCGCCGTCGATCTGGACCTCGCCGAAGTGCTGGAAGCCCTCGGCCGGGGAGGTGTTCGCGCGCGGCGGGGCGTGCACGAAGACCGCCTGCGGTCCGAACGTGCCGTCGAGGGCGTTCGGGCCGAACGCGCCGGCGTGCGCCGGGCCGGAGACGAACTCCCAGAACGGCGTGAAGTCACCGACCGCCGCACGGGACGGGTCGTAGTGGTGCGCGGCGGAGTAGTGCACGTCGGCGGTGAGGAAGACCATGCCGGTCACCCCGGCCCGGTGGGTCGCCCGCAGCACCTCGGCGAACTCCAGCTCACGCCCGACCGGCGCGCCCGGATCGCCCTGCGCGACACCCTCCTGCGCGCCCGGACCGTCTGGCACCACGACCCCGATCGGCAGGTCGTTGGCGATCACCTTCCAGGTCGCCGTGGAGCGCTTCAGCTCCCGGATCAGCCACTCCCGCTGCTCGCGGCCGAGCAGACCGCGCTTCGGGTCGGCGTACGTGTTGCCGTCGTTGGGGTCCTTGTGCGTCCGCATGTCCAGCACGAAGACGTCCAGCAGCGGCCCGTACGAGATCCGCCGGTACAGCGGCCCGTTGTCCGGCACCGGCAGCCACTCGTGGAACGCCTGGCTGGCCCGCGCTGCGAGCACGTCGACCCGCTGCTCGGTGTAGCGCGGGTCGTCCAGGATCTCCCCGGGATACCAGTTGTTGAGCACCTCGTGGTCGTCCCACTGGTTGATCTGCGGCACCGCCGCCGCGAACTCCCGCAGGTGCTCGTCGAGCAGGTTGTAGGCGAACTGCCCCCGGTACTCGGTCAGCGTCTCGGCGACCTTGCTCTTCTCCGGGGTGATGAGGTTGCGCCAGATCCGCCCGTCGGGCAGCGTCACCGACTCCACGAGCGGGCCGTCCGCGTAGACCGTGTCGCCGCTGCACAGGTAGAAGTCCGGACGGACCGCGCGCATCGCCCGGAAGATCGACAGCCCGCCGAAGTTCGGATCGATCCCCCAGCCCTGCCCGACGATGTCCCCGGTCCAGACGAACCGCACGTCCCGGCGGCGGTGCCGGCCCGGCGCGGTGGTGAACGAACCGGTCAACGGCTCGCTGACCACCCCGTGCCGGTCCAGGCTCTCCACCCGCACCCGGTAGTGCAGCCGCTCGGCGTCCGGCAGGCCCCGCAGCCGGACCTTGCCGGTGAAGTCCGCGTTCGGGCCCAGCACCGGGCCACGGAGCTGCCGCGCGCCACGGAAGTCGGGGCGGCGGCTCAGTTCGACAAGCATCCGGCCCGGACGGTCGGCCCGCGTCCAGACCAGCGCCGAATCCGCGGTCACGTCGCCGCTCTGCACCCCGTGGGTGAGCACGGGGCGTCCGGCCGGACGCCAGGCCGGAGCGGCGTTCGCGCCGGCACCGCCCAACAGGGCGCCGCCGGCGACTCCGGCCCCGGCCACCAGGCCAGCCCGCAGCAGGGTACGTCGATCAAGCTCGGTCATGCTTCCTCCCGGTGATGGGTTGACCCCGTGGGTGTACCGGGCGCAGATGACCGCGGCCGGCGGTCCGGGTGACCGGCGACCGAACGCCTGTTGTCCGAAGGGCACGACCCGGCGGCCAGCGCGGCTTGACCCCGGCGAGAGGCTCGCGCAGACTTCGCCGGTGCGTCCGCTCAGCCATGACGAATTTCAGGCCATGCGTCGATTCCCCGCGCTCGACGGCCTGCGGGCCGTGGCGGCCGTGATGGTCTTCGCCTTCCACTTCGGCGGTCCGTCCTGGGCCTGGTTGACCGGCTGGATCGGCGTACACCTCTTCTTCGTGCTCTCCGGCTTCCTGATCACGACGCTGCTGTTGCGGGAGGAACACCGCTACGGTCGGGTCTCGCTGCGCGCCTTCTACCTGCGGCGGTTCTTCCGGATCATGCCGATGTACCTGCTCGTGCTGTTCCTGACCTGGGGGCTGGCCCGGCTCAACGGCACCGCCGACGCGGTCGAACGCTCGATGCGCTACTACCTGCTGCTGCTCAACGAACTCCTGCCGGCGAACACCCCTTACCTGCACTCCTGGACGATCGGGATCGAGCAGAAGTTCTACCTGCTCTGGCCGGCGATCGCCTTCGTGCTGGTGACCGGCGCCTTCCGGCGCCGGCTCGCGGTGACCCTCGCGCTCCTCGTGCTCCTCGTCGCGCTGATCCCGCCGCAGATCGGCTGGCTGAGCTGGCCCATCCACTACGTGGCGATCCTGCTCGGCTGCCTCACGGCCGTGCTCATGCACCACCCACGCGGCTTCGCCCTGTTCCGGCCGCTGACCCACCCGGTCACCGCCAGCGTGGTGATCGTGGCCTTCGCCGCGGTGCAGGTGGCCGTGCGGTACTGGCCGGCCCGCTTCGGCCAGGAGGCGCTGATCGGCTGCTACGCGGCGGCGGCCGCGCTGCTGCTGCCGGCGCTGCTGTCGCGCAGCGTCCTGGCCCGTGTGCTGGGGCTGCGGCCGCTGGTGTTCGTGGGCGAACGGTCGTACTCGATGTACCTGGTCCAGTCCATCGCGGCGTGGGCGGCGGTCGGGCTGCTGCCCGCGGTGGGTCGGCACAACACCACCATCTTCGTGGCCGCCGTGGTGGTGGCGTTGGTCCTCGCGGACGTGCTCTACCGCTGGGTGGAGCTACCGATGATCAAGGTGGGCCGCGACCTGGCCGCCCGGGTGTCGCGACCCGTACCCCGCGACCAGGACCGCCCGTCCGGTGACGTCGACGGCGTCGTCCGGATCCCCCGCCCCCGCGAGGTGCTCCCGGACACCGTCCCCGCGACCCGCGACTGACCCCCTCGACGTGACCGGGCTCATAGCCCCGGTTGTCACAGCGCGACCGGTCGGACCGTCGTAGCGGTGTCGAACCGATCAAGGAGGTTGCCGTGCAACGGATGAAGCTTTTCGAGGTCGCGCCGCAGGGATACCAGGCCGTGTCAGGTCTGGAGAAGTACGTCCAGGCGAACGTCGACCACACCGTGCTGGAGCTGGTCAAGCTGCGGGCGTCGATACTGAACGGCTGCGCGTACTGCGTGGACATGCACAGCCGCGACGCCCTCGCCGCCGGCGAGTCGAGCCGGCGGCTGTTCGCGGTGGCCGCCTGGCGGGAGGCGCTGTCGTTCTTCGACGAGCGGGAGCAGACCGCGCTGGCGCTCACCGACGCGGTGACCCGGCTCGGCGAGCACGGGGTGTCGGACGAGGTGTGGGACGCCGCCGCGAAAATCTGGTCGGAGAAGGAGTTGGCCGATCTGGTCCTCGCGATCGCCACAATCAACGTGTGGAATCGCATCGCCGTGACGACGCACACGGAGCCCCCGGCACAGGTGTGACGACCGAGGCGGCAGAGGCGGCCGGTGCGCTCCAGGCGCACCGGCCGATGCTGCTCGGGCTCGCCTACCGGCTGCTCGGCAGCCGGCACGACGCGGAGGACGTGCTCCAGGAGGCGTACCTGCGCTGGCTGGGCGTGGACCGGTCGACGGTGGCCGAGCCCCGCCGCTACCTGTCCCGGGTGGTGACCCGGCTCGCGCTGGACCGGCTGCGGTCCCGGCAGGCGGCCCGCGAGACGTACGTCGGACCGTGGCTGCCCGAGCCGGTGCCGACCGAGCCCTCGCCGTTCGGCCCGCTGGACCGCGCGGAGCTGCGGGACTCGCTGTCCACCGCGCTGCTGCACGTGCTGGAACGGCTCACGCCGCCGGAGCGTGCCGTGTACGTCCTGCGCACCGCGTTCGACCTGCCGTACGCCGAGATCGCGGAGATCCTGGACCGGACCCCGCAGGACTGCCGTCAGCTGTACCACCGGGCGAACACGCACGTACGCCAGGAGGACCGCCGCTTCACGGCCAGCCGGTCCGAGCGTGAGCGGTTGCTGGAGGCGTTCCTCGCCGCCGCCCGGAACGGGGACCTGGCGACGCTCACCCGTCTGGTGGCCGCGGACGTCACGGCGTGGAACGACGGTGGAGGTCGCGTCCGTTCCGCGCGCAACCCGGTGCGCGGTGCGGACCGGGTCGCCCGGTTCTACGCCGGGATCTACGGCCCACGCCGCGAGTGGACGGCGCGGCGGGTCGAGTTGAACGGCGAACCCGCCATCCTGCTCACCCGCGGCGACGGCGGCCGCTACACGATGACCGTCACCGCCGCCGCCGGTCGGATCACCGGGATCTACGTGGTGGGCAATCCGGAGAAGCTACCCCCGGCCGCCTGAAATCGTGAGGTCGTCAGCCCAGCTCGGGGAACCAGAGCGCGATCTCGCGCTTGGCGCTGTCCGGCGAGTCGGAGGCGTGCACCAGGTTCTCCCGGTTGGAGAGCGACAGGTCACCGCGGATGGTGCCGGCGGCGGCCTTGCGGCCGTCGGTCGCGCCGACCAGCCCCCGGACCACGTCGATGACCTGGTCGCCGGAGAGGACCAGGGCGACCAGCGGACCGCCGGTCATGAAGTCCTTCAGCGGCGGGTAGAACGCCTTGTCGACGTGCTCGGCGTAGTGCGCGTCCGCGAGCGCGGCGTCCATGGTCCGGTGCACCATCGCGTCGATCCGCAGCCCTTTGCGCTCGAAGCGGGAGAGGAGCTCGCCGACCAGGCCGCGGCGGACCGCGTCGGGCTTGATCAGCACGAGGCTGCGCTCTTCCGGGCTGTCGTTGGACACGCTGGGTTCCTCCTGTACGCGCAGAACGCTTGGGCTCGGTACGGTCAGCGTAGCGACCCGGTCCCGGCGCCGGCGCGGCGGCCGGTCTTTCCACCGGTGGCCGATCCGGCCTAGCCTGGCCCTGACCCCCGGGAGGTCCACTGTGGCGAATGGCGGGAACCGGCCCATCGCGCCGGTACGCAAGCTGGTCGGCACGGTGCTCGGCACCGTGGCCACCTTCGTCGTCCTCTTCGGGCTGGGCATGACCAGCTGGGCCATCGTCGCGCTCGGCGTCGCCCTGCTGGTGCTGGCGATCGCGCTGGCCACCGTGAAGGGCGGCGGGCGCACCTGGGTGGTCGGCGTGGCGCACGTGCACAGCGCCTCCGAACCACCCACCCAGTACGCGTTCGGCCGGTGCGAGCTGCAACTGGTCATCGACGCGCCCGGCCTGCCGCCCCGATCCAAGAAGATCATCGAGCCGCGGGTGCCGGTCTCCAAGTGGCCGTCGTTGGGCCAGACCCTGCCCATCCGGGTCGCGCTCGACGACCAGCGGCACGTCAAGGTCCTCTGGGACGAGGTGCCCACCCACGCCGAGACCGCCGCGGCCGTCGCGGACCTGCCGCCCGAGTTCGGCGACCTCGACCCCGGCGACGAGGTGCTGATCGAGCAGGACGCCCCGCCCTGGGCGGACCGCGCGCCCGACGACGACTTCCGGGACGCGCGCGGCGGCGACCCGTTCGGCCCCGACCCGTTCGGCGACCCGCGCGGCCCCGATCCGTTCCGCGACCCGCGCGGCGGCGACCCGTTCCGCGACCAGCGCGGTCCCGACCCCCTGCGCGACGACCGGTCCGTCGTATCCGACGAGCGCGAGCCGGTGGTGGTGAGCCAGGCCCCGGGCGGCCCGGTGGTCCTCGAAGGCGTCGTCGTCGACAAGCAGCCCGGCGCGGGACTGCCCCGCCGGGCCACGCCCGCACCCCGGCCCCCGGCCGAGGAGCACTTCGACCAGCCCGGCGTCGACCCTGCCGACCCGGACGACGTCCGTGCCGCCCAGTCCGACGACGACCCCGTGGACGCGGAAGCGCAGGCCCGGTCCGCACCGAGCGCGGACCGGCCGACCGACGCCCCGCCGACGCAGCGGACCGGCCCGCTCGCTACCGACCCGCTGGACCCGCTGGACCTGCCGCTGGACGACCCGACCCCGGCGGGAGCGGCCCGCGAGACCGTCACCGCCGAGGCCCTGGACGAGGCGATCTTCGGGTACGACGGAGCGTCGGCGGCGGACCCGGCCGGTCCCATCAGCGGCGTCGGACTGACCCTGCTGGTCACCGACCTGGCCCGATCGCTCGGTTTCTACCGGGACATGCTCGGCTTCTCCGAGGTCGACCAGGGCACCGGCAACGCGGTGCTTGCCTTCGGCTCGACCCGGCTGGTGCTGCGCGAGGTGACCGGGGCGGCGCCCATCAGTCGCCGGCTCGTGCACGTCAACCTCGAGGTGGACGACATCGAGGCGGCGTACGGACGGCTGCGCGGATCCGGTGTCCGCTTCACGTACGCCCCACGCGTGGTCAACCGGGGCAGCAGGCTGGAGGTGTGGGCGGCGGCCTTCCGGGACCCGGACGGCCACGGCATCGCCCTGACCCAGTGGCGCGAACGCGCCGACGCCTGACCCGACCCTCGGGGGTCAGCCGAGGATGACCCGGCGGACGTGCAACGCGTACGCCCAGACCAGCGCGAAAATGATGCCCAGCACGAGCAGCGACCAGTGCAGCAGCCCGGCCAGCATCAGCAGGCCCTGCAACACGGTGCCGGCGTGCCAGGCCCAGGGACGCCGCATCATGCCGGCCAGCAGGATGGCGGCCACCGCCAGGGCCACCACCACGGCGATCGCCGCGCCGCCCAGGTCACCGCCGACCACCCGGATCGGTTGAATGGCCAGCAGCAGCACCAGCGCCTCCAGGCCGAGCGTTCCCGCGCCGAGACCCCGTACGGCCGCCTGCGGGTTCCGCAGGCCGGAGCGCCGTACCTGCCCGGCCTCCGGCTCCCCCGCCGTCGATGCGGCTGTGTCCTGGTCCGGAACGCTCCGACCGCGGTCCGGACCGGTCGCGTCGTCGGTGGCGCACGGGTCGCGGTCGAGGTCGGTCGCGTCGGTGGCGCGGTGGTCGCGGTCCAGGTCGGTCGCGTCGGTGGCGCGGGGGTCGCGCTCGGGGCCGGTCATCGCTTCAGGAGCCGGCGGGCGTCGGCGACCGTGACCACCGAACCCGTCACCAGGACACCGACGCCGCTGAGCTCACCGGGTACGTCCTCCTCGGCCAGCGCGACCGCCAGCTCGATCGCGTCCGGCACCTCCTCGGCCACCTCGACGCGCTCCTCGCCGAAGATCTCGACGGCGAGCGCGGCGAGCTCCTTCGTCGGCATCGCCCGTGGCGAGCTGTTGCGGGTGACCACCACGACGTCGGCCACCGGCTCCAGCAGCTCCAGCAGGCTGCTCGCGTCCTTGTCGGCGAGGACGCCCACCAGCGCCACCAGCTTGCTGAACGCGAACTCCTCCTGCAGCGCGGTCACCGTCGCGGCCATACCGTGCGGGTTGTGCGCGCCGTCCAGCAGGACGGTCGGAGCGCTGCGGACCCGCTCCAGCCGGCCCGGGGAGCTGGCCGTCGCGAACCCCTCCCGGACGGCCTCGACGTCCAACTGACGGCGGGCCCCGGCACCGAGGAACGCCTCCACGGCGGCGAGCGCCACCGCCGCGTTCTGCGCCTGGTGCGCGCCGTGCAGGGGGATGAACACGTCGTCGTAGACGCCACCGAGGCCCTGCAGCTTGAGCACCTGCCCGCCGACGGCGACCGCCCGGCTCAGCACGCCGAACTCGGCGCCCTCACGGGCGATGGTGGCGCCCACCTCGGAGCAGCGTTCGAGGAGGGGACGCGCGGCCTCCTCCTCCTGCGCCGCCGAGATCACGGTGGCGCCCGGGTGGATGATGCCGGCCTTGGCCAGCGCGATGTCCTGGAGCGTGTCGCCGAGCCACTCGGTGTGGTCCAGGCCGATCGGCGTGATCACGCAGACGCCGGCCTGGATGACGTTGGTGGCGTCCTCGGCGCCGCCGAGACCCACCTCGACCACGGCGATGTCGACGGGCGCGTCGGCGAACGTGGCGAACGCCAACGCGGTCGTCATGTCGAAGTACGTCAGCGGCTCGTCCGAGCGCGCGTCGACCAGCTCGGCCAGCGGCTTGATCTCCCCGTAGACCGCGGCGAAGCGCTCCTCGCTCACCGGTTCCCCGTCCAGGCTGATCCGCTCCCGGACGGTCTCCAGGTGCGGACTCGTGTACCTGCCGGTGTGCAGCCCGAACGCCCGCAGCAGCGAGTCGATCATCCGTGCGGTGGACGTCTTGCCGTTGGTGCCGGTGAGGTGGATCGACGGGTACGCCCGCTGCGGACTCCCGAGCAGGTCGAGCAGCGACTCGATGCGGTCCAGCTCGAACACCATGCGGGTGAAACCGCGGGCGTTCAGCTCAGCTTCGGCGGCGGCGAAATCGGTACGGTCGGTCACGAGGTAAGCGTCTCCAGAGCGGCGTCGATCCGGACCAGGTCGGCCTCGGCGGTGGCGAGCCGGTCGCGGATCTTCGCGACGACCGGCTCGGGGGCCTTGCCGATGAAGGCCGGGTTGTCGAGCTTCGCCCGGGCCTGCGCGACCTCCTTCTGGGCGGCCGCGCGGTCCTTGGTCAGCCGGGCCCGCTCGGCGGCCACGTCGATCGACCCCCGGGTGTCCAACGCGACACCTACCGCGCCGGGCATGGCCAACGTCGCGCTGGCCTGGAAGTCGTCACCGGCGGGGTCCAGCCGAACCAGCGACCGGATCAGCGGCTCGTGGGCCGCGATGCCGGCCCCGGCCAGCCCGTCCAGGCGGGCCGCGACCCGCTGCGTCGGGCGTAGCCCCTGGTCGGAACGGAACCGGCGGATCTCGGTGACGACCCGCTGCACGGCGGCCAGCTCGACCTCGGCGGCGTCGTCGATGAGCGACCGGTCGGCCACCGGCCAGGCGACGGCCTGCACCGTCTCGCCGCCGGTCAGCGCGAGCCACAACTCCTCGGTGACGAACGGGATGACCGGGTGCAGCAGCCGCAGCAGCTGGTCCAGGACGTGGCCGAGAACCCGGCGGGTCACGTCGGCCCGCTCACCGCCCTCGGCGAGCACCGGCTTGCTCAGCTCGACGTACCAGTCGCAGACGTCGTCCCAGGCGAAGTGGTAGAGCAGGTCACACACCTTGGCGAACTCGTACGCCTCGAACTGCTCGTCGACCTCGGCGGTGACGTGCGCCAGCCGGGACAGGACCCACCGGTCGACGGTGGAGAGCTGCTCGACGGGCGGCAGGTCGCCGGTCGTGTGCGCGCCGTTCATCAACGCGAACCGGGTGGCGTTCCAGAGCTTGTTGCAGAAGTTACGCGAGCCCTGGCACCACTCCTCGCTGACCGGCACGTCCTGGCCGGGGTTCGCGCCCCGGGCCAGGGTGAACCGGGTCGCGTCGGCGCCGTACCTGTCGATCCAGTCCAGCGGGTCGACCACGTTGCCGAACGACTTCGACATCTTCTTGCCGAACTGGTCGCGCACCATGCCGTGCAACGCGACCACGTCGAAGGGCGGCCGGCCGTCCATCGCGTAGAGGCCGAACATCATCATCCGGGCGACCCAGAAGAACAGGATGTCGTACCCGGTGACCAGCACGCTGGTCGGATAGAACTTCGCCAGGTCCGGGGTCTCTTCCGGCCAACCCAGGGTGGAGAACGGCCACAGGCCGCTGGAGAACCAGGTGTCGAGGACGTCCTCGTCCTGGTGCCAACCCTCGCCGGTCGGCGGCGTCTCGTCGGGGCCGACGCAGACGATCTCGCCGGCCGGGCCGTACCAGACCGGGATGCGGTGCCCCCACCAGAGCTGGCGGGAGATGCACCAGTCGTGCATGTTGTCGACCCAGGCGAAGTAGCGCTTCGCCAGCTCGGCCGGCTCGATACGGACCCGACCGTCGCGCACCGCGTCACCGGCGGCCTGCGCGAGCGGGGCGGTGTTGACGAACCACTGCAGCGACAGCCGCGGCTCGACCGTCGTCTTGCAACGCGAACAGTGACCGACGGCGTGCACGTACGGGCGCTTCTCGGCGACGATCCGGCCCTGTTCGCGCAGCGCCGCGACGATCGCCGGCCGCGCCTCGAACCGGTCCAGCCCTTCGAACGGGCCGGGCACGGTGATCACGCCGCGCTCGTCCATGACGGTCAGCGCGGGCAGGTCGTGTCGCTGGCCGATCTCGAAGTCGTTCGGGTCGTGGGCGGGGGTCACCTTGACCATGCCGGTGCCGAAGGACGGGTCGACGTGCGCGTCGGCGACGATCGGGATCCGTCGGCCGGTGAGCGGCAGCTCGACCTCGGTGCCGATCAGGTGCTGGTAGCGCTCGTCGTCGGGGTGCACCGCCACGGCGGTGTCGCCGAGCATCGTCTCGGCCCGCGTGGTGGCCACCACGACCTCGTCGCTGTAGCGGATCGAGATCAGCTCACCGTCGTCGTCGGTGTGCTCGACCTCGATGTCCGACAGTGCGGTCAGGCAGCGCGGACACCAGTTGATGATCCGGTTGGCCCGGTAGATGAGGCCGTCGTCGAAGAGCTTCTTGAAGATCGTCTGGACCGCGCGACTCAGGCCGGCGTCCATGGTGAAGCGCTCCCGCTCCCAGTCGACGGAGTCGCCGAGGCGGCGCATCTGGCCGAGGATCTTGCCACCGGACTCGGCCTTCCACTGCCAGACCCGCTCGACGAACTTCTCCCGACCGAGGTCGTGCCGCGACAGCCCTTCGGCGGCGAGCTGACGCTCGACCAGGTTCTGGGTGGCGATGCCGGCGTGGTCCATGCCGGGCAGCCACAGCGCCTCGAAGCCCTGCATCCGCTTGCGACGGGTCAGGGCGTCCATGAGCGTGTGCTCGAACGCGTGGCCCATGTGCAGGGAGCCGGTGACGTTCGGCGGCGGAATGACGATGGTGAAGGGGGGCTTGTCGCTGTCGGCGGAGGCCCGGAAGTGCCCAGCGGCTACCCACTGCTCGTACCGCCGCTGCTCTACCTCGCCAGGCTGGTACTGGCCGGCAAGGGTCGGGGCGTCGGGGCGTCGGGCATCCAGTCTCTCGGTCACCCGACAAGTCTACGAAGGGCTTCTGCGGACCTGACGTGCGCCACCTGTCGTTCGCGTACGGTGTCGGCTATGTCCGACGCACATCTCACCGAGCGGTCACTCGACCACGGCCGCGAGCCGGTCGAACTGACCGAGGAGCCGATCCAGCTGAGCACTCGGGACACCGGCGGCGATCCCGACGAGCGGTCCGGTGGCTGGTCCCGCCGCCGCCGGATCGGCTGGACGGTCGCCCTGGTTGTCGGCCTCGCGGGCGCGGGTGTGCTGGGGGTCGGCGGGTGGCGTGTGGCGCAGCAGAAGGACACCCGGCTGACCTCGCCCGAGCGGGTGGCGGGGTTGACGCGGGACGACAGCGAGCGCGCCAAGAGCACGGCGGACTACCTGCGCAGCGGCCTGGCCGCCGACATCGACCTGGACCGGAGCTTTGGCACCGTCTACCGCGACCCCGCCGACGACAAGCGCGCGGTCCTGGTCTTCGGCGGCACGACGCTGCTCTGGCAACCCGAGCGCGACCTGGACAGCCTCTTCGGCCTGATGTCCGACGAGACCGGGGCGGTGACGGGGCTGCGTAAGGTGCCTGCGGGCAAGCTGGGTGGAGTGATGAAGTGCGGCAGCACGAGCGGTGAGGGCGGCGACTTCGCGGTGTGCGGTTGGGCCGACCACGGCAGCGTCGTGATGGCGATGTTCCCCGGCAGGTCGGTGACCGACGCGGGCGCCCTCCTGGGCGACCTCCGCAACGAAATGCAATCCCGAACCTAACCCCTCCGCACCCTCCCGCCAGCCCTCTCCAGACCCCCCTTCGCGGCGTGTTGATCATGAAGTTGTTGCCACTGTCATCGGCGTGTCATCGCAAAAACTTCATGATCACCAGTGCCGAATGGGGGCCGGGGGCGCGGGACAAGGGGTGGGGTTCTTCTTGGGGGGAATGCAGGAATGGCCACCCCCATAGGGGTGGCCATTCCTGAAAGATTGTCCGGCGGTGTCCTACTCTCCCACACCCTCACGAGTGCAGTACCATCGGCGCTGGAGGGCTTAGCTTC
>NZ_JBEZEC010000018.1:0-77214 GCF_040648595.1 Micromonospora sp. NPDC049107
CGCACCGCCGGGCTCGGCCGCACCGCCGGGCGCAGCCGCACCGCCGGGCCCGGCCGCACCGCCGGATCCGGCCGCACCGCCGGATCCGGCCGCACCGCCGGGCGCAGCCGCACCGCCGGGCGCAGCCGCACCGCCGGGCGCGGCTGTCGCGGCGGTCTCGGCGGTCTCGGCGGTCTCGGCGGGTTCGGGGGCCGGGGCTGGCAGGTCCGCAGAGGGCTCCTTCTCGACACGGGCGTGTCGGGGTGGCACGGCGAGCCGGAGGACGTCGGCGAGGTTGCCCGCGTACCGGTCGGCGACCGCGCGTGCCAGACGGGCGACCTCGGGGGTCAGCACCGGCTCGGGCGAGACGACCTTCTCCAGGTAGGCGAGGCGGCCTGTGTGCCCGGAGTCGTCCGCCCGGGACAGCAGCCAACCGTCGACCAACTGCCCCGCGAAACGCACCTTGACCCGGGTGCCGGGCACCGCCACGTCGTCCAGCTCGGCCGGCACGAGGTAGTCGAACGGGCGGTCCAGGTGCGCCAGCGGCACGTCCACGCAGACGCGCGCGACCGGCGACCCTGGTGCGGGTCGCCGGTCGCTACGCCTGGTGGCGGTCAGGCTCCTGCGGCCGACTTGAGGTCGGCGGCCCGGTCGGTGCTCTCCCAGGTCAGGTCCGGCAGCTCCCGGCCGAAGTGGCCGTACGCGGCGGTCTGCTGGTAGATCGGGCGGAGCAGGTTGAGGTCCCGGATGATCGCGGCCGGGCGCAGGTCGAACACCTCGGAGACGGCGCTCTCGATCGAGGCGACCGGCACGGTCTCGGTGCCGAACGTCTCGATGAACAGGCTCACCGGGTGCGCCTTGCCGATGGCGTAGGCGACCTGCGCCTCGCACCGCTCGGCGAGGCCGGCGGCGACCACGTTCTTGGCCACCCAGCGCATCGCGTACGCGGCCGACCGGTCCACCTTGGACGGGTCCTTGCCGGAGAACGCGCCGCCGCCGTGCCGGGCGTACCCGCCGTAGGTGTCAACGATGATCTTGCGGCCGGTCAGGCCAGCGTCACCCATCGGGCCACCGATCTCGAACCGGCCGGTCGGGTTGACCAGCAGCCGGTAGCCGTCGGTGTCCAGACCGAGGCTCTCCAACTCGGGAGCGATGACGGAGTCACGCACGTCGGGGGTGAGCAGCGACTCCAGCGAGATGTCCGCGGCGTGCTGGCTGGACACCACCACGGTGTTCAGCCGGACCGGGCGCAGCCCCTCGTACTCGATGGTGACCTGGGTCTTGCCGTCCGGCCGCAGGTACGGGATCGTGCCGTCCTTGCGCACCGCGGCGAGCCGACGCGCCAGCCGGTGCGCCAGCGCGATCGGCAGCGGCATCAACTCCGGCGTCTCCGAGCAGGCGAAACCGAACATCATGCCCTGGTCGCCGGCGCCCTGCGCGTCCAGCGCGCTCTCCGACGCCCCGGTCCGCAGCTCGAAGGCGTTGTCGACGCCCTGCGCGATGTCCTCGGACTGCGCGCCGATCGAGACGCTGACCCCGCAGGACGCGCCGTCGAAACCCTTCTTCGACGAGTCGTACCCGATGTCGAGGATGGTCCGGCGGACGATGGTGGGGATGTCGGCGTACGCCTTGGTGGTGACCTCGCCGGCGATGTGCACCTGGCCGGTGGTGATCATGGTCTCGACGGCAACCCGGCTGTGCGGGTCCTCGGCGAGCAGCGCGTCGAGGATGCCGTCGCTGATCTGGTCGGCGATCTTGTCCGGGTGGCCTTCCGTGACCGATTCGGACGTGAAGAGGCGGCGTGTCACGGCACTCCTAAGCGTGTGAGGTCGTTCCGCGGCAGTCTAGTCACCGCTGCGGCCGGTGTCGGGGTCGGTCGCGCCCTGTTCCACCCGTCAGGAGCGGTTGGCCAGCCGCGCCACGACGAGGTCCCACACGGTGTCGGCCACCGCCTCCTTGGCCTGCTCCGGCAGACGACTCACCGAGCCGTCCGCGCCGATGACCGTCACCGTGTTGGTGTCGGCGCCGAAGACCCGGTCCGGACCGACCTCGTTGACCACGATGAGGTCAGCCCGCTTCCGGGCCAGCTTCGCCCGGCCGTTGGCCTCCGCGTCGCCGGTCTCGGCGGCGAACACCACCAGCACCTGCCCCGGTCCCTTGCGCTGGCCGAGCTCCGCAGCGATGTCCGGATTGGTGACGAGCTCGATGGTGGGAGCGACACCGTCGTCCGACTTCTTGATTTTGCCAGGCGCGTACGTCGCCGGTCGGAAATCGGCCGGAGCCGCCGCCATCACGACCGCGTCGGCCTCGGTGGCGGCCTTCAGGGTCGCTTCGCGCAGCTCGGCGGTCGTGCCGACCCGGACCAGGTCGACCCCGGCGGGGTCGGCGAGCGAGACGTTGGCCGCGATCAGCGTGACCCGGGCACCGCGGGCGACCGCCGAACGCGCGAAGGCGTAGCCCTGTTTGCCCGAGGAGCGGTTGCCGAGAAAGCGGACCGGATCCAACGGCTCGCGGGTACCCCCGGCGGTGACGACCAGCCGGCGACCCGTCAGGTCCGCCGGGGCGGAGGCGCCCCGAGCGAGGACCTGGCGGGCGATCGCGAAGATCTCCGCCGGGTCGGGCAGGCGGCCCTTGCCGGTGTCGGCGCCGGTGAGCCGCCCGACGGCCGGCTCGATCACCCGGACGCCCCGGGAGCGCAGCGTGGCGACGTTGGCGACGGTGGCCGGGTGCTCCCACATCTCGGTGTGCATGGCCGGGGCCAGCACCACCGGGCAGCGGGCGGTCAGCAACGTGTTGGTCAGCAGGTCGTCGGCGAGCCCGTGGGCGGCCTTGGCGAGCAGGTCGGTGGTGGTCGGCGCGACCACCACCAGGTCGGCCTGCTTGCCGAGGCGGACGTGCGGCACCTCGTGCACGTCGGACCAGACGTCGTCGGCGACCGGCTGGCCGGAGAGCGCCGCCCAGGTCGGCGCGCCGACGAATCTCAGCGCCGACGCGGTCGGCACGACACGGACCCGGTGGCCCGACTCGGTGAAGAGTCGCAGCAGCTCACACGCCTTGTAGGCGGCGATGCCGCCGCCGACCCCGAGGACGATCGAGGCGGACATCGACGGGGACGCGCCTACGGCTGGTCGGTCGGCTCGGCGGTGAGCAGACCGCCGTTGATCTCGCGCATGGCGATGGAGAGCGGCTTTTCCTGCGGGGTGGTCTCGACGAGCGGGCCGACGTACTCCAGGAGGCCCTCACCGAGCTGGCTGTAGTAGGCGTTGACCTGGCGCGCGCGCTTGGCGGCGAAGATGACCAGCGCGTACTTCGACGTCGTCTTCTCGAGGAGCTCGTCGATCGGCGGGTTGGTGATGCCTTCGGGGTTGGCGATGGATCCCACGAATTAACCTCTGCGTCTTTCGAGCCGCGCGGACGCGGTGCTGAGTCCCGACGGCGGCCGGCCGTCAGCCACGCAGGCGCGACCAGGCCGGATCCGGATGAGTTGAACCGAGTAAGCCTACCAGCTCGTCCGCCACCCGATCGGTGAGGTCGTGCGTGAGGGTGTCCGCGAAGGCGGCCGCGGCGGCGGCGTCCGGCCGGCGTCCGGGCGGGATCAGCAGCACCAGACGCGCGTCGGGCAGTCGTTGCCGCACCAGCCGGGCCCCGGTCACGTCGAGTGGAAGCAGGACCGGCTGCCCGGCGTCGAGCCGGGCGCGCAGCGGCGGGTGCAGGGTCCCCCGGCGGTACGCGCCGATCCGGGACCACTCCAGCAGCTCGCCGCCGGCCACCCGGCGCTCGAACTCGGCCGGGGCGAGAAAGACCCGTTGTTCCCCGTCCACCTCCGGCTCCCGGCGCGGCCTGGTCGTTGCCGGCACCGGGATCCACACGGACGGGAAACGCGCCCGGACGAGCTCGACGACACTCTCCCTGCCGGAACCCGAAGGTCCAGCCAGGACAGTGAGCCGAGCCGCCGGGCGCGCCTCGTCATCCGTGCTCACTGCTTGTTTCTACACGCTGCCAGGTTCAGTTGGCGGCGAACTCTCCAAGCAGTGCCTTGCGCTGCTGCTCGCCGAGGCCGCGCAGACGACGGCTGTCGGCGATCTTGAGCTTCTCCATGATCTGGGTAGCCCGGATCTTGCCGATGCCCGGCATCGCCTGCAGGACAGCCGAAACCTTGAGCTTGCCGACGACATCGTCGCTCTCGGCGCGCTCGAGGACGGCGCCAAGGGTGGTCTTGCCCTGCTTGAGCTGCTCCTTCAGCTCGGCACGGGCCTTGCGGATCTCCGCGGCCTTCTCGAGCGCGGCAGCGCGCTGTTCGGGGGTCAGTGACGGGAGCGGCACCAGTTCTCCTCAGGTCCCTATCGCGGCGGGCGGGGCGCACCGCCGCATCTGTGAAACGTGGTGTCGCTGTGAACCAAGGGGTCCATGGTTCCCAGCGCGGGGAAAACTAGCGGTCGACGGAGCTTTCGGCAACGTGGGCGCGCGATGATCATCGCAAAGTGACCGAGCCGTCAGTCAGTCACCGGGCAGCCAGAACTGCCCGACACTCGACCAGCACGCGGTCCGCGGCGGCCCGCAGGGCGTCGCTGTCCGGTCCCGCCGACAGGACCTCACGGGAGTACGACGGGAGCACCGCGGCGAGGCTGGAGCCGAAGACGGTACGCAGATCGGCGGCGCCCGCACCCTGCGCGCCGAGCCCCGGAGCGAGCAGCGGCCCCCCGACGGTGGACAGGTCATGACCGGTGTCACCGATGGTGGCCCCGACCACCAGACCGAAGCTGCCGAGGGGGTCCGCACCGCTGTTGAGCTGGGAAATCTCGTCAATCACGGTCTGCGCCACAGTGCGCCCGTCGGCCGTGCGGGCCCGCTGCACGGCCGCGCCCTCGGGGTTCGAGGTGAGGGCCAGCACGAAGACCCCGCCGCCGTGTTTGGCGGCCAACTCGAACATCGGCGCCAACGAACCTACTCCCAGGTAGGGACTGGCCGTGACCGCGTCGACATACAGCGGGCTGGATGGATCCAGGTACGCGGAGGCGTACGCGCTGACCGTTGAGCCGATGTCGCCACGCTTGACGTCGAGCAGAACGAGCGATCCGGCTTCCCGTAACTGTCGGATAGTTGACTCAAGAATCGCCACACCGCGGGATCCGAATCGCTCGAAAAAGGCCGACTGAGGCTTGACAACCGCAACCCGGTCACCGAGCGCATCCACCACGGTTCGGGTGAACCGGTCCAGACCGTCGACGTCGTCGGCGAGGCCCCAGCGGGCCAGCAGGCCGGGATGCGGGTCGATGCCCACGCAGAGCGGTCCACGCTCGGTGACGGCCCGGTGCAGCCGGGTGCCGAAGCTCTCCATCGGCGTACTTCCCCTCTTGTCGCCCGGGCGGCTGGCCGCCTCCCGGAATGCTTGTCGGTTCCCGCTCAGCCGGCCGCCACGGCCGCCGCCACCCCGGCCGCGATCTGGGCCAGGTCGGCGTCGTCCGTCACGTACGGCGGCATCGTGTAGATCAGGTCGCGGAAGGGCCGCAGCCAGACGCCACGGTCGGCGGCGGCCGTGGTGGCCGCGCCGAGGTCGACGTCGTGGTCGAGCTGGACCACGCCGATCGCCCCGAGCACCCGCACGTCGGCCACGCCCGCCACGGCGCGCAGCGGCTCCAGGCCGGCGCGCAGGCCCGCGCCGATCCGGGACACCTGTGCCGCCCAGTCGCCCGCCCGGAGCAGCCCGATGGAGGCGTTGGCGACCGCGCAGGCCAGCGGGTTGCCCATGAACGTCGGACCGTGCGCCAGGACGCCGTCAGCGGAGATCCCACGGGCGATCTCCGGGGTGCACAGCGCCGCGGCCAGGGTCAGGTAGCCGCCGGTGAGCGCCTTGCCCACGCACATCACGTCCGGGGACACCCCGGCGTGCTCGGCGGCGAACATCGTGCCGGTACGGCCGAACCCGGTCGCGATCTCGTCGAAGACCAGCAGCACCCCGTGCGCGCGGGTCACCTCGCGCAGCACCCGCAGGTAACCCGGATGGTGAAAGCGCATCCCACCCGCGCCCTGCACCACCGGTTCCACGATGACCGCGGCCAGTTCGTGGGCGTGCCGCTCGACGGCGTCCACCAACGCCGCCACGTACGCCTCGTCCGGCGGATCGGCGAACCCGCCCGGCGGCACCGGGGCGAAGACCTGGCGGGGCAGCACGTCACCCCAGAGGTGGTGCATCCCGCCCTCGGGGTCGCAGACGCTCATCGGATGGAACGTGTCGCCGTGGTACCCGCCCCGCCAGGTGGCCAGCCGACGCCGCTCCGGCCGACCGACCGCCCGCTGGTACTGCAGGCACATCTTCACGGCCACCTCGACGCTGACCGATCCGGAGTCGGCCAGGAACACGTGCTCCAACCCGTCCGGGGCCAGCTCGACCAGCGTCCGCGCGAGCCGCACGGCGGGCTCGTGGGTGAGTCCGCCGAACATCACGTGGCTCATCCGCCCGAGCTGGTCGGTAACGGCCGCGTCCAGCACCGGGTGCCGGTAGCCGTGGACCGCCGCCCACCAGGACGACATCCCGTCCACCAACTCCCGGCCGTCGGCCAACCTCAGCCGCACCCCCTCGGCGCTGCGGACCACGAACGGCGCGTTCGCCGGCGGCAGCGTGGCGTACGGATGCCAGACGTGCGCCCGGTCGACGGCCAGAATCTCCTCAGGTGTCACGCGTACTCCTCGGGTGCCTGAAGCCGGCCGGACGACGGACGTCGCGCGGCCGGGTGGAACCGCTGCGCCGACCCCGCCCCGTCCCCGTACCGCAGGGCGGGCACCGGGCCGGGGACACTCACCGGCCGGCGACCGGATCCGGCGTCGCCGCCGTGGCGCTCGCGCGGGCCGCCGCCCGGACCAGGGCCGGGCCCCGGTAGATGAAGCCCGTGTAGAGCTGCACCAGGGCGGCGCCGGCATCGAACATCCGGGTGGCGTCGTCCGGGTCGAGCACGCCGCCGACCCCGACGATGGGCAGCCGGCCGCCGGTCTCGCGGTGCACGAAGGCCACCACGTCCCGGGCACGGCCGGTCAGCGGCCGACCGGACAGGCCGCCGGCCTGTGCGCCACGGTCGGTGTCCACGGCGGCGAGCCCGTCGCGGGCCAGGGTGGTGTTCGTGGCGATCACCCCGGCGGCGCCCCGGGCCAGGCAGACCTCCAACAACTCGGCGATCGCCGCCTCGGTCAGGTCCGGCGCGATCTTCACCAGCACCGGCTTCTCCCCCACCAGCGCGCCGAGCAGCGCGTCCAGGTGGGCACGGTCCTGCAACGACCGCAGACCCGGCGTGTTCGGCGACGACACGTTCACCGCGAAGTAGTCGCCGTGCCCACGCAGCGCCCGGTACGAGGCCAGGTAGTCCTCGACCGCCTCGTCGAGCGGAGTCACCTTGGACTTGCCCAACGAGATGCCCAACGGCACCCCGAGTGGACGGGGCAACGCCGCCAGCCGGGCGGCCAACGCCGCGGCGCCGGCGTTGTTGAAGCCCATCCGGTTGACCACCGCCTCGCTGGCCGGCAGCCGGAACAGCCGGGGCCGCGGATTGCCCGGCTGGGCGTGCGCGGTGACCGTGCCGACCTCCACGAAGCCGAACCCCAGCGCCGGCCAGGCCGGCAGCGCGACGCCGTCCTTGTCCATGCCGGCAGCCAGCCCGACCGGGTTGGGGAACCGCACGCCGAAGACCGTGCGCGGCGCCTCGACGGCGTACCGGGCCCGCAGCGCGGCCAGGACGGCGGGACGCCGCGACAGTGCGGCCAACCGCCGCAGCGTCCACTCGTGCGCCGTCTCGGCGTCCCCGCCGCCGAGCCGGAACAACCCGGGCCGGACGACCCGCTCGAACAGCGTCACTGCGCCGCCCGCAGGGTGGCGTGCAGATCCTGCAACGGTCGCACCCGCATGTCGCCCCGGATACGTGCCTCGATCCCCATCACCGCCGCGGCGGCGCCGGGGACCGTGGTGATGCAGGGGATGTCGGTGGTGACGGCGGCGCTGCGGATCTCGTAACCGTCGGAGCGGGCACTCGCGCCCGAGCCCTGCGGCGTGTTGATCACCAGCGCCACGTGGCCGCCGAGGATCAGCGACACGGCGTCGTCGCCCTCGCCGGCCTGGTAGTGCTTGCGGATCTGCTCGCAGGCGATGCCGTGCCGGCGCAGCACCTCGGCGGTACCGGCCGTCGCCACGATCTCGAAGCCCAGGTCGGCCAACCGCTTGATCGGGAAGATCATGCCGCGCTTGTCCCGGTTGGCCACCGACACGAAGATCTTCCCGGCGGTCGGCAACGACCCGTACGCAGCCGACTGGCTCTTGGCGAAGGCGTGCCCGAAGTTGGTGTCGATGCCCATCACCTCACCCGTCGACTTCATCTCCGGGCCGAGCAGCGAGTCGATTCCCTTGCCGGCGCGGGTACGGAAGCGCTTGAACGGCAGGACCGCCTCCTTGACCGCGATCGGCGCGTCGGCGGGCATCGTCCCACCATCCCCCGTCGCCGGGAGCAGACCCTCGGCACGCAGCTCGGCGATGGTCGCGCCCAGCGCGATCCGGGCCGCCGCCTTGGCCAGCGGCACCGCCGTCGCCTTCGAGACGAACGGAACCGTCCGCGACGCGCGCGGGTTCGCCTCCAGCACGTAGAGCACGTCGTCCTTGAGCGCGTACTGCACGTTGAGCAGACCACGCACGCCGACACCCCGGGCGATGGCCTCGGTGTACCGGCGGACCTCGGCCAGGTGCGAGCCCGCCAGGGTGATCGGCGGCAACGCGCAGGACGAGTCTCCGGAGTGGATCCCGGCCTCTTCGATGTGCTCCATCACGCCGCCGACGTAGACCTCGCCGTCGGCGTCGCACAGGGCGTCCACGTCGATCTCGATGGCGTCGTCGAGGAACCGGTCCACCAGCACCGGGTGGTCGCCGGAGATGTCGGTGGCCCGGCCGATGTAGTCACGCAGCGTCGGGTCGTCGTACACGATCTCCATGCCACGCCCACCGAGCACGTAGGACGGACGGACCAGCACCGGGTAGCCGATCTCGTCGGCGATCGTCTTGGCCTCGTCGTACGAGGTGGCCATGCCGTGTGCCGGCGCGCGCAGCCCGGCGCGGGCCAGGACGGCGCCGAACGCGCCCCGCTCCTCGGCCAGGTGGATCGACTCCGGCGAGGTGCCGACCACCGGCACGCCCGCGTCCTTGAGCCGCTGCGCCAACCCCAGCGGGGTCTGCCCGCCGAGCTGCACGACCACACCGACCACGCCCGGGCCGCCGGCCGCGCGGCCGGAGGAGTCTTCCGCGTGCCAGGCCTCCAGGACGTCCTCGAAGGTCAGCGGCTCGAAGTAGAGCCGGTCGGCGGTGTCGTAGTCGGTCGACACCGTCTCCGGGTTGCAGTTGACCATCACGGTCTCGTAGCCGGCCGCCCGCAGCGCCTGCACGGCGTGCACGCACGAGTAGTCGAACTCGATGCCCTGCCCGATCCGGTTCGGGCCGGAGCCCAGGATCAGCACCTTCGGCCGGTCCGACGGCACGACCTCGGTCTCGGAGTCGTACGACGAGTAGTGGTAGGGCGTGCTGGCCTCGAACTCGGCCGCGCAGGTGTCGACGGTCTTGTAGACCGGGCGGACGTCGAGGCGGTGCCGCAGGGCGCGTACGCCGTCCTCGGCCGCCAGCTCCGGACGCAGCGCGGCGAGCTGCCGGTCGGAGAGCCCGGCCCGCTTGGCACGGCGCAGCAGCTCGGCGTCGAGCACCGGCGCGTCGACGATCTCGGTCCGCAGCTCGATCAGCGCCGCGATCTGGTCCAGGAACCAGGGGTCGATCCCGCCGGACGCCTCGCTCACCTCGCTGATCGACGCGCCGAGACGCAGCGCCCGCTCGACGGTGTAGAGCCGGCCGTCGTGCGGCACGCGCAGCGCGGCGAGGGTGTCCGCCAGGGTGACGCCCGCCGGGTCCGGAGTGGTCCAGAAGCCGACCGCCTTGGTTTCCATCGACCGCATGGCCTTGTTCAGCGCCTCGCTGAAGTTGCGCCCGAGACTCATGGCCTCGCCCACCGACTTCATGGTGGTGGTCAGCTCCGGGTCCGCGCCGGGGAACTTCTCGAACGCGAAGCGGGGGATCTTCACCACCACGTAGTCCAGGGTCGGCTCGAACGCCGCCGGGGTCTTCAACGTGATGTCGTTGGGGATCTCGTCGAGCGTGTAGCCGATGGCCAGCTTCGCGGCGATCTTCGCGATCGGGAAGCCGGTCGCCTTGGAGGCCAGCGCCGAGGAGCGCGACACCCGGGGGTTCATCTCGATCACGACGATCCGGCCGTCGACCGGGTTGACCGCGAACTGGATGTTGCAGCCGCCGGTGTCCACCCCGACCTCGCGCAGCACGGCGATGCCCAGGTCACGAAGGTGCTGGTACTCCCGGTCGGTGAGCGTCATGGCCGGGGCCACGGTCACGCTGTCGCCGGTGTGCACGCCCATCGGGTCGATGTTCTCGATGGAGCAGACCACCACCACGTTGTCGTGCCGGTCGCGCATCAGCTCAAGCTCGTATTCCTTCCAGCCGAGCACGCTCTCCTCGATCAGGACCTCGTGCACCGGGCTGGCCGCCAGGCCGTCGCCGGCGATGCGGGCCAGGTCCTGGGGGGTGTGCGCCATGCCGGAGCCCAGGCCGCCCATGGTGAACGACGGCCGGATCACCACCGGCAGGCCCAGCTCGGCGACGGTCGCCTCGACCTCGTCCATCGAGTGGCACACCCGCGAGCGCGGCACCAGCGCGGCCGGGTCCTCGACGCCGAGGCGTACGCCGGCCTTCGCGACGATCTCCTTGAAGAGCTGGCGGTCCTCACCCCGGTTGATGGCGTCGATGTTCGCGCCGATCAACTCGACGCCGTACTTCTCCAGGACGCCGGCCTCGTGCAGGGCGACTGCCGTGTTCAGCGCGGTCTGCCCGCCGAGAGTGGCCAGGATCGCGTCCGGGCGCTCCTTGGCGATGACCAGCTCGACGAACTCCGGGGTGATCGGCTCGACGTAGGTCGCGTCGGCGAACTCCGGGTCGGTCATGATCGTGGCCGGGTTGGAGTTGACCAGGCTGACCCGGATCCCCTCGCTGCGCAGCACCCGGCACGCCTGGGTTCCGGAGTAGTCGAACTCGCAGGCCTGCCCGATGACGATCGGCCCGGAGCCGATGACGAGGATGTGCTTGAGGTCGGTCCGCTTAGGCATTCTTCCCGCCTTCGATCAGCTCGGCGAAACGGTCGAAGAGGTAGTCCGCGTCGTGTGGACCGGCCGCCGCCTCCGGGTGGTACTGGACGGTGAAGGCGGGCACGTCCACGGCCCGCAGCCCTTCGACCACGTTGTCGTTGAGGCAGACGTGCGACACCCGCACGCCACCGAAGTCGGTGTCGATCACCTGGTCGGGGACGACCGCGCCGGCACCCACCCCCGCGCCCGGCACCTCGACCGCGAAGCCGTGGTTGTGGCTGGTCACCTCGACCTTGCCGGTGGCCCGGTCGAGCACCGGCTGGTTGATTCCCCGGTGGCCGTAGCCCAGCTTGTAGGTGCCGAAACCGAGCGCCCGACCGAGGATCTGGCTGCCGAAGCAGATGCCGAACAGTGGCACCTGCCGCCGCAGCGCCTCCCGGGCCACCGCCACCGGACCGTAGGCCGTGGCCGGGTCGCCGGGTCCGGGCGACAGGAAGATCGCGTCGGCGCCGGTGGCGAGCAGGTCCTCGATGCTCGACGAGGCCGGCAGCACGTGGGTCCTCACCCCGCGCGCGGCGAGCCGGCGCGGCACGTTGCGCTTGATGCCCAGGTCGAGCGCGGCCACCGTGAACCGGTGCTCGCCGATCGCGTCGACGACGTACGGCTCGGGAGTGGTCACCTCGGTGGACAGGTCCGCGCCGACCATCTGCGGTGACTGCCGGACCCGGGCCAGCAGGCTCTGCGGGTCCTTCTCGACGCTGGAGATGCCCACCCGCATGGCGCCCCGATCGCGCAGGTGCCGGGTCAGCGCCCGGGTGTCCACCCCGCTGATGCCCACCACGCCCTCGGTGGCGAGGCGGTCCTCGAGACCGCCGGTGGCCCGCCAGTTCGAGCCGATCCGGGCCGGGTCGCGGACCACGTACCCGGCCACCCAGATCCGGCCGGACTCGTCGTCCTCGCCGTTGACGCCGGTGTTGCCGATGTGCGGGGCGGTCTGCACGACCACCTGACGGTGGTAGGACGGGTCGGTCAGCGTCTCCTGGTAGCCGGTCATGCCGGTGGTGAAGACCGCCTCGCCGAAGGTCTCCCCGACACTGCCGTACGCCTCACCGGGGAACGTGCGCCCGTCCTCGAGCACGAGAATCGCGGAACGTCTACGCGTCACTTGATTGCCTTTCCGTCCAGGACCGTCGGCTCGCCGCGCAGGAAGGTCGCCACGATGCGACCCGGCAGCGTCATGCGGGCGTACGGGGTGTTGCGACTGCGGCTGGCCAGCTCCGCCGGCTCGATGGTGCGGCGGGCGGCCGGGTCGACCAGGGTCAGGGTGGCCGGGGCGCCGGGCGCCGGGTCGACGCCGTGCCCGGTCAGTCCCGCGATCCGGGCGGGAACGCGGGACATCCGCTCGGCGATCAGGTCCCACTCGGGACCGAGCACGTCCAGCGCGATGGACAGCGCCGTCTCCAGGCCGAGCATCCCCGGCCGGGCGTACGCCCACTCGCACTCCTTGTCCTCCACGGCGTGCGGGGCGTGGTCGGTGGCGATGATGTCGATCACGCCGTCGGCGAGCGCGGCGCGCAGCGCGGCGACGTCGGCGGCCGTACGCAACGGCGGGTTGACCTTGAAGACCGGGTCGTAGCTCTCCGCACGCTCGTCGGTGAGCAGCAGGTGGTGCGGGGTGACCTCGGCGGTGACGCGCACCCCGCGGGCCTTGGCCTGGCGTAGCACCTCGACGCTGCCGGCGGTGGAGACGTGGCAGACGTGCAGTCGGCTGCCCACGTGCTCGGCGAGCAGCACGTCCCGGGCGATGATCGCCTCCTCGGCGACCGCCGGCCAGCCGATCAGCCCGAGCCGGGTGGAGACCTCACCCTCGTGCATCTGGGCGCCCTCGGTGAGGCGGGGCTCCTCGGCGTGCTGGGCGATGATCCCGTCGAACGCCTTGACGTACTCCAGGGCCCGGCGCATCAGCAACGGATCGGCGACGCAGTGCCCGTCGTCGGAGAAGATCCGTACCCGGGCGGCGGAGTCGGCCATCGCCCCCAACTCGGCGAGGCGCTCGCCGGCCAACCCGACGGTGACCGCCCCGATCGGCTGCACGTCGACCATCCCGGCCTCCCGGCCGAGCCGCCAGACCTGCTCGACCACGCCGGCGGTGTCCGCGACCGGCGACGTGTTGGCCATCGCGCAGACCGCCGTGTAACCGCCCAGCGCCGCCGCGCGGGACCCGGACTCGACGGTCTCGGCGTCCTCCCGGCCGGGCTCGCGCAGGTGGGTGTGCAGGTCGACCAGGCCGGGCAGGGCCACCAGGCCGGTTCCGTCGATGACGGTGGCGTCCGGCGCGGACAGCCCCGGACCGACCTCGGCGACGACGCCGTCGCGGATCAGCAGGTCGGTCGGCGCGGCGCCGACGATGCTCACGCTGGTGATGAGGTACGCGGTCACCGGTTGTTCCCTCCGAGCAGCAGGTACAGAACAGCCATCCGGACGGAGACCCCGTTGGTGACCTGTTCGACGATGGTGGAGCGGGGTGAGTCGGCGACCTCGGGGGTGATCTCCATCCCGCGGTTCATCGGACCGGGGTGCATGACGATCGCGTGCTCGGGCAGGCGACGCATCCGGGGACCGTCCAGCCCGTAGCGGCGGGCGTACTCGCGGGCGGAGGGGAAGTAGGAGTCCCGCATCCGCTCCCGCTGCACCCGCAGCATCATCACCGCGTCCACGTTCGGCAGCACCGCGTCGAGGTCGTACGACACGTCGATGCCCGGGGCGAGCGCTCCGGCGATGTCGACGGGGATGAGGGTGGGCGGGCCGACCAGGGTGACCTTCGCGCCGAGGGTCGACAAAAGCAGCACGTTGGAGCGGGCCACCCGGGAGTGCAGCACGTCCCCGACCACCGCGACCGACAGGCCGGCGAGCCGGCCCAGCCGGGCCCGCATCGTGTACGCGTCGAGCAGCGCCTGGGTCGGGTGCTCGTGGGTGCCGTCGCCGGCGTTCACGACCGACCCGTCCACCCAGTTGGCCAGCCGGTGCGGGGCGCCCGAGGCGGGGTGTCGTACGACGACCGCGTCCGCGCCCATCGCCTGCAGGGTCAGCGCGGTGTCCTTCAGGCTCTCGCCCTTGGCGACGCTGGACCCCTTGGCGGAAAAGTTGATCACATCGGCGCTCAGTCGCTTCGCCGCCGCCTCGAACGAGATCCGGGTCCGGGTGGAGTCCTCGTAGAAGAGGTTCACCACCGTCCGGCCGCGCAGCGCGGGCAGCTTCTTGATCTCCCGGCCGGCGACGGTGGCCATCTCGGCAGCGGTGTCCAGGATCTCGGTGGCGGTGGCGGCGTCCAGGTCCGCGCCGGAGAGCAGGTGCTTGATCATGAGTGGGCTCCCCCGTAGAGCTTGACCTCGTCCGTTCCGTCGGTCTCGGCCAGCGTCACCTTGACGCTCTCGGCGAGCGCGGTGGGGATGTTCTTGCCGACGTAGTCGGCCCGGATCGGCAGCTCGCGGTGGCCGCGGTCGACAAGCACGGCCAGTTGCACGGACGCCGGGCGGCCGACGTCGTTGAGCGCGTCGAGCGCGGCCCGCACGGTGCGGCCGGAGAAGAGCACGTCGTCGACGAGGATCACCCGCTTACCGTCGATGCCGCCGCTGGGCACCTGGGTCGGGCCGATCGCGCGGGTGGCGTGCCGGCGCAGGTCGTCGCGGTAGAGCGTGATGTCGAGCACACCGACCGGGACGACGACGTCCTCGAAGGTGCTGATCCGGGCGGCGAGCCGCCGCGCGAGGGGGACGCCGCGGGTGGGAATCCCGAGCAGCACGGTGTCGGCCGCGCCCTGGGTCTTCTCCAGGATCTGGTGGGCGATGCGGTCGACCACCCGCTGCACGTCGGCGCTGGCGAGGATCACCTTCACCGAGGGTTGTCGCGGTGGTGACGGGCGGGCAGCCGGTGGGGACGCCACGGCGGACCTCCTTCCCCGCCTCACGGGACGGGTCGTTAAAGGATGTCGGGCACCTCCGACCGGGGAGCGCGAGCTGCCCTGGCCGGGGCTTCACGCCACGTTACCAGTGGTCACCGCGCCGACCGACAGCGGCCGCTGACCACCGGATCAGATCCACGAAACACCGATGACCCCCTCGGCACTCCCCAACGGTAAGGTCACGACCACTTGACCAGGTGTCCCATTCCCCGTACCGTCACGCTCCGTAGCGATCGACGGGAGAACCCCGAGCAGCACTGGGAGTGTCCGAATGCCCTCTGAATACGCCAAATCTCTGGGCGCCCGCCTGCGCTCCATCCGCCAGCAGCAGGGCCTCTCCCTGCAGGGTGTGGAGGAGAAGTCGAACGGGCGGTGGAAGGCCGTGGTGGTCGGCTCGTACGAGCGTGGCGACCGGGCCGTGACGGTGTCCCGTCTGGCCGAGCTGGCCGAGTTCTACCGGGTCCCCGTTTCGGAGCTGCTGCCCGACGGCAGCGGTGTCCGGCACGAGCCCACCAGCAAGATCGTCCTGGACCTGGAGCGGCTCTACGACGAGGCCTCCGAGGACCTGGCCTACGTCGCCCGCTACGCCCGCGCGATCCAGCAGCAGCGCGGTGACTACAACGGCCGGGTGCTCTCCATCCGCGCCGACGACCTCCGGGCGCTCGCCATCGTCTACGACGCCTCACCGTCGGGTCTGATCGAGCGGCTCACCGAGCACGGCGTGCTGGTGGCCGACCCCCGGGCGTTCTTCGCCTCCTGAGCTGTCGCTTCACCTGATCTGCCGTTCGACGAGAAGGGCCCGTGCCGGTGGCACGGGCCCTTCTCGTTCGCGGTGCTCGCGTCGGCTCAGCGGGTGGCGTACTCGGCGATGCGGCCGAGCACACCGTTGAGGAAGCGCGGCGAATCATCGGTCGACATCTGCCGGGCCAGCTCGACCGCCTCGCTGATCGCCACCGCGTCGTCGATCTCGTCGACGTAGAGCAGCTCGTAGACGGCGATCCGGGCCAGGTTGCGGTCGACCACCGGCATCCGGTCGAGAGTCCAGCCCTCGGCGTAGCTGGCGATCAGCTCGTCGATCCGGTCGAGGTGCTCGGCGACTCCCTCGACCAACCCCACGGCGTAGCCAAGGTGCTCCGGCCGGGGCTGTTCGATGCGCTGAAGGTAACCGGCCAGGACCTCAACGGGCGGGCGATCCCGCAGATCGGCCTCGTACAGGACGTCCAGCGCCCGCTTGCGCGCCTTGCGGCGCGCCGGCATCTGCTGCTTGGGACCCTCAGCCATCAGGCGCGGCCGAGGTAACGGCCGTCGCGGGTGTCGACCTTGATCTTCTCACCGGTGGTGATGAACAGCGGAACCGGCACGGTGGCGCCGGTCTCGACGGTCGCCGGCTTGGTGCCACCGGTCGAGCGGTCCCCCTGCAGACCCGGCTCGGTGTAGGTGACCTCGAGCACGACGCTGGTGGGCAGCTCGATGTAGAGCGGCACATCCTCGTGGGTGGCGACGGTCGCCTCCGCCTCGGGCAGCAGGTAGTTGGCTGCCTCCCCGACGGTGCCGCCGGGCACGGTGATCTGGTCGAAGGTCTCCAGATCCATGAAGACGAAGTCCTCGCCGTCGGCGTACAGGTACTGCATCGTGCGCTTGTCCACGGTCGCGGTCTCGACCTTGGTGCCCGCGTTGAAGGTCTTGTCGACCACCTTCCCGGACAGCACGTTCTTCAGCGTGGTGCGCACGAACGCACCACCCTTACCGGGCTTGACGTGCTGGAACTCGACGACGGACCAGAGCTCGCCGTCAAGGTTGAGTACCAGGCCGTTTTTGAGGTCGTTGGTGGAGGCCATTTCCTGCCTTGATCATCAATTGGCGGACAGACCCCAGAAGTCTACTAGCTGCGTCGAATCGGGCCGCCCCCGCTCGGGGCGACCGTTCAGCGGGTGGCCAGATGGTGCAGCGCGAGACGATAACCGTCAATGCCGAGACCGCAGATCACCCCGGTCGCCACCGCGGAGATCACCGAATGGTGCCGGAACTCCTCGCGGGTGTGGATGTTCGAGATGTGCACCTCCACCAGCGGCCCACGCAGCATGGCGCAGGCGTCGCGCACCGCGTACGAGTAGTGCGACCAGGCGGCCGGGTTGAGCACCACGGCGGCACCCTCATCGGCGGCGTCGTGCAGCCAGCCGAGCAGCTCGTGCTCCGCGTCGGTCTGCCGGACCGTGACGTCGAGTCCCAGCTCCCGACCGGTGGCCTCGCAGAGCGCCACCAGGTCGGCGTAGCTGGTCGAGCCGTACACGGCGGGCTCCCGGGTGCCCAGCCGACCCAGGTTCGGCCCGTTCAGCACGTACACCCTCATGCGGCGCTTTCTTCCGTTCGCGACTGCGGGGCTCGCAAAACCGGCTCACTCCGCACGCTCACGGGGTGGCCAGCTCGCGGTAGGCGGCTTCGAGCAGGGCGTCGTCCGGGCCCTCCAGCATCGCCGGGCGGGCCAGCCCGTCCAGCACCACGAACCGCAGCCGGGCGCCCCGGGCCTTCTTGTCCACCCGCATCGTGGCCAGCAGCCGCGGCCAGGCCTCGGCCGGATAGCTCACCGGCAGGCCGAGCGCGGTCAGGCTGCTCCGGTGCCGGTCGGCGGTCGGGGCGTCCAGTCGGCCGGCGAGCCGGGCCAGCGTGGCCGCGTAGACCAGGCCGACCGCGACCGCGTGACCGTGCCGCCAGCGGTAGCCCTCGTTCTGCTCGATCGCGTGCGCCAGGGTGTGGCCGTAGTTGAGCACCTCCCGCAGACCCAACTCACGCAGGTCGCCGGCGACGACGTCGGCCTTGACCCGGATGGCCCGCTCGATCAGCTCCCGGTTGACCGGCCCGCGCGGATCGGTGGCCGCCGCGGGGTCACGCTCGACGAGATCCAGGATCACCGGGTCGGCGATGAACCCGCACTTGACCACCTCGGCCAACCCGGCCGCGAGGTCGACGGCGGGCAGGCTGTCGAGGGTGGCCAGGTCGGCGAGCACACCCACCGGCGGGTGGAACGCGCCCACCAGGTTCTTGCCGGCGGCGGTGTTGATCCCCGTCTTGCCGCCCACGGCCGCGTCCACCATGCCCAGCAGGGAGGTCGCGACCGGCACCCAGCGCACCCCGCGCAGCCAGCAGGCCGCGACGAAGCCGGCCAGGTCGGTCACCGCGCCGCCGCCAACCCCGACCACCGCGTCGGTACGGGTGAAACCGGCCGCGCCGAGCCGGTCCCAGCAGGCGGCCGCCACGTCGATCTGCTTGCCCGACTCGGCGTCGGGCACCTCGATCGGCAGCGGGTCGACGCCCGCCGCGCGCAGCCGTTCACCGAGCGCGTCGGCCAGGGCCTTGAGTGGGGGCGTGTGCAGCACCGCCGCCCGGGTCGCGCCGGGCAGCAGCCCCGGCAGCGCGCCCAGCAGGTCGCGTCCGACCAGCACGTCGTACGGTCGTTCGCCGCCGACCGGAATCCGGGTCACCTCGTCCATCGCCGGCAGCCTAGTCCAGCGGACGGCGTGGCGAGGGCGTCTGTCCACCTGCTGGCCGGGCGGCCCAGTCGGCCAGCAGACGGGCGTGCTCGGCCACGGCGGCGCGCAACGCGTCCGGGTGGCGCACGGTGAACGGGCAGCCCAGGCCGGCGAGCAGCGCGGCCATGCCGGGCAGGCTCTCCGCACGGGCCCGCAGCAGCACACCGTCGCCGCTGGCGGTCAGCTCGGCCACACTGCCCGGTATCCGCCGCCGGGCGGCGACCAGATCGGTCTCCAGCAGCACCTCGACCTCGTGCCGATAGGGCACACCGGCCAGCGACCGGGTCAGCCACGCCACCGCGTCGAAGCCGTCCGGCACCGTGAACGTCTCCGCGCCGGGCGTGACGGCGCCGATCCGGTCCAGTCGAAACGTGCGCACCTCCCCGCGCCGGTGGTCGTGACCGGTGACGTACCAGCGGCCGGCGTGGAAGACCAGCCCGTACGGGTCGAGGTCACGATGCGACCGCTCACCGCGCCACGAGCGGTAGTCCAGGCTCACCCGCTGCCGCCGCCGGGCGGCCGTGGCCAGCGCCAGCAGGGTGCCCGACGCCGGTCGCGCCTGGGGCTCGGGCCGCCGCAGTGTGAAGCCGAGGTGCTCCCGCAGTGCGGTCAGCCGGTCGGCGAGCGCCGCCGGCAGCACCCGGCCGATCTTCGCCGCCGCGGTCGCCGTGGCCGGCAGTTCGGTGGCCAGCCCGACCCGCTCGGCGACGACCAGGCCGAGCAGCACGGCCACCGCCTCGTCGTCGGTGAGCATCAGCGGCGGCAGCTTGTACCCGGGATGCAGCCGGTAGCCGCCGTGGCGGCCCCGGTCGGCGAGCACCGGGATGCCCAGCTCGACCAGGGTGGCCGCATAGCGGCGCACGGTCCGTTCGTCCACACCGAGCCGGCTCGCGAGGTCGCCGGCCGTCGCCTTGTGCCGGGCCTGGAGCAGCTCAAGCAGGGCCAGCACCCGGCCGGCGGGATGAGACACGGGCCACTCCTCCAAACCGGGCGGATCCTGTCCGAATTCAATCGTACGGTCGGTCGGTAGCCGAGAGAAGGAGTGACGGATGGCGACGTTCGTACTGGTGCCGGGGTTCTGGTTGGGTGCCTGGGCGTGGCGCGAGGTGACCGGCCTGCTGCGTGCGCGGGGGCACGACGTGCACCCGATGACGTTGACCGGGGTGGCCGAGCGCCACCACCTCGCCGGGCCGCAGGTGAGCCTGGAGACGCACACCACCGACATCGTCCGGTTGATCGAGGTCGAGGATCTGCACGACGTGCTGCTGGTCGGGCACTCGGGCGGCGGCATGCCGGTCGCCCAGGCGGCGGAACGGATCCCGGACCGGATCGCCCGGGTGGTCTACGTGGAGAGTGGACCGCTGCCGGACGGCACCGCACAGTTCGACACCGTGCCGCCGCAGGAACAGCAGCGGCTGCGCGCGGCGATCGGCGACGGCCACCTGCTGCCACCGCCGGCCTGGGACCCGGCGGCAGACCCGACAAACCTGGCCGGCCTGGACGAGTCGATGCTGTCCCTCCTGCGTGAGCGCGCCACCGCACAGCCCCTGCGGACGGCCACCGATCCGGTACGCCGCACGGGTGGCCGCCCGGTGCCGACCGCGCTGGTCGCGAGCACCTTCCCGCTGGCCGTGGTACGCCAGATGATCGACGAGGAGCACCCGTTCTTCACCGGTCTGGCCGACGGCCAGCTGCACGAGCTGCCCACCGGGCACTGGCCGATGCTCAGCGAGCCGAAGGCGCTGGCCGACGTGCTCGACCTGGTCGCCCGAGCCTGACCACGCGCCGGTCTTGCGGTTGCGGTTGTCGAGATACCGGAAATGCCCCGGTACGTCGGCGCAGCAACTGCAAGATCGCGCGGCGGGGCGGGGCGGGGGCGGGCCGGGGCGGGGCGGGGCGGGGCGGGGCGGGGTCAGCGTGGCAGCAGGGCGGCGACCTCGGCGACGACGGCCGCCGGGGTACGGCCGTCGGTGACCACCGTGTCGGTCGCCACCTCGGCGTAGAGCGGCTTGCGCTGGTCCATGAGGTGCTTGAGGGTGGCTCGCGGGTTGATCGCCAGCAGCGGCCGGCCCGCGCCGAGCCCCACCCGCTTCACCGCGTCGGGCAGCTCCACCGACAGGTGGACGACCCGATGCCCCACCAGGGCGGCCCGGGTCTCCTCGGCCAGGACGGCGCCGCCACCCAGGGCGAGCACACCCGTGCCGGACGCCAGCGCCGCCGCCACGGCCGCCCTTTCCAGGGCCCGGAAGTGCTCCTCGCCCTCGTCGATGAAGATCTCCGGGATGTTCTTGCCGGCCATCTGTTCGATGTCGGCGTCGGTGTCCCGGAACTCCACGCCGAGGGAGGCGGCGAGCGCCTGCCCCACGGTGGTCTTGCCGCAGCCGGGCACCCCGACCAGGACGACGACCGGCGCCATCAGCGGATGACCAGCGCGTCGAGGTAGCCGGTCACGTTGCGGCGGATCTCGGCGACCGAGTCGCCACCGAACTTCTCGGTGGCCGCCTCGGCCAGCACCAGGGCCACCATCGCCTCGGCGACGACCGCGGCGGCGGGCACGGCGCAGACGTCGGAGCGCTGGTTGATGGCGGTCGCCGGCTCGCCGGTGACGACATCCACGGTGGCCAGCGCCCGGTTGAGCGACGAGATCGGCTTCATGGCGGCGCGCACCCGCAGCGGCTCGCCGGTGGTGATGCCACCCTCCAGCCCGCCGGCCCGGTCGGTGACGCGGCGGACGCCGGTGGCCGACGGAATGATCTCGTCGTGCGCCTCGGAGCCACGGGAGCGTGCCTGCTGCCACCCGTCGCCGATCTCGACGCCCTTGATCGCCTGGATGGACATCAGCGCGGTGGCCAGTCGGGCGTCGAGCTTGCGGTCCCACTGCACGTGACTGCCCAGGCCCGGCGGCACCCCGTACGCCAGCACCTCCACCACGCCGCCGAGCGTGTCGGCGGCCTTCTTCGCGGCGTCGACCTCGGCGACCATCAGGGCGCTGGCGTCCGGGTCGAGGCAGCGCAGCGGGTCGGCGTCGATGCGGTCGGCGTCCTGCGGGGTCGGACGCAGCCCGGGCTTCGCGGCCACCGGACCCAACTCGACCACGTGCGAGACGATCTCGATGCCGAGCGCCTGCCGGATCAACGCCTTGGCGACCGTGCCGACGGCCACCCGGGCGGCGGTCTCCCGGGCGCTGGCGCGCTCCAGGATCGGCCGCGCGTCGGTGTGGCCGTACTTCTGCATGCCGGCCAGGTCGGCGTGGCCGGGCCGGGGGCGGGTCAGTGGCGCGTTGCGGGCCTGCCGGGCCAGCTCGTCGGGATCGACGGGATCGGCGGCCATCACCGTCTGCCACTTGGGCCACTCGGAGTTGCCGACCCGGATCGCCACCGGGCTGCCCAGCGTGAGGCCGTGCCGCAGTCCGCCGATCACCTCGACCTCGTCCTGCTCGAACGACATCCGGGCGCCACGGCCATAGCCCAGCCGGCGGCGGGCCAGCTCGCCCGCGATCTCGGCGGTGCTCACCTCGATGCCGGCCGGCACCCCCTCCAGCAGCGCGACGAGGGCGGGGCCGTGCGATTCACCTGCAGTCAACCAGCGCAACACAGCGGTCAGTCTGTCACGACGCGCGACGGGCACGTCGCGCTGCCCGTCGCGTCCCGCCCTGCGGACGGCCGGACCGTCCGCAGGGCGGCTTCGCACGACGGATCAGATGCCCCGACCGCGCTTGTGCAGCGTGCGCAGCACCGAGTCGGCCCGGACCATCCGGCCGGCGACCGCCAGCGCCAGGTAGGCGCGGGGCTCGCGAGGATTGCGGCGCAGCGTGTGCCGGGCCCAGCGCACGGCCCCGCGCCGGTCGCCGGAGGCGGCCCGCGCGAAGGCGATCTGCCCGGTGACCCGGGCCTCGCCGGCCGGTTGCCCGGCGAACTCCGGGTAACGCCGCAGCAGCCACTGCAACGCCTCGGAGATGGTGTCCCAGCGCTGCGCGAAGTACGACCGCTTGTGCCACCGCACCAGCACCGACGGCGTCCGCAGGTTGATCAGTGGAGCGCTGCGGGCGGCGCGCAGCAGGAACTCGTAATCCTCCGCGTAGCTGCCCGGGATCTCCTCGTCGACCAGACCGAAGCCGTCGCGCAGCGCCGTCGCCCGGATCAGGAAGGTGGACGGGTGCAGCTCCGTCAGCCGGTCCCGCAGGAGGTCGTCCAGGGTGATCCGGTCCTTGTCGAGCACCCGGTCGACGGTGTGCCCGTCGTAGCTGACCCGGATGCCACAGCAGACGAACTCGGCGCTCGGGTCGGCGGTCAACGCCTGCACCTGGGCGGCCAGTTTGCCGGGCAGCCACTCGTCGTCGTCGTCGCAGAACGCGACCAGCTCGCCCACGGCGGCGAGGGTGCCGCTGTTGCGCGCGCCGGCCAGTCCGGGCGCGCGCCCGTTCGCGATCACCCGGACCGCCCGGCCCGGACCGGCCAGGCCGGTCAGCGACTCGTCCGGGGTGGACTGGTCGAACACGACCACGGCCTCGATCGTGCCCGGATATTCCTGGGCGATGATCGCGGCCAGGGCGGCGCGCAGCAGTTCGGGGCGGTCCCGGGTGGGTACCACGACGCTGACGCTCGGCTGGTCGGTCATCGGGTCTCCTTCGTCGGCTGGCCGGTGCGCGGCCAGGTCCGCCAGCGGGGTCGGCGCCGGCTCGACCGGGCCACCAGGTCGTCCACGATCTGCCCGACCCGTGCCACCGCCGCGAGACGGGCCTCGTGCGCGGCCGGGTCGGCCTGCACCGCGTACCGGGACGGGTCGGCCTGGCCGGCGGTGAGCGCGTCGTGCAGCTCCTCGCGGGTCTCGCAGAGCGCCACCAGCCCCGCTGCGCCGAGGCGGCGCGCGAAGAGCTGCTGGTGGTCGTCGACGTGCTCGCCGCGCGACGGGTCCCGGGGCACCACGATGGGCAGGTGACCGTGCCGGCGAGCCTCCAGGATCGTCGCCGGGCCGCCGTGACACACCACCAGGTCGGCGTCGGCCATCGCCTGTTGCAGGGCGTCGTGGCCGAGGAACGGCACCGCGCCGGGGAGGGTCGGCGCGGCCGTGTGCCCGTGCTGCACGGTCAGCCCGACCGGACCGGCCTGCGCGTGCCACTGCGCCAGCCAGTCGACGAGCCGGTCGAAGGGGTGCTTGTCGGTGCCGACCGCGACGAGCAGCCGGGGCTGCTCGACGGGTGTGGTGTCGCGCTGACGCGGCAGCCGGGACGGCTCGGTGACGGCGTCGCGGCGCGCGGTGTCCGCCTCCCCGCTCACAGCAGCGTCCCCACGACGGTTGCCTCCGGGTACTGCCGCCGCTGCTCGTCCCACTGCACGAGCATCGCGGACAGGAACGGGCGGCAGAGCCGAGCGGTCAGCGTCGGGGTGTCGATCCGGTCGTACACCTCGATGTAGACGGTCGGGATGCGACGCAGGCGGGCCAGCACCACGAACGGCACGGCCACCCCCGCGCCGGTGGTGACCACCGCGGCGACCCGCCGACGCCGCAGCACCCGCCAGGCCAGCCGCGCGTTGCGCAGCAGGTTGGGTACGTTGCGGGTGGTCGGGTGGTACGCGGGCACCAGGTCCTCACCGGTCAGCAGCGACACCGCCTCCGGGGTGTCGAAGGTGACCCAGCAGCGCCGCCACCGTTCGTACCAGGGCCGCAGAGCGAGAAGTTGGGCCAGGTGACCGCCGCTGGATCCGACCAGCAGCAGCACCGGCGACTCGTCGTCGATGTTCGTGTCCACGCGACTCCCCACAAGTTCGCTTGGAATTCCGATTCACGCAAGGCAGAAGCAGATCACAGGTTTTCTGGTCGTTGAATAGCGCGACCGGACGAGGCGACGATCTCCCTTCGGCGTGCTCAGGCCCACTGTCGACCTCACACCCCATCGACCACCGTCACGACCTGCCGTTATGCGGTCACTCTCTGACGCGTCCCCGGCGTCGGGAATTCTCCTGTTCACTCGCTATGTCGTTTCTCAATGACGTCCAACAGTGCGGGATGCAGCGCCGGGTTCCACCCGGCGCCGGCGTCGGCGAGTCGCCACGTACGCAGCCACATCTCCAGCAGGTACGCGTCGGCCACCAGAGCGCACCGCGCCGCGTCGAGGCCGAGCCGCCCGCCGTGTCGCCCCAGGTACGCGTCCACGGCTGCGGCGGCCACCTGGGCCGGCTCGCCGCGCAGCACCAGCGACCGCTGGAACGCGTCGTGCGCCAGGTCGAAGCCGACCGGCACGTCCGGACCACTGTGCTCCCAGTCCCAGGCGACCAGGCGGCCGTCGTGCGTGCCCAGGTTCCACGGCACCCAGTCGCCGTGCCAGTGACCGAATTCGACGGTCGTGTCGCCGTGCCGGCGGGTCAGCGCGGCGACCGCCGCCACCGCCCGCGCCCCGGCGGACCCGGCCCCGGCGGCCCGCTCCGCCTGGGCGGCCAGTCGAGCCTGGAACGTCGACGAGACCAACGGGCGCGGCACACCGGGCTCGCCGCCCCGCCGGGCGACCGCGAGCAACGCCGCGATCCGCGGCGGGTCGTCGGCCGGCACTCCACGTACGTCCGGCGGCAGCGGCTCGATCACCGCGACGGCCTGACCGGCCCACGCCGTCTCGGCGAGCAGCCCGGGCGGCGCCGGATGGTCGGGCACACCGGCCACGCCGCTCAGCGCCCGCAGCGCGGCGGCCTCGGCGGTGACCAGGGCACGGGTGGCGTCGTTCCAGCCGATCTTCGCGTAGCCGCGGGGACGACCGTCGACGGTGAACAGTTGCAGCGTGGGCTTCGCGTTCGGGTCCGGCGGACGAACGCCGCACGCGGCCAGCAGGGGCGCACCGCCCAACGCGGCCGCGAGCCGCTCGCTCAGCACCAGGTCGGCCACGGGCGCCCCCACCGGCACCGACACGGTCAGCGTCGGAAACAGCGCCAGGCCCGCCCCGCCCAGTCGGGCCAGCCCACCGAGCGCCGCCCGGAACGCGCGCACCTTCGGCGGCCGCAAGGCGTTGTACGCCAGCAGCGACGCCGCGCCGGCCCGGGGCGCGCCCAGCGGCACCAAGAACCGCGCCCGCGCCACCGACGGCACCACGGCGTACCGGGCGACCGCCCGCTGCCCGGCCGGCACCGCGCCGCCCACCGTCAGGTGGACCCGGTCGTCCGGGAACACCGCACGGCTCACCCAGCCCAGCCCGTCCGTCCGCGAACGGGGGTCCGTGGCCGGGGTGACCCCGGTCGTCACGCCGCCCGGTCCGCCCAGTCGAGGTCCAACCCGAGCCGCTCGCGCAGCGCGTCGTTGTACGGGCGGTAGTAGTCGGTCAGCTCGGCGCGGACCGCCGGCTCCAGCGGGGCCGAGCGCCGGTCGTTGTAGACCTTGAAGTTCGGCAGGTCGTACGCGGGCAGCCCGAGGAAGTCGAGGGTGCGTCGGTAGGTGGCCCGGGAGTCGCGGTACAGGTCCTCGCTGGGCAGGAAGAGGATCTGGGCCGGGTCGAAGCGGTCCAGCCACGGCTCCAGGTGCTCCAGGTAACGCCCGCGCGCCCGGTACGTGTACCAGTCGTACGCCTCGCTGAACGCCTCCGGCTCGGCGATGAGCCGCTCCCGCTCCCCCGCCGTACGCTCCGGCTCGGCAGCCAGCGCCTCCGCGAAGTCCAGCGGCTCGATGCCGTGCGTACGACGCTCCTTCCAGTGCGAGTACGCCCGCTCGACCGGATCACGCAGCAGCACGATCAGCTTCACGGTCGGCATGAGCGCGGCGACCCGCTGCGCGGCGAGCGGGTGGAACATGTACAGCGGCGCGGCCTCGCCGACGCGGACCGGCCCGCCGTGCCGCTTCGCGAGGGCCTCGCGATGCCGTTCGGTCGGAAAGTGCGAGCGGTACCACGCCTCGCCGCGACCCCAGTGCTCCTCGAAGTAGTGCGCCGACTTGGTGTTCCACGCGGGGAAGAGCCGGGGCACCAGCGGATGCTGGATGAGGTAGTTCCACAGCGAGGTGGTGCCACCCCGTTTGGTGCCGATGATCAAGAAGTCCGGCAGGGGTCGCCGGTCACTGGTGCGCACCCCGTAGTCGACCAGGGAATCCTTCACCCGGGTGGTCACCTGGGTCGGCACCAACTGCTTGACCCGGTCACGGATGGACGCCACGACGGCCCTCACCTACCTCTCGTCGATGCCGGGGCCGGCCCGGCGGCCGTGGCCGCCTCGTCGGACCCACGGATCTGCCTCATGGTCACCCGGATGCCGGCGCGCACCCGGGGCAACGTCAACAAGCCGACGCAGCCGGCCACCAGCACGGCGAGCGCCACCGCCAGGCCGGACAGGCCACGCCCCGCGGCGAGCACGCCGACCGCCGCCGCGACGCCCACCCCACCGACGGTGGCCGCCGCGGCGTACAGCGTCGCCCTGCTGACAAGCGGTTCGCCGACCACCGACCGGGCGAAGCCGGCCGCGGTGAGGTTCTCGGTGGCGATGCCGGCGGCCCACGCCAGCGCCGCGCCCGTCGCGCCGTGACCGGGGATCAGCCAGAGTCCGAGCGAGACGGTCACGGTGAGCCCGGCCAGCGTGGAGACCAGGTGCAGGCCGCTGCGTCCGCCCATCAGCAGCAGGCTCTGCACGTTGCCGACGCCGGTGTTCACCAACATCGCCAGCGCCAACACCGTCATCGCCGGCACGCCGGCGGTGAACTCCCGGCCGAACAACTGCAGGAACGCGAGCGCGAACACCGCCAGCAGCAGGTACACCGGCCAGGACAGCACCAGCCCCCAGATGGTCAACTGCCGGTGCACGGCCGCCGCGGCGGCCCGCTCGCCGCGCCCGAGCAGCCGGGACAGCTGCGGCGACACCGCGACCCGCAGTCCCTGCATGGCGAGCTGACCGGCCAGCACGTAGCGGCCCACCGCGCCGAACACGCCCGCGTCGGCCGGTCCGGCCAGCACCGACGTCAGCAGCACCCCCACCCACATGCTGCCCGCGTCGATGGCCGCCGAGGCGGCCCGGGGCAGGGCGAAGCGCCAGAACGTCGACCAGTCGGACCTGGTCGGCCGTAGCGCCGCGCCCCGTCCCAACCCGAGCGGCCCGGCCACCAGCACCAGGCAGGCCAGCAACGCCAGCGCCGCCGGCACCAGCCAGCCGGTCATGCCGGCGAGCAGCCCGCCGCTCGCCAGCGCGGCGGCGCCGACCAGCGCGGGGCGGGCCACCGGCAGCAGGAGGAACTGGACGCCGACGTACGCGCGGATGGGCCGGACGCAGCGCAACGCGGCCAGCAGCAGGGTCATCGCCACCACCACCGGCACGGCGGCGAAGGTCAGCGTCAGCAACCCGTGCGCCGCGTCGCCCGAGCCGCGCAGCAGGCGGGGGGCGAGCGCGTCGGCGCTCAGCGCTCCCGCGACGGCGACGACCAACCCGGCCAGCAGCGGTGGGATCAGCGCCACCGGCAGCACCCGGGCCGCGTCACCCCGGACGCCGAGCCGCCGCCGGGGCACCGCCCACATGAGGCCGGTCTCCGCGCCGAGCGTGCAGACCGCGGTGGCCACGGTGACCACGCCGATCGCGGCGAAGAACGCACCCGCGCCGGCTGTTCCGTACCCCCGGGTGATCACCACGGCCAGCACGAACCCGAACAGGCCGCTCACGGCCGCGCCGAGCAACCCGGCCACCCCGCTGCGGGCGCTGCGGCGCGTCTCGACCGCGCCGGTGTCCGCGGCGGCGCGCTGCGGGCCGTCCCGGCCGGCGTCGGCCGGCGGTCGGGTGGCGGCGGTCATGCCGGCACCGCCGTGGTGGAGACGAGCGGCGGGTGCCATCGGTGCGGGCGGGGCGCGCGTTCGCGTTCGGTGAGCGCCATGGCGAAGCCGACCGCGAAGAACGCGACAGTCAGGTTCTGGTTGGCCATGCCGTAGAACGGGATCTGCACGAGGCAGACCACCGGCACGACGGCCAACCACTGACCGGCCGCCGACGTCGCCCGCGCGCAGACCACCGCGGCGGCCACGAACCAGCCCAGGAAACAGAGCAGCGCCGGTACGCCGTGACTGAACAGCACCATCCACAGTTGCCCCTGCGTGCCGATCGGCGCGTCGGCGGAGACGGTGTCCACGTTCACCGGAGCGCCGTAGCCCAGCCACGGCGAGTCCTGCACGCGGCGGATCACCTCCGTGTAGAGCGACAACCGGTCGGTGTTGGTGTCGCTGGAGTCGACCCGGTTGTTGATCAACTCGGTGATGGGGATGAAGAGCGTGGCCACAGCTCCGGTCACGACCACGCCGACGATGGACGCGGCGACGCGGATGTTGCCCCGCAGGCTGGCCCGCACTCCGAGCACGGCGAGCCCCGCGCCGAGGCTCAGGAACATCGCCCGGTTCAGGGTGAGGAACGCGGGGGCCAGCGACAGCGGCAACGACGCCAGCAGCGCCCACCGCAGCAGCCCGCGACGGCGCAACATGGTGTACGCCACCACGCAGGGCAACGTCATCGCGTACGCGCTGCCGTAGTTGTTGGTGTACGCGAACGGCGCGGCGGGCCGGTAGATCGGGTTGAGCGAGCGGGGGCTGTATTCCGCGGTGGTCAGGTGCACCATGTCCTGGATGAACGGCGTGCGGGCGACGCCGGCGGGCAGCAGCACCTCCATCGGGGTGGCCAGCGCGAACCGGGGCACGAGCACCCCGAGCCAGCCCAGCACCACCAGCGCGAACCAGAACGCGCAGAGCGGGGTGAGCACCGCCACCAGGTCGGCACGTTCCCGGGCGGCGGCGTAGACGTAGACGCCGACCACCAGCGCGGTCAGGTAGAAGGCGAGGCGCAGGGCGAACGTCAGCAGCGACGCCGGTGAGGACAGTTGGGTGGCGCTGACGACCACGATCGCCAGGAACAGCAGCCAGATGCCGGCCACCGGGGGCAGCGGCACCCGGCCCCGGGTGAGCAGCACCGCCAGCAGCAGCCCGCCCAGCAGCGACCAGCCCAGGTAGAACGCGCCGAGCGCCCACCAGAGCGGCACGAGGCCGAACATCGACGCCAGGGGCCAGAGCGGCAGCCGCGCGGGTGGCGGTGTCGGCGGCGTCACTGCGGCGGCGGCCGGCGTGTCACCGGGTGGCGGCTCGGTCGCCGGGGCGCGGGTGACCGACACCGATCAGGCCCGGCCGTTGCGGGTGAGGACGAAGCCCAGCGGGGTGACCCCGGCGGCGCGCAGCCGCTCCACGAGCCGCCGCAGGTCGCTCTGGCGGCTACGGTCCCGCTCGATGACCACCACCGCGCTGCCCTGTCGGGCGACCGCGACGCCGCGCTCGTCGGACTCGGCCGGTGGCGCGTTGAACAGCACCAGCCCGTGGTCGGCGCCCTGCCGCCAGGTGCCGAAGCGGACGCTGCCCACCCCCACGGTCACCTCGTCCGCCGACGCCGGACGGCCGTTGTCGGTCCGGGCGGACGCCACCCGGGGCAGGGTGAGCGTCGCGTCCGGGTCGGTGGACGGGCGGCTGCCGGGCGGGTGCGGGGAGGGCCGCCGAGTCGCCGGCGTATCGGCGGGAGCACCGCTGGCCGTCGGCGTGCCGGCCGGACGCGGCTTGGGCACCAGCGGGCGGGACGGGTCGAGGGGCAGCCGCCCCCGGTCGGCGAGGACGGCGGCACGCAGGCGCTCGACGCGGCCGCTGTCGTCGGCGACGAAGACCTCCCGACCGTCGGCGGCAAGCGCCACGGCCAGCCCGGCGGTGAGCGCCGTGACGTCCTCGCGGGAGGTGACCAGCGCGACCCGGGCCGGCTGGCGTACCCGCTCGGCGACCGCCATCGCCACGTAGCGGATGTCCGCGTCGACCGCCCGGGGACTACCCCGAAACGGCGGCCGACGTACCGTGCCGAGCAGCGGCAGGCCGGTGGCGTCCCGGCCGTCGGTGACCGAGCGGACCCGCCGGTCCGCCGACTCCCACGCGTACGCCAGCACGACGCCGATCAGCGCGCCGCCGAGCAGGCCGGCGACCAGGTAGAGCGGCCGGTGCCCGGCGGAGGTCACCAGCGCCCGCTCGGCGGTCTGGGTGACCCAGCCGGGGTTGACGTCGACCGCGGCGATCTCGGTGCGGGCCGTGTTGAGCTGGGTGAGCTGGTTGTTGAGGCCGGACAGCTCGGCCAGCGCCGCGTCACCGGCGGCGGTGCCTTTGGCGCTGCTCGCGCGCTTCTGCACCGCCGTCTGCTGCGCGACGACCTTGGCGATGCTCGCGTCGTAGGAGCGCAGCATCTCGGCGCGCTGCTGCTCGTACATGGCCCGCCGCACGTCGAGGTAGGACCGCGCGGCGAGGTTGGCGCCCTGCACGGCCCGCTGCGCGTCGTGCGTCTGGTAGGTGAAGCGCAGGATCTGCCCGCCGGTCGGCACCTCGACCTCCAGGGCGTTGCGGACGTCGCGCGGCTCGCCACCGACGGCGTCGGCGAGCCGCTGAACCACCTCGGTGCCGGTGGCGAGGCCACTCTCCACGTTCATGTTGACGGCGCGGTCGGCGCCCGCGCCGCTGGGCGTGAAGGCGTCGGTGACCACCGGTCGGACCGCCACGACCGCTCGGGCGGTCACCGCCGCCGGGACCAGCAGCACGTAGCCGAGGGCGGCGAGCAGGCCGACCAGGGCGACCGCGACCACCAGCCGCAGCCGGTGCATCGGCACCCGCACCAGGTCGGAGAGCGTCACCACGCGGGCGCCGCCGGAGCTCGACGAGTCGGGTGGCCAGGGGGCGGGCGTGGCATCAGTCATGGAACTTCTTCACCGTCTGTTGAGGATTGCCCACGACGACGACGCCCGGTGGCACGTCGGTGCGCACCACCGAGGCCGCGCCCACGACGCTGTCCCGGCCGACCCGGACCCCCTTGAGCACCAGGGCGTGCGCGCCGACCCAGACGTTGTCCTCCAGCACGATCGGCGCGCGGGTGGCCGGGCCGGGCGGCGCGTGCCGTTGGTCGGGCGGCAGGTTGTGGAAGTCGTTGTCGAGCAGCTCGCAGTCGGACAACAGGCACCTGTCGCCGACCGTCACCGACGTCCAGGTGCCGATCCAGGTGGCGTTGAGCAGACAGTCGGCGCCCACCCGTACCTCGCCGGGGCCGGCGAAGCGGACCAGCTTGTTGATGCGGGTGCGGTCGCCGATGGTGACCCGTACGCCCCGACGCAGCCGGATCCGGCCGCGGATCTGCACGTCCCGGCCGAGGGTCAGCCGCCGATAGCGCAACCCGTACCAGGCACGTTTGAGCGCGAAGACCAGGTGGACCGCGCGTTTCGCGCGGAATCCAGCGCCGCCGACCAACGACCCCTCCCCCACATCGCGGGGCCGGCGGCGGTGGTACCGCCGCCGACCCGACGTGAACAATCTACCGATCCTCCGTTACGAACGGTCGACCATCACTGCACGGAGAAGAACATTGAGGGGACAGACCACGACAACTCCGGCGTCGCTGCGGCGATGAGCGTCGTCGCCGTGCCGTTGACCACCGCGGTCGGCGCGGCCGTCGGGTCGAACGGGACGCTGCGCAACCCGCCGTCTGTGGCACCGTAGACGATCCGACCGTCCACCCAGGCCATGCCACGCACGCCCGACCAGGTGACACCACTCGTCGGCAGCGCAAACTCGGTCGCGCCGAGGTAGCTGCCGTCGATCTCGAAGTAGCGGTAGTAGAGGCTGTTGGCGCCGGTACGGGTGTAGTAGAGCCGGCCGTCGAGGTAGAAGGCGCCGGTGAGGTTCGCCGGGTTGAACCAGTCGTTGTAGCCGGACGCCTCCCACGACGAACCGATCGCGCCGCCGTTGAACAGCGAGACGTCGATCCGGCTGCCGGTGGGCGTACCCGCCACCGTGTGCGACCAGTAGATCCGGTCGTCGACCCGCCAGGTGGCGCCGGACGCGGTGTAGGCCGGCTGACTGACGGTGGTGGCGGTACCCAGCGTCACGCCGTCGAACGGCACCTTCGACACCTCACCCGCGCCGGTGCCCAGGTAGAGGTTGCCACTGCTGCCACTCGGCGGGTTCTTCGCCGTGAAGGTGCGACCGCCGGCGAGCGGGAACATGCCGAGCCGCCCGTGGTACTCCTCGCCCATGCCGTCCGAGTTGTGGCCGAAGTAGAGACCGTCCGAGCCGCGCCAGAGCACCGGCACCGCCGAACCCCAGGCGGTGGTGCCGGACGGCATCGAGGCGCTGCCGCTGCGCCGCGGGTTCCAGTTCACCGGCAGACCCGTGGCCGGGGTGACCGCGCCGATACCGAGCCGGTCGATCGCGCCGGGGCCGGCGTTGTCGCTGGCGTTCGGGTTGTTCAACCAGCGGAAGTGCCCGCCCAGGTAGATGACGTTGTCGGCCACCTCGACCGAGGTGATGGTGTCGTTGCCGGTGAAGTCGACCCAGGTGCCCAGCTGGCCGGTGCCCCGGGCTGCGGTCTCGAACCGGACCAGCGCGTCGCAGTACGCGCTCGGCCAGCCGGTGCCGCCGTTGCTGCCGACCACGAACCAGGTGCCGTCCTCGCCGAACTTGATGTCCTGCACGTAGTGCACGAAGGTCGTCGGGGCGGCGCACGGCGCGACGTACTTCTCGCTGCTCCAGTCCAGCACCGCCGGAGTGCCGGACACGTCGACGAGCGCGATCTGGTTACGCGGCAGATCGTTGAGGAGTGTGAAGTTGCCGCCGACGGCCAGGGTGTTGCCGTCCGGAGTGACGTCGATGGTCCAGACGTACGAGGTGGTGCCGTGCCGTCCGACGGTGGCGTCGACGGAGAAGGTCGGGTCGATCGCCCCGGTGGTCGCGTTCAGCCGGCCGAGACCGGCGTGTGCGGTGCCGTTGAGCCAGTTGAACGCGCCGGCCACGTAGAGCCAGTTGCCCGACAGCGCCAGATCCCGGACGGTGCCGCCGTCGGAGCGGCCCACCCAACTGTCGATGATCTCGCCGGTGCTCGGGTTCAACGCGACCAGGTTCTTGCGGGAGACCCCGTTGACGTTCTTGAAGGCGCCGCCGACGATCAGCGTGCCGCCGGGCCCCGCCAGCAGCGTGTTGACCGCGCCGTCGAGCACCGGCAGGAAGCTGGTGGACATCGCGCCCGTGGTGCGGTCGTACGCGAAGAGGTAACGCTGGGTGATCCACGCGGACGTGGCGGTCTGCCGAAGCTGGGTGAAGCTGCCGCCGACGAACACGGTGTTGCCGACCTGCGCGAAGGCGCGGGTCTCACCGTCGCGGGCGTGCGGGGTGAGGTCGGTGGGATTCGCGGACACCAGGGTCGCGGTCCCGGGGACCGGCACCACCGCCGCCGAGGAGGCCGTGGGGGCGCTGAGCACCGCGGCGAGGACCGCCAGCGCGACCACCCCCGCCCGGGTACGACGTCGTCCTGACAAACGCCATGAGTGCGAGAGTGTGGGCACGCTACGCCTCCAAGATGGATGAGAACCCGAGGTAGCGTGCCTCGCCCAGCCTGGTAGGCGCATCCGCCGATTGGGCGGTGCGTGAATCTGCTAGCCGACAGAACGCCGGAAGATCAGCTGGTGAATCTCCGATGAACGGCGGCTGTGTTCACAGTGTGGTCACACGTTTCAGCGGCTCCCTCCGGTGGGCTGCCGCAGGTACGCGTCCTTGCCGGCCTGGCTGAACCCGGCCACGGCGGAGGCGTCGTGGTTCATCGTCATGTCACAGGTCGCCGTGCGGGTCGTCATGCCCGGCGAATTGAAGTAGATGGCGGCCTTGATCTTCGGGTGCGCCTTCAGGGCCGCCGGGAACTCCTGGAACCAGCGCTGCTTCGCGCCCGGGTCCTTGGCGTCGAAGTTCGTGCCGAACTCGGCGAGCATCCGGGGCTTGCCCGCGCCGATGCCGTTCTCGTCGAGCCAGTCGTAGAAGCCGCCGATCGTCGTGCTCGGGCTCTTCCACACGGTGCTGCCGTTGCAGACGTGGAAGTTGTACGGGTCGTAGGCGACCCAGTCGACGTACCGGTCGCCGGGGTAGAGACCGGCGTACCGCGAGTAGTGCCCGGACCAGCCCATCATCGTCCACACCCAGACGGCGTTGTCCGCGCCCGCCTTGGCGAACCGCTCGTACACGTACTTCCAGGCGCGGACGAAGTCGGCGTCGCTACCCTTGCCCGGCTCGTCCTCCGGCTCGTGGTCGAAGCCCATGAACACCGGCACCTTGGCGGCCCGGATGCGACCGGCGACCGCGTCGATGGTGGCGTCCTGTCGGCCGCTGTAGATGTCGGACCACTTCAGCGTCGTACCGGCGGAGAAGTCGCGCGACTCCCAGGCGAAGAACATCAGCCGGCCCTGGCGCATCTGGTCCTGCTCGTAGTCGTCCGGGAACGCGCCGTTGCTGCCGGCGTTGGAGAAGTCGTGGTAGCGGTGCACGATGTCGAACTTGCGCCCGACCTGGGCCTCCACGTCGGTGATCGCCTTGCCGTGGTCCCAGCCGCTGCCGGCGTTGGCGGGTGAGTACATCCCCCACCAGGCGCCGCAGGAGGGCACCAGCGTGTCGGACACCTGGCCGCACTTGCCGGACGGGAGGGTGGGGCTCTGGGTCGGGGTCGGCGTACGGGTCGGCGCGACCGTCGGCGTGGGCCGGGGCGCGGCGGTGGTCGGCGCGACCGTGGGCGTCGGCGCGGGTCGGGTGGTCGGCGCCGACGTCGGCCCGCTACCCAGGTCGTAGCTGATCACCAGGCTGGGCCGCAGGTCGGCGTTGCGGTTCTCGACCGACGCCCAGTAGACGCGGGTCTCCAGGCCGGTCTGGGCCAGCGACACCGTCCAGGTGCCGTTTCCGGTGACCAGCTTGGAGACGTCCCACTCGTTGACGCCCTTGGCCACACCGGTCACCGAGTCCAACACGGTTCCCGCCTTCGCCGGGGCCGGTCGCGCCTCGCGGGCGCTCACCGACGAGGCGTGCGCGGTCACCGTGGCGGCGAACTGCTGCCAGGTGTTCATGCGCAGGGTCGCCCGGACGTTGACGGCGGCGGCGGGAAGCGTGGTCACCGCGAACTCGACGACCGCCTCCCGGCCACCGCGCGGGTTTCCGTCGCAGCGCGCCGGGCAGGTCGCCAGGGTCCCCTTGGTGGAGTTGTCACCGTCCTGCGAGACGATCGTCGCGGTGGTGTCCGCCACCGCGCGGATCGACAGGTCGTCGCTGGCCAACAGGGGCATCATGGTCGCCACGATGCCGGCCACCACCGAGCCGCCGACGACGCCGATGGCGATCGCCTTGCGCCGGGGGCCGTTGCGGAACCGGGTGATGCGGTGTAGTCCGTGCCTGGTCAAGGAGAACTCCCTGTGTCTGGTGCGATAACCGTGAGCAGCGTATCGATGACCAGGGCACACCGTCGGTAGGACAGTTTTCCGTAAGCGCGTCTTAACCGTGAGCTAAGAAAGACACCGGGGCGGTCCGCCGGGCAGGTGGGTGGGACTCCGATCTCGAGCCCCACCCACCCCGCTCCTGGGCGTCACCAAATCGTGTCAGCCGGGCAACGGCGGCTGGAGGTCCCGATCGTCAACTACGGCGTTGCCGTAGCCCCGCGATCAGGAAGGTCACGCACGGGACGAGGAGCAACGCCAGTGCGTAGAGCGGCACCGAGAGGTCGGAGGTGAGGTACAAGACCGCTCCCACCAGCCACACGGCCGTAACCAAGCCGCCCAGCAGCAGATACTGCCCGCCACTTCCCTGCGGCCGCAACACACCGGAGCGGACTCTCCGCCACACCTGGACGACCACGACCACAGCCAACAGGGCCATGACCGCCACGATGGGCCAACCGAGCGAGCCGTACCCGAGCGCGGCAATCAGCACCAGGACGCTGAGGGCACCTATGGCGAGGAGCACCAGGACCGACATCAAGACCTCCGGCGGAAGGGATCATCAGAAGAGAGCTCTCGCGCCTTTGGAGAAAACCCCGCCGATCAGCCCGCCTACGGCACCCGCGAAGCAGTTCAGCGCGACGCCACTCCATGTTGACTCGCCCTTTTGGGAGATGAGCGTACCGACTGCGCCAGCAGCACACCCTCCGATGGCCCACGCGGCTAGCACCGGCGCGCCGAGGGTTGACGCAAACCCACCGATCGCTACACCCGCGATGGCCCCGCCGATCAATGCGAAGGCGTCGTTGGCCTCCGCGTCGGTCGCAAGTCCGGTGGGGTCGGTGTTGTTGGCCGGGTTGCAGGACGCGTAGCTGTACGCCAGGTCCTTACCGGACGGGTCCCGCTGGGTGAACCGACCCAGACCCGGGTCGTAGTAGCGGGCACCGAACTTGGTCAGACCGGTCGCGCCGTCGAGGTGACCGGACGCGTACCGCCAGGGGTTCGACACCTGCTGCGACGCCGACAGCTGGATGCCGTACGGGTCGTAGCTGTAGGAGTTGACCTTCGCAGCGCTTCCGTTCACCAGACCCACCACCGAGCCGAGGCCGTCGACGAGGTAGTAGTACCGCACCCCGTTGGCCCGCAAACCGATCAGCGAACCGGTGTTGTCCCGGGTGTAGTAGTCGGTGGTCCCCGGCGCGGGGTCCGTCGAGTTCGCGGTCACCGTGCCACCGGAGCCCGCCGGGGCCTTCGCCGAGGCGACGCCCAGGGCCGAGCTGACGTACGTGGTCGAGCCCGCGCCCCGCCGCTCGGTCTGGTCCGCGCCGCCGTAGGTGAGCGGAGTCAACGCCGTCCCGCCCGGCTTGGTGATCGAGGTGGTCTGGTTGTTCACCGTGTTGTAGGAGAACGCCCAGCCCGACGACGAGCCGGTGGTGTTGCCGTTGGCGTCGTACGAGTACGTCGTCGAGGCCGCAGACGTCAACTGGTGGGCGTCGTTGTAGCTGTACGACGTGGTGGTGCCGCTCTCCGTCTTGGAGGTGCGGTTGAAGTTCTCGTCGTAGTCGTAGCTGCGCGACAGCGCACCCGACGCACCCGTCAGACGGTTCAGCTTGTCGTAGGTGTACGTCGTCGTTCCCGACAGGTCGGTGACCTTCTGCCGCTGGGCGGTGTCGGTCGTGACCCCGTTGACCGTCTTGCTGTAGTCGTAGGTGAAGGAGGACAGCTTCGCCGACGTGCTGTCGTTGGTCGCCGTGATCGAGGTTTGCCGGCCGGACTTGTCGTACTTCATCTCCACGGTGATCCGCGGTGACGTCGGCAGGTACATGAACCGCCGCCGGTTGTTCTCGTCGTAGGTGAAGGTCACCGCGGTGGACGCACCCGGCTCCAGCAGCGACGTCACCAGGTTCACGGCGTTGTAGCCATAGGTGACCGAGCCGCCGCCGTCGGTGTACTTCGTCATGTTCCCGTTACGGTCGTACTCGTACCCGATCGGCGTCGCCCCGGGCACGGACTTGCTGCTGGGTCGGCCGAACCTGTCGTAGCCGAACGTCGTGGCACCGGTCGGATCGGCCACCTGGGTGAGGTTGCCGTCCTTGTCGTAGGTGTAGTCGACGACGACGGCGCCCTTAAAGGTGATCTTGTCGACCCGGTCCAGCTGGTCGTAGACGTACTGGGTCTTCTGACCCTTGCCGTCGGTGTGTTCGAGCATGCGCGACAGCGCGTCCGGCAGGATGGTGATGTCCCCCAGCGGGCCCGGGTTGTCCACCAGGGTCAGATTGCCCTTGGCGTCGTAGGTGTAGTTGGTGCGGACGTCCTTGCCGTCCTCGCGCCACTTGACCGTGCCGTTCGAGTTGTGCTCCGCCTCGTCGATCTTCTGCCCCGGATACTGCGAGCTCTCGGTGCCGGTCTTGTTGCCCGCGGCGTCGTAGGAGTAGGCGTTGGTGTTGCCCTGGGGATCCGTCGACCCGCTCACCGAGTTCGGGTGCGAGGTGTCGTTGTAGGACATCGTGGACTTCGCCCCGGTGGCGATGCCGACCGACGTCATGTTGTTGGTGTTGGCGTCGTACCCGAAGGTGGTGGTGTTGGTCAGCGAGTCGGTGGTGGTCTCGACGTTGTCGTTGGCGTTGTACTTCTTGGCCCGCTTGTGGCCGAGGGCGTCCTTCACCTCGGTGACCCGGTCGCGGGTCTCGTAGGTGTGGGTGGTGATGCCATCGGTGGTCGAGGCGGTGGCGTACCCGTTGGGGTCGGTCACCTCCGTCTTGCCGGTGGAGTAGGTGAGCAGCCACCGCGCCTCGGCCGGCGTGCCGCCCGGGTTGGTCAACTCGAAGTAGTCGAGCATCCGGGAGGTGTCGGGCTCGTAGCCGAGGTTGGTGACCCGACCCTCGGGCGTGATGATCTTTGTAAGTCGATCGCCGGTGTACTCGTAGACCGTGACGCCGTTGGCGGTGTCGGTCACCGTGTTCAGGTTCTGGTCCGAGTTGTAGGTGTAGCTCACCCGGCGTCCGGTCGAGTCGGTCATCGAGGTCAACCGACCCGAGGTGTACGACAGGGTCACCACCCGGCTCTGGGTGTCGGTGACGGTGGTGACGTTCCCCGAGCCGTCGTACCCAAAGGTGATCTTGTTGTTGTTCTTGTCCTGGGTGCGCAGCAGCCGGCCGGTCGCGTCGGCGAAGTAGAAGCTGCCCTCGCTCTTGTCGAACTTCAGCCGCAGTTCCCCGGTGCTGGTGTTACGGGTCAATTTGGCGTCCAGGCTCGGCGGGGTCCGCCAGGAGTTGGTGCCGTCGTTGACGAACCGTGCGGTGAAGCCCGTGGGCGCCTGGTACGTGATGTCGGCGGTGGCGTGGTCGGTCTTGGAGAACGTCACCTTCACGTCCTGCCCGGTGCCGAGCACCCAGCCCTTACCAAGCGTCGACGTGGCCGTCGACCGGGAGTTGTAGTAGCGGTCCAGCACCAGGTCGGTGCCGGTGCCACGGATGTTGAAGTCGGTACCCTTGAGCAGCAGGTTGCCGTTGGCGACGTTCACCTTGAGCTGCAACCGGTCGGTCAGGTCCTGGTCCTGGAAGGAGAACCGGCCCTGCTCACCGGTGGGCGAGCCGTCCGAGGTGGTCATGAACCGCCAGCTCGACCACGGCCCGGCGACGCTGCCGTCGTGGCCGCGAGCCCGCCACTTGTACGTGGTGTTGGCGACGAGTTCACCGGACGGCACCGTCCAGCTCGACTCGCTGCCGTTCGTGACGCTGCCGCCGGAACCGGAGACCTCCAGCGTCGACCCGCTGCGGTCGTAGATCTCGAAGTCGACCCGGCCGCTGCCGCCGTCCGGGTCGCTGAAGACACCCTTCATGGTCGGCGTCCGCGTCTCGGTCTCGCTCGCGTCGCCCGGCTGCAGCTTCGTCGGGTCCAACGCGTTGGGGTAGCTGTTGTAGTTCACGACCGCGTACGGAACCTCGCTCTGGATGTCCGCGTCGTCGGAGCGGAACTGCTTCCAGCTGTCCGGATCGGTCTCGCTGGTGGCCCGGATCCCCATGTAGGCGGTGGCCTGGTTGGCCGTGGCGGCCCGCTGGAAGAAGCTGGTGCCGGTGATGCTCACCCAGCCGTCGTCACAGGTGCTGTTCAGACCCTTGGTGGCGGTGGAGGAGGCCTCCTGGTAGTTCCACGCCGGCTGGTTCGTCCAGAGCGTGCCGGAGCTGGCCGCGCCGGTGGACCAGATCTGCCAGGACTTCGCGGAGCAGGTCGTGGAGTACCAGTTCCAGAAGTAGACGGTGGCCGAGGTGATCTGCTTGCCGCGCAGCGCGCTCGTGCCCCAGTGGACGAACCCTCGGGCGACTCCGGGGTTGGCCCCGGAGGCCTTGCCGATCTGGATGTCGTTCGCACCCGAGCGGGTCACGGTGTCGTCGGACTTCACGTAGGTCGCGAAGGTGGGCGATACCGGATTGATCGACGGATCCACGATCACCGGGTAGACCGTCGCGGGGTCCGCGAGGAACGCCTGGTCGGGGGTGAGCGCCAGGTCCATCGCGCCGGCCCGCGCGGTCTGCTTGGCGGCGATCTTGACCAGCCGCTTCGGGCCGCCGCTGGCCGGGTCGACGGACGAGTCCCACATCTCCGGGGTGGCCGAGGTGGCCACGATGCGGCCCTTGTCATCGGCGAAGCGCAGACCGCCGGCGCCGTCGCCGGTGGTCACCAGGCCCTTCGCCCGTACCGGCAGCCGCACCGACGCCACCTGGGCGGCGGCGGCCCGGTTCTTGACCAGCAGGTACTGCCGCACGCCGGTACGGCTGGCCTCGACCACGAGGTCGACACCCGGCCGGACCTCCGGGTACGTCGCGCGGTTGGCGGCCAGCACCGGCTTCGGCAGCGCGCCGGTCCAACCGATCGCGGCCCGGTGCGCGCCGACTCCGACGCTCAGCAGGTCGTGCTCGCCCGCGCCCACCGCGCCGGAAAGCTTGAGACCGTTGGGGTGGGCGACCGGTGCGACCGAACCATCCGCCTCCGCACGCATGGTGAGGTCGATCGGGACGAGCTGACCCCCCGCGTCCCGCATCCGGATCGGGCCGGCATAGACCTGGGCGGTCGACGTGCCGTCGGGGTTGACGAAGACATCCTGCGTCTCGCTGCGGGCGGCGAGGTTCTCCACCCGCTTGGCACACCGGCGAGCGGCGTCCACCGCGGCGGCCTCGTCGGGCTGCTGGTCGGCGCAACTGGTGTCGGGACCTGACGCCGGCGCTGGTGCGGCGACCGGGGCCGCGACCGCCGGCCCGGTCAGGGTCGGCAGCGTACCGGCCACCAGGGCCAGCGAAGCGGCGACCGCCAATCGTCGAGTGGCACGTGTTCCACCTCGGAAAAAGGCATGACTCACCTACGGACCTCCAAGTCCGAAAACGACAGTGATCGAACCGTAGGAGAGATACTTGCCGCACGTCAATCATTACTTTGCGTTGCCTGATAAGCAGTTCGGCTACCCGATTAATCGTCTATAAAGTGACGCCCATACGTCGCAGCTAGGGCAGATCGGTCACCGTCACCGCGATTGCAGGTGATCCCCAGCGGGTTCTCCATTGAGTTGCACACGCACCTCTACCAGGGATGACGCGCCATCAATGCCGACCACCGACGAAGAGAATCCGCCACGATGCCGCAACGGGGCAGCGCGCCAGAGCACCGGCCGCTAGGATGGACTCAGGTCGATTTTCGAGGGCCACCGGCATCAATCATTCGCCTACCTGAACAGCGCCCGAAGTCTGTCTGAATTCGAATCGCGGCACGGCCGACGGAATTCCAGCGATTGCGCCACTGATCCGCCACAATTGTCAGCGGCGGGCCGCCACCAGAGCTTCCCGCATCGCCGTAAATGGCGCGGTCACGCCAGTGAACTGCTCGAACTGACCCACCGCCTGCGCCAGCAGCAGGTCCAGTCCGGACACCACCCGCAGGCCGGCCGCGCGGGCGGACGCCGCCATCGGCGTCGGCCACGGGTCGTAGAGCGCGTCGAAGAACACCGCGCCGGGCCGCCAGGTCGCACCGCCGGCCAGCGGATCGGCGACCCCCTTCGGCACGGTGGACACGACCACGTCGGCGGCCGAGACGTGCCGTTGCGCATCGGCCCAACGGCCGGCGGTCAGGGCGACACCCAACGCCGCCGCCACCGGTCGCAACTCGTCCACCGCCTCGGCCCGACGGGCCACCACGATGACCGACGAACAGGCCAACCGCGCGGCGGCGGCGAGGGCGGCGCGGGCCGTACCCCCCGCGCCGAGCACGGTCACCGCCGCGCCGGCCACCACCCCGGCCTCGGTGAGCACGTCCACCATGCCACCGACGTCCGTGTTGTCCGCGTACCACGTGCCGTCCGCACGGCGTACCAACGTGTTCGCCGCGCCGACGGCGACGGCTACCGGCGACGCGGCGTCGGCCACGGCGAGCGCCGCCTCCTTACCCGGCATGGTCACCGACAGTCCGGCCCACTCCGGGCCCAGGCCGGCGACCAGATCCGGCAGCTCCGCCGCCCCGCACTCGATCCGGGTGTACGACCACCCGGTCAGCCCGGCGGCGGCGTACCCGGCGTTGTGGATCACCGGAGAGAGGGAGTGCGCGATCGGCGCACCGACCACGGCGGCCCTCACTAACAGTTCTCGCCGCTGAGCACGCCGTTGCGGCACATCTGTCGCTGCAGGTTCCGGAAGTCGGCGTCGTTGGAGCCGTAGCCCATCGTGCCCTTCTTGTCGACGGTCATGAAGTAGATCCAGTCGCCCACCGGCGGGTCCATCGCGCCCTTGAGCGCGTCCTCGCCCGGGTTGCTGATCGGCGTGATGGTCAGGCCGTTGGCGCCATGGGTGCGGTACGGGTTCTTCGGATCGTTGAGTTCGCTGGCCTTCAGGACGTCGGAGTCCTTCGGGTCCTTGCCCTGCAACCGCAACCAGTAGTTGATCGCACTGTCGATCTCCAGGCACTTGCAGTGGTACTTGTCCGTGTACACCCGGTTGTAGATCACCCGGGATACCTTCGGGAAGTCGACGTGGTTGACCGACTCGGCCTGCGCGATGGAGGCGGCGATCAAGGCTTCGTACGGGGAGATGCCCCGCTTCTCCTGGACGGTGTCGACGAACTTGATCTGCTCGGTCACCTCGAGGAACTTGTCCACCATCAGCGACAGGATCTCCGCGGCCGTCGCCTTCGGCGGAAGCTCGTACGTCGCCGGGAACAAGAAGCCCTCCAGGCTCTTCGGCCCCTTCTTGCCGTCTCCCCGGTTGAACCAGAAGGCCGGCACCCCCAGCTTGACCGGGTCCTTCGCGGCGGCCTTGAACTCGGCGACCGGAATCTTCGTCGCCTTGGCCAGCTCGTCATAGATCGCCAAGGTGATCATCCCCTCCGGGATGGTCACCCCGTTCACCACCCGGCTCTTCGGATCGAGCAGCAGGAGCAGGGCCTCGGACGCCTTCATCTCCTTCTTGACCTTGTAGCGACCCACCTGGAGGTTCTTGCTACGCGAGTTTCCGTCCGCCGCCTCGATGAAGGCCTTGACGCTCTTGACCACACCGGCCTCGTACAACGTGGCGCCGACATCGGTCGCGCTGTCACCGGCCTTGACGTCGACCAGCACCTCGCCCGAGCCGGCACCGTCGTAGTCGGGCGTGACGAAGTAGTTCTGGATCCGGTCGAACCCGTAGTACGCGCCACCACCGATGGTGCCCAACAGGACCAGGGCCATCAACAGCGCCAGGAAGGTCTTGCCCCGGCCGCCGCCGGAGCCTCCCTTGCGCTTGTTGCGGAAGCCGCGTCGGTGCCGTCCCTTCTCACCCCGCTCCGGCTCGTCGAACCCAAGGTCCAGATCGTCGATCATTACGTCCGCCTCCGCTGCGCGTCCAGCCAGCTCTGCAGGATCTCCACCGCGGCCGCCTGGTCGACAACCGCACGTTGACGCTTGCCACGAACGCCACGCTCGGCAAGCCTACGAGAAGCGACCACGGTCGACATCCTCTCGTCGGTGAGCGTTACCGGGACCGGCGCTATCACATTGACCAGCCGGTCAGCGTACGCCGTGACGCTGAGCGCGGCCGGGCCATGTTTGCCGGCCAGATTGATCGGAAGCCCGACGACCACCTCGACCGCCTCGTGCTCGGCTACCAACGCCGCGAGCTGGGCAATGTCGCTCGGCACCGCCTCCGGCGCGGCGGTGAGATCGCGGGCGAGGGTCACCAGCGGCGTGGCCAGCACCCCGTGCGGATCCGAGCGGGACACCCCCACGCGCACCTGACCGACGTCCACACCGAGGCGAACTCCCCGTGTGAAGTCGCTCACCGTGGGTCACCCCTGTGCTGTCGACGAACCAGGGCGGACCATTCGGTCCGCCCTGGTCGAAACTGACCGTCCATCACGCCTCGGTGATCGCCTTCTCGACGGTGAGCAGCAGGTTCGGTGCCTCGGTCGCGGGCAGACCGCCACCCTGGGCCAGGTCGGGGCTCCCCCCGCCGCGCCCGGAGAACGCCGCCTTCACCAGGTCCGACGCGGTGAGGCCCCGGCTGCGGGCCGCCGCGTTGACCGCCACCACCAACGACGCCTTGCCGTTCGACCGGGCCGCCACGGCGACCACCGCCGGCCGCGCCGGGTCGATCTTGCCGCGAATCTCCTGGGCGAGGGTCCGTACGTCGTTGCCGGCCGCGCCCTCGGGCGCCTCGGTTCCCACGTACGCCACCCCGCGCACGTCCTTCGCCTGCGCGGCGAGCGCGCCCGCCCCACCCAGCACCAACTGGGCGCGCAGCTTCTCCAGCTCCTTCTCCGCGTCCCGGAGCTGGGTGACCGTCTGCTCCACCCGGTCGGCGACCTGGTCGTTGGGCACCCGGTACAGCTCGGCCAGCCGGGACACCAGCAGGTGCTCCTTGGCCAGGAAGCCGAACGCGTCCATGCCGACCAGCGCCTCGACCCGGCGTACGCCGGAGCCGATCGACGACTCGGAGAGGATCTTCACGAGCCCGAGCTGCGCCGAGCGGGCCACGTGCGTGCCGCCGCACAGCTCCCGGGCGTAGTCGCCCACCTCGACGACCCGCACCTCCTCGCCGTACTTCTCGCCGAAGAGCGCCATCGCGCCGATCCGCCGCGCCTCGTCCAGCGACGTGATGAAGGCGTGCACCTCCAGGTCGGCCAGCAACACCTCGTTGACCTGCTGCTCCACGTCGCGCAGGACGGTCGGCGACACACCCGTCGGGGTGTTGAAGTCGAACCGCAGCCGGCCCGGCGCGTTCAACGAACCCGCCTGGGTGGCCGACTCGCCGAGGAAGTTGCGCATGGTCTGGTGCACCAGGTGGGTGGCCGTGTGCGACCGGGAGATCGCCCGCCGCCGGGTGGTGTCGATCTCGGCGTAGCCGGTGTCGCCGGGGTGCACCTCACCCCGGAGGACGCGGGCCCGGTGCACGATCAGGCCCGGCACCGGCTGCTGCACGTCGAGCACCTCGACCTGGCCGTCGCCGACCGTGATGAGGCCGTGGTCGGGCTGCTGGCCGCCGCCCTCGGCGTAGAACGGGGTCGTGTCGAGCACCAACTCGACCAGCTCACCCTCGGTCGCCGCCGCGCGCGGGCCGTCCGAGCCCAGCAGCGCCCGCACCCGCGACTCGCGGGCCACCTCGCTGTAGCCGGTGAACGTCACCGGGCCGCCCTCGTCGAGCACCGACCGGTACGCCGACACGTCGGTGTGCCCGGTCTTGCGCGCCTGCGCGTCCGCCTTGGCCCGGGTCCGCTGGTCGGCCATCAGCCGGCGGAAACCCTCGTCGTCGACCTTCAGGCCCTGCTCGGCCGCAATCTCCAGGGTCAGGTCGATCGGGAAGCCGTACGTGTCGTGCAGCTGGAACGCCTTCGCCCCGGACAGCGCCGTGCCACCCGCCGTACGGGTCTCGGCGATCGCCGTGTCCAGGATCGTCGTGCCGGCGCGCAGGGTCGACAGGAACGCCTCCTCCTCCGCGTACGCGTACTGCGCGATGCGGTCGAAGTCGGTCGCCAGCTCCGGGTACGAGGGGGCCATGCAGTCCCGCGCGACGGGCAGCAGCTCGGGCAGCGCCCGGTCCTGCCAGCCCAGCAGCCGGATCGACCGGATCGCCCGACGCATGATCCGCCGCAGCACGTACCCGCGGCCCTCGTTGCTCGGCGTCACGCCGTCGCCGATCAGCATCAGCGCGGTGCGCACGTGATCCGCGACCACCCGCAGCCGGACGTCGTCCGGGTGCGACTCGCTCGCCACGTGCCCGGAGTGCGCGCCGTACCGCTTGCCGGTCAGCTCGGCCGCCCGGGCGAGGATGGGTCGTACCTCGTCGATCTCGTACAGGTTGTCGACGCCCTGCAGGATCGAGGCCATCCGCTCCAGGCCCATGCCGGTGTCGATGTTCTGCGCCGGCAGGTCACCCAGGATCGGGTAGTCCTCCTTGTTGGTACCCGGTCCCCGCTCGAACTGCATGAACACGAGGTTCCAGTACTCCATGTACCGGTCCTCGTCGACCGCCGGACCACCCTCGGCGCCGTACTCCGGGCCGCGGTCGTAGAACAGCTCCGACGACGGACCGCACGGTCCGGGGATGCCCATGGACCAGAAGTTGTCCGCCTTGCCGCGCCGCACGATCCGCTCCGCCGGCACACCCACCGACCGCCAGATCTCGTACGCCTCATCGTCATCGAGGTAGATGGTCGGCCAGATCCGCTCCGGATCAAGCCCGTAGCCACCCTCGGCGATCGGCTTCGTGGACAACTCCCACGCCAGGGGAATCGCCCCGGCCTTGAAGTAGTCGCCGAAGGAGAAGTTGCCGTTCATCTGGAAGAACGTGCCGTGCCGGCTGGTCTTGCCGACCTCGTCGATGTCCGGGGTGCGGATGCACTTCTGCACGCTGACCGCCCGCTGGTACGGCGGGGTCTGCTGGCCCAGGAAGTAGGGCACGAACTGCACCATGCCGGCGTTGACAAACAGCAGGTTCGGATCGCTGATGGCGGGCAGCGGAGCGGACGGCACCACGGCATGGCCGTTCGCCTCGAAGTGCGCGAGGTACCGCCGCTTGATCTCCGCCGTCTTCATCGCTGGTGTTCCTCCGGAAAAATCTCTCTATCGCCGATCCGCGGGGACTCCCGCAGCTCGGCGAACTGGTCGTCGAACGCCTCGCCCTGGACGAACGCCTGGTGAATCTCCTGCTCGCGCTCGGCCATCCCGACCCGCACGTCCTCCACGAAGCTACGCACCGACTCCACCAGGCTGCCAGCGGATTCCGACAACGAGCTGGCGATGCCGGCCGGGGTGTACGCCTGCGCGGTCCGGGTCGCCCTGCGGACCACCACCACGCCGACGGCCACGCCGATGCCGAGCCAGAACAACCGCTTCATGTCGCGCTACCTCCTGTGGCCGGGTCGGTCAACGGTTGCCGCGCCGGGCGGCCCGCCGCTGCTGCTTGATGGTGTCGCGCACCTCGCGCTCGGTCTCGGCGTGCCGGCGGCTGGCGGCGGCCCGGCGCACGCTGTAGCCGAAGGCGGCCACCTTGACCAGCGGGTTCGCGGCCGCGGCGGAGACCACCGTCGCCAGGTTGGCGACGTTGGCGGTGACGTTCTGGGCGTGGCTGGTCATCGTGTCGACCTTCGCCAACTGCAGGTTCACACCGTCGAGCGAGGTCTGCACCTGCTCCAGCGCCACGTTGACGTTCTTCACCGTGGTGTTGACGTCGCCGAGCAGCGGTCCCGTCCGGTCGTTGAGGTCGTTGATCATCCGGGTGGTGGCGTCCACCGTGTGCCGCAGCCGAAGGATCGGCAGCGTCAGGATGAGCACCAGCACCGCGAACGCGCTCGCCGCGATCAGCGCCGCGACCGCCAGAATGTCGCCCACGCGTCTCCTCCTCAAGCAGATTTCCGCCGGACCCGACGTCCCCGGAACGCACAACCGTGGTGCCCACCGAACCCACCGAACCGTCGCCGGCCGGCGCGTCCGCCAGCCCCAGACCCTACCGTCCGTGATGGAGAGCGGCTCAGGACGGTGAGGGTGTCACATCGCCCAGCGGATCCCCGCTGACCGTCGGGAACGGATCCTCCCCGGTCAGTGACGGATCGGTGCTGGGCTGCGGCCTGGTCCGCTCGTCGTCGATCGCGTTGCGCACCTTCACCGACACCAACGAGCCGGCGCACTCCCCCGCAGCGGCCGACGGCTCGGGGGACGGCACGATCGCCGGCTCCCCGTCGACCGGCGGCGGTACGCAGGCCGGCGCGCGCACCCACAGGTCGAGGGTCAACTCGTCCTGACGCCAGCACGTGTAACTGCCCTTGGTCTCCTGCTCGGGGCAGCGGCCCACCTTCCACGGCCGCCAACCATCGCCGCGCAGCGCCTCCTCGTAGACCTTCGCCGTCTCCTCCGGCGACTTCTCGGAGGTGACGGTGCGCTCGCGCAGCCGACAGTCGAGCAGGCACCAACGGCTGCCGCTGACGTCGTCGACCGTCTTCGTCGCGGCCCATGAGGGCACATTGAGCTGGTCGAGGTTGTCGAACACCGGGTCCCTGCTGAGGGTGCGGAGGCCGAAGAAGAGGGGCACCGCGCCGAGCAGCACGATGCTGACCAGCGCCAGGACGGCGACCCGCAGCCGGCGTCGTTCGCGCGACTGCCGGTGCTGCTCGGAGCGGGCGCCCGGGGCCGCGTCCTCGTCGTCGGCGACGTCGCCGGCCGCGCGCAGCGCCGGCCCGTCGACCGGTTCGGACGGTGGCCGGTCCACCGGGCCAGCCGCACCCGGCGGCACGACCGCGGCACGGGCGACCGGTTCGCCGGTACGACCGGACGGCGGCACCGGGGCGACACCGCTGGGCTCGGGACGGCCGCCCTCGCGGGGCGGCGGCAGCGCCCGGCCCGCGGCGCGGTCCGCCGGACGTGGGGCGGCGGCACGCGCGGTCGCGGGTGATCCGGGGCCGGCTTGCTCGACGCCCGTCCGAACGTCGCCACCGGGTGGCTGGGCGACGCCCGGGGGGCGGACGGCGGCACGCGCCGGGCCATCCGGTCGGGGCGCGGCGTCCGAACCGACGCCCGGCGGGACCGCCGCGCGAGCCGGACCATCCGGGCGGGGCCGGGCCGTACCAGGTCGGGGTGGCGCGTCCGGACCGACGCCAGGTCGTACCCCGGCACGAGCCGCACCCTGCGGATCGACGCCGGGTGGGACAGCGGCGCGGGCCGCGGCGTCCGGACCGACGCCCGGCGGCGTCGCCGCGCGAGCGGAACCATCGGCGTTCCGCGGCACCGCGGCGCGGCCCGGACCCTCGGGGCGGGACCGGGGCGGGCCGTCCCCGCGTGGACCGGGCGGGCTGTCGGGACCGGCGCCCGGCGGCACCGCCGCGCGCGCCGGTCCGTCGGGGCGGGCCACGCCGGGCCGGGGTGGACCATCGGTCCCACGGCGGCCGGCGCCGGAGACCGGCGCGTCGTCGGGCGCAAGCCGGGCCCGGCCACCGGGTGGGCCGGAGCGGACGCCGCGCACGGGCGCGCCGGGCCCGGGTCGTCCGCCGCCGGGCGGACCGGCGTACGAGTCGTCACCGCGCTCGCCCGCCGGGCCGGGCCGCCCCTCGGCAGCCGGCTCGGCCGACGGGCGGCGACGACGGTTGATCGGGTCCGGGGCGGTGCTCGGAGCACTCCGACGGCCGACCGGGCGCTCCCCCGGGGCCGGCGGCTGCGGCACGGGACCGCTCGGGTGCTCGCCGGTGGTTTCCGGGGCGCGGGCGGCCCGGCGGCCGGTGGGAGCGTCCGCGCCCGGGTCGGCGGGCGGCCCGGCGGCCCGGCGGCCGGTGGCCCGCTCCGCGGCCGGATCGGGTACGGCGAGTGGAGCACCGGAGCGGTCGTTCAGGTCACCGGCGGGCGGTGGGCCGGTACGGCGGCCGGCGGGCCGCTCCGCAGGCTGCCCGCCGGCCCCTCGACGGTTGACCACCGGCAGGCCCGGGTCGGTGTGCGGCAGCCGGCCGGCCTGACGCAGCCAGTCCGCCGGCCGCTCCGGACGGTCCCGGCGTTCCGGCTGCGGCTCACCGCCGGTCGCCGCGCGTCGGTCCTGCTCGTCGGGGACCGCCCGACGGCGACCGGTGCCGTCGGTGGCCGGGCCGCCGGTGGGGACAGCGCCGCTGGGCGACGCGTCGGGCAGCGGCGGGGCGTTGCCCGTGCGGGGAACCGCCGGCTCGTCCGGTTCGGCGGCACGACGGTGACCACCCCCGGCGGGGCGGGGTGGCTCCGGCGCGCCCGGGTCGACCGGCCCGGGACGACGCCGGGCCGTACGCGGGTCGTCGGCGATCGCGGGGTCGGGTCGCAGTCCGTCGGCGACCTGCGGGGCGACACCGGTCACGGGTCCGTCGAAGCGGGCAGCGCCACCGGCGGGCCGCGCCGGTTCGGGCGTACGACGTCCGGGCTGCGGGCCGTCACCGCTGAGCGGCCGGCCGCCCGCGCCCGGCTCGGGCGCGGGTCGACGGCCCGGCGGTACGGCGTCGGGCCGGCGCAGTGGCGGCGCGGCTTCCGCCCGGCCGGCGGGCGCGGGGACCTCGGGACGGGGGCCGGTCGCAGCGCCCACGGCCGGTGCCCCCAGCGGCGGGCCGGACGGCCCGACGGTCGGACGCGCTCGCGCGGGGCCGGCCGGAGCGCCGCCCCTCGGTCGGGGGCCGGCGGGGTCGGCCGGGTCACCGCCGCCCGGACGGACGGACGGCGGCGTACGCGGGCCCGCGGCGGCGCGCGGGTCGACGCCGGGAACTGGCTGGTTGCCGCGCGGCGACGGCGGACCGGAGACGCCGGCCGGCCCAAGCTCACGCGGGCGCTCAACCGGCGCCCGGTCGGCGGGCGGGCGGGCGTCCGGGCGGCGACCGGGCGGGGGCGTCTCGCCGGGCCAGGGTCCGTCGACACCTCGGCGCGCCCCGGCGGCCTCGGTGTCCGGCCGGCGCGGGCCGGGGGGCGCGTCCGGGGGCGTCGGCACGCCGGCACGCGGCGGCACCGGCTCAACCGGAACCCCGTCCGGGCCCAGCTCGCCCCGTTGCTGCTTGGCCGAACGCAGGTCGTCGATCCAGCCGAACTCCTCGCCGGCTACCGGCTCCTCCGGCTCGGCCTCGGCTCGGCCTCGACCCCAGCGGCGGCCCTTGGCGCGGGGATCACGCCGCTCGTCCGGGCCCTCGTCGGGGCGGTCGGCACCACGCGATCTCACTGTTGACCCTCTCCTGCGGCGTTCGTGCCGCCGTCCTGCGTCGTAGCGGCACCATCCACACCCGTGACCGCCCGGCCGTTCCGACCAGCAAGCGCCGTCCCCGGCTGCGGCGTTACCGAATCCCCGGCGGCCGGCGCGGCCGTGGCGGCCGGTCCGGCCGTCGCGGGCGGACTTTCCGGGCGGGCCGGCGGGACCGGCAGCCCGCGCACGATCCGGCGCAGCAGCGGCAGCCGCGTCGCCACGGACCGTTCCGCCCCGTGTGGGCCGGGCTGGTAGTAGTCGACGCCCACCAGGTCGTCGGGGACGTACTGCTGGGTGACCACGCCGCGCTGGTCGTCGTGCGGGTAGCGGTATCCGGTGCCGTGGCCCAACCCGCGGGCGCCGGCGTAGTGCGCGTCACGCAGACCCCGGGGCACCGGACCGCCCCGCCCGGCCCGTACGTCGGCGATGGCAGCGCCGATCGCGGTGGTGGCCGAGTTCGACTTCGGCGCGGTGGCCAGGTGGATCACGGCCTGGGCCAGGTTGAGCTGCACCTCGGGCAGGCCGACGTACTCCACCGCGTGCGCGGCGGCGGTGGCCACGCTCAGCGCGGTGGGGTCGGCCATGCCCACGTCCTCGCTCGCGAAGATGACGAGTCGTCGGGCGATGAACCGGGCGTCCTCCCCGGCGACCAGCATCCGGGCCAGCCAGTGCACCGCGGCGTCGACGTCCGAGCCGCGCATGCTCTTGATGAAGGCGCTGATCACGTCGTAGTGGGCGTCGCCGTCGCGGTCGTACCGCACCGCCGCCACGTCGACCGCCTGCTCGGCGGTGGCCAGGTCGATGCGCCCGGCGCCGAGGGCCGTGGCGGAGGCCGCCGCCGCCTCCAGCGCGGTCAACGCCTTGCGGACGTCACCGGCGGCGAGCCGGACGAGATGGTCCTCGGCATCGGTGGCCAGGGTGAGCGCGCCGCCCAGGCCGCGCCCGTCGGCGACCGCGCGGCGCAGCAGGCCGCGTACGGCGTCGTCGTCGAGCGGTTGCAGGGTGAGCAGCACGCACCGCGAGAGCAATGGCGAGATGACCGAGAAGTACGGGTTCTCGGTGGTCGCCGCGAGGAGCGTGACCGTCCGGTCCTCGACGGCGGCGAGCAGCGAATCCTGCTGGGTCTTGCTGAACCGGTGCACCTCGTCGATGAACAGCACCGTCTGCGGGCCGCCCGAACGGCGCTGACGACGGGCCGTCTCGATCACCGCGCGGACGTCCTTGACGCCGGCGGACAGCGCCGACATGGCGACGAAACGGCGGTCGGTCGCGCCGGCCACCAGGTGCGCGATGGTCGTCTTGCCACTACCGGGCGGACCCCAGAGGATGACCGACATCGGCGCACCGCCGGAGACCAGTTGCCGCAGCGGCGCGCCGGGGGCCAGCAGGTGGTCCTGCCCGATCAGCTCGTCCAGGCTCGCGGGTCGCATGCGGACAGGCAGGGGCGAATCGTCCGCTACCGGAGTGAAGCCGTCTACACCGGCGGGACCCTCGGGCGCGCCACGCGACCCGGTGGGGGCACCGAGGGAGAAGAGAGCGTCGGACTCCATCACGAAGACAGTACCGGGCCCGACCCGAGACGCCGGAATCGCGCTACGGGCCGGGCCACCGCTGATCGGTCTCGGTCAGCCACGGCCGGGGCGACGACCCCGGTACCAGCGACCGCCACCACCGCCGCGCGGCCCGCTGCCGACGCCGCCCAGGTAGAGCGCGAGCAGGAAGAGGCCGATGAGTACGAGGGTGTTCCAGTTGAACAGGTCGGGCGCGCCGAAGTTGGTGTCGAACAGGTCGATCAGCAGGGCGAAGCCAAAGACGATGGCCGCGAGAATGGCGAGCATATCGGTCCTCCGGTGGGGGTTCCCAGTAGGTCGGCGCGTGATGTACCCAATCGGTCGACCCGCCAATCTCCACCGTGGATCTGCTGCGTACCCCACCGGCCGGTCGCCGCTCACCTCGCTCCGGCCCCGTCGCGCAACTTCGGTGAAGTCGCTGCCTCCGGCGCCGCTGAAGCAGCAACATCCCCGACGTTGTGACGATCTTGGCGGCGCGGTACGACACACCGGCCGTCGAGCGGGGCGCATCGCCAGCCCGGCTTGGTTGCCGGTACGCCGACACCTAGGCTGAACTGCATGATCGTCGACGACCAGGTGCTCCACGACCGGGCCGCCATCCTGGCCGCCGCCGGCCACCACCCGTTCGCCCGACACGCGCTCGGCGGCCGCCCGTCGGCGCGCGGCTACCGGCGCGAGGGGGCCGTGCTGTGGCTGCTGCCGCCCGAGCACGGGTCAGCCGGCTGCGCGATCGGCCCGCCCGAGCCGGCGATCGAGATGTGTGTCGCGCTGGTCGCCGGAGGGACGTTGCTCCCGGGCCAGCGGCTGCACCTGCCCCAGCACGACCGCGAACAAATGTCCGACCGACTGTCGGTGACCGAACACCGGGACTGGGTCTTCCACTGGACCTCGACGCCGCCGCCGCTCCAGCCGGACGAGGAGCGGGTCGTAAGGCTCACCGACAGCGACCGCCCCGCCATGGAGGCGCTGATCGACGAGGCGTTTCCGAGCACCACCTCCCGCCCGACCGATCCACGCGTGGTGGCCTGGTACGGCATCCGCGCCGGCGACCGGCTGGTGGCATGCGGGGCGGATCGCAGTCAGGGCGAGATCGGTTTCCTCGCCGGTCTGACCGTAGCCCCGGACCAGCGGGGTCGCGGCCTTGGCGCGGCGCTTACCGCCGGGATGACTCGGGCTCTGCTGGCCCGCTACGACACCGTGGGGCTCGGCGTCTATCCGAGCAATGTCGGCGCGATACGGCTCTACCGTCGGCTCGGCTTCACCGACACCCTCCCGCTCGCCTCGATCCGCCTCACCTGAAAGCACCGGAAGGGGCCACCCGTCCAGGACCGGCGGCCCCTCCCCCTCATCGATCGGCGGCTACGGGAATCGTGACCGGTTCGGCGACGGGGGTTGCCCGCCGGTCGGCCCGCCAGGCGGGCAGGTAGAGCGGGGCCGCGACGGCCAGCACGACCGCGCCGACCACCATCGCCGTACCCACGCTGGTGCTGGCCGCGAGCGCGGTCAGCACGACTCCGCCGAGCGCGGCGGCCGGCTGCGCCATCATCGAGTTCAGCGAGAGCACGCTGGTGCGGTACGGGCCGTCGACCTGGCGGTGCAGCAGGCCACTGTGCAGCGGGTTCGACGCGCCGTGCACGGCGTAGCAGGCCAGGTAGGCGACGAGCACCCCGACCGGGCCGGCGAGCAGTCCCATCCCGACGACCGTCGCCCCCTGCAGGATGCGCAGCAGGGCCGCGCCCGGCGCCGCCCCGGGCCAGCGCAGCAGTAGCGGGGTGAGCGCCGCGCCGGCCGCGTTGGCGATCCAGGCGGCGGAGCTGGCCGGGCCGAGCAGCGCGGCGGCGCGTTCCGGGTCGCCGACCACCTCGGCGAGCCGGACCGGCAGCAGCGATTCGAAGGTGATCATGCCGAAGCCCCAGAACAGCTCCACCGCCACCAATGCGAGCAGTACCCGGGATCGGCGCAGCAGGCCGACCGCCTGGCCGATCATGCGGGGGGCCTGCGTCACCGACGCGCGCACCGCCGCCAGACCGGTGGTCGGGCGCTCCTCGACCAGCAGGACCAGCAACGCGCCGAGCGCCACCGCCTGCGCGAGGAGCGCGGCCAGCACCGGCACGGTGAGGGCGCTGACCGGGCCGAGCGGCCCGAGCGCGACCAGTCCGCCACTGATCAGGGCCCCGCCGCCGATGGCGATCCCGACGACGGTGCCGGCGTAGCCGAGGCCCTTCTCGTACTCGGCCTGCGGGTCGGCGGCCAGCGTGGCGTCGACGTACCAGGACTCCAGGGGGCCGCTGTCGAGCGCCCGGTAGACACCCTGCAGGGCCCAGACCAGGAAGAACAGCGCGAACGAGTCGGCCACCGCGAACACCGCGAGGGAGGCGAGGTTGAGAACCCCGGCGGCGAGCAGGACCGGCTTGCGCCCGAGGGCGTCGGCGAATCCACCGGTGGGCAGCTCCAGCGCGAGCACCAGCAGCCCCTGCGCGGTGCTGACCAGGCCGATCTGCGGCAGCGACAGGCCGCGCTCCTGCATCAGCAGGATCAGCACCGGGATCAGCAGGCCCGTGGGCAGCCAGCGCAGGCCGTACAGCGTGAGGTAGCGACGCCGGACCTGGCGTACGGTGAGCGCGCTCACGACGTCACCTCCATTCGCGACTGCGGGGCTCGCAAACCCGACTCACTCCTCACGCTCATTTGGGACCGTCCAGCAGCGGATAGGCGGCCAGGAAGACCTGCACCGGGCGGGCCTGCGGGTCGGCGGGCTCGGCCGCGTCGACCGACTCGGCCTCGCGGTGGTACCGCTCCAGCACCTGCCACACCTCCGCCTTGAGCGCCTCCAGCCGCTCAGGCGGGACGGTCAGGAAGATGTCGCCCATGCCAAAGGCGTCCCGCCAGGCGGGGGACCACTCGTGCTGATTGGCGAACCAGCGGTCGGCGTGTTCGACGAGGAGGCGCACCTGGTCGCCCTGGATCCACTCGATAGCGGCACGGGCGTCGGGGTCGTCGTCGAAGTCGCTCGGCTCCCAGCTCGTGACGTCGTGCGCGGCCTGCCACCAGCGCTGCCGTCCGCTGCCCCGGTCGGGATCCTCGGTGACCAGCCCGACCTCGGCGAGTTGGCGCAGGTGGTAGCTGGTCGCGCCGGTGTTGGTGCCGAGAAGTTCGGCGAGGGTGGTGGCGGTGGCGGGCCCGTTCACCCGCAGGGCACCGACCAGTCGCATCCGCAGCGGGTGCGCGAGCACCCGGACCTGCCGCTTGTCGATCCGCACCTCCCGGGGGGTCGGCTGCGGGGTCGCTTCGTCATTCGCCATGACTGCACACTATCTCTGCACACTTTCTATGCACAAGAGTTGTGCATAGAAAGTGTGCACGATGTCAAGCGAGGAGTTCCCGTACCCCGCGCAGGCGGGTCCGCAGCAGGCCGGCGGCGCGGGCGGAGTCGAGGCGTACGCCGCTGGGGCGCACGACACCGACGGCGGCGGCCATGGTGGTCTTCAGTCCTGTCGCGTCCAGCCCGAACCGCTCGGCGACCAGCAGGCCCAGCTCGGCCCGGCTGACCGCGTCGACACCGGCCACGTTGAGCAGACCGGCGTACGACGATCGGGCCAGCTCCAGCACGGCGTCGGCCAGGTCGGTGACGTCGACCGGGCACCGGACCTCGTCGGTGAACAGGACGGCCCGCCCGGCGAGCGCGTCGCGGCAGAGCTGGATCTGTTTGCTGCCCTCCCCCAGGATCAGCGAGGTACGCACCAGCGCCGCACCGGGATCGATCGCGCGCACTGCGGTCTCGGCCGCCGCCTTCGCGGCCCCGTACGCGTTGACCGGGCTGGGCGGCACGTCGTCGGCGTACGGCTGGGGTCGGCCGCCGTGCAGCGCGTCGCTGGACAGGTGCACCAGCCGGGCACCCACCTGGGCGGCGGCGAGGGCCACGTGGGCGGCACCGTCGGCGGTGACCGTCCAGTCGTCGTACCGGTAGGGGGTCGCGACCACGGCGTCCGGCCGCACCTCGGCGACCAGCGCGCGCACGGCGGCGCGGTCGGTCACGTCCAACCGCCGCGCCGCGACCCCCGGCACCCCGATCTCACCGGAGTGAAACGTCCCGACGACCGAAAGCCCCACGCGTACGCCCCGCCGACAAACCTCCCGCCCGAGAAACCCACTACCCCCGACGACAAGCACCCGCATCCCGGCCCACTCCCCCGTTGATCAAGAGGTTCGCGTCATCTCGCGCCGCGATGATGACGCAAACCTCTTGATCAACCAAACAGGGACGGGTCAGACCGGGTCGGCCACCGGGGCGGCCGGGCCGGCGGTGCCGGTGTGGGCCGCAGGCGCGGGCTTGGGCTTGGCGTCGATGCCGGCCTCGGCGCGCTGCTGGGCGGTGATCGGGGTGGGCGCGCCGGTCAGCGGGTCGAAGCCGCCCCGGGTCTTCGGGAACGCGATGACCTCGCGGATGGAGTCCGCGCCGGCCAGCAGCATGCAGACCCGGTCCCAGCCGAACGCGATGCCGCCGTGCGGCGGGGCGCCGTACTTGAACGCCTCCAGCAGGAAGCCGAACTTGTCCTGCGCCTCCTCCGGGGTGATGCCCAGCAGGTCGAAGACCCGCTTCTGCACGTCACCCCGGTGGATACGGATCGACCCGCCGCCGATCTCGTTGCCGTTGCAGACGATGTCGTACGCGTAGGCCAGGGCCCGGTCCGGCGCCTCCTCGAACCGGTCCACCCACTCCGCGTTCGGCGAGGTGAACGGGTGGTGCACGGCCGTCCACGCGCCCTCGTCCGTCTTCTCGAACATCGGGGCGTCGACCACCCAGCAGAACGCCCAGGCGCTCTCGTCGATCAGGCCGGAGCGCTTGGCGATCTCGACCCGGGCAGCGCCGAGCAGCTCCTGCGCCTCACGGGTGGTGGTGCTCGCGGCGAAGAAGACCGCGTCGCCCGGCTTCGCGCCGACCGCGTCGGCGAGCCCGCCCAGGTGCTCGGCGGAGAGGTTCTTGGCCACCGGTCCGCGCGCCTCGCCGGTCTCGGCGTCCAGCACCACGTACGCCAGGCCCCGCGCGCCGCGCGCCTTGGCCCAGTCCTGCCAGCCGTCCAGCTCCTTGCGGGTCTGGGCCGCGCCACCGGGCATCACCACCGCGCCGACGTAGCCGCCCGCGTCGATCGCCCCGGCGAACACCCGGAACTCGGTGCCGCGCAGGTAGTCGGTCAGTTCGGTCAGCTCGACGCCGTAGCGCAGGTCCGGCTTGTCCGAGCCGTACCGGGCCATCGCGTCGTGCCAGGTGATCCGCGGGATCGGTCGGGTGATCTCGTGCCCGGCCAGGTCCTGCCAGAGCGCCGAGACGATCGCCTCGCCGAGGTCGATCACGTCGTCCTCGGTGACGAAGGACATCTCGATGTCGAGCTGGGTGAACTCCGGCTGCCGGTCGGCGCGGAAGTCCTCGTCGCGGTAGCAGCGGGCGATCTGGTAGTACCGCTCCATGCCGCCGACCATCAGCAGCTGCTTGAAGAGCTGCGGCGACTGCGGCAGCGCGTACCAGCTGCCGGGCTGCAACCGCACCGGCACCAGGAAGTCCCGGGCGCCCTCCGGGGTCGACCGGGTCAGCGTCGGCGTCTCGATCTCCAGGAAGTCCCGCTCGTGCAGCACGCCGCGGGCGAGCTGGCTGGCGCGCGAGCGCAGCCGCAGCGCGTTCGCCGGGCCGCTGCGGCGCAGGTCCAGGTAGCGGTACTTGAGCCGGATGTCGTCACCGGCCTCAACCTGGTCGTCCACCGGCAGTGGCAGCGGCGCGGCCTCGGAGAGCACCTCCAGCGCGGCGGCGGTCACCTCGACCTCGCCGGTGGGCAGGTCGGGGTTCTCGTTGCCCTCGGGGCGGCGGGTCACCTCGCCGGTGACCTTCACGCAGAACTCGTTGCGCAGCGCGTGCGCGTCCTCCTCGCGGAACACCACCTGCACGACGCCGGAGCCGTCACGCAGGTCGACGAAGATGACACCGCCGTGGTCGCGCCGGCGGGCCACCCACCCGGCGAGCGTCACCGTCGAGCCGGCGTCCGCGGCGCGCAGGCTTCCGGCATTGTGGGTACGGATCACGGCTGGCAACTCCTCATCGTGGAACAGTCCTCACCCCGCATTCTGTCAGGGGTGGCCGGGCCCGCTGGGGGGCACCCGGCAGCCCGGCCCGATTCGCTGGTGGACGAGCCGGCGAACCCCGGGCAGCGGGCCCCGACGCCGGTTAGCGTGGCCTGATGCGCGCCGTACCGAACTGGGGCGTCGCCACGGCGGTCGCCGCGCCGGTGCTGCTGGTGGGCGGCTGGACGGTCGCGGGCGCCCGGCAACCCGCCGGGTACGACCCGATCCGCGACACCATCAGCGAACTGGCCGGGCATGACGCCACCGACGCCTGGATCATGATCAGTGCCCTGGTGCTGCTCGGGTGCTGTTACCTGGCGACCGCCGCGGTGCTGCACGCGGCCGGGCTACCCAGCCGTTTCCTGCTCGCCGTCGGCGGCGTGGCCACCATCGCGCTCGTCGCCTTTCCCCGACCGGCGGTCGGCGGCTCGCTCAGCCACGGCATCGTGGCGACCATCGCCGTCCTGGCGCTGGCGCTCTGGCCGGCCGGGTCGGCGCTGCGGCTGTCGCGTGGCCCGGACGCCGCGCATCCACGCACGCCGCAACCGCCCTGGGCGTTCCGGCGCGGCGTGGCGTTGAGCGCCACGCTGGTGCTGCTGGCCCTGTTCGGCTGGTTCGCGTTCGAGGTGACCAGCGGATCCCGGACCGGCCTGGCCGAACGGGTGACGGCGGTGGGCGTCTCGCTCTGGCCGCTGCTGGCGGTGCTCTCGGCGCGCCGGGCGCATCTCGCGTGGGCCGCCGCCGGCACCACGCCAGTCGGACCGTCGGTGCCGACGACCGGTGTCGTACCCCCGGATTCGTTGCTGCCGACGGACGGGCCCGACCGGCTCGCGTGAGCCGACCCGCACGCGCGACGCGGGCCGCCGGAGTGCCCCGGCGGCCCGCGTGCGGTACGTCGATCAGAAGACGCTGACGCCGTAGACGCTCAGCGGCTCGGTGACCGGCTGGAAGAAGGTGGTACCGCCGGTGCGGCAGTTACCGCTGCCGCCGGAGGTGAGGCCGAGCGCGGTGCTACCGGAGAAGAGCGAGCCACCGCTGTCGCCACCCTCGGCGCAGACGTTGGTGCGGATCAGGCCGGAGACCGAGCCCTCGGCGTAGTTCACCGTGGCGTTGGTCGCCGACACCGAGCCGCTGCGCAGGCCCGTGGTGCTGCCGGAGCGCTGCACCGACTGGCCGACCGACGCATTGCCGGCGCCGGTGATGTCCCGGTAGCTGCCGTTGTAGAGGTAGACGTTACCGGCGGCGTTCGCCGAGTTGCTGTGCCGCACGATGCCGTAGTCGTTGCCCGGGAAGCTGGTGCCGGTACGGGTGCCGAGCAGGCTGGTCTGGCTCGAGTTCGAGTACCAGTTGCTGCCGAGGTTGGTGCAGTGCCCGGCGGTCAGGAAGTAGTAGGTGCTGCCGCTGCGCACGTTGAAGCCCAGCGAGCAGCGGTAACCGCCGGTGTAGATGGCCTGGCCACCGGAGATCCGGGTGCTCAGCACGCCGGCCTCGGCCTCGACCCGCACCGCGCCGTTGGCGCGCGCGGCGGCCGCCTTGACCCGCTCCAGCTTGGCGCCGGTGACGGTGCTGTCGACGGAGACGACCACCTGGTTGGTGATCGGGTCGCTCCACCAGGCGGTGCCCGGGATCTTCGCCGAGCGCTCCAGCTCGGCGGTGGCCCGGTTGAGCTCGGCGGCGCCGCGGGTGACGTACCGGACGCTCGCTCCGGCCTTGCTGACCGCGCTCGCGGCGGCGGCGTCGGTCACCGTGACGACGGTCTTGCCGCTGGCGTCGATGTACGAGCCGGCGGAGCGGTCACCGAGCTGAGCGGAGAGGGCCGCGCCGGCGTCGGGCGAGGCGGCGGGGGCGGCCTGGGCGGGTGCGCCGATGAGCGAGCCGACGACCAGGGTTCCGGTCACGGCGACGGTCGCCGCAACACGGAAGGAGGACCTCGTGGGTCGCATGTAACAAACCTCCTGGGCGGGGGAGACGGGTCTGGCCGGGGATGGCTGACCCGAGGGCAACCCGGCCGATCTGCGAAAACCGGTCGAGTGAACTGAAGTATTCACATACTTAAGATCATTAACAAGATCTGGTTTCGCCCGAATTCGTCGAACGTCACCGAGGACGTCGGCGCAACACCATCGACACACTCGGGGACATCTACCGTCACACCCCGACGACCGCCGGATCCCTTTCGGACAGCGCCGGGCAACGGAGGCGGTTGACGCCACAACAGGCGGACGCGGGCGACGCCGGCCCGCCCGTTCCGACGGACGTCTACGACGCCGGCAAGCCCCGGCGGACGCGTGCCACGCCGGCTCGTCCGGGCGGACACGTGTGACGCCGGCTCGTCCGGGCGGACACGTGTGACGCCCCGGGATGGGCGGCCGGCGGCGTCAGGGGTCGCGGCGGCGCGCGCCGGGCCCCGGGCGGGGCAGCACGTCACGCGGGTCCCGCACCTCGTGCCCGTCGGCGCAGCGCAGCTCGGCGCGCACCTCGGCGCCGCAGTCGCGGTGCTCCACCCGCAACGGCGCGCCCTCGGCGTCGGCCAGGTACCTGTCGCCCCAACCGAGCACGGCAACGAGCACGGGCCAGAGGGCGAGGCCCATCTCCGTCAGTCGGTACTCGTGGCGCAGTCGGCTGCCGGGCTCCCGGTACGGCTCGCGACGAAGGACGCCCCGCTCGACCAGCAGGGCCAGCCGGTTGGTGAGAACCTGCCTGGGGATCCCGGTACGGACCCGCATGTCGTCGAAGCGTCGTACGCCGCTGAACACCTCGCGCAGCACCACCATGGTCCACCGCTCGCCGAGGATCTCCATCGCGCGGGCGATGGTGCAGTTCTCCACCGACCAGTCCAGTGCCGCGGGCCTCATCCGACCAGGCTAGGTCTCATTGACAGACTCAGCAACATCCTGCGACGCTGCGTCCATGACACAGACTCAGGAGCCGGCGCGCAGCCGTACCTTCACCTGGTCGGACCCGGCGGCCAACGCGGCGCAGGTCGGTCGGCGCAGCGGCCTCGACATGCTTCGCGCGATGATCGCGGGGGAACTGGCCGCGCCCCCGGTGATGCACCTGCTCGACATGGCCCGCATGGAGGCCGACGAGGGGCGGGTCGTCGTCGAGCTGACCCCCCAGGAGTTCCACTACAACCCGCTGGGCACCGTGCACGGCGGCGTTCTCTCGACACTGCTGGACACCGCCGCCGCCTGCGCCGTACACACCACGCTGCCCGCCGGGGTCGGCTACACCTCGCTGGACCTGAACGTGAAGTTCCTCCGGCCGGTCACCGTCGCGAGCGGCACGTTGAGCTGCGAGGGCACCGTCCTGCAACGCGGACGCCGCACGGCCCTGGCCGAAGCCCGCCTAACGGACGCGCAGGGCCGCCTGGTAGCCCACGCCACCAGCACCTGCCTGATCCTCCCCCTCCCCTAACCCCACCCCTTTGCCGTCGATCTTGCAGTTCCTGTCACCGAAACGCGGGCTGTGCCCCGATTCGTGACAACAGAAAGTGCAAGATCGACGGGGTGCAGGTGGGGGTTAGCGCTGGGCCAGGCGGGCGGCTCGGGCGTCGCGCTTTTCTTCGAAGCGGGACGCCGCGCGGTCCAGGGCGTCGAGCTGGGTGGCGAGTTGTTCGCGGGCGGCTTCGCCGTCGGCGTCGAGGCCGGTGACGTTGAAGACGTCCCACTGGCGCAGCACCGGCTGCAACACCTCGTCGCGGTGCTGGCGCAGGTCGTAGATGCCGGCCAGGGCGATCGCCACCGACTTGCGGGCGAAGCCGTCGATGCCGCTGCCGGGCATCTGGAAGTCGGCGACGACATCGGCGACGGCCCGCATGGCCTGGCTCGGGGCCAGCTCGAACGCGGCGGCGAGCAGGTTCCGGTAGAAGACCATGTGCAGGTTCTCGTCGGCGGCCACCCGGGCCAGCAGCGCCTCGCAGGCGGGGTCGCCGGTGGCCTTGCCGGTGTTGCGGTGCGAGATCCGGGTGGCCAACTCCTGGAACGAGACGTACGCCAGCGAGTGCAGCACCTCGTCGCCGTGGGCGTTCGTGTAGCCCTCCGACATGTGCGTCATCCGGGCCCGCTCCAACGCCACCGGGTCGACGGCGCGGGTGACGGTCAGGTAGTCGCGGATCGCGACGCCGTGCCGGCCCTCCTCCGCGGTCCACCGGTGCACCCAGGTGCCCCAGGCGCCGTCGCGGCCGAACAGGGTGGCGATCTCGTGGTGGTACGAGGGCAGGTTGTCCTCGGTCAGCAGGTTCACGATCAGCGCGGTGCGGGCCACGTCCGGGATCGTTGAGTCGGTCGGCGACCACGCCTCGCCACCGAGCGGCCCGTCGAAGGTGCGCCCCTCGCTCCACGGCACGTACTCGTGCGGGAACCATTCCTTCGCCAACGAGAGATGGCGGTCCAGGTTGCGCGCGACTACCGGCTCCAGCTCGACGAGCAGGGCGGTCTGGCTCAGTGTGGTGCTCACGGTCACGAAGAACTCCCTACGGTGGCGTAACTTACGCTACCGTAGGTCCCCGCGACCGATAGCGCCAGTGGAAGCCCTCAGTTCACCGCCGGCCGGAGGTCGCCCGGGGGTGGCGTCCAGGCCTGCGCGTCGGCCGTGACCTGCTCACCGGAGCGGATGTCCTTCACCTCGTCCGCCGCGCCGTCGGCCCCCGGGAACCAGACGTACGGAATGCCCCGCCGCTCGGCGTACCGGATCTGCTTGCCGAACTTGGCCGCGCTCGGGGACACCTCGGTGGCGATCCCCCGCCGACGCAGCTCTGCCGCGATCTTGTCGCTGGCCGCCCGGTGCTCCTCGTCGGCGAGCGCCACCAGGACACAGGTGGGCACCGAACGGGAGACGGTCAGCTCCCCCGCCCCGAAGAGCAGCCCGAGCAGCCGGGTCACCCCGATCGAGATGCCCACACCGGGGTACGAGACGGCGCCGGCGCTGGCCAGGTTGTCGTACCGGCCGCCGGAGCAGATCGAGCCGAACCGCTCGTAGCCGCGCAGCTGGGTCTCGTAGACCGTGCCCGTGTAGTAGTCCAGGCCGCGGGCGATGCGCAGGTCGGCCACGCAGAGGCCGGGCGAGTGCCCGGCCGCGGTCTCCACCACCCGGACCAGCTCGTCGACGCCCTCGTCCAGCAGCGGGTCGCTGACCCCGAGCGCGCGTACGGCGTCGGCGAACGAGGCGTCCGGCGCGGAGATCTCGGCCAACGCGAGGCACGCCTTGGCCTGCGCCTCGCTCGCCCCCGCGGTCTCGGCCAACAGCTCGACCACCTTCGCCGGGCCGATCTTGTCGAGCTTGTCGACGGTACGCAGCGCCGCCTCCGGGTCGGTCACCCCGATGCCCCGGAAGAAGCCCTCCCAGATCTTGCGGTTGTTGACCTGGATGGTCACCGGCGGGATGGGCAGGGCACGTAGCGCGTCCCCGATGACCAGCGGCATCTCCGCCTCGTGGTGCGGGGCGAGGGTGTCCCGGTCGACGATGTCGATGTCGGCCTGGACGAACTCCCGGTAGCGGCCCTCCTGCGGCCGCTCCCCCCGCCACACCTTCTGGATCTGGTAACGACGGAACGGGAAGGTGAGCTTGCCGGCGTTCTCCAACACGTAGCGGGCGAACGGCACGGTCAGGTCGAAGTGCAGCCCGAGCTGGTCATCACCACCGGCGCCCTCGGCGTCGGCGTGCAGCCGCCGGATCACGTAGACCTCCTTGGAGGTCTCCCCCTTGCGCAGGAGCTGGTCCAGCGGCTCCACCGAGCGGGTCTCCAGGGGGGCGAACCCGTACAGCTCGAAGGTGTCGCGGATCTTGTCGAGCACGAACTGCTCGATCATCCGCTGACCGGGGGTCCACTCCGGGAACCCGGAGATGGGCGTGGGCTTGCTCATCGCGTACTCCTTGCGGTTCCGCGCCCATGGCGCGGTGGTGTCGTGGGTCCGCGCGCGGCGCGGACGAATGATCTAGAAACCCCGGGTGGGCGCGGCCGGCGACGTGCCGGCCACCTCGACGAGGTACGGGTTGCCGGCGCGCTCGCGGCCGATGGTGGTGCTCGGGCCGTGGCCGGGCAGCACGACGGTGTCGTCGGCCAGCGGAAGGATCTTGTCGCGCAGGCTGGCGAGCATGGCCGGCATGCTGCCGCCGGGCAGGTCGGTGCGGCCGATCGAACCGGCGAAGAGGACGTCGCCGGAGAGGCAGATCTCGTCCGCCTCCCAGCCCGACCCGGCGCCGGGCAGCCGGAACAGCACCGACCCGCCGGTATGGCCCGGCGCGTGGTCGACGGCGATCTCCAGGCCGGCGAGCGTGAGGGTGGCGCCGTCGGTCAACTCGGCCACGTCCTCCGGCTCGCTGTAGCTCAGCCGGCCGCCGAAGAGCGACGTCAGGTCGGCCGAGAGGCCCTTGGCCGGGTCGGCGAGCATCTCCCGGTCGCCGGGGTGCACGTACGCGGTGATCCCGCGGGCGTCGCAGACCGGCGCCACCGAGAACGTGTGGTCCAGGTGGCCGTGGGTGAGCAGCACAGCGGCCGGATGCAGGCGGTGCTCGGCGAGCAGCGCGTCGAGTTGGTCGAGCACCCCGATGCCGGGGTCGACCACCACGCACTGCTCCCCCGGCGCGGTGGCGACCACGTAACAGTTGGTGCCGAAGGCGTCCGCGGGAAAGCCGGCCACGAGCACGGGCGCTGTCCTCTCCGTCGAGCTGTCGTCCTGCCAGCAGCCTATCGGGCGGGCCGAGCGGGTTCGCCGCGTCCGTCCCGCGCGCCCCGACCGGCACAGTGACAACTTCCGATAAGCGCTGCTCGGGACGGGGTGGACCTCGTACACCACATTCCCAGTCACTAGCCGTACACTCTGGCGGGCGTGTGGCGCGGCACACGCGACGCCCGGACGGGCCGGGAGAGCCGGCCGCCGGTGACGATCAGGCGAAGAAAGGGGAGCACCTGTGGCTTCCAGCAGGGACCGGCAGCGCAAACTGGCGCGGGCCAAGCTCGACCGGCAGATGGCACGCCGGGCGGCCGCCACGCGGCGGCGTCGGCAGATCCAGGCCGGCGTGGGCGCCTTCCTGGTCCTCGCGGTGATCGTTGCCGGCTCGGCTTGGGCGCTCGGGGCGTTCGACTCCGACCCGAAGCAGAACGCGGCCGCGGAGGACACCTGCCTCTGGACGCCGCAGGACGCGACGGCGAACACCAACCTCAAGGACGTCGGCACGCCGGAGACCAAGGGTCTGCCGACCGACGGCACCCGGGCGATGACCGTCACCACCAACCAGGGCGCGCCGATCACCGCCGAGCTGAACCTGACCAGCTCGCCGTGCGCCGCCGCGAGCATCGCCCACCTGGCGAGCCGGTCGTTCTACGACAACACCAAGTGCCACGAGATCACCACCGACGGCGCGCTACGCTGCGGTGACCCCAGCGGCACCGGCCTCGGTGGGCCCACCTACTCGTTCTACGACGAGGACGTGCCGACCGCGCCGTCGCCCTCGGCCAGCCCCGCGCCCGGACAGCCGCCGACGTACCCCAAGGGCACCGTGGCGATGATCTCCAACCCGCCGGGCGCCAACGGCAGCCAGTTCCTGATCTTCTTCAAGGACTTCACCACGGCGGACCCGAAGTACCCGGTGATCGGCAAGGTCACCGGCGGGCTGGACGTGGTGGAGAAGATCGGCGCCCAGCCGACCGTGGACAATGGGACCGGGGCGAAGGTGAAGCCCAAGACCGACGTGGTGATCCAGAGCCTCACGGTCGGCGAGCCGGTCACCGGCGCGGCACCGCCGCCCTCCGGCGCCCCGGCCAGCAGCCCGAGCGCCGGCTGACCGGTCGCCCCCACCCACCCGAGCGGCACCCCGCAGCAAACAGCCAGGAGGATCCAGGCGTGACGTCCACCAGAGAGCGGCAGCGCGCGGCGGCACGCGCCCGACTCGAGAAGGAGATGGCCGAGCGCTCGGCCAAGGCCCGCAAGCGCCGCCAGACGCAGGCGATCGTCGGCGCCGCCGCCGTGCTGGTCCTCGTGGTCGCCGGCACCGTCTGGCTGGCCACGACCCTCGGCGGCGACGACGACAAGGACAAGAACGCCGCGTCGGCGCCCGGGGCGTCCGAGTGCGTCTACAACGCGATGCCGGCCGACCAGCGGTCCCCGCAGATCAAGGACGTCGGGGTACCGAGCAACCAGCAGTCCGCCAGCGGTGTGCAGACCATGACGATCGACACCAACCTGGGCCCGATCACGGCCAAGGTCGACCGGTCGCAGGTGCCCTGCACGGCGGGGGCGTTCAGCCTCCTCGCCGAGAAGAAGTTCTTCGACAACACCAAGTGCCACCGCCTGGTGACCGAGGGCATCAAGGTGCTGCAGTGCGGTGACCCGAGCGCCACCGGCAAGGGTTGGCGGGACACCGACGGCACGGGTGGCCCGAGCTTCCGGCTGCCCGAGGAGAACCTGCCCACCGACAAGCGCCCGCCGTACCCGGAGGGTGTCATCGCGATGGCCAACTCCGGTCAGCCGGGCAGCACCGGTAGCCAGTTCTTCATCGTGTACGGAGACTCGCCGCTCGACCCGGCGTACACCGTGCTGGGCACCGTCACCGGTGGCATGGACATCGTCAAGGACGTGGCCAAGGCCGGCGACGACGGGGCGTTCGCCCAGCAGGCCGGTGGCGGCCACCCGAAGAAGGAGGTCGTCATCAAGACCCTCACGATGAGCGCGCCGCAGGGCTGACGCCCACCAGGATGACGAAGCGCCCGCCGGCTGAGCCGGCGGGCGCTCTCGTGTGTGGGGTACGCGTCAGGCGCCGGAGGTGACCCGGTACGCGTCGAACACACCGTCGACCTTGCGAACGGTGGCCAGCAGGTGGCCCAGGTGCTTCGGGTCGGCCATCTCGAAGCTGAACCGGCTCACCGCGACCCGGTCACGGGTGGTGGTGACGGTCGCGGACAGGATGTTCACCCGCTCGTCGGAGAGCACCCGGGTGACGTCGGCGAGCAGCTTGTGCCGGTCCAGAGCCTCGACCTGGATCGCCACCAGGAACGTGGAGGCGGACGTGAGCTTCCAGCTCACCTCGACCACCCGTTCGGCCTGCGCCCGCAGGTCCTCGGCGTTGGCGCAGTCGTCACGGTGCACGCTCACCCCACCGGAGCGGGTGACGAACCCGAACACCGAGTCGGGCGGAACCGGGGTGCAGCACCGCGCCAGCTTGATCCAGACGTCGCTGACGCCCCGGACCACCACGCCCGGGTCGCTGCTGCTCTGCCGGCTGCGCGGCGGCCGGGTGGCGACGGCGGTCTCGGCGATGTCCTCCGCCGCGCCCTCCTCGCCGCCGTACGCGGCCATCAGCTTCTGCACCACCGACTGCGCGGAGACCTGGCTGTCGCCGACGGCCGCGTAGAGCGAGGCCACGTCGGCGAGGTGCAGGTCCCGTGCGATCGACATCAGCGCGTCGGAGGTGAGCATCCGCTGCAGCGGCATGCCCTGCTTGCGCATCGCCTTGACGATCGCGTCCTTGCCGGCCTCGATCGCCTCCTCGCGCCGCTCCTTGTTGAAGTACTGGCGGATCTTGGTGCGAGCGCGCGGGCTCTTGACGAATCCCAGCCAGTCCTGCGTGGGGCCGGCCGTCTCGGACTTCGACGTGAAGATCTCGATCACGTCGCCGTTGGACAGCGTCGACTCCAGCGGCACGAGCTTGCCGTTGACCCGCGCGCCGATGCACTTGTGCCCGACCTCGGTGTGCACCGCGTACGCGAAGTCGACAGGCGTCGACCCGGTCGGCAGCGGGATGACGTCACCCTTGGGGGTGAAGACGTACACCTCCTGGCTGGACAGGTCGAAGCGCAGCGCGTCCAGGAACTCGCTCGGGTCGGCGGCCTCGCGCTGCCAGTCCAGCAGCTGCCGCAGCCAGGTCATCTCGTCGATGTGCGCCGGCGGACCGACCACCGGGGTGCCCTTGTGCTCCTTGTACTTCCAGTGCGCGGCGATGCCGAACTCGGCGGTGCGGTGCATCGCGTACGTGCGGATCTGCATCTCCACCGGCTTGCCGGTGGGCCCGATGACCGTCGTGTGCAACGACTGGTACATGTTGAACTTGGGCATGGCGATGTAGTCCTTGAACCGGCCCGGCACCGGCTGCCAGTTGGCGTGGATGACCCCGAGCGCCGCGTAGCAGTCCCGCACCGTGTCGACCAGGATTCGCACACCCACCAGGTCGTAGATGTCGTTGAAGTCGCGACCCCGCACGATCATCTTCTGGTAGATCGAGTAGAGGTGCTTCGGTCGGCCGGTCGTCTCCGCCTTGATCTTGGCGGCCTTCAGGTCGGTGCCGACCTTCTGGGTGACCTGCCGCAGCAGCGACTCGCGCTGCGGCTGGTGCTCACCGATCAGCCGGTTGATCTCCTCGAACCGCTTCGGGAAGAGCGTGCCGAAGGCCAGATCCTCCAGCTCCCACTTGATCGTGTTCATACCGAGGCGGTGGGCCAGCGGCGCGAGGATCTCCAGGGTCTCCTTGGCCTTCTGCTCGCGCTTCGGCGCCGGCAGGAAGGACAGGGTACGCATGTTGTGCAGCCGGTCGGCCAGCTTGATCACCAGCACCCGCGGGTCCTTGGCCATCGCCACGACCATCTTGCGGATCGTCTCGGCCTTGGCCGCGTCGCCCAGCTTGACCTTGTCCAGCTTGGTGACGCCGTCGACCAGCAGGGCGACCTCGCCGCCGAAGTCGGCGCGCATCGCGTCGAGGGTGTACTCGGTGTCCTCGATAGTGTCGTGCAGCAGCGCGGCGACCAGCGTGGTCGTGTCCATCCCCAGGTTGCCCAGGATCGTCGCCACGGCGAGGGGATGCGTGATGTACGGGTCGCCGGACTTGCGGTACTGGCCGGAGTGCCACCGCGCGGCCGTGTCGAAGGCACGCTGGAGCAACCGTGCGTCGGCCTTCGGGTGGTTCTCCCGGTGGCTGGCGATGAGCGGCTCCAGCACCTCGCTGACCTGCGAGGTCTGCCAGGGCGCGTTGAACCGGGCCAGGCGGGCGCGCACCCGTCGGCCGGTGGGCGCGTTGGAGAACCCGAAGCCGCCGCTCGGCGACGGGTCGACATCGGTCGGGAACGGAACCACGACCCCGTCCGCGCCGGGCGACGCCTCGACGGCGCTCGCCGTGACCTCGGTAGGAGCCGTCACGCTGTCGGCAGGAGCCCTGCCGGAGCCGTTGTCGGTGCCCGTCACCCGGGCCGGCGCGTCGCCGTTCCGGTCGGTCACCGAGCCGTCAGCGTCGCCTGTGGGGTGCACCGTGCCCTCCGCCGGAGGGACGACATCGTGGGACACCGGCCTCCTCACCGCTCGCCGGAAACACGCCGGCCGTGTGTCGGCCGGCCTGGTCTCGCGTCGCCGGACGGTGTACCGCCGGCGTCAGCAATGGGCAATGCTACCCGCACGGACGGTCCCCTGCCGCTCCGCCGGACGGTCGACGCCCCGGGCGGCCGGCCTGACCGGGCCTCGGCTCCGCCGGTCGGCACGGCCGTTCGATCCGCGACGTGGGCGCACCCCCGTCCCAGCGCCAGCGCGACAGGGATCAAACGGTCAAAAGGGCATGGACCGGACGCGGCGTCAGTCGCTCCCGGGCGCCCAGGAAGGCAAGCTCCAACAGTACGGTGAAGCCCGTCACCGTACCGCCCGCACGCTCGACCAGGTCCAGCGTCGCCTCGGCGGTGCCCCCGGTGGCCAGCACGTCGTCGACGACGAGCACCCGGTGGCCGGCGGTGAAGGCGTCCTCGTGCACCTCGAGCGTGGCCTCGCCGTACTCCAGCGCGTACGAGACCGAGTGCGCCGGACGGGGCAACTTGCCGGCCTTACGCACCGGTACGACACCCACCCCGGCCGCGTACGCGACGGCCGCCGCGACGACGAACCCCCGCGCCTCGATGCCGACCACCACGTCGAACGCGTCCCGCCCGTGGTACGCGACGATCCCGTCGACAACCTCGCGGAACGCCTTTCCGTCGGCGAACAGCGGCATCAGGTCCTTGAACAGGACACCGGGCTTGGGGAAGTCCGGCACGTCCAGCACCCGGCTGGCCACCAGTCGGGCGGCCTCCGGGCCGCTGTCCCCCCGCGGGGCGCTGCTGTGGGTCTCCGTCACGGCTGTTGCGTTCCCTTCCAACGACGACGGCGTCCGGCATGCTGCTCGCACAGCATGCCGGACGCCGTTCGGGCGTTTCCTCCCGGGTCAGCCCCGGGCCGATCAGGTGCTGCGAAAGGAAGGGCCCCTTGTTATCGCCTGGTGCATAACAAGGGGCCCTTCCTTTCGCCCTCGCCTCGCGCTGGTGAGCGCGCCGGCCGGTCAGCGACGCTTGGCGCCACCGGGCCGGTTACCGCCGCCGCCGGGGCGGCCGCCCCGCGCGCCGGTCGGCCGCTTGCCCGCCGGCCGCGAACCCACCTTGGGGGCCGCGCCGGCCAGCGCCGCCGAGTCCGGGTCGATCACGTCGGCCGCGTCGCCGTCGACCGGCGTCGGCGTGACCTTGCCGGTGGCCTCACCACGGCCCAACGCACCCCGGCGGGTCTGCACCCGCTTGTTGTGCGCCTGGATACGCGGGTCGTAGTTCTTCAGCAGCGCCAGCAGCGGCGTCGCCACCAGGATGGAGGTCAGGAACGCCACCGCCATACCGACGAACAGCACCAGGCCGAGGTCCTTCAGGGTGCCCGCGCCGAGCAGGCCGGCACCGATGAAGAGCAGACCGCCGACCGGCAGGAGCGCCACCACGGAGGTGTTGAGCGACCGCATGAGGCTCTGGTTGACGGCCAGGTTGGCCGCCTCGCTGTACGTCATGTTGTTGTTGGCGGTGATGCCCCGCGTGTTCTCCTGCACCTTGTCGAAGACCACCACCACGTCGTAGAGCGCGAAGCCCAGGATCGTGAGGAAGCCGATGATCGTCGACGGGGTGACCTCGAAGCCGACCAGCGAATAGATGCCGGCGGTCAGGATCAGGTTCATGAACAGCGACGAGACCGCCGCGACGGCCATCCGCCACTCGAAGCGCAGGATCAGGTAGACCATCACCAGCGCGATGAAGATGACCAGGCCGAGCACCGCCCGCTCGGTCACCTGGCTGCCCCACGCCTCGCTGACCTGGTTGCTGCTGATCTCGTTGGCGTTGATGTTGAGGTCTTCGGCGATCTGGGCCTTGACCGCGTTGGCCTGCTCGACGGTGAGCTGCGGCGTCCGCAGCTCGTACGAGTCGCCACCCGGGCCGCCGACCTTCTGCGTGGTGGCGACCTTGACGCCGGTGTTCTCGGTCGCGAGGGCCGAGTTGACCTCGCGCTCGGCGCCGTCCAGGGTGCCGACGCTGGCCGGCACCTGGAACGAGTTACCGCCGGCGAACTCGATGCCGAGGCTGAAACCGCGGAGCGCGAAGCTGAGGATCGCGACCAGGATCAGGACACCGGCGACACCGAACCACAGCTTGCGGCGGCCGACGATGTTGAGACCGGCCTCGCCGTTGTAGAGGCGGCTCGCCAAACCGTTTTGAGCCATCTCAGGCCTCCTTGGCGCGCGGGTTGCGGGGCTGAGTCTGCTGGCTGCGGGCCGGAAGAGCCCGGCCCAGGCCGCTGACCCGCGGGGACAGGAACGCCCGGGTCCGGGCGAACATCGTCATGATCGGGTGCCGGAAGAGGAAGACCACGACCAGGTCCAGCACCGTGGCCAGGCCGAGCGCGAACGCGAAGCCCTTGACCGTGCCGACCGAGACCACGTAGAGCACCACCGCGGAGAGCAACGTGATCGCGTTGGCCGAGATGATCGTCCGGCGGGCCCGGATCCAGGCGCGGGGCACCGCGCTGCGTGGGCTGCGACCCTCTCTGATCTCATCCTTGAGTCGTTCGAAGTAGATGACGAACGAGTCCGCCGCCACACCGAGCGAGACGATCATGCCGGCGATGCCGGCGAGGGTGAGCGTGAAGCCGATCTGCCGGCCGAGCACCACCAGCGCGCCGAAGACCAGCAGCGCGGAGAGGATGAGGCTCAGGAAGATGACCGAGCCGAGCAGCCGGTAGTAGAAGAACGCGTAGATGATGACCAGCAGCATGCCGATGCCGGCCGCGAGCAGACCGGCCCGCAGGTGGCTGGCGCCCAGGGTCGCCGTGACGTTCTGCGCCTCCTGCTGCTCGAACGTCACCGGCAGCGCGCCGTAGCGGAGCTGACCGGCGAGGGTGCTGGCGTCCTTCTGGGTGAACTGGCCGGTGATCTGCGAGTTGCCGGTCAGCACACCCTGGATCTCCGGCGAGGAGACGATCTCGTTGTCCAGCACCACGGCCACCCGGCACTTGCCGTCCTGGCCGAGGGCGGTGGCGTCACAGGCCTGGCCCTCGTTGCCGAACGCCTCGCGGGTCAGCGCCGTCCACTTGCCCTGGCCGTCGCCCGTGAAGTCGAGGCTGACCACCCAGGAGTTGGCCTGGTCGAGCACCGCGTCGGCGTCGTCCACGTCGGTACCCAGCACCTTGGCCTGGTCGAGCAGGTACTTCGACGCGCCGTCCTCGCAGGACACGACCTGCTGCTTCGGGTCGGAGATCGACGCCGGCGGGCGCTTGTCGAGCTGCGCGCAACCGATGGTCGGCACGTTGAACTGCATCTGCGCCGGCAGGACGGCGACCTCTTGCGGGGTCAGCGTGCTGAACGGCTTGAGCTTGTCGCCCAGCGACGGGTCGGCGCTGAGGTCGGCGGGGGCCTGCAGGCCACTCGCGGTCTGCCAGGCGGCGGCTCCGACCTTCTGCTCGACTGCCTTGCGCTGCTCCTCGATGCTCGCCGGCACCGGCTCGGCGCTGGCGCTCGCCGAGGGCGCGGCACTCGCGGAGGCCGACGGGGTCGGCGTGGCGCTGGCGGACGGCGCGGGCGCCATCCCGCCCTGTCCACCGCTGGCCGACGGGCTCACCTTCGCCGCGCCGGTCGCCGACGGGGTCACCTTCGGCGCGGCGCTAGCCGACGGGGCGCCGGACGGCGGCGCGGCGCTCGGGGTCGGCGCGGCGGCCGGCGGCGCGACGGCCGTCCCGCTGCCGTCGGCGGCCTTGAGCACCTTGCGGAAGCGCAGCTCGGCGGCGCTGCCCACGTCGGTGAGGTCCCGGTTCTCACCGGGCAGGGAGATGACGATGTTCCGGTTGCCCTCGGTGACCACCTCGGCCTCGGCCACGCCGAACGCGTTGACCCGGCTCTCGATGATCTGGCGGGCCTCCTCGAGGTTCTCCGCCGTCGGGGGCTTACCGTCGACGGAGTTGGTCGCCTCCAGCGTGACCCGGGTGCCGCCGATCAGGTCCAGGCCGAGCCGTGGCTCCAGCCGGTCCTTGAAGCTGCCGCTGGCACCGCCCGCGAAGAACACCAGAAGGTAGAGGACGACGAAGATGAGCCCGAGCACGGCGAGTTGCCGGCCGGGGCGCATCTGTCCCTGAGGTGGTGCCACGGTTGTCCTGTCTCCCTGTACGGTCGCGCCGCTGCGCGCGGCGGCGGCGAGTGTCGAGCCGGGGGTTCCGGCCAACGATCTGACCTGGGTCGGCGGGGTGCCGACACAGTGACCGGACACGCCGGCACGGGGACGCCGACGGCCACGGGAACGTGCCGACGCCCGGCGTCGACCCAACTATCCAGTTTTCACGTCACGTCCGCTGCCCCGTCGGGCGCGGTGCCCCGGGGAGTCGGTCGGCCGGCCTTGCCGCCGGAACCGTCGACCCCTCGCGGGAGGTCACTCCTTGACGGTGTCCGCGTCCTCGGTGACCGGCTCGCTCGGCAGCTCCGCGCGGGTGACCACCCGGGCGATGGCCGGGCGGGCGTAGCGGGTCTGGACGCCCGGAGCGATCTCGAGCAGGACGGCGTCGTCCTCGACGCCGGTGACCGTGCCGTAGAGCCCGCCGATGGTGACGACCTCGTCGCCCGGGCCGAGCCCGGACTGCATGGCCTCGGCGTCGCGACGACGCTTCTGCTGGGGACGGATCATCATGAAGTACATGACGCCGCCGAGCAGGACGACCATCAGGACCGGCGTGAAGCCGCCGGCTCCACCACCCGCTGCAAGGTATTGCACGGTTACTGCCTTCCCATTGGCCTCCACGCCGGCACGGGGGGTGCCAGAGCGGAGGCGGATTCTCACAACCTGTACAGACCGCGGCGAAGTCTAATCCCTGCACCTGAGAACACCGAATGCGGCACAGATCACGTTCACATTACGGCTGATCGGTATCTACGGAGAACAGATCGGGTGTCGGCGGGATATCCGCCCCAAATGTACCATTCGGTGGCGTACGCCCCAGATGCAGCCAGGCGGCCTCCGTCGCCACCCGCCCCCGGGGCGTGCGTGCCAACAGGCCGGCACGCACCAGGAACGGCTCGCAGACCTCCTCGACCGTGTCCGGCTGCTCCCCCACCGCCACGGCGAGGGTGGACAGCCCGACCGGGCCACCCCGGAACGAGTCCACCAGGGCGGTCAGCACCGCCCGGTCCAACCGGTCCAGGCCCAGCGCGTCGACGTCGTACACCGTCAGGGCCTTGCGGGCGGTGCCGAGGGTGACCACACCGTCGGCGCGGACCTCCGCGTAGTCACGGACCCGGCGCAACAACCGGTTGGCGATCCGGGGCGTGCCCCGGGAGCGGCCCGCGATCTCGGCCGCGCCGTCCGGGGTGATCGGCACCCCGAGGATGCGCGCCGAACGGTGCAGCAGCGTCTCCAGATCCGCCGGGGCGTAGAAGTCAAGGTGCGCGACGAAACCGAACCGGTCCCGCATGGGTCCGGTCAGCAGACCCGAGCGGGTGGTCGCGCCGACCAGGGTGAACGGCTCGACGTCCAGCGGGATCGCGGTCGCGCCCGGCCCCTTGCCGACCACCACGTCGACCCGGAAGTCCTCCATCGCGCTGTAGAGCAGCTCCTCCGCCGGTCGGGCGATCCGGTGGATCTCGTCGATGAAGAGCACGTCGCCCTCGGCGAGGCTGGTCAGGATCGCCGCCAGGTCACCCGACCGTTCGATCGCCGGACCGCTGGTCACTCGGATGCCCGCGCCCATCTCGGCGGCGACGATGTTGGCGAGGCTCGTCTTGCCCAGCCCGGGTGGCCCGGACAGCAGGATGTGGTCCGGCGGCGACCCCCGCCGCATGGCGCCCTGCAACAGCAGGTCGAGCTGGTCACGCACCCGGTCCTGGGCGATGAACTCCGCCAGCCGCCGAGGCCGTACGGTCGCCTCCGCGTCGCGCTCGGCATCGCTGACGTACGCCGAGACGAGCCCGTCGGTCTCGCTCATCGGGTCCGGCCCAGCAGCCGGATGGCCTGCTTGAGCAGGACCGGCACGGGCGGGGTGGGCCCGTCGATCGTCTCCGCCACGGCGGCCACCGCCTGGTCCGCCTGCCCGGCCGTCCAGCCCAGCCCGACAAGCGCCTGCCGGACCTGGTCGGGCCACGCGCCACCGGTCACGCCACCGGCCCCGTCGGCGCCGATCGAGACCGGGCCGATGCGGTCACGCAACTCCAGCACCAGCCGCTCGGCGCCCTTCTTGCCGATCCCGGGCACCCGGGTCAGCGCGGCGGTGTCGGCGTTGGCGATGGCCTTGCGCACCGCGTCCGGCGTGTGCACCGCCAGCACGGCCTGGGCCAGCCGCGGGCCGACCCCGCTGGCGGTCTGCAACAGCTCGAACAGCGCCCTGGCGTCGTCGTCGGCGAACCCGTACAGGGTCAGCGAGTCCTCCCGGACCACCAGGCTGGTCGCCAGCCGCGCCGGCTGTCCCACCCGCAGCTCGGCGAGCGTCCCGGGAGCGCAGTGCACGGCCAGGCCGACCCCGCCGACCTCGATCACGGCCAGATCCGGACCCGTCGCGGTCACCGTGCCGCGCACGCTGGCGATCATCGTGCTCCTCCTCGTCGTGCCCGGTCGGCCGCGGCGGCCAGCTTGGACCGGGTGCCGCCGCGCCACACGTGACAGATGGCCAGGGCGAGCGCGTCGGCGGCGTCCGCCGGTTTCGGCGGCTCGGCCAACCGCAGCAGCCGGGTCACCATCGCGGTCATCTGCGCCTTGTCGGCCTGACCGGAACCGGTCACCGCCGCCTTCACCTCGCTCGGGGTGTACGTCTGCACCGGCAACCCGGCCCGCGCCCCGGCCAGCACCGCGATGCCGCTGGCCTGGGCGGTGCCCATCACCGTACGGACGTTGTGCTGACTGAACACCCGCTCGACGGCGACACTCTCCGGTTCGTGCTTGGTCACCAACTCGGTCAGCGACCGGTCCAGGTGCAGCAGCCGCAACGCCAGGTCGTCGGCCGGATCGGTGTAGACCACGTAGTAGGCGACCAGCGTGCAGGGCCGGCCGGGCACGCCCTCGACGACGCCCACCCCACAGCGCGTCAACCCCGGATCGACCCCCAGCACCCGCACGCCGCCCCCTCCCCCAGTACGTGTGTTCGACACCCTAACCCCCACCCTCCCCATCGCCCCCACGGGACACGCCCCGCGCCCCGCGCCCCGCGCCCCGCGCCCCGCGCCCCGCGCCCCGCGCCCCGCGCCCCGCGCCCCGCGCC
>NZ_JBEZEC010000019.1:0-444 GCF_040648595.1 Micromonospora sp. NPDC049107
CGCGCCCCGCGCCCCGCGCCCCGCGCCCCGCGCCCCGCGCCCCGCGCCCCGCGCCCCGCGCCCCGCGCCCAAGATCCTCACAACTTCCCCGATGCTGCTGCCTCCGCCACGCGGGAAACAGCAACATCGGGGAAGTTGCTGCCCCGAACGCCGACCTCCCGCCCCACACACCCGCCCGCCTCCGCGCTTGCCGGCATGATCACGTCGATCTTGCGCTTTCGGTTGTCGAGAGGCGCGCTACATCCCGATATGCGAGCACACTAAGTGCAAGATCGCCGCAGGGGTGAGTCGCGAGGCCGACGCCGGGCAGGGCAGGGCCGAGGGCGGGGCAGGGCCCAGGGTGGGGTCGGAGCAGGGCCGAGGGTGGGGAGGGGCCGGGGCGGGAGCGCCTTCAGGGGCCAAGGCCGGGAGGGGCCCGGCAGTGCCGGGGCGCGCCATCGCCGG
>NZ_JBEZEC010000019.1:541-64240 GCF_040648595.1 Micromonospora sp. NPDC049107
CGGGAGGGCCGGGGACCGGGAGGGCCGGGGACCGGGAGGGCCGGGGACCGGGAGGGCCGGGGACCGGGAGGGCCGGGGACCGGGAGGGCCGGGGACCGGGAGGGCCGGGGACGGTTGAGGGGCTGGGAGGATGTGGATACGGGAACGCCCGTCGGCGTGGGCCGACGGGCGTTGGGTGGAGAAGCTCCCCCGATTGGACTCGAACCAATAACCTGCCGGTTAACAGCCGGCTGCTCTGCCAATTGAGCTACAGGGGATCGTGCACCGCTTGGTGACCGGATCTCGCCGGCACCGTGCGACGGGGACAAGAGTACAGGACATCCCCGGGTGGTGGTCCAGTGGGTTCCACCCGCAGCACACCCACAGCACACCCGCAGCCCGCCCGTAACCCACCATGATCCAGATTCGCAGGTCAGGGCTGGGAGGGCGTTCACAATCAGGGCAAATCGCCATCCGGGCACAAGCAGGCTTGAGCGGAGAGCAGGATGGGTAGTTAGCTGCGGACAGAGGACGCAGGCGCGAATTGGTCGCGTCCGGCGGGGCGACCCGACGGGGCGACGGCGCGTCAGGTACGGAAGGAGCCGCCATGCGCGGAAAGATCATGTTTCTTGGCGGGCTGGCTGCGGGATTCGTCCTGGGCGCCCGTGCCGGCCGGGAGAAGTACGAAGAGCTCGTGGTCCGGGGCCGCAAGGTGCTCGACCACCCGACCGTCCAGGAGGCGGCCGGGGTCGCGCAGGCCCAGGCCAACCGGCTCTACAGCGAGGGCAAGGACAAGCTCGGCCAGACCAAGCTGGGCGAGAAGCTGGGCAACGGCAGCACCGGCAAGCAGGAGCTGACCGCCGCCGACGACGCGTTCGCTGGCACGCCCGCCACCGTGGGCGCCAAGGCGGGCAGCAGCCCGGTCGGCACGACCTCCGGGTCGCCGTCGGCCACCACCCCCCGCACCAAGCCGTCCGGCTCGGGCACCAACGCAAGCACGCTCTGACCCACCCGTACGTCGACGGGCCGGCCGCCGCGAGGCGACCGGCCCGTGGTCTGTCCAGACCGTGCTCCGGCCGACCAGCCACCGGGCGACTGAGCCATCCGGCCGCCGGACCACCTAGCCACCCGCTAACCGAGCCACCTAGCTGCCCCGCCACCAGACCACCTAGCCGCCGGCACCGGGGCACCGGGGCACCGGGCCACCAGGCCACCAGGCCACCAGGCCACCAGGCCACCAGGCCACCAGGCCAGACGAACCCGGCCCGGCCCGGCGGTGGTCGTCGGGCCGGGCGGTGGCTCGTCAGTCCTTGCTGCTGAACGCGGCGTCGAAGGCGGCGCTCGGCGCGTCGAAGGCGAGCCGGCGGACGAACTGCAGCGCCTCGGGGGCACCGACCAGGCGGTCCATGCCGGCGTCCTCCCACTCGACCGAGATCGGGCCGTCGTAGCCGATCGCGTTCAACGCCCGGAAGCAGTCCTCCCAGGGCACGTCGCCGTGGCCGGTGGAGACGAAGTCCCAGCCGCGGCGCAGGTCGGCCCAGGGCAGGTGCGAGGCGAGCCGGCCGCGACGGCCGTCGCCGGTACGCACCTTCGCGTCCTTGCAGTCGACGTGGTAGATGCGGTCGGCGAAGTCGAAGATGAAGTTCACCGGGTCCAGCTCCTGCCAGACGAAGTGCGACGGGTCCCAGTTGAGCCCGAACGCGGGCCGGTTGCCGATCGCCTCAAGCGTCCGCTTCGTCGTCCAGTAGTCGTACGCGATCTCGCTGGGGTGCACCTCGTGCGCGAACCGCACGCCCACCTCGTCGAAGACGTCGAGGATCGGGTTCCACCGGTCGGCGAAGTCCTGGTAGCCGCGCTCGATCATCGCCGGCGGCACCGGCGGGAACATCGCGAGGGTGTGCCAGATGGACGAGCCGGTGAAGCCGACGACGGTGTTCACACCGAGCTTCGCCGCCGCCCGCGCGGTGTCCTTGATCTCCTCGGCGGCCCGCTGGCGTACGCCCTCGGGCTCCCCGTCACCCCAGATGCGGCCGGGCAGGATGTCCTGGTGCCGCTCGTCGATCGGGTGGTCGCAGACCGCCTGACCGACCAGGTGGTTGGAGATCGTGAAGACCTGGAGGTTGTGCTTGGCCAGGGTCTCCTTCTTGCGCTCGATGTACGAGTCGTCGGCGAGCGCCTTGTCGACCTCGAAGTGGTCGCCCCAGCAGGCGATCTCCAGACCGTCGTAGCCCCACTCGGAGGCGAGCCGGCAGACCTCTTCGAACGGCAGGTCGGCCCACTGGCCGGTGAAGAGCGTGATGGGTCGCGCCATTGTCCTTCTCCCCTGATGTGATGGGGATTCCGTTGTGCGGACCGGGGCGAGGGTGACCGGTCAGATCGGTACGTGGCATCGGGGCGGAACGCCGGTGGGTGCCGAGCGCACCTGAACCCGGCGGGTTGCGCCTCCCACCGGGCCACCGGCAACCGTCACGGTCGCCGCCCCCACCCTATTTCCGCCGGGCGCATCGCGAAAGCCCCGGATCGTCACCCGGCCATTTCTTCGGGGGCCGGCAGGACCGCCCGGACGGTGAAGCCACCGCCCGGGTTCGGGCCGGCGCTCAGGGTGCCGCCGACCCGCTCGACCCGGCGGCGTACCGCGACCAGGCCGCCACCGACCCGCGCCGGGCTGCGCACCGCTGGCGCGCCGTCGTCGCGTACCTCGATGGTGATGCCCTCGTCGTCGTAGCGCAGGCGGACCGCGACGGCCGCGCCCGGCGCGTGCCGGCACGCGTTGGTCAGGGCCTCTTCGATGACCCGGTACGCCGCCACGTCCACCGGCTCGGGCAGTGGCCGGGGCGCCCCGGCCAGGCTCCAGCGCACGGGCTGGCCTGCGGCGAAGCCCTCCACCAGGGCATCGAGGCGGTTCAGGCTGGGCGCCGGCCCGGTCAGCGGGTCGGGCTCGTCGGCCGGGCGCAGCGCGTTGTGCAGCCGGCGTCCCTGCGCCTGGACCATCCGGCGCCATCGCGCGTAACGCCCCATGCCGGTCAAGGTACGGCAGCCGACTGGCAGTCGATCCGCGGCATCGGTCCGACGCGCGGGACGCCGTCGGCGCGGCGGCGGTGAGGTACCGCCGCGCCGGCGGCGTCATCGGGTGGTACGCCGGGGCCGCCGGTCATGTCCGACGGCCCCAGCGGGCTCGGTGGGTCAGGGCAGGGTCCACTTCTGGTTGGCCGCGCCGTTGCAGGTCCAGAGGTGGACGACGGTGCTGTCGGCGGAGTTGTTGCCGGACACGTCGAGGCACTTGCTCGAGGACGTGTTGCGCAGGCTGCCGTCGGACTGGGCCGCCCAGTTCTGCGCGCCGCTGCCGTTGCAGGTCCAGAGCTGGATCTTGGTGCCGTCGGCGGTGCCACCGCCGGAGACGTCGAGGCACTTGCCGAGCGCCTTGATGGTCGAGTTCGGCGTCACGGTCCAGGTCTGCGCCGTACTGCCGTTGCAGGTGTAGATCTGGATCTGGGTACCGTCGGCGGTGGCGCCGCTGCGGACGTCCAGGCACTTGCCGGCGAGCCCCTTGACCGGCCCGACGCCGGAACCGCCGCCGGTGCCCTTGACGAGGGTGAAGTCGTCCACGTCGAAGAGGCCGGTGCCGCTGCCGTTGAACGTGAGGTACAGGTTCTGGGCGCCGGACGGGACGTTCGACAGCGTCGTGGTGACGTTGGCGTACGTGCTCCAGCTACCGGTGTTCGGCACCGTGACCGTGCCCAGCAGCGGCCCGGTGGCCGAGCCGGTACGGACTCCGATGGTGCCGCCCGTGCCACCCGAGACGACCCGGGAGGTGAACGAGGTGACGCCGGTCAGGTCCACGCCGTTGTACGCGGCCCAGTCGCCCGGTTCGATGTAGCCGAGCGTCTGCCCGCCGTTGGCGCCGGCCTTGGTGAACGCGCTGACGCCGTTGGCCGAGCTGAACGCCTCCGCCTGGACCGTGGTGTTGCCGGTCGGCGGGTTGCTGCCGCCCAGCTCCTTGATCCGGATGTTGCGGAAGTAGGCGTCGTCGCCCGTACCGTGGTTCTGGATGCCGATGTGGCCGGCCAGCGACCGTACCGGATCGGTGTTGGTGAAGTCGTTGATCTTCACTCCGTTGAGGAAGACCTGCAACCGCTCCCCCTCGACCAGCAGCTCGTAGGTGTTCCACTCCCCCGGCGCGTTCAGCGCCGCGTCCCGGGCGGCGATGTCGGCGGCCTTGTACGTGTAGACCGCGCCGGTGGTGCGGTCGACCGCGTCGGTGGCGTCGATCTGGACCTCGTAGCCGTTGTCGATCGCCGACTGCGGGCTACTCGACGGCGGGAAGCCGATGAAGATGCCGGAGTTGTCGTCGCCGGCCAGCTTCCAGTCCAGCTTCAGCGAGTAGTTGGTGAACTGCTTCGCGCTGTACCAGTACAGGCCCATGCCGCCGACCGAGGTGAGGGTGGCGTCGGAGTTGGTGAAGTTGCCCGGCCCGGCCTGCGACCAGCCGGTGGTGGAGCCGTTGTAGAGCGGGGTGTAGCCGGTCTCGGGCCGGCAGTCGGCCTTGCTCCGGCCGGCCGCGTACCGGATGCCGCCGAGCAGGTGGTTGCGGAACGCCGGCTCGGCGTACGACGCCTGGGTGTGCCCGCTTCCGGTGTAGAAGGAGCGGCCCCCGCTGTAGCTCTTGCACCAGGAGTGCGGGTGATCGGCGCCCATCCCGCCGCCGGAGTACGACGACTCGTCCAGCGTGGCGAGCACGTGCGCGGTGGACCGGGCGTTGGTGCGGTAGTTGTACCACTCGTCGGTGCGGGTCCAGGTCTGCGGCAGGTGCCCGGTCGCGGCGTGCCCCCGGTCCTCCACCTTGACGTTGGCCTGTTGGATGGCCGGGTGCGAGGCGAACCACGCGCCGACCAGGTTGCCGTAGAACGGCCAGTCGTACTCGGTGTCGGCGGCGGCGTGCACACCCACGTACCCGCGGCCCGAGCCGATGTACGACTCGAAGGCGGTCTGCTGGGTGGCGTTGAGCACGTCGCCGGTGGTGTTGAGAAAGACGACCGCCTCGTACTGGGCGAGGTTGCTGGTGGTGAACGCGGCGGCGTCCTCGGTGGCGGTGACCGTGAAGTTGTTGGCCGCGCCCAGGTCACGGATGGTCTGGATGCCGACCGGGATCGCGTCGTGCCGGAAGCCGGCGGTCTTGGAGAAGACCAGCACGTCGTACGGGGCGTCGGCGGCGCTGGCCGGGGTGGCCGGGGTGGTGCAGGCGATGACGGCGAGGACGGCGGCGCTCAGGCCGACCGCGGATCGCAGGAGTCTGCGCATGTCGCTCTCCTAAAACCTGTTAGGAGGGGCCCCTTGTACAACACTAGGCGGTAACAAGGGGCCCTTCCTTTCAACTCAGGGCAGGGTCCACTTTTGGTTCGCGGCGGCGGTGCAGGTCCAGAGGTTCACCACGGTGCTGTCCGCGGAGCTGCTTCCGGAGACGTTCAGGCACTTGCCGGACGCCACGTTGCGCAGCGTGCCGTCGGCCTGCGCGGCCCAGTTCTGCGCCCCGGTGCCGTTGCAGGTGTAGAGCTGGATCTTGGTGCCGTCGGCGGTTCCGGCACCGGAGACGTCGAGACACTTGCCCAACGACTTGATGGTGGAGTTCGGCGTGACCGCCCAGGTCTGGGCCGCGCTGCCGTTGCAGGTGTAGATCTGGATCTGCGTGCCGTCGGCGGTGGCGGCGCTGCGTACGTCCAGGCACTTGCCGCCCAGGCCCGTGATCGGGCCGGTCCCACCGGTCGGGGCCGAGCCGGTGACGAAGGTGAACGCGTCCAGGTCGTAGAGCGCGCCGGTGCCCGTACCCGCGAAGGTCAGGTAGAGCGTGGTGGTGCCGGTCGGCGGGTTGGTGATCGCCCCCGTGACGGTGGTGAACGTCTCCCAGCCGCCGGTCACCGGTACGGTCGCGGAGCCGAGGACCGTGCCGGTGGCCGAGCCGGCCCGCACCTGGAGGGTGCCGCCGCTGCCCGCCGAGGAGACCCGGGCGGTGAACGAGGTGACGTTGCCGAGCCGGTACGGCTGGAACGCGATCCAGTCGCCGTTGTTGATGTCACCGACGGTCTTGCCGCCCTCGGCCGGGGTCTTGCTGAACACGTTGATCCCGGAGGAGCTGCCGAAGAACTCGGCCTGGCGGTGCCGCGGCGGCAGGGTGTGCTGGGTGTGCGTGGTCAGGCCACCGGCGTCGGTGTACTCGGCGTCGAAGATGGCGAAGATGTTCGCCGCGTCGTCGTGCTCGCCGTCGACCGGGATGGTGATCGAGCCGGAGCAGCCGTTCTTCGAGGTGATCTGGTGCCCGTGCTGGTCGTGACCGAGCACATAGGTCATCTTGACCTTGGTGCAGTCGATCGTGCCGTCCTCGGGGTCGGTCACCGTGATGCTGTACGGCACGGTGTCACCGAAGCTGAAAAGCTGCCCGTTGCCGGGGTTGTTGATGGTCACCGTGGGCGCGGTGTTGCCGACGTTGATCTGCACGCTGGCGCTGCCGGTGGCGCCCTGCGGGTCCCGTACGGTCAGCGTCGCCGTGTACGTGCCGTTGGTGCTGTAGGTCTTCGTCGGGTTCGCCGCCGTGGAGGTGGTGCCGTCGCCGAAGCTCCACGAGTAGGTGAGCGTCCCGCCCTCGGGGTCGGACGAGCCGGCCGAGGAGAACGTCACGGCCAGCGGGGCAGCGCCGGACGTCTTGTTGGCGCTCGCCGCGGCGCTGGGCGCGCGGTTGCCACCGGCGACGTAGTCGAAGCGGTACAGCGCCGAGTTGGCGTCACCGTTGAAGTAGCCGGTGCCGTAGTCGAGCACGTAGTACGAGCCATCCGGGCCGAAGGCCGAGTCCATCACCTGCTTGCCGACCCACGGGAACGTGTCGATGGTGCCCCGGGAGCCGTCGGAGTTGACGTGGATGGGCTTGATCCAGCCGCGGCCGAACTCGGTGGCGAAGAACTGCCCGTCGAAGGACTGCGGGAACTTCGTGGTGGAGGTCGACGAGGCGTTGTACCGGTAGACCGGGCCGCCCATCGGCGACTCGGAGCCGCCGCCGAACTCGGTCGGGGTGCCGGCGTCACCGGCGTACCGGATCCAGGCCGGCTGGGCCGGCGGCAGGGTGGTCAGGCCGGTGTTGCGGAACGAGTTGTTGGTCGGCCCGCCGGTGCAGTTGTACTTCGCGCCGCTGGCGTTGGTGGCGAAGTCCCACTCGTTGTACGTCTCGGTGCTGGTGTTGGTGCCGGTGCAGTACGGCCAGCCGTAGTTGCCCGGAGCCGCGACCCGGTTGAACTCCACCTGGCCGGACGGGCCACGGGTGGAGCTGGTGGAGCCCGCGTCCGGCCCGTAGTCGCCGACGTAGACGACCCCGGTTCCCTTGTCGACGCTGATCCGGAACGGGTTGCGGAACCCCATCGCGTAGATCTCCGGCCGCGTCTTGGCGGTGCCGGGCGCGAACAGGTTGCCCGACGGGATGGAGTAGGTCCCGTTGGTGTTCACCTTGATCCGCAGGATCTTGCCCCGCAGGTCGTTGGTGTTGCCGGCGCTGCGCTGCGCGTCGTACGCCGGGTTGCGGTTGGTCCGCTCGTCCAGCGGCGAGTAGCCGGCGGACTCGAACGGGTTGGTGTCGTCGCCGGTGGACAGGTAGAGGTTGCCGGCGGCGTCGAAGTCGATGTCACCACCGACGTGGCAGCACAGGCCGCGATCGGCCGGTACGTCGAGGACGTCGACCTTGCTGGCCTGGTTGACGGTGAAGTCGCTGTTGAGGGTGAACCGGGAGAGGCGGTTCACTCCCTGCCAGGCCGAGAAGTCGGTGCCGGTCGCCGGGGCGTCGCCGGCGGGGGTGGACAGCGGCGGCGCGTAGTAGAGGAAGATCTGCCGGTTGCTGGCGAAGTTCGGGTCGACGCCGACGCCCTGTAGGCCCTCCTCGTCGTGGTTGTAGACCGACAGGGTGCCGATCACCGAGGTGGTGCCGTTCGCGTCGGTGCGGCGCAGGGTGCCGTTGCGGGCGGTGTGCAGGACCGAACGGTCCGGCAGGACGGCCAGCGACATCGGCTCGCCCATGTCGGTTACGCCGCGGGCGAGTTCGACCTGCTGGAAGTCGCTGGCGTTGATGGTGTGCGCCTGGGCCGGTGTCGCGCTGGCCGTGAGGGTGACCGTGCCGGCCGCGGCCACGAGGAGCAGGGCCGATCCGGCGGAGAACCATCGTCGGGACCGTTGGTTGGGTCTGTCCTTCATGGACATCTGTGCTGTCCCTTCCTGACGAGAGGCCAGGGCGGGGCGCGCGCCGTCGCGCCGGATGCCGTAGCGGGTGGTGGGGTCGATGGGTTACCGCGCCGCCGGTTCACCTCGACGAAACATTGTCGTGTTGGCCCCGACACTAAGTCGCAAGTGTCGATGTGTCCATACCTTCCGGTGAACCGGCATGAACTTTCGTCGATTTGATCGAAAGTCGGCCGGTCAGGCGCGGCGGTCGATGGCCTGCGCGGCCAACGCGACAAGCGCGGCCCGGGCCTCCTCGTTCACCGCCGCGCTCCGCAACGCGGTCAGCGCGGCCTCGGTGCGGACGCGGATCATCTGCTCGATCCGGTCCCGCGCGCCGGTGGCCTGGATGATCTCGCGCAGCTCCGCCGCGCCGTCGGCGTCCAGCGTGGGGTTGCCGAACAGCTCCTTCAGCCGCGCGGTCTGCGACCGGTCCGCAGAGCTGCGGGCCAGCGCCATCATCACCGTCGGCTTGCCCTCGCGCAGGTCGTCCAGGATCGACTTGCCGGTGACCGCCGGATCACCGAAGACGCCCAACACGTCGTCGCGGAGCTGGAACGCGTCCCCCAACGGGTCGCCGAACTCGCCGAGAGCGGCGATCAGCTCCGGTCCCCCACCGGCGAGCGCCGCGCCGATCTGCAACGGCCGGGTGACCGTGTACCGGGCCGCCTTCATCCGTATCACGGTGAGCGCGCTGGCGACCGAGCCGTCGCCCACGCCGGACACCAGGTCCAGGTACTCCCCCGCGATCACCTCGGTACGCATCAGCGCGAACACCGCGTACCCCCGGTGCACCTGCTCGGTCCCGAGCCCACACTCGTGGAACATCTGATCCGACCAGGCCGCGCAGAGGTCGCCGCAGAGCAGGGCGGTGTTGCGCCCGTACGCCTCCGGGTCGCCGCGCCACGACGACCGGGCGTGCAGGTCGGCGAAGAGCCGGTGCACCGACGGCTCACCCCGGCGGCGGTCGCTGCCGTCCAGGATGTCGTCGTGGATCAGCGCGAACGCGTGGAACAGCTCCAACGCCGCCGCGGCCACCACGATCGGGGTGGCGTCGGCCGCCCCGGCGCCGCGCCAGCCCCAGTAGCAGAACAGGGGGCGCAGCCGCTTCCCCCCGGCCAGCACGAACCGTTGCAGCGCGGTGAACACCCCCCGGGGCGCGCCGTCGGGCCAGTCCGGCCCCTGCCGGTCGAGGAAGGCGGCCAGCTCCGCGTCGAAGCGCGCCCGCAGACCGCTGGTGTCGGTGGGCGCGACGGTGACGGTCACGTCCGATCTCCCGGACCCTGCGCACCAGCGGCGCTTAACCCGGCCAGCTCCAGTAACAAGCCCTTGACCTCGGTGGCGGCGATCCGGTCCCGGGCCGCGGACGCGTCGGAGCAGAGCAGCACCGGGGCGTCCGCCGGGTCGGTGGGAAGCCGCCCGTGCGAGCCGCGGATCGCCCGCGCGCCGGCGTCCAGGCCGACGGCGCTCATCAGGTAGCGCATGCCGAGCTTCTTGCGGGCCAGCGCCACGCCGGCGCGGGCCTTGGCGGCACCGGGATTGGCCGGGTCGAAGAACAGCTCGGCGGGGTCGTACCCGGGCTTGCGGTGGATCTCGACCAGCCGGGCGAAATCGGGCGCGTTGGCGTCGTCGAGCCAGTAGTAGTAGGTGAACCAGGAGTCCGGCTCGGCCACCAGCACCAGTTCCCCGGCGCGCGGGTGGTCCAGCCCGTGCGCGGCCTTGCCGTCGGCGTCGAGCACCTCGGCCACCCCGGGCAGTCCGGCGCAGAGCTTCGCCACCGCCGGCACGTCGGCCGGGTCCTTGACGTAGACGTGCGCGATCTGGTGGTCGGCGACGGCGAACGCCTTCGACGTCCAGGGGTCGAGGTACTCCATACCGGCCTGGGTGTGCACCCGCAGCAAACCCTCACTGCGCAGCAGCCGGTTGACGTCGACCGGCCGGGACACGTCGGTGATGCCGTACTCCGACAGCACCACGACGGTGGCGTCCCGGGCGCGGGCGGCGTCCAGCAGCGGCCCGAGAACGGCGTCCAGCTCGGCCGCCGCCGTGGCGGCCTGCGGCGACGAGGGGCCGTACCGTTGCAGGTCGTAGTCCAGGTGGGGCACGTAGACCAGGGTCAGATCGGGTGACACGTCGGCCAGGATCTGCTCGGCCGCCTGGCAGATCCACTTCGACGACGGCAGCGCGGCCGTCGGCCCCCAGTAGGTGAACAGCGGGAAGGTGCCGAGCCGCCCGGTCAGCGCGTCGTGCAGCTCCGGCGGGTCGGTGTAGCAGTCCGGCTCCTTGCGGCCGTCGGCGTAGTAGACCGGGCGGGGCGTGACGGTCCAGTTCACGTCGGCGCCCATGGCGTACCACCAGCAGACGTTTGCGACGGTGTAGCCCGGCTCGGCCCGGCGGGCCGCGTGCCAGAGCTTGTCCCCACCGACCAGCGCGTTGTGCTGCCGCCACAGCAGCACCTCGCCCAGCTCCCGGAAGTACCACCCGTTGCCGACGATGCCGTGCCCGCTGGGCTGCTCGCCGGTGAGGAACGTGGACTGCACCGAGCAGGTCACCGCCGGCAGTACCGTGCCCAGCTCGGCCCGGAAGCCACCGTCGGCGACGCCGCGCAGTCGGGGCATGTGCTTCAGCAGTCGCGGGGTCAACCCCACCACGTCGAGGACCACCAGTCGCCGGCTCATCGCGTCACCTCCATGCTCACGGTTCGGTCTGCGGTCAGCCCGAGGCCGACCAGTTCGTCGCGGGCGAAGGCCAACTCGGCGGCGATGCCGGCGGCCAGCTCCGCGTCGGTGCCGGGCCGCCGTGCGGCCGGCAGGACACCCCAGGTGTACGTCTCGACGTCGAGGTGGTCGCAGCCGGCGACCGGCCCCTCGAAGAGCGCTCTCAGGGCCGCGCGGAGAACCGGCAGGGTCGAGCCGAGCGGTTCCTCGGGCGGGGCGTGCAGGGGCACGTGGTAGTGCACCCGCCACGGGCCGGGAAGCTCCCGGTCCAGGGCCTCGTCGAGATCGTCTGCGGCGTACGCCTCGTCGGCCGGGTCGGCCACGCCCGCGCAGCCGGCGCTGCGGGTCTGGTGCAGGAAGCGCGGCTCCACCCAGCGGCGCAGCGCGTCGGCCCCACCGGCCGGGTCAGCCGCCTCGACGGCGGCGGAGACCTGCACCTTCACCACGGGCAGTCCGGCCGCCCGCAGCCGGTCCAGCGCCGCCGCCGGCTCCTCCCACGCGCAGGCCAGGTGCGCGAGATCGAGGCAGACCCCCATCCGGTCGGTGTCCATGCCGGACAGCAGCGCGGCGGCCTGCCCGGTGCTCTCCACCACGCAACCGGGCTCCGGCTCGAACGCCACCCGCACCTCACGGCCGGTGTCCCGCTGCACGTCGGCCAGGCCGGCCGCGAGCGCATCGAGCCGCCGCCGGGCGGCGTCGGCCAGGTCGGTGCTCCACGGCCGCCGCCAGGCCAACGGCAGGGTGGAGATCGAGCCCCGGGCCGCGTCGTCGGGCAGCAGGTCGGCGAGCACCCGGGCCAGATCCAGGGTGTACGTCAGTCGTTGCTCGGTGGTCCAGTCCGGGTGGTACACGTCCTGCTTCACGACGGGGGCCTGGAAGGCCGCGTACGGGAAGCCGTTGAGGGTGACCACCTCCAGACCGCGCGCGTCCAGTTCGGCGCGGAGCCGGCGGCGCGGCGCCGGGTCGGCGGCCAGTTCGGCGGCGACCGGGGCGGCCAGCCACAGGCCGAGCCCGAGCAGGTCGCTGCCGAGCGCCTGACGCACCGGCACGGCGTAGGTGTCCAGTTGGGCGAGGATGCCGGCCAGGTCCTCGGCGGGGTGCACGTTGGTGCAGTAGCCGAGGTGGACCGTCTCGCCGCCGGAATGTCGCAGCCGCATCAGCTACCACCGCGCAGGATCGAGTTGCCGGTCTGCGGGTCCACGGCGGCGGGCGCCTCCACGTCGCCGAGGTCGAGCCGACCCGACTGCCCGTAGAACTCCACCGGGTTGCGCCACAGCACCTTGTCGACGTCGTCGTCGCTGAAGCCGGCCGCACGCATCGCCTCGCCGGTGGCCCGGGTCAGCAGCGGATCGGATCGTCCCCAGTCGGCGGCCGAGTTGACCAGCATCCGCTCGGTGCCGTACTCACGCAGCAACTCGACCATCCGCGACGGGGTCATCTTGGTGTCCGGGTAGATGGAGAAGCCCAGCCAGCAGCCGCTGTCCTTGACGAGCTTGACGGTCACCTCGTTGAGGTGGTCGACCACCACGCGACCCGCGTCGATGCCGGACTCGGCGACCACGGCGAGGGTGCGTTCGCAGCCCCGGGCCTTGTCCCGGTGCGGGGTGTGCACCAGCGCCGGCAGGTCGTACGCCACGGCGAGGGCGAGTTGCGCGGCGAACGCCTCGTCCTCCTCGGGGGTCATCGAGTCGTACCCGATCTCGCCGACCGCCACGACCGCGTCCTTGTCCAGGTAGCGGGGCAACAGGTCGAGCACCGGGCGGCAGCGCGGGTCGTTGGCCTCCTTCGGGTTGAGCGCGATGGTGGCGAAGTGGCGCACCCCGAACTGCCCGGCCCGGAACGGCTCCCAGCCGATCAGCGAGTCGAAGTAGTCGACGAACGACGCGGCGCTGGTGCGCGGCTGGCCCAGCCAGAACGCCGGCTCGACCACCGCGAGGACGCCAGCGCCGGCCATCCGTTCGTAGTCGTCGGTGGTGCGCGAGGTCATGTGGATGTGCGGGTCGAAGATGCGCATGTCACGCCTCCCGGGGCAGTGCGGCGGTGAGCCGGTGGAGCAGGTCGGTGGCGTCGGCGGGCAGGTCCCGGCCGGCGGCGTGCCGTTCGGCGGCGAGCGCGGCGAGCATTGCGGCCAGCTCGCCGTCGGCCCGGCCGTCCAGGTCGGCCACCGCGACGAGGGGCACTCCGCTGAACACGCACTTGAGCACCGCCTGCCGCCAGGCGGCCGCGTCGAGGTGCCGGGCGTACGGGCCGAGCGCGGCGGCGACCAGCCGGGTGTCGTTGGTCCGGATCGCGTCGTGCAGCAGCGGCACCGCCTCGGCGCCGATCGGCAGCAGCGGCAGAGCCCGCAGCACGGCCCGCCGTTCGGCGGCGTCGCCGTGCCGGTAGAGGCTCTCGGCGTACGCGGCGTGCTCGCCGGGCAGGCTGGTGAGCAGCAGCACCCGGGCCGCGTCGTCGGCGGTCCAGCCGGGTGCGTCCGGCAGCGCGGCCCGACCGCAGCGCCGGCCGGCGGCCGGAAACAGCCGGGCGATCGCGGTGGGCTCGGCCGCGACCCGGCGCAGCGCCGTGTCCAGCCAGTCGGGATCGGGTACGCCCCGCAGCGCGGCCCGCAGTGAATCCGGTGTCATTCCGTCTCCTCCCCTTGCTGCTACGCCGGCACCCCAGGTGTGCCTGTGGGCACCTCGTCTCCCGTACGGCCGGCCGGTGCGGCGGCGCGTAGGAACTCGATCGACCGGGCGGCCACGGCGGGTGCGGCGTGCGAGTCGCGGGGTAGCTCCACCGCGACCAGGCCGCGGTAGCCGGCAGCGGCCAGGGCGGCCAGCACCGGCGGGAAGTCGATCTCGCCGGCGCCGAACTCCAGGTGCTCGTGCACGCCCCGGCGCATGTCGTCGATCTGCACGTTGACCAGGTGCTCGGCGACCTCGGCGACGCACTGCGGCACCGGCTGAGGCTCCAGGCAGCGGCAGTGGCCGATGTCGAGGGTGATGCCGAGGCGGGCCGGGGCGCCGAGCGCCGCGTGCAGACGACGCCAGTCGGCGATGTCCTGCACCAGCATCCCCGGTTCCGGTTCGAAGCCGAGGGTCACGCCCGCGCTGTCGGCGGCGTCGACCACGGTGGCGCAGCCGGACACGAGCCGGTCCCAGGCGCACTGCGGCGACACCGCCTCCGGCCGTACGCCGGCCCAGAACGAGACGGCCTCCGCGCCCAGGTCGGCGCCGATCCGTACCGCCCGGCGCAGGAACTCGATCCGCCGGGTGGGGTCGTCGTGCAGCAGCGTCGGGGCGTGCTTGTGCCACGGGTCCAACAGGTAGCGGGCCCCGGTCTCGATCACCACTGCGAGACCCAGCTCGGACAGCCGGCGGCCCACCGCGGCGATCCGGCGGGTGAGGCCGGGCGCGAACGGGTCCAGATGATCGTGGTCCAGGGTGAGCGCCACCCCCTCGTAGCCGAGATCGGCGATGACGGCGAGCGCGTCGTCGAGCCGGTGGTTGGCGAAGCCGTTCGTGCCGTACCCGAGGCGCACCGTCGTCGCGTCGGCCCGGACCGCATCGGCCTGCGCGATGTCCGGCTGGGCGGTGTCGAGCCGGGCCCGGCGCGACTGGGGCACGGTCATGTCGGGGAGACCTTCCGGGCCAGCCGGCGGCCCAGTGGCGCGGCCGCCGCGACGGCCAGCCCGAGCAGGCCCGCGCCGCCACGGGCGGTGAGCGCTCCCTGGAGGGCGGGCAGGCCGGTGATCCCGGCGCCCACCGCCGCGCGGACCTTCCCGGCCGACGGATCCCGGACCACCTGCACCTGGGCCGCGCCGTAGCGGGCGGCGTACCACCCGGCCAGCACGGCGGGCAGCGCGGCGGCGATCCCAGCGCGCCGGGGTACGGCGACGGCGGCGCTCGCGGCGACCACGGCGGTGCCGGCCAGGGTACGCATCGGCAGGGCGGCGTCCGCGCCGCTGACCTCGCGACGGGACAGCGCGGTGACCGTCCAGGTGTGCGCCGCCACGGTGGCCGCCGAGGGCAGCGCCCGCGCCAGCCGGCCGCCGGATGCGCCCAGCAGCACGTCCAGCCCTCGGCAGGCGGCCATCACGGCGGGGCCGGCGGCGGTGTTCTTGGCCAGCAGGTCGTACCCCCAGATGCTGGCGGCCAGCGGCACCGCGAGCGCGGCGGCGCGGCGACCGCCCACGGCGGCGGCCAGGCCCACGCCGGCGGCGGTGAGGCCGGCGGCGAGACCCAGCGCGGCGTTCGGGGTGACCCGGCCGCTGGGGATCGGCCGCTCGGGGCGTTCGACGGCGTCGAGCCGCCGGTCGGACCAGTCGTTGGCGGCCATGCCGGCCCAGTAGAGCAGCACCGACGCGCCCGCCAGGGCGGGAGTACGTGGGCTCAGCGCACCGGCCGCCGCCGCGCCGGCCACGACGTCCCCGGGGACCGAGAGCGCGGCCGGCGCGCGGACCAGCTCGGCCAGGTCAGCCAGCGTGGTCATGGCCACCGTCCGGGCCGGCGTGCAGTCGCTGGGCGAAGCCGGTCAGCCGGGCCCACTGCTCGGCCAGCGAGTGGGTCGGCGTGCCGAGCGGGTCCTTGAAGAAGAAGCCGAGGTCGGCCAGCGGCCCGACGTGCCCGGCGGCGTGCGCGGCGGCGGTGAGGCGGGCCAGGTCGAGCACCAGCGGCGCGGCCAGCGCCGAGTCGCAGCCGTGCCAGGTGAACTCCATCCGCATGCCGGTGCCGAGGAAGCCGGCGAACGTGATCAGATCCCAGGCGGTCTTGAAGTCGCCCAGCTCCTCGACGTACTCGATGCGGGTGTTGCCCTGCGGCACGTAGCCGAGCGTCTCGCCGAGCACGCGTTGCTTGCTCTGCACCTTGGCCGCGTTGGCGGCCGGGTCGGCGAGGGTGGCGCCGTCGCCGCCGCCGAGCAGGTTCATCCCCGACCAGGAGCGGACGGCGAGGTTGCGCATCGCGAACATCGGCGCGAGTACCGACTTGACCAGGGTCTCGCCGGTCTTGCCGTCGTGCCCGGCGTACGGCAGCCGGCGCTCCTGCGCCAGCGCGGCCAGCGCCGGCAGCCGCAGGCCGGTGGACGGCGTGAAGTCGACGTAGGGGCAGCCGGCCAGCAGCGCCGCGTACGCGTACAGCGAGCTGGGCGGGAGCACCTCGTCGGGACCGTCGAGGGCGGCGCGCAACGCGGCCGGGTCGGCGTGCCCGGGGTGCGGTCGGGGCACGGCCTCGGTGGCGGAGACGTTGACCACGACCACCCGGTCCAGCTCGTGGCGCTCCCGGAAGCTGGTCAGGTCGCGGACCACGGCCGCGGCCCGGTCGGCCTGGGTGTCGCCGACCGGCGCGGGGCGCAACTCCTGCTCGACCACGCCCAACTCGTCGCGGAGCGCGGCGACCAGCCGCCCGGGAATGACACCGGCGTCGGCGAGCGCTTCGGCGCGCTTGCACAGCGGGGTGGTGGCCACGTCGTGCCCGCCGAAGACCAGGTCCGCGAAGGACGGCAGGGCGGGACCGCGCAGGTCGGGCAGCTCGGTCACACAGCCGGTGGGCCCGGCCAGGCCGGCTCGCAGCGCGAGCCCCCCGACGATGCTGGTGGTCGCGACGGAACCGCGCGCCCCTACCAGCCAGACACCTGTTCGCATGGTGCTCCTTCCCCATTTCCGAGGAACCGTCGGTACCGCTAAATATAGGAATATCAGAATATGTTTCGGAAAGATACGGCCCGGTTTCGGAAAAGTTTCGGGCCGGATGGATGGGCCCCGCCCGCCCGACCCGTACCGGTACGACGCCGGCCCGGCGTCGGCGTCGGCGGCGACGACGACGGACCGGATCTCGGCACGGGTACGGGCAGACGGGGCTGGCAGGCAGGGTCGGTCGGCGTCTCGACCCTGCCTCCCCCGCATCCGCCGGCCGGGGCGTTGGCATGCCCCGACCGGACGTCTCAGGTTGCCGCGCCCACCGGATCCTCGACCGGGGTGCGGTCCGCCGTGCGGTGGCAGGCGGAAGTGGTACGGGTGGGGGCAGCGGCGGGCGATGTCATCGGGTCCTCCGGATCGCCGGGGGTGGTGGTGGCGGTCCTCCGGTGCGGCCGGGGAATCCCGGTCCGGTCGCACCGGACGACCGTCCTATCCGTGCGCCACCGGGCCGTTAGGGCCCGGCTGCACACTCTCCGGAGCCGACCTCGTCCCGGCCGCGGGGCGCAAACCGCGGCCGGTCCCTCGCCGGTCGGCTCCGGAAAGCCGGTCGGGCGACGGCGGCGCGAGCACCGCCGTCGCGGATGGTCAGGGGTCAGACGGCGACCACGGTCAGCGCCGGTTCCACGTCGGTCCACGAGGAACCGGTCTCCGCCGAACGGGTCACCGCGTCCAGCACGAGCTGGACCTGCAACGCGTCGGCGAACGAGGGCGCCGGGTCGGTGCCGGTGGCGATCGCCTCGATGAGATCGCGCATCTGGTGGGTGAAGGAGTGCTCGTAGCCGATGATGTGACCCGGAGGCCACCACGCCGACATGTACGGGTGGTCGCCCTCGGTCACCAGGATCCGGCTGAAGCCCTGCTCCAGCGTCGGCCGGGTGGCGTCGTAGAACTCCAACTCGTTGAGCCGCTCCAGGTCGAAGACCACGCTGCCCAGCGAGCCGTTGATCTCGACACGCAGGGCGTTCTTGCGGCCCGTGGCGAACCGGCTCGCCTCGTACGTGGCCAGGGCGCCGCCGTCGAGCCGGGCCACGAAGACCGCGGCGTCGTCGACGGTGACCGGACCGGTGGCCGGACCGCTGCCGTCGACCGACTCGCCGTCGACGGTGGCCGCCAGCCCGCTCGACTCGGCCGGCAACGGCCGCTCCTTGACGAACGTCTCGGTGATCGCGCTGACGCCGGTGATCTGCTGGCCGACGACGAACTGCGTCAGGTCGATGATGTGCGCACCGATGTCACCGAGCGCGCCGGAGCCCGCCCTGTCCTTCTGCAACCGCCAGACCAGCGGGAACTGCGGATCCACGATCCAGTCCTGCAGGTACGACGCTCGGACGTGACGGATCACCCCGAGTCGTCCCTCGGCGACCATCTGGCGCATCATCGTGACCGCGGGGACCCGGCGGTAGTTGAACCCGCACATCGACCGCACTCCGGCGGCGCGTGCGGTGTCCGCCGCGGCGGTCATCGCCCGTGCCTCGGCCACCGTGTTGGCCAGCGGCTTCTCGCACAGCACGTGCTTGCCGGCGGCCAACGCGGCGAGGGCGATCTCGGCGTGACTGTCGCCCGGGGTGCAGACATCGACAACGTCGATGTCGTCCCGGTTGACGAGGTCACGCCAGTCGGTCGTGTACGCGTCCCAGCCGAGCCGGTCGGCGGCCTCGGACACCGCTGTGGTGTCCCGGCCGCAGACCAGCGCCATCCGGGCCCGCGCCGGCAGGTCGTACACGCGGTTCACGGTGCGCCACGCCTGTGAGTGCGCGGCGCCCATGAACGCGTAACCGACCATGCCGATCCGCAGTTCTCTGTCTGTCGTGGACAAGGTGGGTCTCCCCCCGGTATGTCAGAACCCGAGCTTGTCGTAGCTGCTCGCGTTCTCCTTGGTGATCGTCTCGGAGGCGAGGGTCACTTCCTTGGGCACCTGCAGCTCCGTCAGGTCGCCCAGGCCCCGGCCCTGCGCGATGAGCCGCGCGAGCGAGATCGCCGAGGACGCCATCGACGGGTTGTAGGTGACCGTCGCCTTGAGCACCGAGTTGTCGGCCTTGATCGCGTCGATCGCGAGCTTGGAGCCCGCGCCGCCGACCATGAAGAACTCCGACCGGTTGGCCTGCTTGACGGCCGCGAGCACACCGATGCCCTGGTCGTCGTCGTGGTTCCAGATCGCGTCGATCTTCGGCAGCGCCTGGAGGAGCTGGGCCGCCTCGCGCTGGCCGCTGTCCGAGGTGAACTCGGCCGAACGCCGGTTGCTCACCTTGAACCCGTAGGTCGCCAGGGCGGCCTTGAAGCCCTCGCTGCGCTCGACCGTCAGCGGGATCTCCAGGCCGGCGATCTCACCGATGACCGGGTTGGCGACGCCCTTGTCCTTGAGCATCTTGCCGATGAAGTGGCCGGCGGAGACGCCCATGCCGTAGTTGTCACCCTTGATCACCAGCCGCGAGGCCAGCGCGTCGGGGAACGCCCGGTCGAGGTTGACGATCGGGATGCCGGCCTGCATGGCCTGGAGGGCAACGGCGTTGACCTCCTTGCCGTCGTGCGGCAGCACGACGATGATGTCCGGCTTCTGGGCGATCAGGGTGCCGAGCGTGGAGCGCTGGGCCTCCGAGTTCGACCCGCCGTCGACCTCCTTGAACTCCACGTCCGAGTACGCCGCGGCCTGCGCCTTGGCGTTGGCGTGGATCGCGCCCATCCAGCCGTGGTCGGCGGCCGGGGCCGAGAAGCCGATGACGACCTTCTTGCCCGGAGCGTTGTTGCCCTCGGCGTTGCCGGCGGCCTTGGTCTGCGTGCTGGCGGCCGGGGTCTCGTTACTGGTGCAGGCGGTCAGCAGGGTGGCGGCGCCAACCGCGGCACCACCGAAGAGCAACCGGCGGCGCGACAGGTCGCGACTGTTCTGGGTCATGAACGACCTCCTGGGAGCGGGTTTTCATCTGGGTGAGGGTGTGCGAGGTCCGGCCACCGTCGAAGATCTCGACGTCGCCAGGACAACGGTGCGGTGCGTCAGGTTGTGGTGGTGACCCTGTTCCGCGCGAGGAGCCGGGTGACTGACTTGAACTTGAACTGCTGGATCAGGACGGCGGCGACGATAATGCCGCCCTTGACCATGTTCTGCGCCTCGATGGAGAGGCCGTTGATGGCGAAGAGGTTCGTGATCGTGGCGAAGATGATGACGCCGAGCAGCGAGCCGACGATCGTGCCCCGACCACCGCTGAGCAGCGTCCCGCCGATGATCGCGGCGGCGATCGCGTCCAACTCGTACAGGTTGGCCATCGCCGCCTGCGCCGAGGTGGCCTGCGAGGTGAGCATGATGGCCGCGATGCCGCAGCACAGACCGGAGAGCGCGTAGAGCAGCATCGTGTGCCGGCGGACGTTGATGCCGGCCAGTCGGGCCGCCTCCGGGTTACCGCCGACGGCGATGGTCCGCCGGCCGAAGGTCGTCCGGTTGAGCAGGACCCATCCGGCCAGCACGACCGCGCCGAGGATGTAGACCAGGATCGGGACACCGATGATCTTGCGGGCGGCGATGTCGTTGATGAACGTGCTGCTCGACACCTGCGTCTGCTTGTTGGAGATCGAGGCCGCCAGGCCGCGCGCGGCCACCAGCATCGCGAGGGTCGCGATGAAGGGCACCAACCGGCCGTACGAGATGAGGACGCCGTTGACCAGGCCGACGCAGATGCCCACCACGAGGGCGGTGAAGATCATGCCGCCGGCGCCATAGCTCTGGGTGGCCACCGTGGTGCACCAGACCCCGGCCAGCGCGACGATCGCTCCCACCGACAGGTCGATGCCACCGCCGATGATCACGAAGGTCATGCCGACCGTGACCACGCCGACGACCGAGGCGAGTTGGAGGATCGCCAGGACGTTGTTCCAGACCCAGGTCGGGTCGCCGTACAGGTCCGGCTTGGTGATCGCGCCGACCACGACGAGCGCGGCCAGCACGCCGATCAGGCCGAGGTTGCGCTTCGCACCGTCGCCGCCGTCGCCCCGCCACCAGGAGAGCTTGCCGGTGGAGGCCGTCTTTTCGCTGGCCACCGCCGTCTCCGCCGGGTCCACCGGCGGCGACTGGGCCGGAAGCTGCGGGCGCTCCGGTGTCGCGGTGGGTGTGGGAGTCGCGTCGCTCATGCCGGTGCGCCTTCCATCAAGGACCCCGCCATCACGAGGTCAAGCACAGTGTTCTCGTCAAGTTCGCCGGCCGCGGCCTCGCGGACGACCCGGCCTTCGCGCATCACCAGCACCCGGTCGGCCAGGCCCAGCACCTCGGGTACCTCGCTGGAGACCAGCAGCACGCCGACGCCCTGCGCGGCCAGTGAGCGGATGACCTGGTACAGCTCGGCCCGAGCGCCCACGTCCACACCCCGGGTGGGCTCGTCGAGCAGCAGCAGCTTGGTGCCGCCGAGCAACCACCGGCCGACCACGACCTTCTGCTGGTTGCCGCCGGACAGGGTGCGTACCGGCCGGTCGACGTCCCGGGGACGCAGCTCCAGGGTCTCGGCGATCCGGTCCGCCTCGGCGCGTTCCGCCGCCGCGTTGGTGAAGCCGAGCCGCGCGTACCGGCCGAAGGTGGCCAGCGTGACGTTGCGGTAGATCGGCTCGCCCAACAGCAGCGCCTGACTCTTGCGCTCCTCCGGGGCCATGCCCATGCCGGCCCGTACCGCCGCCCCGACGCCGGGGCGCAGCGCCTTGCCGTCCATCCGCACCGTGCCGGCCTCCGCCAGCCGGGCGCCGTAGATCGTCTCCAGCAGCTCGGAGCGGCCGGAGCCGACCAGACCGGCGATGCCGACGATCTCTCCGGCCCGCACGTTCAGCGACACGTCGGCGAACTCGCCGGTGCGGGTCAACCCCTCGACCTGGAGCAGCTCGTTGCCGGCGGTGTCGTCGGTCGGCCGGTCCGGGAAGACGTACTCGATGGTCCGGCCGGTCATCCGGCTGACCAGGTCGCGGGTCGGGGTGTCGCGCGCCGGCAGGTTCGCCGCCGTGGTCCGGCCGTCCTTGAGTACGGTGACCCGGTCGCCGATCTCGCGGATCTCCTCCATGCGGTGGGAGATATAGATGACGGCGATGCCCTGCGCGGTCAGCTCGCGGATGATCCGGAACAGGTTGCCGACCTCGTCGTGGGCCAGCACCGCGCTCGGCTCGTCCATGATGATCAGTCGCGCCTCGTGCGACAGCGCCCGCGCCATGCTGACGATCTGCTTGCCGGCCGCCGGCAGGGAGCGGACCATCCGACCGGGCGGGATCTCGCCGTGCCCGAGCCGGCTGAGGATCTGCCGGGTGTGCCGGGCCATCCGGCCGCGCCGGACGAAGCCGAAACTGCGGTACTCGTGCCCGAGGAACGCGTTCTCCGCGACCGAGAGGTCTTCGACGAGGTCGAGTTCCTGGTAGATGGTGGCGATGCCGGACTTCATGGCGGCCTGCGGGTTGGCGAAGGTGACCGGTTCGCCGCGCCACTCCACCAGCCCGGAATCCGGCTGGTGCACGCCGGCCAGCACCTTGATGAGCGTGGACTTGCCAGCGCCGTTCTGCCCCAGCAGGCAGTGCACCTCTCCGGCGCGTACCTCGAGCTGGACCCCGTCCAGGGCGCGTACGCCGGGGAAGGTCTTGACCACGTCGGTGAGGCGCAGGACCACCTCGCCCGCGACGGTGTCGGGCGGAGCTTCGACCAGCGGCGCGGCGGCGTCGGCGTCGGCCGACCCGGTGGTGGCGGTCTCGTCGGACAGGGCCACGGTCTCCTCCTCGCTCATGATGCTTCCCCGAAGGCGACGTCGCTGGCGAGCACGGCCGCGCCGGCGACACCGGCCCGGCCACCCAACTCGGACAGCACGACGGGCAGGTTGCCGGTAGCCAGGGGCAGTGACCGGCGGTAGACCACACTGCGGATCTCGGCGAGCAGGATGTGCCCGAGCTGGGCCAACCCGCCGCCGATCACGATCATCGACGGGTTGGTGAAGCTGACCAGGCCGGCGAGCACGCCGCCGACCCGGCGTCCGCCGTCGCGGATCAACTGGATGCAGGTCACGTCGCCCTCGACGGCGCCCTCGGCGACGTCCAGCGCGGTCACCGTGCCCCGCGTGCTCAACCGCTCGGCCAGGGCCGGCGACGCTCCGCTGCGGGCCGCGACGAACGCGTCCTTGGCCAGCGCCGCGCCGCTGAACAGGGCCTCCAGGCAGCCCGCGTTGCCGCAGGAGCACATCGGACCGTGCGCGTCGACCTGGATGTGGCCGATGTCCCCGGCGCAGCCGTCGGTGCCCCGGTAGACCTCGCCGGAGAGGTAGATGCCGCAGCCGACACCGGTGCCGATCTTCACGAAGAGGAAGTCGTCCACCGAGTGGGCGACTCCGCCGTGACGTTCCCCGATGGCCATGATGTTGACGTCGTTGTCGACCACCGCCGGGCAGGCGTGCTCCCGGCTGAGCAGCTCGCGGACGGGGAACCGGTCCCAGCCCGGCATGATCGGCGGCGACACCGGCACGCCGTCGCGGAAGCTGACCGGCCCGGGTACGCCGATGCCCACCGCGTCCAGCCGCTCGTACGCCCCGTCGACCCGGGCCTTGTGCAGCAGCTCGTTGACCCGTTGCAGGGTGACCTTCGGGCCGCTGCGGATGTCGGCCGGCTCGGCGTAGTGGGCCACCGGTTCGAGGCGACCGTTGACCACCTCGACGTCCATCGAGCTGGCGCCCAGGTCGACGGCGGCGAAGCGCAGCTTCGGGTTCAGCTCGACGAGCGTCGAGCGACGCCCGCCCCGGGAGGCGGCGAAACCGGCCTCGGCGACGTACCCGAGCGCGACCAGCCGGTCCAGCTCGGCCAGCAGTCGCGGGCGCGGCATCTGGAGCCGGTCGCCCAGCTCGGCCCGGGACACGGCCCCCTCGTCGCGGAGTAACCGCAACAGCCGGACGTGCAGGGGGTCGACGGTCCGCACGCGCGGTTCACCTCTTCATCGGACTCGTTCACATCGACGCAATGTCGATGTGTTGTGTCCGACACAGTAGGAGCGCTCCGCGCCGCGTGTCCAGAGCTTCAGCCGTTCCGTTCCCAACTTTTGTCCGAAGGAACAAAAGCTAAAAGTGGATCAAGAAAAGGATAACGGCGTGCCCGCAGGCGCTCGCGTGCAGTTTCATCGACCGACACGAACCCGCCCCGCCAGCGGGTCTGTGCTGGCGGGGCGGGTTCGTGTCGGTGCGCGCTCGATCCACTCCAGGTCGGCGATGTGGTGCCATCCGGTGCGGGGGATGCCGCCAGGTCGGCGATGTGGTGCCGATCAGGCGGTGCGGTCCTTCTTGCGGAGCTTGCGGTCGTCGCGCAGCTCGACGTACGGCTCTTCGTCGACGGGATGCCCGGCCGAGATCGCCCGACCGCGCTCCAACTCCGCGTCGAACTCGGCGCCCAGCAGGATCGCGATGTTGCTCAGCCACAGCCAGACCAGGAAGATGATCACGCCGGCCAACGCCCCGTACGTCTTGTTGTACGAGCCGAAGTTGCCCACGTAGAAGGCGAACAGACCCGAGATCACCAGCCAGATCACCACGGCCAGCACGCCACCCGGGCTGATCCAGCGGAACCCGCCGTGGCGGGCGTTCGGCGAGGCCCAGTAGAGGATGGCGAACATCAGGCTGACCAGGAGCAGCAGCACCGGCCACTTGGCCACGTTCCACACCGCGACCGCCTCCGAGCCCACGCCGATGGCGTCGCCGACCACCTCCGCGAGGCGGCCCGTGAAGACCACGATCACCGCACTGACCAGCAGGAGTACGCCGATCACCGCCGTCACGCCGACCCGGATCGGCAGGGTCTTCCAGATCGGCCGGCCCTCCGGCACGTCGTAGATGGTGTTCGAGGCGCGCATGAACGCGGCGATGTAGCCCGACGCCGACCAGAAGGCCGCCAGCAGACCGATGATCGCCGCGACGCTGGCCAGCCCACCGTTGCCCTGCGCCTGCTTGATGGCCTCCTCGATGATCTTCTGGATGCTGTCGTTCGGCACCGCCTGGTTGACCGTGTCCTTGACACCCTCGGTGGCGCTGGCGCCCAGCAGGCCGAGGATCGAGATCAGCACCAGCAGCCCGGGGAAGATCGACAGCACGCCGTAGTAGGTCAGCGCCGCCGCCCAGTCGGTCAGGCTGTCGTCCTGAAATTCGCGGACCGTACGACGCAGCGCCGCCTTCCAGCCGCTGCCGGGCAGGTCGGTGGGGCTGTCCGGGCCCGCGTCCGGCCCGACCGCCCCGACCGGCGCGCTGGCCCGGTCCCGCTCGGTGCGGGCGCGCGTGCGGGGGTCATGCTCGCTCCGGCCGTGCTTGCGATCGCGCGCCGTGCGGCCGCCCGGGGTGCTGTCGTGCGCGGTGCTGTCGTGCACGGGGCTGTCGTGGGCGGTGTCGTCACGGGCGCTGTGCTGGCGCTCACGCTGGGCGGAAGACTCGTCCGAGGCCATCGCCCCTCCTCGTCGTCGGCGGTGTCACCTGCGGACATGCCCCGTCGACGGCCTTGGATAACCCCCTACTTGTAGAGCATCCTGCCCATCCGGCGCGAGGCCACCAGCAGACCGACCGCCATCATTCCCAGCAGGTAGAGCACGTCGAGCAGCCAGAGCCAGCCACCGGTGCCCACCGTGAGCCCGCGGAGCAGGTGCACCGCCCGGTACAGCGGAGTGACCTCGACCAGCCAGCGCAGCAGGGTCGGGTAGGCCTGCGCCGGCACGAACGTGCCCGAGAAGAAGAACAGGGTGAACTGGACCGACCCCACCAGGTCGAAATCCTGCCAACTGCGCATGACGGTGGCGACCGCCATGCCGAGCCCACCGAACGCGAACCCGACCAGCACCGCCGCCGGCAGCGCGGTGACGGCCCGGGTCACGGTGGTCAGGTCGAGCGCGACCATGACCCCGAGGAACGCCGCCGAGTACGCACTGCCGCGCAGCATCGCCCAGCCCAGCTCACCGAGGGCGATCTCGAACGGGCGGATCGGGGTGGCGATCATCCCGTCGTACAGCTTCATGTACTTCATCTTGCCGAAGAGATTGAATGTGGTCTCCGAGATCGCCCCGGTCATCGCGGAGGAGGCCAGCATCGCCGGGGCCACGAACTCGGCGTACGACACCAGCCGTCCGTCGGGCAACGGCAGGTCCCCGACCAGCGTCCCCACCCCCAGGCCGATGGAGAGCAGGTAGAGCAGCGGCTCCACGAAGCCGGAGAGCAACAGCAGCCAGTAGACCGCCTTCAGGGCCGTGACGTTGCGCCCGATCACCGACGCCGACCGGCGGGACGCGCCGGAGACGTCGACCAGCCGGGGCAGGACCAGCGTGACCACGGGTTCCCCCTAGACGACGAGCTTGCGGCGGAAGGCGCGCAGCGCGAGCAGCCACCCGGCGACCGCCCAGGCGGCCAGGTAGAGCAGGTGCCCGACGATCAACCACTGTGGAGCGACACCGAGCGTGGCGGCCCGGCACAGATCGACGGCGTGCCACAGCGGCGTGGCGTACGCCAGCCAGCGCAGCGCCTCGGGCAGCGACTCGACCGGGAAGAACACCCCGGCGAACAGGCTCATCGGGATGACCGCGAACCGAAACAGCATGGCCAACCAGTTGTCGCTGGACACCGCCGCGGCATACGCGAAGGTGGGCGCGGCCACGGCCAGACCGAGCAACGCCACCACCGGCAGGGTGACCACCGCCCACGGCGACCGCAGCGCCCCGAACAACCCGGTGACCAGCAGGAACACCGCGATCGTGGTGACCACCCGGAACAGCACGAAGGCCAGGTGCCCGGCCAGGATGTCGCCCACGCGCAGCGGCGACGCGCTCTGCGCCTGGTAGCTCTTGACCCACTGGAAGTTGCTGAACACCGGCCACGTCGAGTCACCCACGGTCACCTGGAGCGCGGTCGAGGCGATCAGCCCGGGAACCAGCCAGTCCAGGTAGGGCACCCCGCCGACACCCTGGTCGATGTAGCCCCCGACGCCCACGCCGAACCCGAGCACGGTCAGCAGCGGCAGCAGGAACGACGAGAACACCCCGGCCCGCCAGGTGCGCCGCAGCCCGACCAGGTAGTAGCCGAACACCGCGGACGCTGGCGCCCACGGCGGTCCCGGTCTCGCCCGCGTCCGTTCCGCCACGCTCACCGCGCCACCTCCACCCGCGTCGACCACGACCTTGTCTACCCAAGGGGTACGACATACCGCGAGCCGCTTACGCCGTGCCCGTCGCCGCGATTGCGTGATCGACTCGACTTCCTGGAAGTCGCGGTGTCGGCGGCCACGGAAAGCCCCGACATCCGGGAAATCGAGGGGATCACCCCCAGCGGGGGCCGCTCGCGTGATGGATCATGCTCGGCGGGCAGCGGCGGACGCGATGAAGGCGCGCCACCTGTCGGGCTCGAAGACGAGCACCGGGCCGTCCGGGTCCTTCGAGTCACGCACCTGGGCCAGAGCCCGATGGTCGTTGGCTGCTCAGCAGCACGACACGCCGGCAGGTTTGTTGCTGAGCAGCCACCGATCGCCCCCGGGCCCACCCCGCACCGCCACCGATCGGCCGGCGGCGGCAACCGGCACCAGGGTCAGTCGACGAGGGTGCGGCCGGTCAGGTGCAGGAAGACGTCCTCCAGGCTGCTGCGGCGCACCAGCACATTCGCCGGCTGCAAACCCGACGCGGTCACCTCGGCGACCGCCGCGTCGCCGTCGGGCACATAGAGCAGAACGCGGTCGGGCAGCACCTCGACCCGCTCCCCCACCCCGTCCAGCTTGTCGGCGAACGGCGCCTGCGACTCGGCCGCGAAGCGCAGCTCGACCACCTCGCGGGTGGAGTATCGCTCGATCAGCGCCCGGGGCGAACCCTCGGCGACGATCCGACCGCCGTCCATCACCACCAGCCGGTCGCAGAGCTGCTCGGCCTCGTCCATGTAGTGGGTGGTGAGCACCAGCGTGACGCCCTGCTGCTTCAGCCGGAACAGGCGCTCCCACACCAGGTGCCGCGCCTGCGGGTCGAGCCCGGTGGTCGGCTCGTCGAGCAGCACGATGTCCGGGTCGTTGACCAGAGCACGGGCGATGGTCAGGCGTCGTTTCATCCCGCCGGAGAGCGGATCGACCTTGCTGTCGGCCCGCTCGGTGAGCTGGACGAAGTCGAGCAACTCGGCGGCCCGCGCCCGTGCCGCCCGGCGCGAGATGCCGAAGTAGCGGGCGTAGACGGTCAGGTTCTCCCGGACGGTCAACTCCGGATCGAGATTGTCGAGCTGCGGGCACACCCCGAGGCGGGCGCGGATCGCCGGCCCGTCGGCCACCGGATCCAGGCCGAGGATGCGCAGCTCACCGGCGCTCGGCGGCGAGGTGCAACCGACCATGCGCATGGTGGAGGACTTGCCCGCGCCGTTCGGTCCCAGAAAGCCGAACGCCTCACCCGACTGCACCTCGACGTCGATGCCGTCCACGGCGGTGAAGTCACCGAACCGCTTCACCAGCCCACGAGCCTGAATCAGTGGTCGCCCGGTAGTCACCGCCCGACCCTAACCGCCGGGTCCGACATCCCTGCAGGCAAATACCCGCGCGCCCTGACCCGCCGGAAGCGAAACGCCGATCAATGCCCCACGCCGTCGGCCGATCGACAGGTATCGTCCCCCTGTGTCGCCCGCCAGCTCGCCCGATGGTCCGCCGTCACCCGCCCGACCAGCCAACTCGCCCGGCGACGGGCCCGACACGCGCCCCGCCGACCGGCCCGACACGAGCCCCGCCGACGAGCCCGTCACGACTGCGGCCGACAGGCCGCCTCGACCGCGCCCAGCGGCCGAGGCCGCGGAACCAGCCGACACGGCAGAGCCGACCGCCGAGACCCCAGAACCGACCGACACCGCGAAACCGCCCGAGACCGCGAAACCGACCCGGACCGCGAAACTGACCCAGACCGCAGAGCCGACCCGCACCGCAGAGCCAACCGAGACCGCACAACCGACCGGGCCGGGCGGCGCCGCCGAGCGGGCCACAAGGGACGTGGCGGCCCAGTTCGAGGACGAGAGGCCCGGCCGGGTGTTGGCCGGTCCGGCGGCCCTCCTGCTCGGCACGGTCGCGCTGGCGGTCGGCACGCTCGCTCTCTGGCAGGTGTTCCGCCCGCTCGCACAGGGCAGCAAGTACTACCTGATCATCTTCTTGGCCGGTGTGCTCCCGCTGGTCTTCCTCGCCTACCCGGCCGACCTGCCGCGCTGGACCCGCCCGCGCCGGCGGCGACAAGCCACCGCCAGCACCCGGCCCGCAGACAGCACGGCACGCCCCGACCACACCGACAGCACCCGGCCCACCGACGGCACGGCACGCGCCGACCACACCGCCAGCACCCGGCCCACCCTCGTCGACTGGCTGCTGGCCGCGCTGACCGTGGCGGCCTGCCTCTATCCCGTCCTGCCGATCACGATCGGTACGGGTGGCGGCGGCTACAACGCGTTCCTCGACCGGCAGGGCCTGCTCGCGCCGACGGACCTGGTGCTCGGCACCGTGCTGCTGCTCCTGCTGCTGGAGGCGTGCCGGCGTACGACCGGTTGGATCCTGCCGGCGGTCGGCCTGCTGTTCCTCGGGTACGGCTACTACGGCGGGTTGCTGCCGCAGTCGTGGCCGGTCGCGCACGCCGGGCTCGACTTCCGTCAACTCATCGACGCGTTCTACAACTCCGACAGCGGTTTCTACGGCACCCCGTTGGACGTGGCCGCCTCGTACATCGTGTTGTTCACCATCTACGGCGCGGTGCTGGAGCTGTCCGGGGCCGGGCGGTTCTTCGTCGACCTGTCGACCGCCGCGTTCCGCCGCTCCCGGACCGCCGCCGGTCGGACGGCGGTGGCCTCGGGCTTCCTGCTCGGCACCGTCTCCGGCTCGGGTGCGGCGACGACGGTGAGCATCGGCGCGGTCACCTGGCCGCTGCTGCGTCGCGCCGGCTATCCACCGGAGCGGGCCGGCGGCATGCTGGCGGCGGCCGGGGTGGGCGCGATCCTGTCCCCGCCCACCCTCGGGGCGGCGGCGTTCATCATCGCTGAGTACCTGGGCGTTTCGTACCTTCAGGTGCTGGGTTGGGCGACGGTGCCGATGGTGCTCTACTACCTGGGCATCCTGCTCTCCGTGGAGATCGACGCCCGCCGCTCCGGCGTACGTCCGGTCGCGCTCCATGTCGGCTCACCGTGGCGGCTGCTGGGCCGCTTCGGCTACCACTTCGCCTCGCTGATCGCGATCATCGTGTTCCTCGCGGTCGGCGTCTCCGCGACGAGGGCCGTGGTGTTCGCCATCGTCCTCACCGCCGTGCTGTCGTGGCTGGACCGCGCCCACCGGCTCACCCCGGCCCGGCTGGTGACCGCCCTGGTCACCGGCGTACGCGGGGTGCTCGCCGTCACCGCCGTGTGTGCCGCCGCCGGCATCATCACGGCGACCACCACGAAGACCGGGCTCGGGCCGCAGACGGCGGCGCTGCTGATCGGCGGGGCGAAGGCGGTCACCGCCGACCCGACGCTGGTCCTGGTGCTCACGGCGCTGCTCGCGGCCGTCGCGCTCAGCCTGCTGGGCCTGGCCGTGCCGGTCACCGCCTCGTTCGTGATCGGGTGGGTGATCGTCGGCCCGGCCCTGCTCGACCTGGGCGTGGCCGCGCCCGCCGCGGCGATGTTCGTCTTCTACTTCGCCGTGCTGTCCGAGGTGTCCCCGCCGACCGCGCTCGCCGCCGTGGCCGCGGCCGCTGTCACCGGGGGCCGGCTGGTGCCGACCATGTGGCAGACCCTGCGGTACGCGCTGCCGGCGTACCTCACCCCGATCGCTTTCGTCATCACCCCGACCGGGCTGGGCCTGCTCGGCATCGGCGGCGTACCGCGGATCGCCGTCGCGGCCGTGGTGACGGCGCTCAGCGTGTCCGTGCTGGCTGTCGCCGCCGGTGGCTGGCTGCCCGGGGTGGGTCCCGCCGGCGTACCGGAACGGGTGCTCGGCGCCGTCGCCGGAGTCACCCTGCTCTGGCTCGAACCCGTGCCGGTCGCGGTGGGCGTGGCGCTGGCCGCCATCGCGGCAGCGGGAGTGCTCGTCCGACGCGGATCCACGGGCCGACCGCGCACCCCAACAGCGGGCCGACCGCGAACACCAACAGAGGAGAGACTGTGAGACGAACCGACGTACGGCTCGCGGCGGGCGTGGGCGCGCTCGCCCTCGTCCTGGCGGGCGTCACCGGCTGCGGAGGCCAGCAGGGCGGCGCGGCCACGGACGACACGGCCAGTGCGGTCACCTGCGAGGTGACCCGGGAGACCCGCGTGGGCATCGCCACCGGCAACTCGACGGGCGTCTACTACTCGGTCGGCAACGCCCTGGCCGGGCAGTTGTCCGGGGCGACCGGCGGCAAGCTCACCGGCACCGCCGCCGAGACCGGCGCGTCGGTGCAGAACGTGGAGCAGTTGGTCGGCGGCCAGTACGACGTGGCGTTCTCGCTGTTCGACACGGCGGTCAACGCGGTCGAGGGCAAGGGCAGCTTCACCGCCCCACAGCCGGTGCGGGCCTTGGCCCGTCTCTACGACAACTACACGCAGGTGGTGGTCCGCAAGGACGCCGGGATCACCTCGGTCGCCGGCATGCGCGGTAAGCGGATCTCCACGGGCTCCCCGAAGTCCGGCACGGAGGTGATCGCGAACCGGCTGCTGGAGGCCGCCGGACTCGACCCGGCCAAGGACGTCCGGGCGCAGCGACTGGACCTCGCCAAGACGGTCGACGGCGTCAAGGACGGCAGCATCGACGGCTTCTTCTGGTCCGGTGGCCTGCCCACCAGTGGCCTGACGGACCTGTTCACCACCGCCGGTGACACGGTGACGTTCGTCGACATCTCGACGCTGCTGCCGAAGCTGACCGCGCTTGGCCCCGGCTATCAGGCCGGCACGATCGGTCGGGACGTGTACCGGACGGCGAGCGACACCCCGACCATCGTCGTGCCGAACGTGCTGCTGGTTCGCGAGGACCTGGACGCCAACGTCGCCTGCGTGATCACCCGGACGGTGTTCGACAAGCGCGACGCCCTGGCCCAGGCCAACCCGGCGGCCAAGGGGATCACGCTGGAGAGGGCCCGCCGGACCCTGCCGGTGCCGCTGCACCGGGGCGCCGAGAAGGCGCTGAACGACCTGGGAGCGAGGTGACCGTCGGTCAGAGGTCGGTCGGCGCGGTGGCGGCGCGGGCCACGCCGACCAGGCGGTCGGTCTCGGCGAGCAGCGCCTCGTCGTCCGCCGGTGTGCCGGGGTCGAGTCGGACCGTCCAGGTCAGACCGTCGGCCCCGGCCGCGCGACGGGCCGCGACGCGCGCCGCGCCGCCGGGCACCGGGTGGTGTTCGGTGTACGCGACGGAACGGGTCACCCGGGCGCGCACCTGGTGTGGCAGCTCACCGGGGTCGAGCAGCAGGTACGTCTCCGCCGGCCCGTCGGCGACCACGAGGTAGCCGTCACGCTCGACGACGGTCTCGGCCGGCGTGACGGTCAGCTCCCGACCGGACCAGACCGCCTTGATCAGGTCGTGCCAGCCGATGCGGTGCCCCCGACCGGGCAGCCACAGCCCGAGGTTGCTGGCCACGACGACGCCGTCGCCCTCGCCGTTGCCCACCGCCGCCCAGGCGAGTACCCGCTCGTCGGCGGCCAACGGCGGCCGGTCGGCCGGGGGCAGCTTCGGCTTGCGGCTGAACAGTCCCATCTAGAGCCCTCCCGCGGCCTGCTCGCGCAGCGCCCTGGCGTGCTGTTCCAGCGACAGCAGCTCCCCGAAGGCGGCGAAGTACTCGTCCTTGTTGTTGACCGGGTTGATCCGCTGGATCCGCGACTTGAGGTCGCGGATGCGGGCCGTCACCGACCCGAACTGCACCCGGGCCATGGTGATCGACACGTAGCGCGGGTCGGGCTCGCCGTCGATACGGAGCGGCTCCACGGCCAGCTCGCCGACCAGCGCGGCGGCGGCCAGATCCTCGCTGGCGTCGCGGACCTTCTCGATCCAGACCGCGCCGCCGGTCGCCGACGCGGCCCCGCCGGCCGCCGCCACGGCCGCGCGCACGGCCACGTGCAACGGGTGGCGGTACTCGCTGGCCTCGACCGCGTCGAACATGGGCCCGGCCAGCACGGGCTGTTGCAGGGCGAGTTTCAACGCCTCGCGCTCGACCATCGACTGTGGGCTGTCCACCGCCGGCTCGGGGTGGGCCGGGGCGGGCCGTGCAGCGGGCGCGGCGTCCCGGCCGCCGGACGGCGGAGTGTTGGCGGCGGCGAGCACGGCCCGCTGCACCGGCTCGATCTCCATCCCGAGGTCCATGGCGAGCTTGCGGACGTACTCTGGGCGTTTTTCCCGGTCTTTGAGTTGCGCGACCAGCGGCGCGGCCCGGCGCATGGCCTCCACCCGGCCATCGACGGTGTCCAGGTCGAAGCGGCTGATCTCGTGCCGCAGCGCGAAGTCGACGAGCGGTTCACGGCGGGCGACCAGGTCCCGCACGGCCAGGTCACCCTTGGCCAGGCGCAGCTCACACGGGTCCATGTTGTCGGGGCTGACCGCGATGAACGTCCGCCCGACGAAGCGCTGGTCGTCGCCGAACGCGCGCAGCGCCGCCTTCTGACCGGCGGCGTCCCCGTCGAAGGTGAAGATGATCTCGCCGGCCACCGAGTCGGTGTCCAGCAGGAGCCGGCGCAGCACCCCGATGTGGTCCGCGCCGAACGCCGTGCCGCAGGTCGCCACCGCCGTCGGCACGTCGGCCAGGTGACAGGCCATCACGTCGGTGTAGCCCTCGACGACGACCACCCGGCCCTGCTTGGCGATCTCCCGCTTGGCCTGGTCGAGGCCGTAGAGCACGTGCGACTTCTTGTAGATCGGCGTCTCGGGGGTGTTCAGGTACTTCGGGCCGTCGTCGTCGTCGAAGAGCTTGCGCGCCCCGAAGCCGATCACGTCGCCGGCCAGGTCGCGGATCGGCCAGAGCAGCCGACGACGGAACCGGTCGATCAGCGTGCCCGAGCGGGACTCCCGGGACAGCCCGGCGGTGACCAGCTCCTGGTGGGTGAAGCCCTGCTGACGCAGGTGCTTGGTGAGCAGGTCCCAGCCCTCCGGCGCGAACCCGCACCCGTAGCGCTCGGCGGCGGCCCGGTCGAATCCACGTTGGGCCAGGAACTCGCGCGCCGGTCGGGCCCCGGCGGTGCTGAGCTGCGCCCGGTAGAAATCGACGGCGGCGGCGTGCGCGGCGACCAGTCGCTGGCGCTGGCCCTGCTGCGGGCGCGGACGCGGGGCGCCCCGGTCGTCCTCGACGTAGCGGAGCTGGATGCCGGCGCGCCCGGCCAGCCGCTCGATGGACTCGACGAAGCTCAGGTGCTCCGCGTCCATCAGGAACTTGATCGCGTCGCCGCCGGCCCCGCAGCCGAAGCAGTACCAGACGTTGCGGGCCGGCGAGACGTTGAACGACGGGCTCTTCTCGTCGTGGAACGGGCACAGGCCCTTGAGGTTGCCGCCCCCGGCGGACTTCAGGGTGACCGTCTCGGAGATCACATCCCCGATCGAGGTGCGTTCCCGGACCAGCGCGATGTCCTCGTCCCGGATCCGCCCAGCCATGCGCCACCCCCTCGCCGTACATCCTGCCCTGCCGGGCCGACGAGACGCCGTCCGGGGGACGCCGGTGTGGCGGGGGCCGCCATCGGACTCGCCCGTTCCGGCCCGGCCGGCGGGTCCGCGCGGGGACCATGACCAGATGCGCAGGGTACGCGCCAACACGCCCCGGCCGCCGGATTGGGTGGCCGGCCGGCTGCGGATACGGGGGTCCGGCCCGCGCGCGAGTGAGACCGGCGAACGGCACGCCACCTGGCTGGAGCTTTTCCTCGACCTCATCTTCGTGTACGCGCTGGCGGCGGTGACACGCCGGTTGGGCGACGACCCCACACCGTCGCCGAGCGCCGTGCTGGCCGTGCTGGGGCTCTTCGTCGTGGTCCAGTGGGCCTGGTTGGGCCAGGTGTTCTACGACACCCGCTTCGACCCGGACGACGTACCGCACCGGATCCTGGTGCTGGTCGCGCTGGTCGGCGCGGGAACGATCACGCTCGGAGTGGACGAGGTGCCGGAGAGCGTGCTCCTGCCGGTCGGCTACCTGATCGTGCGGGGTGTGCTGCTCCTGCTGTATCTGCGGGCCCGCCCGACCAGCCCGATGGCCCGTACGGTGACCACGATCTACCTGTGCGGCTTCGGGTCGAGCTGGCTGATCTGGCTGGCCTCGCTGGCCGTACCCACCGACACGCGCCCGACGTTGTGGATCGTCGCGATGCTCATCGAGCTGGCCACCCCGTGGGTCGGCAAGCGCTGGCTGAACCGGTTTCCGGTCGACGACCAGCACCTGCCGGAACGGATCGGGCAGTTCACCATCATCGTGCTGGGCAGCGCGCTGGCCAGCCTCCTCTTCGCGGTGCCCGACCATCCGCGGCCACACATGATCGTCACGGCGGGACTGGCCTTCCTGGTGCCGGCGGCCGTCTGGTGGGTCTACACCACCTTCGTCACCACCCGCGAGTCACAGCGCCGGCTGCGCGGCGGCCAGACGTACGCCTACCTGCATATTCCGCTCGGCGGCGCGCTACTGCTGCTCGGCTGGGCACTCGGGCAGACGGTCCGGCTGGCCGACGACGAGGTGGTCCGGCTGCCGATGGAGCTGCGGCTCCTGCTGGCGGCCACGCTCACCGTCTGGGTGCTCTGCGGGCTGGCGTTGCACTGGGTGTGGAACCGGCCGAGCATCGGTCGGCTGGGCATCGCCGGCTACGGCGTGGGCTCGGCCATCCTGATCACCGCGGCGGTGCACGGACCGAAGCTGATGCTGTCCCTGCTCTCGGTGGCGGTCGTCGGGTACGCGGTGCTGCTCACCCGACGACTCACCACGACGGCCGAGGACTGAGCTGGCCGGCGCTCAGGCGGTGGCCGGCTCCTCGGCGGCGACCTGCCGGTTCCACTCCTGCTTCGACGAGCGCCAGCCCTCGTCGTCCATGCCCCGCCGCCAGTAGCCGGAGATGGAGAGCCGGTCCAGCGGCACACCGCGCTCACCGCGCAGCAGCCGGCGCAGCTCCCGGACGAAGGCCGCCTCGCCGTGCACGAAGGCGTGCACCTGGCCGGCCGGGAACTCCAGTGAGCGCACCGCGTCGACCAGCGCCTCGCCCACCGGGCGTTCGCCACGGTGCAGCCAGCTGAGCGTGACCGCTCCGGGGCTGAGCAACTTCTGCTCGTCCGCCGGGTCGGCGATCTCCACGAAGACGTGTGCCGGGGCGCCCACCGGCAGCCGTTCCAGCGCGGCGGCGATCGCCGGCAGGGCGCTCTCGTCGCCGACCAGCAGGTGCCAGTCCGCGTCCGGGTCCGGCGCGTACGCCCCGCCGGGGCCGACGAAGTGCACCGGGTCACCGGGGCGCAGCGCGGCGGCCCACGGCCCGGCCAGGCCCTCGTCGCCGTGGTGCACCACGTCGACGGTCAGCTCGCCGGCGCGCGGGTCCCACCGGCGCACGGTGTACGCGCGCAGCCGGGGCCACTGCTCGCGGGGCATGTCCCGGCGGATCGCGACGAGGTCGAGCGGCTCGGGGTACGCGACACCGGGCTGCGGGAAGACCAGCTTGATGTAGTGGTCGGTGAACTCGCCCACCGGCAGGCCGACCAGTTCGTCCCCACCGAGGACGAGCCGGATCAGGTGCGGGGTGGGTCGTTCGGTGCGCAGCACCCGGACCGAGGTGACGTTCCTGGGGCGTTCCGTCATGCAGTTAGGCTAACCTAAGTAGTCGAGCTGTCCACCAGACGGGTGTGCCAGCTCACCGCCGCCGGATCGGTGAGCGAGGCGACCTGGTCAATCACGACGCGCAGCCGGGCGTCGTCGTCGGGCGCGGCCCGCCACAGCGGGGCGAAGATCGGATCAAGCCCGTCCGGCGCCCGCCGCACCAGCGCGGCCACCAGTTCGGCCAACATCGTCCGCTGGCGCTCGTAGCGACCCCGGAACCCGGTGCGCCGCATCACGTACCGCAGGGCGATGCCCTTGAGCAGCGCACACTGCGCCCGGACCCGCCTCGGCACCACCAGGTCGGCGGCGTACCGGCGGTGTGGGCCGGGGCCGTACCGCTGCTCGGTGGCCTCCACCGCCGCCGACACGAACCGGCCGGTCAGCCCGCTCGTGGTCGCCTTCAGCGCGACCTGGGCACGATGGCTGCCGTCGTACGCGGCGAGGGGGGCGAGCAGCGGGTCGGCCAGCAACGCGACCAGCACCTCGGCCAGATCGGCCGAGGACTCCCCCGAGTACGTGGCGGCCACGTCGGCACAGAGCGCGGCCCGTTCGTCGGCGTCGGCGAGCAGCGGACGCAGCGTGACGTACCCGCCGTGGATGCCGTCCTCGACGTCGTGCACCGAGTACGCGACGTCGTCGGCCCAGTCCATCACCTGCGCCTCCAGGCAGCGCCGGTCTCCCGGCGCACCGGCCCGGAGCCACTCGAACACCGCCGTGTCGTCGGCGTACACCCCGAATTTGCGCTGCCCCGGGCGGCGCGGCCACGGGTACTTGCCGATCGCGTCGAGCGACGCCCGGGTCAGGTTCAGCCCGGCGGACGACCCGTCCGGGGCGAGCACCTTCGCCTCCAACCGGGTCAGCACCCGCAGCGTCTGCGCGTTGCCCTCGAAGCCGCCGCAGGGCGACGCGAGCAGGTCCAGCGCGGCCTCGCCGTTGTGCCCGAACGGCGGGTGCCCCAGGTCGTGGGCGAGCCCGGCGACGTCGACGACGTCCGGGTCACAGCCCAACCGGGCACCCATCTCACGGGCGATCTGGGCCACCTCCAACGAGTGCGTCAGCCGCGTACGCAGGAAGTCGTCGGTGCCGGCGGTGTGCACCTGCGTCTTGGTGGCCAACCGGCGGAACGCGGCCGAGTGCAGCACCCGGGCACGATCACGCTCGTACGGCGACCGGCGGTGGCCGGTGTCCTTGGGCGGCTCCGCCACCAACCGGTCGGCCGGATCAACGCTCACTTTCACTCAGCCGCTGTTGTTCGCGACTGCGGGGCTCGCAAAACCGGCTCACTCCTCGCGCTCAGGCAGCACGCAGAACTCGTTGCCCTCCGGGTCGGCGAGCACCGTCCACTCCACGTCGCCCTGACCGATGTCGACGTGCCGGGCGCCCATGTCGACCAGTCGCTCGACCTCGGCCTCCCGGTCGGCGGGACGCAGGTCGAGGTGGAGCCGGTTCTTTCGTACCTTGCCCTCGGCGACCGGGCCGAAGAAGATCGCGGGGGACCGATCCGGCGACTGGCGGATCTCCACGCCACTCGGCTTGTCGGAAATGATCTGATAGCCGAGCGCCTCGGCCCACCAGCGGGCCAGCCGTGCCGGATCACGGGCATCGACGGTGAGGCTCTCCCAGACGCTTGTCATTCAGTCACCCTTCCCGTTCGACGGCGTAGACAATCGGCCGTTGCGAGCGAGCCAAGGTTACGCCCGTCACGGCTCCTTGACGTGCCCCCGACGCGGCGACGGGTGGTGGGGCGCCGTGGCGGCCCGGTCGCCCGGGTCCGCCACGGCGTCACGCGTCAGCGACTGTCCGAGCCGTCGGTCTGCACTGCCGCGCGGCCAGCCTCCAGGCGTGCGACCGGCACCCGGAACGGCGAGCAGGACACGTAGTCCAGGCCGACCTCGTGGAAGAAGTGCACCGAGTCGGGGTCGCCGCCGTGCTCGCCACAGACGCCGAGCTTCAGCCCGGGGCGGGCGGCCCGCCCCTCCTCGGCGGCGATCCGCACCAGCCGGCCGACGCCGTCACGGTCGATCGACTCGAACGGCGAGATGCCGAAGATGCCCAGCTCCAGGTACCGCCAGAAGAACGCGCCCTCGACGTCGTCCCGGGAGAAGCCCCAGCCCATCTGCGTCAGGTCGTTGGTGCCGAACGAGAAGAACTCGGCGGCCTCGGCGATCTGACCGGCGGTCAGCGCCGCCCGGGGCACCTCGATCATGGTGCCGATCAGCACCTCGACGCCGCTGTCCCCGACCACCTCGGCGATGATCTTCTCGGCCTCGGCGCGTACCGTCTCCAACTCCTGCACGGCCCCGACCAGCGGCACCATGATCTCGGGGCAGGCTTTGCCGCCGGCGCGGACGACCGCGACGGCGGCCTCGGCGATGGCCCGGACCTGCATCGCGAACAGGCCGGGGATGACCAGGCCGAGGCGTACGCCCCGCAGCCCGAGCATCGGGTTCTCCTCGTGCATCCGCCGGACGGCCGCGAGCAGCGCCTCCTCCTTGGCCACGTCCTCGCCGCGCTCCTGGGCGACCGCCACGTTGACCGCGAGCTGTTCCAGCGGCGGTAGGAACTCGTGCAGCGGCGGGTCGATGAGCCGGACGGTGACCGGCAGGCCGTCCATCTCGCGGAAGATCTCCTCGAAGTCGGCCCGCTGCATCGGCAGCAGCGCGGCCAGCGCCTCGCCGCGCTCACCCTCGGCGCGGGCCAGGATCAGCCGCTCCACCAGCTCGCGCCGGTCACCGAGGAACATGTGCTCGGTGCGGCACAGCCCGATGCCCTCGGCGCCGAAGCGCCGGGCGCGGGCCGCGTCCGCGCCGGTGTCGGCGTTCGTGCGGACCGCCAGCCGCCGCTTCCCGTCGGCGTGCGTCATGATCCGGTGTACGGCCCGGACGAGCGGGTTGTCGACGTGTTCGTCGTCGAGGCTGCCCTCGAAGTACTGCACCACCTCCGACGGCATGACCGGCACCTCGCCCAGGTACACCTTGCCGGTGGTGCCGTCGATGGAGACGACGTCGCCCTCGTCGACGGTCTGCCCGGCCACGGTGAACCGCTTCGCGGGCACGTTGACGTCGATCTCGTCCGCGCCGGAGACGCAGGTCTTGCCCATGCCCCGGGCCACCACCGCGGCGTGGCTGGTCTTGCCGCCGCGCGAGGTGAGGATGCCCTTCGCGGCGATCATGCCGTTCAGGTCGTCGGGGTTGGTCTCCCGGCGGACCAGGATCACCGACTCACCCTCGGCGGCCAGCTCGACGGCCCGCGCGGAGGTGAAGACCACCTTGCCGGACGCCGCGCCGGGTGACGCGCCGATGCCCGTGGCGACCGCCTCGAACTCGTGGTCGAGCTGGAAGCGGGGGAACATGAGCTGGGCGAGCTGCGCGCCGTTGACCCGGTGCAGGGCCTCGTCCTCGTCGATCAGGCCCTCGTCGACGAGCTGCCCGGCGATGACGAACGCGGCGGCGGCCGTCCGCTTGCCGACCCTCGTCTGCAACATCCACAGCTTGCCGCGCTCGATGGTGAACTCGATGTCGCACAGGTCCCGGTAGTGCTCCTCCAACCGGGCCATGATCGACAACAGCTCGTCGTAGGAGGACTTGTCCAGTCGCTCCAACTCCTGCAACGGCACCGTGTTGCGGATGCCGGCCACCACGTCCTCGCCCTGGGCGTTGGCCAGGTAGTCGCCGTAGATGCCCTGCGCGCCGCTGCCCGGGTCCCGGGTGAACGCGACCCCGGTGCCCGAGTCCGGGCCGAGGTTGCCGAAGACCATGGTCACCACGTTGACGGCGGTGCCGAGGTCGGCCGGGATGCGCTCCTGGCGGCGGTAGAGCACCGCGCGCTCGGCGTTCCACGACTCGAAGACGGCGCGGATGGCCAGGTCGAGCTGCTCACGCGGCTGCTGTGGGAACTCCCGGCCGGTGTGCTTGGCGAAGATCTTCTTGTACGCGTCGACGAGCCCTCGCAGGTCGTCCGCGTCCAGGTCCAGGTCGTTGTGCGTACCCTTGGCGCTCTTGATCTCGTCGAGGGCGTGCTCGAACTCCTCGCCCGGCACCTCGCAGACGGTCTTGCCGAACATCTGGATGAGTCGGCGGTACGAGTCCCAGGCGAAGCGGTCGTTCTGGCCCGCCTGCGCGGCGAGTCCCACCACGCTCTGGTCGTTGAGGCCGACGTTGAGGACGGTCTCCATCATGCCGGGCATGGAGAACTTCGCGCCGGAACGGACGGACACCAGCAGCGGGTCGCCCGGGTCGCCGAGACGCTTGCCCATCTCGCGCTCCAGCGCCTGCAGGTGCGCCTCGATCTGACCGGCGAGGCCGTCGGGCTCCCGGCCGGTCGCGAGGTACGCCTGGCACGCCTCGGTGGTGATGGTGAAGCCGGGCGGCACGGGCAGGCCGAGGTTGGTCATCTCGGCGAGGTTGGCGCCCTTGCCTCCGAGCAGGTCCTTCAGGTCCTTGTTGCCCTCGGAGAAGTCGTAGACGTACTTGTGTTCGTCGGTCTCTTGCGCTGCCACCAGAGCCTCCCACGCGCGCCGGATTGACACTTAACGAAGGTTCAGGGCGAAGGTTAAGCGAAGATCGGGTGGCCTGGGACCGTTCGGTGACAATAGGCACAGCTATCACGACTATCCGCGTTCGTACCGGTTTTTGGGAACGCTTCCACGCGCACGATCACGCAATATCTCCGGTCCTCGTATTGTTGACGCCACTGGATCTGCCGAAGCTCGCTTTTGCCATATCCGACGCGAAATAACCCCTTCCGGAGCCGTCGTCGTGTCCTCCCTCCCGATCTCCTCCCCCACCCCGGACCCGAGCACCGCCGCTCACCTCGCCGCCGCCGACGGGATCGCGCTGCCCGCGCACCAGCCGGAGGCCGGTGACCTGGCGGCGCTCGCCGCTCGGGCGGCCGGTGACGACCTGCTCGCCCCGCCGGTCGGCCTCGACAACGTCGTGCCGGCACCGGAACTCCTCGACGCGGACCCGGGGGTGACGTTCGTGCTCGACGGGGACACCGCCATCCGGGTCACCGCCCACCCGGGCGCCCGGGAGGTGGCCGACCACCTGGCCCAGCTGCTGCGCCCGGCGACCGGCTTCCCGCTGCCCGTCGCCGACACCCTCGCGACGGAGTCGACCGGCACGGTGACGCTCACCCTGGCCGGCACGACCCCGACGACGCCCCCCACCCCCGGCGAGAGCGCCGACCTCGGGGCGGAGGGCTACCGGCTCGACGTGACCACCACCGGGGTACGCGTCATCGCCGCGACCGCCACCGGTCTCTTCTACGGCGTCCAGACGCTCCGGCAGCTCCTCCCGGCCGCCGTGGAGAGTCCGACGCCGGTGGCTGCCCGCTGGGCGTTGCCCGGCGGCACGATCCTGGACCGTCCCCGCTTCCCGTACCGGGGCGCGATGCTCGACGTGGCCCGACACTTCTTCGCCGTCGAGGACGTCCTGCGGGTGATCGACCACCTGGCCCGCTACAAGCTCAACCACCTGCACCTGCACCTCACCGACGATCAGGGCTGGCGCATCGCCGTCGACTCCTGGCCGAGGCTCGCCACCGTCGGCGGGGCGAGCGAGGTCGGCGGCGGCCCCGGCGGGCACTACACCAAGGCCGACTACCGGCGGATCGTCTCGTACGCGTCCGCCCGGCACGTCACCGTCGTCCCGGAGATCGACCTTCCGGGCCACACCAACGCGGCGCTCGTCGCGTACCCGCGCCTCGCGCCGGACAAGGTCGCGCCCGCGCCGTACACCGGCACCGAGGTCGGTTTCAGCTACGTCGACCCGGCCGACGAGCAGACGTACGACTTCATCGCCGACGTACTCGGTGAGGTCGCCGCCCTCACCCCGGGGCCGTGGCTGCACATCGGCGGCGACGAGGCGTTCAAGGTCAAGGGCGAGGTCTACACCGGTTTCGTGCAGAGGGCGCAGCGACTCGTCGCCGACACCGGCAAGACCGTGGTGGGCTGGCATCAGCTCGCCCCGGCCGCCCACGTCGACGGGCGGGTCCTGCAGTGGTGGGGTACGGACACCGACGACCCCACCACCGCCGACGCCGTCCGCCGGGGCGCCCGACTGATCGTCTCCCCCGGCAACCACGCGTACCTGGACATGAAGTACGCCGACGAGACCCCGATCGGGCACGACTGGGCCGGCCTCATCGACGTACGCCGCGCGTACGACTGGGATCCGGGCACACACGTCGACGGCGTGCCCAGCACGGCCGTCCTCGGCGTGGAGGCCCCGCTGTGGACCGAATCGGTCACCTCGCTGGCCGACATCGAGTTCCTGCTGCTCCCCCGGCTCCCCGCCATCGCCGAGCTGGGCTGGTCGCCCCGGGCGACGCACGATTGGGCCGGCTTCCGGGACCGGCTGGCCGGACACGGCCCGCGCTGGTCCACCGCCGGGATCACCTTCCACCGCAGCCCCGAGATCCCCTGGCCGGCCATTCCGACCATCCCGGGCCAGCGCCCCGCCGCCAAGGCAGACACCGCCGAACGCTGACGACACGGCACCCCCGAGGTTGTCAACCGACCATGATCGACTCGGGTTGACCGATATCGGGGTGTCCCGCGCGCCCGGATACCCCGACATCGCCGACGTCGAGTCGATCACCCCGATTGGCGGGTGAGGTCCGGTCCGGGTGGGTGATTTGGGCGGCCGTGGTGTGATCGTCCCGTGGCGGACGGCACCCGGGCGGCGGAATCGCGGGTCGGGCGGGGTCGTTATACCGACCATGCCGCCGCGACCTACAGGCCGCAGCGCCCGTTCGGCCCCCGGGGAACACCCACCGGGTCGGCGTCGTTACATCCCCCGCACCACCGAGCAGCACCGGCCCAGGCCGGCAGCCGCCGCCGGGAACACCCGCCGGGTCGGCGTCGTTACACCCCCCGCACCACCGAGCACCACCACGCCGGCTCGCGGCAACCGCCGCCGGGAACACCCGCCGGGTCGGCGTCGTTACATCCCCGCACGGCCGAGCACCACCGGCCGTACCCGGTTCCCCGGCGGGAATGATCCGCTGGCCCGGACCGTTGCACCACCCTCCGGGACACCCCCGAGCAGGCCCCGCCGGGTCGCCGGGCCGATCCCCAAGAACTTCCGTCCGGCACACCCCCGTGTGCCGAGTGCGTATCCCCCGATGAAGCAGAGGAGCACGCCATCATGCGTACCGATCTGATTCGTAAGACCGCCCTGACCGCCGCTGGCCTCGCCTTCACCGGTGGAGCGATCGCTGGTCCGGTGACCGCCGCGTACGCCATGTCCGACGCCAAGCCCAGCACCCAGACGGTTTCCGACCGCAAGGGTCACGGTGAGCGGGAGCTCGGCGTGCGGTACGAGGCGCAGCCGAACTTCTACTACTGCGGCCCCGCCGCTACCCGTAACGCGCTGAGCGTGCAGGGTAAGAACATCGACGTGGACGCCATGGCCAAGGAGATGGGCACCACCGAGGCCGGCACCAACAGCATCAACGACATCACCCCGGTGCTGAACAAGGAGACCGGCAAGGCCGACGCCTACCGGTCGGTGGAGATCAGCAGCCCCGACGCTGACGCCAAGCAGACCGACACGCTGCGCGCCGACGTGGTCAAGACCGTGGACGACGGTCGGGCCGTGGTCGCCAACATCGCCGGCACCAGCACCGACACCGACGGCAACACCCACTCCTACGAGGGCGGGCACTACATCAGCGTGACCGGCTACCGCGACAACGGCAACGTCGTCACGATCGCCGACTCCGCCAACCCGGACACCGCCTCGTACCAGATCACCATCGAGCACCTCGCCGACTGGATCGCCACCCGCGGCTACGCCACCAGCTGACCCGCGACCCGCACCACCGACAAGGGCCGGACCCCGCACCCGGGGTCCGGCCCTTGTTCGCATGTCGTCAGGTCTGTCGCGGAGCGCGCCTCCGCCGCCGGCCGTCAGCCGCCGGAGTCGTCCATCTCGGCGCCCTCGGGGACGGTGTCGTCGTCCCGGCTGGCCAGCCAGCCGTCCGGCAGGGCGACCTTGCCCGGCGAGTTGGTACGCCCGCGCGGCTGACCCAGCGCGGTCAGCGGGAAGGGCTCTGCCGGGTCGAGCTTGCCGAGCAGGTCGTCGAGCTGGGCCAGGCTCTCGATCATCGCCAGCGAGCGGCGCAGGTCGCCGCCGACCGGGAAACCCTTCAGGTACCAGGCGACGTGCTTGCGGAAGTCGGTGCAGCCGTCCCGCTCACCCCGGGCCGGGTTGCGAGCGCCCGCCACGAACTGGTCGACCAGCAGCTCGGCGTGCCGGCGCATGGTCACCGCCACCTCGCCGAGGGTGGGCAGCCGCCGCTCCGGCCGACCGGTGAAGGCGGCCTCCAGGTCGGCGAAGAGCCACGGCCGTCCCAGGCAGCCGCGACCCACGACCACGCCGTCGACGCCGGTGTGGGCGACCATCCGCAGCGCGTCGTCGGCCTCCCAGATGTCGCCGTTGCCGAGCACCGGCACGTCCAGGGCCTGCTTCAGGGTGGCAATCGCGTCCCAGTCGGCGGTGCCCGAGTAGCGCTGCGAGGCCGTACGCCCGTGCAGGGCCACCGCGGCGACGCCGGCCTCCTGCGCGGCGAGCCCGGCCTCGACGTACGTCAGGTGGTCGTCGTCGATGCCCTTGCGCATCTTGACCGTGACCGGCACGCCGGAGGGTGCGGCGGCGTCCACCGCGGCCTTCACCAGGCGGGCGAAGAGCCGGCGCCGCCACGGCAGCGCCGCGCCACCGCCCCGCCGGGTGACCTTGGGTACGGGGCAGCCGAAGTTGAGGTCGATGTGGTCGGCCAGGTTCCGCTCGACGACGATCCGCACGGCGGCGGCGGTGATCTCCGGGTCGGTGCCGTAGAGCTGGAGGCTGCGTGGCTGCTCGTCGTCGCCGAAGGCGATCATGCGCAGCGTCTTCGGGTTCCGCTCGACCAGCGCCCGGGTCGTGATCATCTCGCAGACGTAGATGCCGCCGCCCTGCTCACGGCAGAGCCGGCGGAAGCCGATGTTGGTGATCCCGGCCATCGGCGCGAGCACCACCGGCGGTGACACCTGGTACGGCCCGAGGGTCAGCGGGCGCAGCGCGGGCACGGTCACCGCACAAGTGTAAGGAACGGCCCCTCCTTACCGCCTAGCGCATAGGAAGGGCCCCTTCCTCACACGACGCATATCACACCGCCGCATGATCAACGGAGTTATCCACACCCCGCCGGAGTTTCCACAGGCCGTAGGGCGGGGCAGGACACGGCCTGGTTCCCGCAGTCAGGCTGCCCTCATGCGTGAACATCCACCCGAGCTGGCGGCAGTGGTCGAGCGGCAGCAGCAGATCGCCACCCGGGCTCAGTTGCTCGCCGCCGGCTACAACGACATGTACCTCTACCGCCAGGCCCGGCGCGGCCAGTGGCAACGCGTCCTGCCAGCGACGTACGCCCTGTTCACGGGCATGCTGACCGATGAACAACGGCGGATCTCCGCCGCGCTCTACGCCGGGCCGCAGGCGCAGCTGACCAGCTTGGCCGCGCTCACCTGGTACGGGTTCCGGCAGATTCCGCGTAACACCGACGTACACCTGGTCGTGCCGCACTACGCGCGGCGTCGGTCGGCGGGCTACGCCGTTGTTCGGCGAGCCTTGGCACTGGACAGCCGGCCGCGTTCGAGCGCGCCCTACCCCGTCTGTTCGCCAGCGCGGGCGGTGGTGGACGCGGCCCGCGACCTTGGGCAGCTTCGCCCTGTGCGGGCCGTCGTCGCCGAGTCCATCCAGCGCGGGTTCACGGACCTACGCAGGTTGGACGAGGAGATCCGCCGGGCGCGGCGCAGTCGCACCGCGCTGGTCAGGATGGCGTACGCGGAGGTCGTGGCCGGCACCCGGTCAGCTCCGGAGGCGGAGCTGCGTGAGTGCCTGGCAGACAGCCCGATCCTGCCGCGGATTCGCTGGAATCCTCGCCTTCGCACACTCGACGGGGCGGTATTGCCGACGCCGGACGGGTACCTGCCCGATTCGGCGGTGGCGCTGGAGGTCGATTCACAGGAGTACCACTTCAGCCCGAGTGACTGGGCTCGGACGCTGGAGCGGCACAACGAGCTGAGCCGGCACGGTGTCCTAGTTCTGCACGTGACGCCAGCGCAGCTCCGACGTCATCCGGACCGCATTCGACGAACTGTCGAGGACGCGTACGAGTCCCGGCAGGGCGTCGGAGCCACGCTCCGGGTCAGGGTCGATCCGGCCGACCCGGAAAATGCCAGGACCTGATCGAGTACGACGGCCGATACGACTCCGCTCGGCTCAGCTCGCGCAGCAGAGTTAGGAAGGGGCCCCTCCTATACCTGAGGCGTTAAGAAGGGGCCCTTCCTTACACGTCAGCAGCCGGGGAGGCGCTCGATGAGGTACCGCTCGACCTGGTCCAGGGAGACGCGCTCCTGACCCATGGTGTCCCGGTTCCGGACCGTCACGGCGTTGTCGTCCAGGGTGTCGAAGTCGACGGTCACGCAGAACGGGGTGCCGATCTCGTCCTGCCGGCGGTAGCGGCGGCCGATGGCCTGCGAGTCGTCGAACTCCACCACCCAACGCTTGCGCAGCAGCGCGGCGAGGTCCTTCGCCTTGGGCGACAGCGCCTCGTTACGCGACAGCGGCAGCACCGCCACCTTGACCGGGGCCAGGCGCGGGTCGAACCGCATCACCGTGCGCTTGTCCACGCCACCCTTGGTGTTCGGGGCCTCGTCCTCGTCGTACGCCTCGAGCAGGAAGGCGAGCACCGCCCGGGTCAGACCGGCGGCCGGCTCGATGACGTACGGCATCCAGCGCTCGCTCTTGGTCTGGTCGAAGTACGACAGGTCGACGCCGGAGTGCTTGCTGTGCGTGGAGAGGTCGAAGTCGGTGCGGTTGGCGACACCCTCCAGCTCGGCGAACTCGGTCCCGCCGAACTGGAACCGGTACTCGATGTCGACGGTGCGCTTCGAGTAGTGCGACAGCTTCTCGGCGGGGTGCTCGTACAGGCGCAGATTGTCCGCCGACAGGCCGAGGTCGAGGTACCAGTTCCAGCGCTCCTGGAGCCAGTACTCGTGCCACTGCTCGTCGGTGCCCGGCTCGACGAAGAACTCCATCTCCATCTGCTCGAACTCGCGGGTCCGGAAGATGAAGTTGCCCGGGGTGATCTCGTTGCGGAACGACTTGCCGGTCTGCGCGATGCCGAACGGGGGCTTCTTGCGGGCGACCGTCTCGACGTTCTTGTAGTTGACGAAGATGCCCTGCGCGGTCTCCGGGCGCAGGTAGTGCATCCCCTCGTCGCTCTCCACCGGGCCCAGGTACGTCTTCATGAGGCCGTTGAACATCTTCGGCTCGGTGAAGGTGCCCTTGTTGCCGCAGTTGGGGCAGTTGACCTCGGCGAGCGAGGTGGGCGCGTGGCCGTGCTTGGCCTCGTACGCCTCCTCGATGTGGTCCGCCCGGAACCGCTTGTGGCAGAACTGGCACTCGGTGAGCGGGTCGACGAACTCGGCGATGTGGCCGGACGCCTCCCACACCTTGCGGGCCAGGATCACCGCGGAGTCGAGGCCGACGACGTCGTCGCGCTGCTGGACCATGGTCTTCCACCACTGCCGGCGGACGTTCTCCTTCAGCTCCACGCCGAGCGGACCGTAGTCCCACGCCGACCGGGTGCCTCCGTAGATCTCGCTGGAGGGGAAGACGAAGCCTCGGCGCTTGGCGAGGCTGACGACGGCGTCGATACGGTCGGCTGGCATGTTTCCTCCTACGCCGGCTGGCGGTCGGCGGGGGCGAGATGTGGATGGAACGGTCGGTTCGGAACAACGGTACGACCACCGTCGCCCCGAGCCCAGCAGAATACCGGGGGCGGGTCAGCTCACCCCGCAGACCTCCATGCCACCGGTCTGACCGTCCTGACCCAGGCTGACCTGCTGACGCTCCCGGTCGCCGCCGTCCAGGGTCACGTCCACCGGCACGGTGAGGTTGGTGGTGTCCACCTCACCCACCCGGAACGCGGTGACCTGCGGCTCGGCGGCCGCCCGCCGCTCGAACTCGGGGCGGGACTCGCGCCGCTGCGCGTCGTCGCAGAGCTGGTCGTACGCCCGGCCGTAGTTGCGCTCGACGAGCGCCTGGTAGTAGTCGCCGGTCACCGTGCGGCCCTGCTCGCGTACCGCCTGCACGCCGCTCACGGCCAGGCCCACGATGGCCGTGCCACCCCCGCCGCAGCAGAGCAGCACGGCGAGGGCGCCGACGCCGAGTCCGATCCAGAGCCGGGTACGACGCCCCTCGGTGGGAGGCGCGGCGAAGGGCGGAGCCACACCGGGACCGGGCGGCGGGGCGGGTGCGGTCATAGGAGCAGGGTAGTGCCCGAGTCTCAGCGGTAAGGACCTGCGGCCCGATCACTCTCGGCGACCACCACGGCTCCGCCCGGCGCGGCGCTGGCCAGCGCCTCGTACGCGGACGGCTCGTCGACCGACTCGGCGAGCAACGGCACCGCGCTCACCTTGACCTCGAAGCCGCCCAGCGCCCGCCGGTAGGTGCCGACCGTCTCCCACTCGGTAACCAGGGACCAGTACCGGGGGTCGTCCAGGGCCCGGACGAGTTGGCCGCGCAGGTAGCCGGGGCAGGCGGCCAGCGCGGTGAGGGCGGCGTGCGCCCGTTCGGTGAAGCCGTCGGCGACATCGACGTCGACCACGAACCGGTTGGTCACCAGCACCGGGGGTTCCTCCTCGTAGAGTCTGTGGGATGCAGCGTACGCAGCGCCCTCTGCTGGCCCGGTTGGCCGGGGCGAACCCGACGTCGGTGTTCCTGCTCACCCTGGTGGTGGTGCTGGTGGCGTTCTTCACGCCGGGGGTGGTCGGCGGCCTGCTGACGCTGGCCCTCGCCGCCGCCCTGATCGTCCTGTTGGCGACCACGTGGTCGGTTCAGGCGCCGCAGACGAGGGTGGTCCGACTGCTGATGCTGACTCTGCTGGTGACGGTGGGCCTGGCGAAGCTGCTCTGACATGCAAGCATGCGTTTTTGACAATCATTGTCGTTACCACGGACAGTTGGCGGCATGAGCAACCGCACCACGTCCCGTGTCCTGGCCGCCGCCGCGACCGCCCTGATCGCCCTGGGCGCCGCCGCCGGCTGCTCCACCGCCGGCCCGGCCGGCGCCGATCCCCAACGGGTCGATGTGGTGGCCGCGTTCTACCCACTCCAGTTCGTCGCCGAGCGCGTCGGCGGCGACGCCGTCCGCGTCACCAACCTGGCCAAGCCCGGCGCCGAGCCGCACGACCTGGAGCTGAGCCCGCGCCAGGTCGGTGACATCACCGAGGCCGAGCTGATCGTCTACCTCAAGGGCTTCCAGCCCGCGGTGGACGAGGCGATCGCGCAGGACGACGACGCACCCGTGTTCGACGTGGCCAGCGTGCAGCCGCTGATGGACGCGAGCGCCGGCGGCCACAACCACGAGGGCGACGAGGAGGGCGAGGAGGGGCACGGGCACGCCAAGGACCCGCACGTCTGGCTCGACCCGATCCGGCTCGCCACCATCGGCGACAAGCTCGCCCAACAGCTCGGCACGGTCGATGAGAAGCACGCCGCCGACTACACCGCCCGCGCCGCGGCCCTGCGCGCCGACCTGACCACCCTCGACGGCGAGTTCACCAAGGGCCTGGCGACCTGCCAGCGACGCGAGATCGTGACCAGCCACACCGCGTTCGGCTACCTCGCCGACCGCTACCGCCTCGACCAGGTCGGCATCACCGGGCTCAGCCCCGACGTCGAGCCCTCGCCACAGCGGCTCGCCCAGGTCATCGAGGAGGCGAAGGAGCACCACGCCACCACGATCTTCTTCGAGGCGCTGGTCAGCCCGAAGGTCGCCGAGACCATCGCCGGTCAGGTCGGCGCGAAGACCGCGGTGCTCGATCCGATCGAAGGACTCGCAGCGGGCAGCGACGCCGACTACTTTTCGGTGATGCGTACCAACCTGCGGACCCTGCGGACGGCGTTGAGCTGCTCATGAGCACCCCTGTCATCACCGTCGAACACGGCGCGGTCGGCTACGACGGCCGCACCGTGCTCCGGGACGTCTCGTTCACCGTGACCGCCGGGGAGGTGGTCGCGGTGCTCGGCGCCAACGGCTCCGGCAAGTCGACGCTGATCCGCACGATCCTCGGCCTGGTGCCGCTCAGCTCCGGCTCGATCACCCTCTTCGACCGGCCGTTGCGCCAGTTCCGCCAGTGGCAGCGCATCGGGTACGTCCCGCAGCGCCTCGGCGCCGGGTCGGGCGTGCCCGCCACCGTCCGTGAGGTGGTGGCCTCCGGCCGGCTGGCCCGCCGGGGCATCCTGCGCCCGCCCGGCGCCGCCGACCGGGCCGCCGTCGACGCGGCGCTGCGGGCGGTCGGGCTCGCCGACCGGGCCACCGATCCGGTGTCCACCCTCTCCGGCGGTCAGCAGCAGCGCACCCTGATCGCCCGCGCGCTGGCCGGTAAGCCGGAGTTGCTGATCCTCGACGAGCCCACCGCCGGGGTGGACGCGGCCAGCCAGGAGGCGTTCGCGGGCGCGTTGCGCGACTTCGTCTCCGACGGCGGGACGGTGCTGCTGGTGGCCCACGAGCTGGGCCCGCTGCGACCGGTGATCAGCCGGGCGGTCGTCGTCCACCAGGGCGGCATCTGTCACGACGGCCCGGTCCCGGACCCGGCCGGCCACCACGCCGAGCCCGACCACGACCACGTGCACCCGCACGGTCCCGACGAGCCCGCCGGGCTGTGGAGCAACTGACGATGGAACTCTTCCAGTACCCCTACATGCAGCGTGCCCTGATCGGCGCGCTGGTGATCGGCCTGGCCGCTCCGGCGCTCGGCATCTACCTGGTGCAGCGCCGACTGACGCTGATCGGCGACGGCATCGGCCACGTGGCGTTGACGGGTGTCGGCGCAGGCCTGCTCCTGAACCGCTCACCGGTGCTGGTGGCGGTGATCGTCGCCACCGTCGGCGCGATCACCATCGAGCTGGTCCGCGCCCGCGGGCGTACCTCCGGCGATCTGGCCCTGGCCCTGCTCTTCTACGGCGGCATCGCCGGTGGCGTCCTGCTGGTCGGCCTCTCGGACGCGACGAGCGCCAACCTCAACGCCTACCTGTTCGGATCGTTGCTCTCCACCTCGACCAACGACCTGATCACCGTCGGAGTGCTCGGTGCGGCGATCCTGATCACCATGATCGCCCTGCGGCCGGCGCTCTTCGCGATCAGCCACGACGAGGAGTACGCCCGCGTCTCCGGCCTCCCGGTGCGCACGCTCAACCTGCTGATCGCGGTCACCACCGCGGTCACGGTGACCATCGCGATGCGGGCCGTCGGCGTGTTGCTGATCAGCGCGCTGATGGTGGTTCCGGTGGCCGCAGCCCAGCAGGTCACCCGAGGCTTCCGCAGCACGATGACCGCCGCCATGGCGCTCGGGTTCCTCGCCGCCGGCTCGGGTGTCTGGGTGGCCGCCAGCGCCGACACCCCGCCCGGGGCCTCGGTGGTACTGCTGGCGATCGCCTCCTTCCTGGTGATGGCCGTCGCCGGGACGATCTGGCGTAGGCGGCACCGCCGCACCGCGCCGGCGCTCGTACCAGCCCTGGAGCCGCACGAGGTCGTGCTGGACTAGCTGTGCCGGATCGGCGGATGTCGGTGGTATTGGTTACCGTTGCAAGATGACCAGCGCAACGGGCTACGAGGGTTTCGACGGAGCCAGCGAACTGCTCCGAGCCTTGTCCGCGCCCATCCGGCTGGCCATCGTCAGCGAACTCGCCGACGGCGAGCGGTGCGTGCACGAGCTGGTGGAGAAGCTGGGCGCCGCGCAGCCGCTGGTCTCCCAGCACCTGCGGGTGCTGCGCGGGGCGGGCGTGGTGCGGGGCTCGCGTCGCGGTCGGGAGATCGCCTACAGCCTGGTCGACGAGCACGTCGCGCACATCGTGGCGGACGCGGTCAGTCACGCGGGGGAGGGATCATGAGCGAGAGCAACGCCGCCGTACGCAACACCCGGCAGCGCTCGGCGGTGAGCGCGCTGCTGGGCGAGATGGAGGGCTTCCACAGCGCCCAGGATCTGCACGCGATGCTCCGGCAGCGCGGCGAGCGGGTCGGCCTGACCACCGTCTACCGCACCCTCCAGGGGCTGGCCGACGCGGGCGAGATCGACGTGATGCGCCCGCCCGGTGGCGAGCACCTCTACCGCCGGTGCAGCGAGGGCCACCACCACCACCTGGTCTGCCGGGCCTGCGGGCGGACGGTCGAGGTCGCCGGCCCGGCGGTGGAGAGCTGGGCGGACCGAGTCGCCGCCGAGCACGGGTACGCCGACGTCAGCCACACCCTGGAGATCTTCGGCACCTGCCCGACCTGCGTCCGATGACGGGTCTTCGGTTCACGCCGGTGCAGTCCGCGGGCGCTGAGACGGCGCTGCGCGACTGGCAGCACATCCACAACTCGATCATCCCGACGGCGCCCCTGTCGGCCGACGAGATCGCCGCTCGCGCCCAGCGCCACATCCTCGAGGTCGCGTACGCCGACGGGGTCGCCGTGGGCTGCTCGACCGTACGTCCCCCGGCACCCGACGCCGCGACCGTGATCGCCCGGGTGCTACCCGAGAGCCGCCGGCACGGCTACGGGGAGCAGATCTACCAGCGCGGGCTGGCCCGGGCCCGTGAGCTGGGCGCGCAGACCATCGAAACCGTCGTCCTGGCGTCCAACGACGAGGGCCTGCGGTTCGCCCGCCACCACGGCTTCGTCGAGACCGAACGGTACGTCCTACCGGGCGACACCATCGCGTTCGTGGACCTGCGGCTCGCCTGATCGACGGCTGGTTCCCGCCCTCCGGTCCGGCCACCGAATCGACGGGTGCCGGGCCGTCGTCGTTCGTGGCACGCTGTCCGACGTGAAGATCTACGCCGATCGGTTTCCGACCGCCGTCCGTCAGTTGCTCACCGACCTGCTCGTCGTCATCTGGGTGTACGCCGCGATCCGCGCCGCCCTCTGGCTGCACGACCTGGTGCAGAAGCTCGCCGTACCCGGGCAGAAGCTGGAGGGCGCGGGCAGTGGCCTCGCCGACAACCTCGCCGACGCCGGCGGCAAGGTACGCCGGGTACCGCTGGTCGGTGACGAGCTGACCGCGCCCTTCCAGCGCGCCGCCGACGCCGCCCGAGGGCTCGCCGACGCCGGCCGGGAGCAGCAGCACCTCGTCGACCAACTCGCCCTCGCCCTCGCCGTCGCGGTGCTGATCTTCCCGCTCGGTCTGGTGCTCTTCGGTTGGCTGCCGCTGCGGCTGCGCTGGATGCGCCGCGCCGGCTCGGCCGCCAAGCTCGCCGCCGTACCCGCCGGACGGGACCTGCTCGCGCTGCGCGCGCTGGCCACCCAACCGCTGGGCCGCCTCACCCGGATCGCGCCCGACGTCGCCGAGGCGTGGCGACGCGGCGACGACGACACCGTCGACGCCCTGGCCGCCCTGGAACTACGCCACCTAGGCCTCCGCCACAAATCCCGCTAACCCCAGCCCTCACCTCACGCCCGCACGCCCACCTTCGCGCTCGCCACGCGCCCTCGACGCACCCTCGACGCGCCCACCCGGGCCCACCCGGGCCCACGCCCTCGCCCCCGCCACGCGCCCACGCCCCCGCCACGCGCCCACCCGCGCCCACGCTCTCGCCCTCCCCACGCGCCCACGCCCTCGCCCCCGCCACGTGCCCTCACGCCGAGACCGTCACCCTCACCCCCGCCACACGCCCTCACGCCGACCGTCACCCTCACCCAGCCGCGCCCAAGCCCCCGCCCACGGGCGCGCCCTCACCCCCACCCCCACGTCCGCCCCACCCCGCCCGCACCCTCGCCCGTCGATCATGGAGTTCTGGTGGGCGACAAAGCACCCGTCAACCCCCATAACAGGCACCACAACTCCATGATCGACGAGGTCGGGCGGTGACCGCCTCGCGATCTTGCACTTTCTGTGGTGACTAAAGGGGCATACCGTGCCGAGTTGACGACCGAAAGTGCAAGATCGGCGCGGACACCGGACCCGGGCCGCGGGGGCGGGGGGCGCGGGGGCGGGGGGCGCGGGGGCGGGGGTGTGGCGGCGGCTCGGAGGGGCGGGTGCAGGCCGTTAAGGTCGTCGGGTGTTCTACTTCCTGATCGTCATCGCCGTCCTGCTGCTCGGCTACGCCGCCGTGCTGGTCTCCTTCGTCCGCCGGGGCAAGAAGATCCCGCCCGCCGCGTACCTCGCGCTGGCCGTGCTCAACGGTCTGATCCTGGCCGGGGTGTTGGCCTGGGCGGTCGCCCGCTGACGTGCCCCGCCCCGACCCGACCCGACCCGCGCCCCGCGCCGCCCCGACCCGCGCCGCCCCGACCCGCGCCGCGCCGCGCCGACCCGCGCCGCGCCGCCCCGACCCGCGCCCCGAGCCGAGCCGCGCCGCGCCGCGCCGCGCCGCGCCGAGCCGAGCCGAGCCGAGCCGCGCCGAGCCGAGCCGCGCCGAGCCGAGCCGCGATCGTGCTCGAACCAGGAAGTAGTGGCCTCGGGGTCGGAGGGATGCCACTGGATCCAGGATCGAGCACGATCTCCCTGCCAACGCCGCGATCGTCCCCGCCGATGGGGCGGGGGACCTGTCGCGAACGTTACGGTTTCGGGGGGATACGGCGGCGGACGTCCTCGGCGGTGGACGGGCCGGGCTCCCAGCGGGCCACCCAGGGCAGTTCGGCGGACGGGGTGACGACGCCCTCCTCCACGCTCGCGTAGCGGCCTGCGAGGATCCGCTTGGCGGCGGCGGTGTCGACCGAGTCGGTGTTGTCCCAGAGGGCGGCGAACAGCGCGTCCACCCGAACGCGGGCCTGCCGGCAGAACAGGTCGGCCAGCTCGACGTTCTCCGGGTGGGAGTCACGTTCGGCGGACGCGCGGACGCAGACGGCGGACATCGCGAACAGCTCCGCGCCGATGTCCACGATGCGCCCGAGGAACGCCTGCTTGCGCTCCATCTTTCCCTGCCAACGGGACATCGCGTAGAACGTCGAACGGGCCAGCTTGCGCGAGGAGCGTTCCACTTGACGCAGGTGGCCGGCGAGGGGGCCGAACTCGGCGTACGCCGATGGGCTCTGGCCCTTGCCGACCGTGAGGGTCGGCAGCCACCGCGCGTAGAACGCTCCCGCTCGGGCGCCGGCGCGGGCCTTGCGGCCGAGCCCCGCCTCCGGGTCGATGATGTCGCCGGCCACCGACAGGTGGGCGTCGACGGCCTCCCGGGCGATCAGCAGGTGCATGATCTCGGTGGAGCCCTCGAAGATCCGGTTGATGCGCAGGTCGCGGAGCACCTGTTCAACGTTGGCCGGGCGTTCGCCGCGGGCGGCCAGCGAGTCGGCGGTCTCGTAGCCGCGCCCGCCCCGGATCTGGACCAGCTCGTCGGCGATCTTCCAGGCCATCTCACTGGCGTAGAGCTTGACCAGCGCCGCCTCGATCCGGATGTCGTTGCGGTCGTCGTCGGCGAGCAGGCAGCACAGGTCGAGCATGGTCTCCATGCCGTACGTGGTCGCGGCGATGAAGGAGAGCTTCTGGGCGACGGCCTCGTGCTCGCCCACCGGTCGTCCCCACTGGACGCGGTCGGCGGCCCATCCCCGGGCCACGTGCAGCGCCCACTTGCCGGCGCCCACGCACATGGCCGGTAGGGAGAGCCGGCCGGTGTTCAGCGTGGTCAGGGCGATCTTGAGGCCCTTGCCCTCGCCGCCGATGACGTTCTCGGCGGGCACGAAGACGTCGTGGAAACGGGTCAGGCTGTTTTCCAGGCCGCGCAGGCCGACGAACTCGTTGCGCCGTTCCACGGTGATGCCGGCGCTGTCGCCGTCCACCACGAACGCGGTGATGCCGCCGCGTCGACCTTCGGTGGCGGGCACCCGGGCCATCACCACCAGCAGGGTGGCCACGGTGCCGTTGGTGGCCCAGAGTTTCACGCCGTTGAGCCGGTAACCGGTGCCGTCGTCGGTCGGTTCGGCGGTGGTGGCGAGGCGCGCCGGGTCGGAGCCGACGTCCGGCTCGGTGAGCAGGAACGCGGAGACCTCCCCTGCGGCGAGTCGGGGCAGGAAACGCTGCTTCTGCTCGGCGGTGCCGAACATCTTCAGCGGTTGCGGCACGCCGATCGACTGGTGGGCCGAGAGCAGCGCGCCGATCGCCGGGCTGGCCGAGCCGGCCAGCATCAGGGCCCGGCAGTAGTGCAGGTTGCTGAGCCCAAGGCCGCCGTACTTCCGGTCGATCTTCATGCCGAACGCGCCGAGGTCGGCGAGGCCGTGGAAGACGGAGTCGGGGATGGAGGCGTCCCGCTCGATGGCCGCGCCGTCCACCTCGGAGGTGACGAAGGAGCGCAGCTGGCCGAGGAACTCCTCAGCGCGGGCCACGTCGTCCGGGTCGGAGCGCGGCCACGGGTCGATGAGGTCGAGCCGGAACCGGCCGAGGAACAGTTCCTTGCCGAAGCTGGGACGGTCCCAGGTGGACTCGCGGGCGGCCTCGGCGACTCGGCGGGCCTCCTTCTCCGAGACCTGGCCCGCCTCGGCGGGCAGCGGCGCGGCGGTGCCGGCCGAGGCACCGGGTTCGGGGGCAGGACCGGATTCGGGGCCGTCCGGTGCCGGTCGGCCGTCCTGTGTCGTGGTCACGGCTGCCCCCTCGAAGCTCGGTGCGGCTGCTCGACGTGTGCGACTAACGCCACGCTACCCCCGGTTGTTACCCAGGGGTAGCGTGGCGGGAACATCGACGAAGATCAGCCCACGCTGAGCGTGTCCGGGTCGTCGTCCTCGTCGTCGATGTCGTCGTCACCCCAGTTGCGGCGGGCGAACGGCAGGATCACCCAGAAGACGAGGAACCAGAGCCCGGCCAGCGCGCTCAACACGAAGGCGATCGGCCGGTCCAGCACGAAGTCGGTGATCAGCAGCACCGCGCTGACCATGGCGATCAGCATGAAGGCGAGGCCGCCGGTCGCCATGAGGTGCGCGAACCGCACCAGTTCCGGCTTGCGCCCCTGGCGGAACAGCGCCCGGTGGAACGCCACCGGCGAAATGATCATCGCGGTGGCGGCGGCCGCGGCGAGCAGGGCGACGATGTAGACGTCGCGCTGGAACTCGCTGGTCCGGGTGAACCCGTTGCTGAACGGCAGGGTGAGCAGGAAGGCGAAGAGGATCTGCACGCCGGTCTGGGCGACCCGCAACTCCTGGAGCAGGTCGGCGAAGTTGCGCTGCCAGCGTTGCTTCTCGGTCTCCTTGGACACGCGCTACCTCCGGTGAGACGGTACTGCCGGCGGTCCCGGCCGCCGGCAGCAACGCCAATGCCCCACACGACCGAGCGTGAAACAGGCTCACGACACCTGCCGTTCATCGTGCGGCAATGTCAGGACCCGCGACGGATCCGACCCACGTACCGGGCCTCCAGCGCATTGTTGTGCGCGTCCCCGTCCGGGATGTTCGCCGACAGGTAGACCGGAGGCCGCTCACCCGCCGCGAGCAGCCGGGCCACCACCTCCACGGTGACCTGCTGGGCCAGCAGCGCGGCCGTGATCGAGGAGACCGCGCCGACCGCGCCCCCGTCGGGCAGCGGCAGCGTCGCGTCGCCGTACGGGGCGCCGTTGTCGAGCACCACGTCGGCGAGGTCGGCCAGCTTGCGCCCGGACGGGTGGCGGGAGGTCATCCGGCCGGAATGCTGTGCGGAGGTGATCGCCACCAGCTGGTGACCCCGCTCCTTGAGCAGCGTGGCGAACTCGACCATCGCGCCGTTGACCCCGGAGTTCGAGGCGAGCACGAAGATGTCGGCGGGCCGTACGGGAGCCAACGCCCAGAGCCGGTGCGCCACCGCCGGGTCCCGTTCCAGCAGCGGCCCGAGCACGTCGGCCGGCTCGCCGCCGAGCAGCACCAGGTCCCGCAGGGCGATCCGGTTGGTGGGTACCAGCCCGCCGGCCCGGCCGGCGATCTCCATGGCGAGGGCCTCCGAGTGCCCGGTGCCGAAGGCGTGCACCACCCCGTCGGCGCGTACCGCCTCGGCGATCAGGTCGGCGGCCCGGCCCACGGCCTCGGCCTGGCTGGCGGCCACCCGGGACATCGTCTCGGTCACCACCCTCAGGTAGTCCCCGGCGCTCACCGTCATATGTCCTCCGTCCGTCTGTTGCGGGCGAACCACCGCACCGCGAAGTCGACCGTCGCCCGCTGGCGTACCAGCCTCGCCGTCCCGGCGCCCACCGGGCCGACGCGGACCACCGTCGTGGCATCGAGGTCCCGGCCCAGCGCGCCGAAGTCGCTTCCGTCGAGCCGGACGTCCTGCCACCACACCCATTCCCGGCCGCCGTCGGCAGTCCGCACCGCCGCGCCCAGTCGCTCGCGGACCAGGGCGGGACGGCGGTACTCGGCCAGGTGCAGCGAGGTGTTGACGCTGTGGTCGACTCCGAGCAGCAGCACGTCGGCGTCCAGGTCGTAGAGCCGGGCCAGCGGCGAGCCCTCGCCGAGCATGTCGGCCAGTTCGTGCCCCGCCACCACCTGCCCGGCCGACGGGCCGAGCGCCGCGAACGACACCTGGGGATGCGTGCTACGCATCGCCGAGGGCCAGCAGCGGACCGTCTCGGCGAACACGCCCATGTGCCGGCTCGGCGTGACCGCCGGGTCGAAGCCGGGCATCTCGGCGCGGATCAGCGGCCACCAGTCCACCGGCACCGGCGGGTTGCGCCACTGCGCGGGGTCGCTGTTGTCGGGGGTGTGGGTGGGTACCACGATCGTGCCGTCCGGGCCGAGCGCGTCACGCAGCGCCAGCGCCAGCGCCTGCGGTCCGCCGCAGACGTAGCCCAGCGGGCGCATCCCGGCGTGCACCAGCACCGTCGATCCGGGGCGTACGCCCAGCAGGCGGAGCTGCGCGGCGATCGACCGACGGGTGCCCGGCCCGCCGACGGGCGCGGTCACAGCTCTCCTCCGCCTGGCACGGCTCACGCCGTCCCGGCGACCCGCGCCAGGACCGCCTCGGCCAGCGCGTCGGGCGCGGCGTCCGGGATCCAGTGGGTCACCCCGGCCAGGGGTACGAAGCGATAGTCGCCGGTGACGTTGGCGGCGCACGCCTCGGCGGCGGTCCGGCCGATCGCGACGTCCCGGTCGCTCCACACGTAGGTGGTCGGTACGGCGACCGGGGCCACGGCGGCCAGGTCCGCGCGGGACATCGCCCGGTACCAGTTCAGGGCGGCGGTGAGCGCGCCCGGCTCGCGCATCGGGTCGGCGTAGCGGTTCACCCGGGTGGCGTCGCCCACCCCGCCCAGCAGCTTGCGCAGCGCCGTCGCGTGCCACGCGAGCAGCACCTTCTCGGCCTTGCCCGGCTTGCGGAACAGCGCGATGTACGACGACCGGGCCTTCTGCTGGCCGTCCGTGGCGAGCGCGTGTGCCATGGCCGCCGGGTGCGGCACCGACACCGCCGTCAACGTACGGACCCGCTGCGGGTGCGCGGCGGCCACCGCCCAGGCCACGACCGCGCCCCAGTCGTGGCCGACGAGGTGCACGGCGTCCAGGCCGAGCGCGTCGAGCACCGCGACCGCGTCGGCGACCAGTTCGGGAATCCGGTACCCCGCCACCTCGGCGGGGCGCGCGCCCGGCGAGTAGCCCCGCTGGTCGAGGGCGTACGTGCGCAGTCCGGCGGCGTGCAACGGCGGCACGACCTCGTCCCACTCGCCGCTGTGCTGCGGAAACCCGTGCAGCAGCAGGACGGGGACGCCGTCGGACGGGCCGCCGGTGCGTACCTCGAATGTCAGACCCCGCGCGTCGACCTGCATGATCGTCAGCCTACCCAGCCGTCGTCGCGCCGACCCGGATGCGCCGGCCGCGGGGACGCCCTGCTGGGCTGTTACCCCTGGTCGGTGCTAGCGTCAGCGAGACAACTTCACATCCGACAGGGGAGCGCACAGCGCTGAGAGTGCGGGCACGCCCGCAGACCCTCGAACCTGATCTGGGTAATGCCAGCGCAGGGAGTTCGGTCGACCTCCAGCCGCGCCGTGGGTCCGGTGCCACCGGACGCGCGGCGTGCGTCTTCTCCTGGTTCGTTTCACTGAACTGGGAGCACAGCATGGACAACACCACCAGCCGTTGGCGCACGATCGACATCGTGGTCGCCTCGGTGATCGCGGTCGCCTTCGGCGTCATCTTCTGGGCCTGGGGCCTGGTCTGGAGCGCCACCGAGGGCGCGTTCGCCTTCTTCCCGCCGGCGCAGACGCTGATCTACGGCGTCTGGCTGATGCCGGCCGTGGTCGGCGGGCTGGTCATCCGCAAGCCCGGCGCGGCGCTCTACTGCGAGACGGTGGCCGCCGTCGTGTCCGCGCTGCTGGGCAGCCAGTGGGCCGGCACGGTCATCCCGCAGGGCATCGTGCAGGGCATCGGGGCCGAGCTGGCGTTCGCCGCGTTCCGGTACCGGTCGTACCGGCTGCCGACCGCCGTGCTGGCCGGCGCGCTGACCGGCCTCAGCGCGGCCCTGTTCGACTTCTTCGTCTGGAACGCCGAGTACGCGCTGGGCGACTACCGCATCCCGTACGCGCTGCTCACCATCGTCAGCGCCACGATCATCGCAGGTGTAGGCGGCTGGGCGCTCACCCGCGCCCTGGCCAACACCGGCGCCCTGGACCGCCTCCCATCAGGCCGAACCCGCGCGCTGGTCTGACGCTGTCCCGTCCGACCCTGTCCCGTCCGACCCTGTCCCGTCCGACCCGGCCTCGTCCGACCCGGCCTCGTCCGACCCGGCCCCGTCCGACCCGGCCTCGTCCGACCCTGCCTCGTTGATCAAGAGGTTCGCGTCACCACGAGGCGGAATTCTGACACGAACCTCTTGATCAACAGCGTGTGGGGAACCGGGAGGAGGGGTTGTGGGGGTACTGCTGCGGGGTTTTGGGTGGCGGCACGCCGGGCGGCGGGCCTGGGCGCTGCGCGGGGTGGATCTCCGAGTGGAGGACGGCGAGCGGGTGCTGCTGCTCGGGCCCTCGGGAGCCGGCAAGAGCACCCTGCTCAGCGCACTGGCCGGGCTGCTGCCGGACGACTCCGGTGAGCAGGAGGGCACCGTCGAGATCGACGGGCTCGACCCGCGCAAGGGCCGGGAGCGGGTCGGCATCGTCTTTCAGGACCCGCAGTCCCAGTTGGTCATGGCACGCAGCGGCGACGACGTCGCGTTCGGGTTGGAGAACCGGGGCGTACCCGCGGACGAGATCTGGCCGCGCGTCGACGAGGCGCTGCGGCGCGTCGGCTTCCCGTACCCCCGCGACCGCAACACGGCCGCCCTCTCCGGCGGCGAACAGCAGCGCCTCGCCCTGGCCGGCGCGTTGGCGCTGCGGCCCAGCCTGCTGCTGCTCGACGAGCCGACCGCCAACCTCGATCCGGACGGCGCCACCCTGGTCCGGGGCGCCGTGTCGGGCGCGCTGGACGCCGACACCACCCTGATCCTCGTCGAACACCGGGTGGCTGAGGCGTTGCCCCTGGTCGACCGGGTGGTCGTCCTGGAGCCCGGCGGCGGCATCCGCGCGGACGGGCCACCCGACGCGGTCTTCGCCACGCACGGCGACGCCCTCGCCGCCGAGGGCGTCTGGGTGCCCGGTCACCCCATCGCGCCGCGCCGGGCCACCGCCGCCGCCGGCGACGTGCTGCTCACCGCCGACCGGCTCGGCCTGCCGTCGCGGCTGGGCCCCACCGATCTGGCGGTACGCGCCGGAGAGGCCCTCGCCGTACGAGGACCGAACGGCGCCGGCAAGTCCACCCTGGCGCTGCTGCTCGGCGGGCTGCTCAAACCGGGTACCGGCCGGGTCACCGCCTCGGCCGAGCTGGCCGACGCCGACCATCGCACTCCCCCGCACCGCTGGCGCGCCCCCACGCTGGCGCGGCGCATCGGGTCGGTCTTTCAGGACCCGGAGCACCAGTTCGTCACCGGCACCGTCTTCGACGAGCTGGCGCTCGGCCCACGCCGGACGGGTCAACCCGAGGCAGCGGTCAAGGCGACGGTGGCCGGGCTACTCGAGCGGTTACGACTGACCCGGCTCGCGGCGGCCAACCCGTACACCCTCTCCGGTGGGGAGGCGCGACGCCTCAGCGTGGCGACGGCCCTGGCCACCGCGCCACGCCTGCTGATCTGCGACGAACCCACCTTCGGCCAGGACCGGCGGACCTGGGGCGAGCTGGTCGACCTCTTCGCCGACCTGCGCGACGCCGGGCACGGCGTCGTCAGCGTCACCCACGACCCGGACTTCGTCGCCGCGCTCGCCGACCGCACCGTCACCCTGGAGCGGTCGTGAGCGCGGCGGCGCGCAACCGTCACCTCGGAGCGATCGTGAACGCGGCGACGCGCCGCTACCGACGCCGCAGCGCCGAACAGGAGCCACGCCGATGATCAGCATCGAGCCGGTCGCCCGGCCCGGAGCGCCGTTGGCCCGCCGCAATCCGGTGGCGAAGCTCGCCGCCGCGTTGGTCTTCTCGTTCACCCTGCTGGCCACGCTCGACCCGGTGGCACCCGCGGTCGCCATCGCCGTCGAACTCGCCGTGCTGCCGCTGTTCGGCCTGCGCTACCGGGTCCTGGCCCGGCGGGCCCTGCCGCTGCTGCTCAGCGCCGTCGGCATCCTGGTCACCCTGGTGCTCTTCGCCGCCGACCAGTCCGGTCGCGTCCTGCTGGACGCCGGGCCGGTGCTGGTGAGCACCGGGGTGCTGCTCACCGCGCTCGGCCTGGTGCTGCGGATCTTCGCGGTGGCCCTGCCCGGGGTGATCGTCTTCGCCACCACCGACCCGACCGACCTGGCGGACGCGTTGATCCAGAACGCGAAGGCGCCGGCGCGGTTCGCCATCGGGGCGCTGGCCGCGTTCCGGCTCGTGCCGCTGCTCGGACAGGAGTGGCAGATGATCAGCATGGCCCGCCGGGCCCGCGGCGTCGACGCGGGGCGCAACCCGGTAGCCAAGCTACGACTCTTCGCGTCCACGGCGTTCGCGCTGCTGGTCGGGGCGATCCGCCGAGGTACCCGGCTGGCCGTCGCGATGGACGCGCGCGGGTTCGACGCCGGCACACCCCGTACCGTGGCCCGCCGGCAGCGCTTCCGGCTCGCCGACACGCTGCTGGTCGTCGGCGCGGCGGCGCTGGCCGGCGCGGCCCTGACGACGAGCATCCTGGCCGGAACCTTCCGCCCCCTACTCGGCTGACACCGGCCCACGCCGGCCGGCCGCGCGCCAGGCCGGTCGCACGCCAGGCCGGTCGCACGCCAGGCCGGTCGCACGCCAGGCCGGTCGCATGCCAAGCCCTCGCGCGCTGCGCCCCCGCGCGCCGGGCCCCCGCGCCGGCGTGCCGGGCCGGCGTGCCGGGCCGGCGGCAAGATCCGCGCAACTTCAGGGATGTAGTGGGCGCCCACACTGAGGAGGCCACGACATCCCTGAGGGTGGTGTCCCCGGCTC
>NZ_JBEZEC010000020.1:0-44603 GCF_040648595.1 Micromonospora sp. NPDC049107
TTGTCGTCGTCGATGCCGTCCTGCGCCGCCGCCCCCCCCGCCCCCCCGGGGGGGCGGGGGGGGGGGGGGGGGGGGGGGGGGTGGGGGGGGGGGGGGGGCCGCCGGCGGGCGGGGGCGGGGGCTGGGGGGTTACCAGTTGGTGGAGGCGGGGGCCTTGGGCCAGGGCTTGGACTCGGGCTTGATGAGGTAGGCGACGCCGCCGGAGCCGCCGGAGACTCCGCCGCTGGCGTTGGTGCGCTTGGTACGCAGCCAGATCTGCTCGAACTGGGTGCGCTTGTAGACGTTGCGGACGACGTCGTTGCTGGACGAGGCCGGGTCGTTGACGATCACGTCACCGTCGGCGGTGAAGCCGACCACCACGAAGAGGTGCCCCGAGGTGCCGTAGTTCGCCCCGTCCAGCTCACTGGCGAGGAAGGACTGGCTGGTCACCACGGGGATGCCGGCGGCGATGAAACGCTCCAGCTCGTCCAGGGAGTGCAGCCGGGTGACCCGCCCCTCAAGGCCGGGGAAGCTGGCCGCGTACGCGGTGTTGAACGGCCAGTTGCCCGCGCCGTCGTACGCGTAGTCGAAGGTCATCCGGGCGGCGTGGTTGACGGTCGGGTCCGGGTAGGTCGGGTCCACCCAGGACGTGTCGGCCGTCGAGGGCTTGCGACCCCAGTACTCGACGACCATCTCCGTGGAGGTGGGTGAGCACCACGCCTCGCCGCCGCCGTCGTACTCGGGGTAGTGCCCCTTGTGGACGTTCTGCGAGTAGCGGGGCACCGGCAGCTCGACGCCCCAGGCGATGTGCCCGGCGCTCGGCGGGACGGTGAACCGGTCCGGCACGGCGGAGCTCATCGCGCCGAGCATCCGTACCACCGGGGCGGCGGTCTGCCCGGGGGTCCGGTAGAGGGTCAGCCGCAGCTGGTACGACCGCAGCAGCACCGCGGCGTCGGCGTCGTCGATGCTGAACGTGTCGGTCCAGACCGTCGACCAGGGATCGCCCTGCCCGTCGAGGCTGGTCCGCTTGATGTCGGTGTCGCCGGAGGCCCAGCGGCCCAGGACGTACCAGGGGGTCTGGTCGCCGTTGGTGTAACCGCCCTGCATCTCCACCTGGATCCAGGTGCCGGTGGGGGTCTCGGCGTTCCAGGAGGCGATCAGTTCGGTGGCGTCGAAGCCGATCCGGGTCACGGGCGAGGTCCAGGTGCCGTACTCCCAGGTGCGGGTGACGCCGGTGTGCGGGTCGGCGTACTCGGTGGTGCCGGTGGGGCGGGCCAGGGTGACGCCGGAGCGCGGGCCGGGCACGACGCGGGTGCCGGCCTGGCTGCCACGGTGCCAGTCGGCGGGCCCGGACCAGTCCTGGAAGGTGATCTGTTCGTCGTGGGCGGGTGCGGGTGGCCGGGCCGCCGCGGCGGGGGCCGCGGTGGCGAGCAGGGTGAGCGCGCTGACGCCGGCGAGGGCGGCCGCGTGCAGGCGGGAGGGGGCCATGGGTGCTCCGCGGTGTCGAGTGGGGGCATCGTCGCTGGTCAGTTTTCCGCTTGGAAGGAAGTTTCGCCAGATGTTCAGCGGCAGAAAATCATTGCCGCAGCGATGGTCAACCTGGGATGGATTTCGCGGCGATCGATATTGATATGACCATGTGACTGATGGTGAAGTGTGCATCACCGAGCGGGATCTTCCGCCCTTTGAGGAGGTAGTCCATGGCCCTCCGCCCACCTCACTCTCTCCGCCGCGTCCTGGTGCTCGCCGTCGTCACCGGACTGGGAATCGTCACCGTCGCCGCCGGACCGGTCGCCGCCAAGCCGACGCCGGACCGCACCGCCGAGTCGGCCGCCGCCGGTTACCGGGTCCTCGGGCCCCGGACCCTCGCCGACCGCAACGCGGTGGCCCGCACCGGGGCCGCCATCGACTACTCCGAGCACGGCGTCCTGCACGTCTCGGCCACCGCCGCCGAGGCCGCCGCGATCGGCAAGCTCGGCTTCCGGCTGGAACCGCTCGCCCCGCCACCGAGCGCCGAACGCGGCGCGGGCGAGGTGGGCACGCTGGCGTTCCCGCCCGCCGACTCCAACTACCACGACTACGCGGAACTGACCGCCGTCGTGAACCAGGCCGTCGCCGACCACCCGGCCATCGCCCGCAAGATCAGCATTGGTACGTCGTACGAGGGCCGCGACCTGATGGCCGTGAAGATCTCCGACAACGTCGGCACCGACGAGAACGAGCCGGAGATCCTGTTCAACGCCCAGCAGCACGCCCGTGAGCACCTGACCGTCGAGATGGCGATCTACCTGCTCAACCTCTTCACCGACAGCTACGGCAGCGACTCCCGGATCACCAACATCGTCAACAGCCGGGAGATCTGGATCGTGCCGACCGTCAACCCGGACGGCAGCGAGTACGACATCGCCACCGGGTCGTACCGGTCCTGGCGCAAGAACCGTCAGCCGAACAGCGGCTCGTCAAACGTCGGCACCGACCTGAACCGCAACTGGTCCTACCAGTGGGGCTGCTGCGGCGGGTCGTCCGGCACCACCTCGTCGGAGACGTACCGCGGCCCGTCGGCGTTCTCCGCGCCGGAGACGCAGGCGCTGCGCAACTTCGTGAACAGCCGCGTCGTCGGTGGCGTCCAGCAGATCAAGGCGAACATCGACTTCCACACGTACTCGCAACTGGTGCTCTGGCCGTACGGCTACACCACGGCGAACACCGCCACCGGGATGAGCGCGGACCAGTACAACACCTTCGCCACCATCGGTCAGCAGATGGCGGCCACCAACAGCTACACGCCGGAGCAGTCCAGCGACCTGTACATCGCCGACGGCACCAGCATCGACTGGATGTGGGCCACCCACGGCATCTGGGCGTACACCTTCGAGATGTACCCGGGCTCCTCCGGCGGTGGCGGCTTCTACCCGCCCGACGAGGTGATCCCCGCACAGACCACCCGTAACCGCGAGGCCGTACTCATGCTCAGCGAGTACGCCGACTGCCCGTACCGGGCCATCGGCAAGCAGTCGCAGTACTGCGGTGGCGGTGGGGGCACCACGGTCTGGTCGGACACCTTCGAGACCGCCACCGGCTGGACGATCAACCCGTCCGGCACCGACACCGCGACCCTCGGAGCGTTCGAGGTGGGCGCCGCCCAGGCGACCACCTCCTCCGGCGCGAAGCAGCTCACCCCGTACGCCGGCTCGAACGACCTGGTCACCGGCCGGCTCGCCGGTTCGGCGGCCGGTGACTACGACGTCGACGGCGGTGTGACGAGCGCCCGGTCGCCGGCGGTGACCCTGCCGTCGTCCGGCACGCTGACCCTCTCGCTGGCCTGGTACCTGGCGCACGGCTCGAACGCCTCGTCGGCCGACTACCTGCGGGTGAGCGTCGTGCACAGCGGCGGCACCACCGCCCTGCTCACCCAGACCGGCGCGGCCAGCAACCGGAACGGGAGCTGGGCGGTGGCGAGCCTCAACCTGAGCCCGTACGCCGGGCAGTCCGTCCGCATCCTCGTCGAGGCGGCGGACGCGTCCGGCGCGAGCCTGGTGGAGGCGGCTGTGGACAACGTCACCATCACGGCCTCCTGAGCGGGTGGGGCCCCGTACCGCCCCTGCGGGGCCCCACCACCCGCTTCCGAGCCTCCCGATCCTGGACAAAGGCCCCACGCCTGATCGTCGTACGTCGATCGGTCGTTGATCGATCCGGCACGTCCCGGCGGTGCGCTACCGTCTTAGCGACCAATCCGCAGCGAAGCCGGTGTGAAACCGGCGCTGTCCCGCAACTGTGATGCCCCGCCGACGGCGGGGACGAGCCAGGTCGCCTGCGGAGGGGTCGCGACACGCGCTCTCGAGGAAGGGCGCCTCGTGGGCGGGCGTACCGAAGTCCTGTCGGCGAAGCACCACACTCCTCGACCGACAGGAGGCCCCATGTTCAGACGTACCCCTCGGCTCTTCGCCGCGACCCTCGCGGTCGCCGCGCTCGCCCTCGGCGCGTGCGCGGAGAAGACCGACGACAAGCCGGCGGCCGGCACCGCGGCCGCCAGCTACCCGGTGACGGTCGGCTCGCTCACGCTCGACAAGCGTCCCGAGAAGATCGTGTCGCTCTCGCCCAGCGCCACCGAGATGCTCTTCGCGATCGGCGCCGGCCCGCAGGTGAGCGCCGTCGACGACCAGTCCAACTACCCGGCTGAGGCGCCCAAGAGCGACCTGTCCGGCTTCCAGCCGAACGCCGAGGCGATCGCCGGCAAGAACCCCGATCTGGTGGTGCTCTCCAACGACACCAACAAGATCGTCGACCAGCTCAGCAAGCTGAAGATCCCGGTGTACCTGACCCCGGCGGCGACCACGCTTGACGACTCGTACCAGCAGATCACCGACCTGGGCACCCTGACCGGGCACGCCGACCAGGCCGCCGACGTCGCCAAGCGGATGAAGGACGACATCGCCAAGCTGGTCAAGGACCTGCCCCAGCGCACCGAGAAGCTCACCTACTACCACGAGCTGGGCCCGGAGCTGTACAGCGCGACCAGCAAGACCTTCATCGGCTCGATCTACAGCCTCGTCGGCCTGACCAACATCGCCGACCCGGCCGACGCCGACGGCAAGAACGGCGGCTACCCGCAGCTGTCGCAGGAGGTCATCGTCAAGGCCGACCCGGACTTCGTCTTCCTGGCCGACTCGAAGTGCTGCCAGCAGAACGCCGACTCGGTGAAGGCCCGCAGCGGCTGGGCCGGGCTCACCGCCGTCAAGAACAACCAGGTCGTCACGTTGGACGACGACATCGCCTCCCGCTGGGGCCCGCGCGTCGTCGACCTGCTCCGGACGATCATCGACGCGGTCGCCAAGGTGCCCGCGTGACCGTGGTCGGTCCGTGACCGGAACGTCGCAGATGACCTCTGGAGCACCCGCCACCCGGCGGGCCGGTACGCCTCGCGCGTCCCGGCCCGCCGGGCTGCGTGCGCGCTGGCTGGTCATCGGTGTCCTCGCGGTGCTCGTCGCGCTCGTCGCCGGGGTGTCGCTCGGACCGGTCAGCCTGCCACCGGGCAGCGTCGCCATCGAGCTGCTCAACCTGATCCCCGGGGTGCACCTCGACAGTGGACTGAACGAGCGGGAAATCGCCATCGTCACCGAACTGCGGCTGCCCCGGGTCGTGCTGGGTCTGCTCGTCGGCGGTCTGCTCGCCCTCGCCGGTGGCTGCTACCAGGGCGTCTTCCGCAACCCGCTGGCCGACCCGTACCTGCTCGGAGTGGCCGCCGGCGCGGGCCTCGCGGTCACCGCGGTGATCGCCCTCGGCGGCGTCGGTCGGCAGGGCGCGATCTCCGGGCTGCCGTTGACCATCCCGCTGGCCGCGTTCGTCGGTTCGCTGCTCGCCGTCACGATGACCTACCTGCTCGGCGCGGCCGGCGGGCGGAGCCGGTCCCCGGCCATGCTGATCCTGGCCGGGGTGGCGGTCTCGGCGTTCCTTTCCGCCGGGCAGACGTATCTGCTCCAGCGCCACGCCGACAGCATCCAACCGGTCTACTCCTGGCTGCTCGGCCGGCTGGCGACCGCCGGCTGGCACGATGTGCTGCTCGTGCTGCCGTACGCGGCCGTGACTACGGTCGTGGTGCTGCTGCACCGTCGTGAGCTGGACGTCCTCGCGCTCGGCGACGACGAGGCGACGAGCCTCGGCCTGCACCCGCAGCGCTCCCGGTACCTGCTGATCGCCGCCGCGTCCCTGGGCACCGCCGCGGCGGTCTCGGCGACCGGCCTGATCGGCTTCGTCGGCATCATCGTGCCGCACACCGTCCGGCTGCTCGCCGGGTCGAGCTACCGGGTGATCCTGCCACTGTCGCTGCTGTTCGGCGCCGCGTTCCTGGCCCTGACCGACGTGGTCGCCCGTACCGCCGCCGCCCCGGCCGAAATACCGATCGGCGTGGTCACCGCCCTGCTCGGCGGCCCGTTCTTCGTCCTCGTGCTGCGGACCGCCCGCCGGGTTCTCACGTGACTCCGGGTGCGCCGGCCGTCGAGGTCCGCGAGCTGCACGTCAGCCTGGACGGCACGCCGATCCTCACCGGCGTCGACCTCACCGTCGCCGTCGGCGAGTGGGTCACCGTGATCGGCCCGAACGGCGCCGGCAAGTCGACCCTGTTGCGCGCCGTCGGCGGCCTGCTGCCCGCGCCGGACGCCATCTCGCTCTTCGGTACGCCGAGCGGCGCGCTGCACCGCCGTGAACGCGCCCGGGTGGTGGCGACGGTGACGCAGTCCCCGGCGGTGCCGCCCGGCATGTCGGTCCTGGACTACGTGCTGCTCGGGCGTACCCCGTACATCCCGCCGCTCGGTCGGGAGTCGGCCGCCGACGTGACCGCCGTCCACGACGTGCTGGACCGCCTGGACCTCGGCGGCTTCCACCGCCGCGAACTGGCCACCCTGTCCGGGGGAGAGCGACAGCGGGTCTTCCTGGCCCGCGCGCTCGCCCAGGGCGCGACGCTGCTGCTGCTCGACGAGCCGACCAGCGCGTTGGACATCGGCCATCAGCAGGAGGTCCTGGAACTGGTCGACCAGTTGCGCCGGGCACACGGCCTGACGGTGCTCGCCACCATGCACGACCTCTCCCTCGCGGGCGAGTACGCCGACCGGATGGTCATGCTCGCCGAGGGGCGGGTGGTGGCGACCGGTACGCCGCACGAGGTGCTGACCGAACACCTCCTCGCGACTCACTACCGGGCGAGCGTCCGGGTGCTCCCCGGCACCAACGGCCCCCTGGTGGTCCCCGTCCGTCCCGGTTCGTGACCCGGGCGGCAGGGCTCCCGGGTCAGGGGCCCAGGTCGATGACCGAGAAGAGGGCGCCCTGGGGGTCGCGCAGGGCGGCGAACCGGCCGGTCGGGATGTCCCGCGGTGGCACCAGGATGGTCCCGCCCAGTTCGGCGGCGCGCGCGGCGGCGGCGTCCGCGTCGGTCACCGCGAAGTACACCGTCCAGTACGCGGGCAGGTCGGCCGGGTAGCCGTCGCCCAGCGGCGGCATCATCCCGGCGACGATCCGCGCCCCGAGCCGCCACCCCGTGTACGTCATGCCGCCGACCGGTTGTTCGTCCGGCTGCCAGCCGAACACCAGCTCGTAGAAGACCTTCGCGCCCTCCGGGTCGGGCGTGACCAGTTCGTTCCAGCTCATCGCGCCGGGCACGTTGAACACCTCGGCCCCGGGCATCGCCAGCGGCTGCCAGACGCTGAACGTCGCGCCCGCCGGGTCGGAGAACACGGCCATCCAGCCCCGGTCGAAGACCTCGAACGGCGGTACGACGACCTGCCCGCCGGCCCGTTCGACCCGTCCGGCGGCCAGTTCCGCGTCGTCGGTGGCGATGTACGTCGACCAGATCGGCACCTGGTCCTCGATGGCGGGCGGTCCGACACCGGCCACCGGCCTGCCGTCGAGCAGGAAGACGGTGTAGCCACCCGCCTCGGGCTCCGGGGTCACCCGTCCGGTCCAGCCGAACAGTTCGGGGTAGAAGCGCCGTGCGTCGGTCAGGTCCGGGGTCGCCAGGTCGGCCCAGCACGGCGTGCCCGGCGGGACGGTGCTCACGTCAAGACCCCTCTCGGCGGGCGGCCACGGGCGGGCCCCCTGCGGGAATCCTGGCACCGTCCCGCTGGGGCACGGGGCGGAAACGGACGAATCGTCAGCTGAACCGGCGACCCTCGTCCCGTCGGTACGCCCACGCGGCGAGCGAGGCGAGGAGCACGATCCAGACGGCGAGCATGATCATCGCGAGTGGCTGGACGGGATAGTCGCCGACCGCCCACCACATCAGTTCGGCCGCGCCCCGGGTGGGCAGGAACGGCGCGATCGTCTCGATGAAGCCGGGCGCGTCGCCCGGCGCGGAGAGCAGCCCGCCGCCGAACGCGAGCGGCAGGAAGACGACCTGCGCCACCACGATCGCCGCCTTGCTGGGCAGCGAGTAGCCGATGGCGAGGCCCATCAGCGTGAACGGCACCGAGATGACGGCCACGATGACGGCGGTAAGCAGGAACGCCGTCGCGGTGACCCGGGCCGGGGTGAGCGTCGCGCCGATCACCACGACCGGGATCAGCGACAGGTACGTCAACGCGAGGCCGGCCAGCACCCGGCCCGCGAACCGGGGCGCCGGTCCGGCCGGCAGGGTCCGGGTGTACGGACTCCACGGCTGGTCGCGGTCCTCGGCGACGCCGACGCCGTACTGGAAGATGTTGGCGCTCATCACCGAGAAGGTGATCATCGACGCGGTGGCGAAGGTGGCGCCGACCGGATCGTCGCCGGTGAACGGCACCACGAAGAAGATCATCGCGGCGGCGGGGAAGAAGGCGCTGCCGAAGACGGCCACCGGAATCCGGATGATCTCCAGAAGCTGGTAGCGGGCGTGGACCAGGGCGAGCTGCACGGTGCGCCTCCTCAGACGGCGGTGGGTTGGCCGCTGGCGGCGGCAGCGGGTGGGGCCTGCGACGGCGTGTCGGTCCCGCCGGTGAGGGCGAGGAACGCCTCCTCCAACGACGTGGGCCGGACCTCCAGGTCGGTGAAGGCGGCCTGGGAGCGGACCAGCGCCCGGACCAACTCGTCGGAGTCGGTGGTGAGCAGGTGCAGGCGTCCGTCGACCCGTTCGGCGCGGACGACGCCGGGCAGGTCGGGCACCTCGTCGGTGACCAGGCTGACCCGGCGTACGCCGACGATGCCGCGTACGGCGTCCACGGTGTCGTCGGCGAGCACCCGGCCCTGCCCGATCACCACCACACGGCGGGCGAGCGCCTCCACCTCCTCCAGGTAGTGGCTGCTCAACAGCACCGTCCCGCCGTCGTCGTGGAAGGCCCGGATCGCGTCCCACAGGGTGTGCCGGGCGGTGACGTCCAGGCCGGTGGTCGGCTCGTCGAGCAGGACGAGTCGGGGCCGGCCGACGAAGGCCAGCGCCACGGCCAGCCGGCGACGCTGGCCGCCGGACAGTCCGCCGGTCTGCCGCCGGGTGAGGTCGCCCAGGCCGAAACGGTCGAGCAGTTCGCCTCGGGGCACCGGGTCGGGGTAGTGGGCGGAGACGAAGTCGACGACCTCGCCGACCCGCAGCGTGCCCGGGAGGCCGGTCTCCTGCGGGGTGACGCCGATCTGCCGCCGCGCCTCCGGGTCGCGCGGGTCGCGGCCGTTCAACTCGACCCGCCCGGAGGTGGGTCGGCGCAGACCGACCAGCAGGTTCATCAGGGTGCTCTTGCCGGCGCCGTTCGGGCCGAGCAGGCCGACCAGTTCGCCGGCCCGGACCTCCAGGTCGACGCGGTCGAGGGCGAGGACGTCGCCGTACCGGCGGCTGACCTGGTCGGCGCGGGCGAGGGTCATGACTGCTCCTTCGACGCTGTGGAGTCCGGAGGGGAGGGGTCGAGCAGGCTCCGGATCGCTTCGGTGTACTCCTCGAACGCCAGCCGACCGCGCCGGCTGAGCCGGATCAGAGTGGCCGGCGTACGTCCACGGTGGGTCTTGCTGATCTCGACGTAGCCGGCGTCCTCCAGCTTGCGGAGGTGGACGGAGAGGTTGCCGGCGGTCATCGCGAGCAGTTCCTGGAGCCGGGGAAACGTGATTCGGTCGCCGTCGCCGAGCGTGGAGAGCGCGGCGACCACCCGCAGCCGTGCCTGGGCGTGGATGACCGGATCGAGGTCGGTCACGAGCGCCCTTGCTGGCGCAGTCGGGCGATTGCGCCGGCGACCAGGATGCCGACGCCGCCGGCCACCGAGATGACCAGCGCGTGCCAACCCGGCCCGGCGATCGCGCCGACCACGTTGATGACGCTGACCCAGACGCCGAGACGGAACAGGTCCCGGTCCAGCCAGATCGCGCCGCCGGCCATGTGCAGCGCGCCGGTGAGGCCCACCGCAGCGGCCGACCAGAGCAGGCCCGCCAGGTCGTGCGGCAGGTGCTCGGACACCCGGCCCACCGCCGCGTAGACGCTCACCGTGCCCAGCGCCCAGGCGCACCCGTACCAGCGACCCGCACCGCCGAGTCGCCGGTCACCTGCCCGTACGCCCGCGCGCCCGCCACCGTCTGGATCGCCCCGGCGACGATCAGCAGGGCGAAGAGCACGGTCAGGGGCAGCCAGTCGGGCAGCGCGACCAGCACCCGACCACCCGGGGAGAAGCGCAGGAAGAACAGCCCGAAACCGATCAGCCAGGCCACGCCCCACGGCCAGTAGAGCAGCCGGGCGTCGGGCTGTAGGCGGCGCACGGTGGCGGCGCGCTGGTCGTCGATCAGCCGGAGAGCGGTGGCGGCGTCGGAGGGTGGAAGGTCGTCGTCGTCGGGCCCCATGCAAACTACTTTACGATGCAAAGTTGAACCTGTGTGCCCCGCGCGACTGCCCGGTTGCCGACAGAGACGCCGCGCACTTGCCCGCCGACCGTGCCTCAGGACGTGCCCGACGCCCGGGTACGTGCGACAGGTGTCGGCCGTGCCCCAGGACGCGGTCGACGTACGGGCATCTGCGGCAGGAGTCGGCCGTGCCCCAGGACGCGGTCGACGTTCAGGGGATCTGCGGGCGGCGACCTACAGCGGCACCGGTGCCAGCGGCGCGGCCTGCGGCGCGGTCAGCAACGGCGCGGGCAGCGGTTCGGTGTGCAGCACCGACAACCGGGACACCGCGCGGGTGAGCACCACGTACAGCCGGTGCAGCCCGCGCGGCTCGGCCGCGACGATCGCGGCCGGCTCGACCACCACCACGTGGTCGTACTCCAGGCCCTTGACCAGCGTCGCGGGCACCACCGTGACCCGCTGGGCGGCCGTGACGTCGTCGGCGCTCGCGGTGGTGACGCCGTCGGCGGCCAGCGCCGCGCGCAGCCCGTCGACCGCGTCGTCCGCGGCGATCACGCCCACCGACCCGTCGTGCGCGAGCGCCGCGCGCACCTCGGCCACCGTCGCGGCGGTCAGGTCGGCCACGGTACGCACCTCCAGGCCGCCGTCGTGACGCAGCGACTCTGCCGGGGGTACGTCCACCGCGAGCGCCGGCAGCAGCAGGTTGGCGAAGGCCACCACCGCGGCGGGCACCCGGAAGCCGACCGTCAGCGGGACCACCACGGCGTCCGGCTTGCCCAGGTGTGTCAGGGACTCCCGCCAGTCGGTCGCCGCCCACGGCGCGGTGCCCTGAGCGAGGTCACCGAGGAGCGTGATCGAACCGTGTTCACTCCGGCGGGCGATGGCCCGACACTGCATGGGGGACAGGTCCTGCGCCTCGTCCACCACCACGTGCCCGAACCCGGAAGGTCGCTCCAACAGCCCGGCCGCCTCGTCGACGAGCACGGCGTCCGCGGCGGTCCAGCGGGTGGCCTTCGGGGTACGCGGCGGCTTCGCCCACACCAGCAACTCCTGCTCGGCGTCGTTGAGCAGCCCGTCCGCGGCGGCGGCGAGGCGGGCCGGGTCGGCGAGCAGGCCGTGCACCAGCCCTTCCGGGGTGAGTGCCGGCCAGACCGCGTCCAGGAAGTCCACCACCGGCCGACACCGGCCCATCCGGCGCAGCCACGCGTCGCCGGGCGACTCGGCCCGCCGCGACTCGGCCTGCCGCTGCAGCAGACTCACCACCCGCGCCCGGACCCGCTCCCGACCGGTGCCGTACGGCAGCCCTTCCCGTCGGGTCTCCTCGACGATCCGGTGCAGCGGCTCCAGCCCGATCCGCCACCGGAACGAGCCGTCGGAGACGGTGATCGAGTCGGTAGGCGTACCGATCTGGGCCTGCACCGCCCTGCGCAGCACGGTCGCCATCCGCGCGTCGTGCTTCAGCGCGGCGGCGGCCGGCGTCTCCACCGCCCGCACCGGAACCCGCGAGATCAGCTCCTCCACGGTGGCCTGCTCGACCTCGACCTCGCCGAGGGCCGGCAGCACCGCCGCGATGTACGACAGGAACGCCCGGTTCGGCCCCACGATCAGCACCCCCGCCCGACGCAACCGCTCCCGGTGCAGGTAGAGCAGGTACGCGGCCCGGTGCAGGCCGACGGCCGTCTTCCCGGTACCCGGTGCCCCCTGCACACAGATCGAGTCGGCCAGGTCGGCCCGGACCAGCTCGTCCTGCTCCGGCTGGATGGTGGCGACGATGTCGCGCATCGGCCCCACGCGTGGTCGCTCGATTTCGGCCGTGAGGATCCGGCTGGCCGTGCCCAGCTCCTCGCCGCGGTCCAGCCGCTCGTCCTCGAAACTGGTCAACACCCCGTTGCTGAACCCGAACCGCCGCCGCACCGCGACACCCTGCGGGTCACGAGCGCTGGCCCGGTAGAACGAGCGGGAGACCGGCGCCCGCCAGTCCAGCACCAGCGGCTCGCCAAGCTCATCGGTGACATGCCGCCGCCCCACGTGGTACCGCCGACCAGCATGCTCGCCGCTGCCGCTGCCGCTGCCGCTGCCGCTGCCGCTGCCGCTGCCGCTGCCGCTGCCGCTGGCGCTGCTCCCGCTGCCGCTGCTCCCGCTGCCGCCGCCTAGGCTGCCGGCACTCCTGCTTGTGCTGCTGCCGCTGCCGCTGGCCGGGATGCTGGTGGTCGGGCTGTTGCTGGTTGCCGGCGTCAGGCCGGTTGCGGTGTCCTCGTCTGGTGCTTGTCCGCCGAATTCGAGGCGGCCGAAGAACAGCGGCGTGGTGGGGTCGTCGGCCAGTTCGGCGACCCGGCGGGCGAGTGTGCGGCCGAGGGTCTCCGCCGCGTAGGCGTCGCCGGCGACCTGGTCACCGGTCGAGAAGAGGGCTTCGGCCCGCTCCCGCATCCGGCGCAGGGCCGCGCGGGAGCTGGCCAGGTGAGTGCGTTCGGACGCGAGATCCGTGTCGAGATCCGTGTCGAGGTCAGGTGCGGGCATGCTGACGTCCCATCGTTCACATCTGCTGCTCGCTCGCGTTTCCGGGGACGGATGGCCGACCTCCCGGCGCGACGACGTCCGTTCCGGTGCAGCTCACCTCGGCCGTCAAGCGGGCTGCAACCCTACGCCTTCCCGGCCGCCCCTTCCACCGAATTACCGAGCCAACCACCCGGACGAGTCGGCGCGTCGTGGACTTGAGTGATAGCTACGCCCGAGCCCGCGCGACAGCGGGCCGCCTGTCGGGGCCGAGCTGCGAGCGGGAGCGTCGCCTTGTCGTGGCGTTCCCCCAAGACGTGCTCACGAAGGACGAGCACGTCTTGCTGTGGGTGCCGTGACGTGTGGCGGGATGAACCACTTGTGCTCAGCAGCGCCGGTGGTAGAGGTTGCGGCGTGGGGAGCGCAGCGGGTCCAGCCAGGCGGGTGGGAGGAATTCGGGCTGGCCGTCCGATGCGACGCGGACGACCCAGTCGCCCCGGTGCAGGATTCGGTGATGATGCCCGCAGAGCAGGACCGCGTTGCCCAGTGTCGTGGCGCCGCCGTCGGCCCAGTGGCGCACATGGTGGCCGTCGCACCAACGGGATGGCCGGTCGCAGCCGGGAAAGGCACAGCCGCCGTCGCGGAGCACCAGCGCGCGCCGCAGCGGACCGGTGAAGAGCCGGCGCTGACGCCCGACGTCCAGAATCTGGCTGTTGCCGTTCATGACCGCCGGCAGCACGGCGGCATCGCAGGCCAGGCGGCGGACCGCGCCCGGCGTGAGACGCGCTCCGGTGTCCAGGGTGCCCGCGCCGAGCTCGTTGACCAGCGCGTCGAGCGACATGGTGACAACCAGTTGCGGCCGGTCTCCACCGTTGTCGGGCAGGTGGCCGGTGCGCAGTGCCAGCCGGCAGATCTCGCCGAGTGCGTCGGCCCTGCGTTGGCCCGGACTGCGGTCGTCGTGCTCGCCGGCCGGGGCGCAGAGCGGATCGATGGCCTGCCGCAGCAGGCTCGCGGTCTCGGTGTCGAGGTTGCCGGTGAGGCGTACCTGCCCGTCCTTCGGCTCGGAGAGGGTGACGTGCCGGCGAGCCTCGGCCCGCTCGGCGGCCCGCTCGAGGGCCGCCAGCTCGGCCTCGTCGGCCAGGTCGGGCGCGACGTGCGCGAGGACGCGTTCGCCGAGGCGACTCAGGGTGGTCGGATCGAAGCGGTCGGCCCAGGCGATCAGTAACTCGGTGGCCTTCTCTGCCACCTCCGGGCCGGCCTCGACGGGGAGATCCGCGATCGTCTCCGCCACCACCTTGCCCTGCTCCACAGTGAGGCGGCCGTCCAGGAGAGCGGCACGGACCGTCGGCGGCGACGCGTCCATGGTGGCGGCGAGCTGGACCAACTGGCGGGCCGACCGCCCGGACAGCCGCAGCCGCTCCCGTAACCAGACGGCGGTGGACGATGCGCCCTGGGCGACCGCGAGACCACGGCCGTCGAGCTCGCGCACGAGAGCGAGCTGGATGGTTGCCAGGCGCTGCGCCAAGGCGTGCGACGCGTCCAGCGCCGCGAGCAGTTCGTCGTCGGGAAGGGCCCACGGCGCGGTGTCGGCGCAGGCGTCGACACCGCCACCCGCCTGCGCCAACGCCCCCAACATGGACTGACCCTAGAACAGGTGTACGACATTTTTCCTCCCGAAGGGCCGCCCTGTGGTCAACCTTTTCGGCGGCGCCGCACCTCCGCCACGCGGGCCTGCGTCGCGTGACCACGACGCCCCTGTGCCAGGGGGCGGGGGTGCCAACCCTTCAGCGCTTCCACGGTTCGACGGCGCGTGCCGCGGGGGCGGCGCGCGGGGTTGATGGCGGGTCGGGCGGGTGGCCGGGATCATGGGGGCATGACCGAGGCCAGTCCCGAGTCGCGTCGGAAGACGATCAGCGATCCGCAGGTGATGCGGGCGTTGGCGCATCCGGCCCGGATCGCGATCATCGAGTACCTGAGCAGCCGCGAGGGCGGCGGCACCGCCACCGAATGCGCCGAAATCGCTGGGTTGTCGCCGAGCGCCACCAGCTACCACCTGCGGGCGCTGGCGAAGTTCGGCCTGGTTGAGCAGGCGCCCAGCCGGGGGGACGCGCGGGAGCGGGTGTGGCGTACGCCGGGCATCAGTTGGATGGTCGACGCGGGCCGCGAGGCCGGTCCCGAGGGGCGTGCGGCTGAGCAGGCGCTCGTGGAGGCGCACGCCGCCCGTGCCATGGAACGGACTCGGGACTGGTTGCGGCGGGCGGGGGATGAGCCCGCCGAGTGGTACGACGTGGCGCTGTTCCACGACACCCTGCTGCTGCTCACCGCGGACGAGTTGGCCGCCCTGAATGAGGCGGTCCTGGCGCTGCTGAGGCCGTATCACCCTCGACGTCGTACCGACGCGCCGACGGGTGCACGTTCCGTCACGGTCCAGTATCGGGCGGTGCCGCTGGCGTAGAAGGGGTTGTGTCGGTCACTTGTGAAGGATTATTTTCGAAGTATGTCCTTCACAAGTGACACGTCGCGTTGGACGGACGTCTGGATCGCCGCCGCAGCTCGCGGCACCACGATCTGCGGGGACTTCCTCGCCGCCACCGCGCTCGCGCTGGCCCTGCAGGGAGCCGGTGCCGGAGGGCTCGCCGTCTCGGGACTGCTGCTCGCGGCCACCCTTCCCCTGGTGGTGCTGGCCCCGCTCGCCGGACGGCTTGCCGATCGGGTGGACAGCCGTACCGTGTTGGTGACGACCGGGCTGGCGCAGACCGTGATCTGCCTGCTGCTCGCCGTCGCCGACGACCCAGTCCTCGTCGTGGCCCTCGTGGCGCTGCTCGCCTGCGGTCTCGCGGTCACCCAGCCCTGCTTGGCGGCGCTGCTCCCGGCGATGGTCCGCCCGGCCGACCTGCCGCGTGCGAGCGCGATCAGCCAGACCGCCGTCTCCCTCGGCGCGCTCGGCGGTCCGGTGCTTGCCGGCCTGCTGGTGGGGCAGTTCGGCACCCGCGTACCACTGCTGATCGACGCCGCGACCTACCTCGCGCTCGTGGTCGCGGGCCTCGCGCTGCGAACTCGGCGCGGTGGTTGGCGATCCGCGAGCCACCATCCCGACGGCGCCGAGCAGTCCAGCCGCGCCGAGCAGTCCAGCCGCGCCGAGCAGAACGCCGGTAGCCCCGAAACGCCGGCCGGTACGGCGCAGGGCTGGCGGCTCCGCCGGGACCCGCTGATGGTCGTCATGGTGGTCAGTACCGCCGTGGTGATCGCGGCGATCGGTGGCATCAACGTGATCGAAGTGTTCTTCATCCGGGAGACCCTGCGTGGGTCGGCCACCACGTACGGCCTCATCGGGGCCGCCTGGATGGCCGGAATGTTGCCGGGCGGCTGGCTGGCGGCGCGGCTCGTACGCCGGATCGAGGACGACAGTGCGTTGGTCCGCGGCGTGCTGATCACGCTGGCCGGGTGCAGTCTGATGGTGCTGCTCGCCGCGAGGGTGCCCGCTGCGGCCCTGCTGGTGCCACTTTGGCTGGTGGGCGGCGCGGCCAACGGCGCGGGGAACGTCTTCGCCAACCTCCTCACCGCTCGGCGGGTGCCCGAGCGGATGCGCGCGCGGGCGTACGCCACCTACGGCGCGGCCGTGCAGGGTGGCTCAATGGGTGGGTACCTGATCGGTGGCGCCCTGCTCACCCGAATCCCACCTCGGCCACTGATCGCGGTGGTGGGGGCGACCGGGCTCCTGGTGGTGCTGCTCTTCGTGCCGGTCGTCGTGCGGGCGGCACGCCGGCCCGACGGAGACGTGGCTGGACGAGACCCGGGGGGCGGGTGAACGCGCATCCCACCGAACGTGGGCGGCCGGCTGTGACGTCGTCGGAGGGCCCGCGATCGGGTGGGTCCGGTGCGGGGTTGGCCACTCCGGGCCGGCCCGCCGGGCTGGATCCCGAGGCCGGGGATACGGTCGGGTCATGGTTGAGCGCGTCGCACGCCCGCGGGTCGGGCACATCCAGTTCCTGAACTGCCTGCCGATCTACTGGGGCCTGATGCGCTCGGGCAGCCTGCTCGACGTCGACCTGCACAAGGACTCCCCGGACCGGCTGAGCGCGGCGCTGGTGGCGGGCGACCTCGACATCGGTCCGATCACGCTGATGGAGTACCTGAAGCACACCGACGAGTTGCTCCTCCTGCCGGACCTGGCGGTCGGCAGCGACGGGCCGGTGCTCTCGGTCAACATGGTCTCCGCCCGACCGCTCGCCGAGCTGGACGGCGCCCGCGTGGCGCTCGGCTCGACGTCGCGGACCGGGGTGATGCTGGCGCAGTTGCTGCTCACCGAGCGGTACGGGGTGCGGCCCGAGTACTTCCGCTGTCCTCCGGACCTGACCCAGATGCTGCTGGAGGCCGACGCCGGGGTCCTGATCGGGGACGTGGCGCTGCGGGCGTACTACGAGGCACCGCTGCGGGGCCTCACCGTGACCGACCTGGGGCAGGCCTGGCGGGACTGGAGCGGGCTGCCGATGGTCTTCGCCGTCTGGGCGGTCCGCCGCGACTTCGCGGCCGCGCACCCGGGCCTGGTCAAGGAGGTGCACGAGGCGTTCCTGCGCTCGCGTGACCTCTGCCTCGCCGAGCTGGACCAGGTCGCCGAGGCGGCGGCGCGGTGGGAGGCGTTCGACGCCGCGACGCTGGCCACGTACTTCCGGGCCCTGGACTTCTCGCTCGGCGAGCGGCAGGTCTCCGGGCTGCGCGAGTTCGCCCGGCGGGTCGCCGCGCTCGGCGAGGTCCCCCCGCTGCCGGACGGCGGTCCCGAGTTCTTCGCCGGCTGACCGGCGGCCGGATCAGACGCCGGGGCGCAGCAGCGCCTCGGTGATCTTCTGGCAGTTCTTCATGCCGTACTCGTAGCCCATGTTGATCGGGTAGCGGACCATCACGCCCATCGTCCAGGTGTCGCCGATGGCCAGGCAGTTGATGTGCATCTCCTGCTCGGCGGTCCGGTCGATCCACCCGTTCTTGATGGCGATCTGCTTCTGCTGCGCGGGCGGGAACGCCTTGCGGATGCCGAAGTCACCGGCGCCCCGGACCAGCTTCATCTCGTTGAGCAGCCACTTGGTCCACTTCGGTCCGGCGGCGGTGCCGGTGGCGATGCAGTTGCCCAGTCGCGCGGTGTCGCGGGGGGAGAGCGCGGTACGGGACCAGCCCTTGTCCGGGGCGACGCTGCTGTCGGTCAGCTTGCACATGGAGAGCAGCCGCCGGATCGAGGCGTCCCGGCCGACCGAGTTGTAGAACTGCTCGGCCCGCGTGTTGTCGCTGTCCCGGATGATGCGGGTGGCGTCGGCGAGCTTCGCGTCGCTCGGCGTCTGGCCGGCCTCGGCGGCGCGGCGCAGGTAGTCGGCGACGATCCAGGACTTGATCAGCGAGGCGGTGGTGCTGGTCTCACCCATGTTCTTCGAACCGATGATCTTCCCGGTCCGGCGGTCGAGGACGCTCCAGGAGTACCAGCCCTCGATGTCGAGGTCGAGGTTCTTGGCCTCGAACGGCAGCGGCGTCAGCGAAGGGCTGGGGCTGGGGCTCGGCGGGGCCGGCTGGCGGGCGCTGCGGTCGGTGGCCGCGTTGGTGGACCGGTCGCTGGTCGTCGCCTCGGAGTCACCCCACTTGGCGGCGGCGGCCGACTCGAACGGCGACCCGGGCAGCAGGCGTAGCGAGACCAGCACCAGCCCGATGAGGATGACCGCGACGGCGATCAGGCGCAGCGGCGAGGTTTCGCCCGCACCGCGTCGATCGGCCCGCCGGTTCCCGGCCATCAGAGCTTCCCGACCGGCTGCTGCGGCACCTTGAGCGCGGCGCCGGGCTGCGGGGTGACCAGTTGGGTGGTGACGCTGGCGCAGACCTTCGCGCCGTAGTCCAGCCCTAGCTTGATCGAGTAGCGCAGCATCACCGCGAGACTCCACTTCCCGTTGACCGCGAGGCAGTTGACGTGCCAGTTTCCGTCGGAGGCAATCGGTGTCCAGCCGTTCTTCATGCTGACCGGCCCCTGCGCGGTGATCGACTTGGGTAGACCGTCGATGATCCCCCAGCGGCCGCCACCGGAACTGGCCCGCTGGGCGTCGGTGCTGCCCCGGACCTTGGCCATCTGGTCCAGCACCCACTTTGTCCACTTCGGGCCGGCGGCCTTACCGTCGGCGATGCAGTCGCCGAGCCGGACGGCGTCGCGCGGGGACATCCGGGTGAAGCTCCAGTATCCGGTGTAGGGCTCGGTGTTGCCGCGCTTGGTGTCGGTCAGGCCGCAGGTCTTGATCGCCCGCTGGATCACCGGGTCCGGGATGCTGCTCTTCGACGGCTTGTACGACCCACCCGCGGCGGCGTAGACCTTGTTGGCCGCGGCGTCGTTGCTGTCGATGATGGCGAGGCTGGCCGCCTGCTTCAGCCCGGCCGGCGGCTCCCTGTCCTTGAGCTGGCGCAGGTAGTCGGAGACGATCCACGCCTTGATCATCGATTCGGTGGAGCTGGTCGCGCTCATGTTCGACGATCCGGAGACCTTGCCGGTCTTCCGGTCGAGCAGCGCCCACGAGAAGAATTCACCCTTGAACGCCACCGACACGCGGCCCGCGGCCAGCGTGGGAGGTGGTGGCGGGGCCGGCGCGGGCGCGGCGACGCTGCTGGTGGCGGCGCCGCCACCACCGCCGCCTTCGCCGACGTCGCTGGACAGTCGGGCGTACGCGGTGGGGACCAGTAGGACGCCACCGAGAATTATCGCCACGACGGCGAACACCATGGTCACGCGAGATCGCATGAGTTGGGTGAGCTCCAGATGTCAGGGCCGGGGGGACCGGCTTCGTTGTCCGGGGCGACCGGTGCGTGCGCCGAGGCCGGGGGAGGTGGCCTCTGTGAAGCCGGCGTGGGGGCAGCCGATCGTGTGACCGGCAGAAGTCTACGTCTGGACGGGCCGATCGCCAGAGGGCGACACCGGGCAACGTGCGAAATCGGGAGAAAATCCCGGCGCTTTGCGCCTTATGGGGGATTTGACCTCCTTTCCGTGAGCCACGTCATAAACGCCGGTGTTGCGGTGGGTAGCGGAGATCTGCCCATCGGTGACGGAACGTCACTCGGGTTTCCTGTTACACCCCCTAGTGCATTCGGGCGCAAGCTGTAACACTTGTCCTCATGTATGGCAACGACTTCTCCGCCCCCGGCGACGCACCGGACGACGCGCCCGGCGCGGGCCTGCTCGGCGAGGTCGAAGCGGCCGAGGCCGAGTTGCGCGCCGCCGCCGCTCGTGAACGGCGCGGCGGCCCGGCGCCGGACGAGGATCTGGCGGCCTACTTCACCGAGGTGGTCGACGCGGAGCAGAAGATCGAGCCGCGCGACTGGATGCCCGAGGCGTACCGGCGGACGCTGATCCGGCAGATCGCGCAGCACGCCCACTCCGAGATCATCGGCATGCAGCCCGAGGGCAACTGGATCAGTCGGGCGCCCTCGCTCAAGCGCAAGGCGATCCTGCTGGCCAAGGTCCAGGACGAGGCCGGCCACGGCCTCTACCTCTACGCCGCCGCCGAGACCCTCGGCATCAGCCGCGACGAACTGGTCCGGTTGCTGCTCGACGGCCGGCAGAAGTACAGCTCGATCTTCAACTACCCCACCCTGACCTGGGCCGACGTGGGCGCGATCGGCTGGCTGGTGGATGGTGCGGCAATCGTCAACCAGGTGCCCCTGTGCCGCTGCTCCTACGGGCCGTACGCCCGGGCGATGATCCGGGTCTGCAAGGAGGAGTCGTTCCACCAGCGCCAGGGGTACGAGATCCTGCACACCCTCGCGCACGGCACCCCGGCGCAGAAGGCCATGGCCCAGGACGCGGTCGACCGCTGGTGGTACCCGTCGCTGGCCATGTTCGGTCCGCCGGACGGCGACTCCACCCACTCCGCCCAGTCGATGGCCTGGAAGATCAAGCGCTTCTCGAACGACGACCTGCGCCAACGCTTCGTCGACATGTGCGTCGGGCAGGCCGAGGTCCTCGGGCTCCGCATTCCCGACGACGACCTGCGCTGGAACGAGGAGCGGCAGGCGTACGACTACAGCCAGCCGGACTACGACGAGCTGATGCGGGTCATCAAGGGCAACGGACCGTGCAACCGGGAGCGGATGGCGCACCGTCGGGCGGCCCACGCCGACGGCGCATGGGTACGCGAGGCCGCCGCGGCGTACGCCGCCAAGCGGGCCGACGCGAGGGAGAAGGTGGCCGCGTGAGCAACGAACACTCGCCTCTGTGGGAGGTCTTCGTCCGGGCACGGCGGGGCCTGTCGCACACCCACGTCGGCAGCCTGCACGCCCCGGACGCCGAGCTGGCCCTGCGCAACGCCCGTGACCTCTACACCCGCCGCCAGGAGGGCGTGTCGATCTGGGTGGTGCCGGCGGGCGCGATCACCGCGTCCAGCCCGGACGAGAAGGACGCCTTCTTCGACCCGGCCGCCGACAAGGTCTACCGCCACCCCACCTTCTACGAGGTCCCGGACGGGGTGGCACACCTGTGAGCCAGCGGAGCGAGCGAACCAGCCAGCCCAGCAACGGGGCGCTTCGCGTCGCCGCCGAGCGGAGCGAGGTGGTGGCGTGAACGGGCCCTTCGCCTTCACTCTCGGCCTGGGCGACGACGCGCTGGTCGCCGCCCAGCGGCTGGCCGAGTGGGCGACCCGCGCGCCGGAGATGGAAGAGGACATCGCGCTCGCCAACATCGCCCTCGACCAGCTCGGCGCGGCCCGGCTGCTGCTGTCGTACGCGGGTGAGCTGGAAGCCGCGGGTCGGGACGAGGACGCGCTCGCGTACCTGCGCGACGACCGCGAGTTCCGCAACGTGCTCCTGGTCGAGCTGCCCAACGGCGACTTCGCGGTGACCATGGCGAAGCTGTTCTTCCTGGCGGCGTACCAGGTGCCGCTCTACACCGCGCTCGCCGGCTGCGCGGACGAGCGGTTGGCCGCGATCGGCGCGAAGGCGCGCAAGGAGTCCGCGTACCACCTGGACCACGGCGCGCTGTGGGTGAGGCGGCTCGGTGACGGCACCGAGGAGTCGCACCGCCGGATGCAGGAGGCCGTGGACCACGTCTGGCCGTACACCCATGAGCTTTTCGGGGCGGACCCGGCGGCGCCGGTCGATCCGGCGGGTCTGTGGCCGGCGTTCGACGAGGTCGTCGGTCCGGTGTTGGCCGAGGCGACGCTCACCCGTCCCGAGCGCGGCTGGGCGCCGACCGGCGGGCGGGCCGGTGTACACACCGAGCACCTGTCCTACCTGCTGGCCGAGATGCAGGTGCTGCACCGCGCCCACCCGGGGGCGCAGTGGTGAGCGCGGGAGCGACCGCACAGCGGAGTCGGACCGACGCGTGGACGGCGGCGGCGAGCGTGGTGGACCCGGAGATCCGGGTGATCACCATCGACGAGCTGGGGATCCTCCGCGAGGTCGAGCAGGACCGGATCACCGGTCGGGTCGTCGTCACCATCACCCCGACCTACACCGGCTGCCCCGCCATGGACGTGATCCGGGCCGACGTGCGCCGTGCCCTGGCGAAGGCCGGTTACCCGGACGTCGACGTGCGAACGGTCTACAGCCCACCGTGGAGCACCGACTGGATCTCCGACACCGGGCGGGCCAAGCTCGCGTCCGCCGGGATCGCCCCGCCCGCCCCGGCGTCCGCCCCGGGCGTGGTGGCGCTGACCCTCGCGGTCCGCTGCCCGCTCTGCGGCTCCCCGGAGACCGAGCAGGTCAGCCGGTTCGGCTCGACCGCCTGCAAGGCGTTGTGGCGCTGCCGCTCCTGCTCCGAACCCTTCGACCACCTGAAGGCGCTGTGACAGTCACCATCTCCCGGCCGGTCCGTCGTCGGCCGGCCTTCCACCCACTGTCGGTCGCGGCCGTCGACCGGCTCACCGACGACTCCGTGGCGGTCACCTTCGCCGTACCCGAGGAGTTGCGGGAGACCTTCGCCTTCCAGGCGGGGCAGCACCTGACGGTGCGGCGGGTGACCGACGACGGCGAGGACGTGCGCCGGTCGTACTCCATCTGCTCCACCCCCGACGACCTGGGCCGGCGCGGGCGGCTGCGGATCGGGGTGCGGGAGGTTCCCGGCGGCGCCTTCTCGGCCTTCGCGTGCGGCGCGCTGCGCGGCGGCGACACGGTCGAGGTGCTGCCCCCGCTGGGCGCCTTCACCACGGCGTTCGCGCCGGACCGGGTCCGCCACTACGGCGCGGTCGTCGCCGGCTCCGGCATCACGCCGGTGCTCGGGCTGGTCGCGACGGCCCTGGCCGTCGAGCCGGCCAGCACCTTCACCCTGGTGTACGGCAACCGCACGGCGAACACCGTGATGTTCGCCGAGGAGTTGGCCGACCTGAAGGACCGGTTCCCGTCCCGGCTGCACCTGGTGCACGTGCTGTCCCGGGAGCAGGGCGAGTCGCCGTTGCTGTCCGGACGGATCGACGCCGAACGGTTGGGGCGCCTGCTGGGCACCATTGTCCCGGGCGAGCTGATCGAGGAGTGGTTCCTCTGCGGGCCGTACGGCATGGTGGTCGACGCCCGGGAGGTGCTGGCCGCGCGGGGTCTGCCGGAGTCGGCCGTGCACACCGAGCTGTTCCACGTCGACGCGCCGCCCGAGCCGGTGGCGCGTCCCACCGAGCAGCCGGGCGTCGGGACGGACGTCACCATCGTCCTGGACGGCCGCTCGTCGAGTTTCACCATGGGCCGGGAGCAGCGGGTGCTGGACGCCGCGTTGAAGGTGCGCGGCGAACTGCCGTACGCCTGCAAGGGCGGTGTCTGCTCGACCTGCAAGGCGAAGGTCGTCGACGGGTCGGTCACGATGGCCCGCAACTACGCCCTGGAGCCGGACGAGGTGGCCGCCGGCTATGTGCTGACCTGCCAGTCCAGCCCGACCACCGACAAGCTCACGGTCGACTACGACGCATGACCGACGACCGGCAGTTCGTGCAACGGTTCGCCGAGGTGACCGGGGGCCAGCGTCCGACCGGTCTCGTGGAGGGGTGGGAGCAGGTCGTCGAGTTCTGCGAGGAGGGCTACGACGACATCCTCGACGAGTACTGGTTCGACCTGAGCATCCGGCACACCATCGACAGGGTGCTGACCGACGAACGGTTGTTCGGCTTTCCGCAGATGGGGTGGGTTCGGGAGCGGGTCGCGGCGGCGGATGAGCGGTTCCGGGCGGTGCTCTCCGAGCAGCGGATGCCGGCGCAGCGTGAAGAGCCGTGGTGGGAGGCGTACGTGCCGGCGTGGGCGGGCCCGGTGCTCGCCGCAGAGTTGCGGGACACCTACGACATACGCATCGAGGTACGCGAGAGCTGACCGGCTGTGGGACGTGCCGCACCTCGACGGGGCCTGGCGGTCGAGCCGGGTGAGGCGACGTAGGCTCGGGGTTGTGACGGTGAGCCGGGAGATCGACGACATCCTGCAGCGTGGCGCGGACGGCGGGCGGATCACGCCCGAGGAAGCACTGCTGCTCTACACCGAGGCGCCCTTCCACGCGTTGGGCGAGGCGGCGGACGCGGTGCGCCGGCGGCGCTATCCGGACAACGTCGTCACCTACCTGATCGATCGCAACATCAACTACACGAACGTCTGCGTGACGGCGTGCAAGTTCTGCGCGTTCTACCGCGCGCCGAAGCACGCCGAGGGGTGGACGCACCCGACCGAGGAGATCCTGCGTCGCTGTGGCGAGGCGGTCGAGCTGGGCGCGACCCAGGTGATGCTCCAGGGCGGGCACCACCCGGACTACGGCGTCGAGTACTACGAGGAGCTGTTCTCCTCGGTCAAGCAGGCGTACCCGCAGTTGGTCATCCACTCGATCGGGCCGAGCGAGATCCTGCACATGGCCAAGGTCTCCGGCGTCAGCCTGGACGAGGCCATCGCCCGCATCAAGGCCGCCGGCCTCGACTCGATCGCCGGCGCCGGCGCGGAGATGCTGCCCGAGCGCCCGCGCCGGGCCATCGCCCCGCTCAAGGAGTCGGGCGAGCGCTGGCTGGAGGTCATGGAGCTGGCCCACCGGCAGGGTGTCGAGTCGACCGCGACCATGATGATGGGCACCGGCGAGACGCACGCCGAGCGGATCGAGCACCTGCGGATGATCCGCGACGTGCAGGACCGTACGGGCGGGTTCCGGTCGTTCATCCCGTGGACGTACCAGCCGGAGAACAACCACCTCAAGGGTCGTACGCAGGCGACCACGCTCGAGTACCTGCGGCTGGTCGCGGTGGCCCGGCTCTTCTTCGAGACCGTGCCGCACCTGCAGGCGTCCTGGCTGACCACCGGCAAGGACGTCGGGCAGCTCGCCCTGCACATGGGCGTGGACGACCTCGGCTCGATCATGCTGGAGGAGAACGTGATCTCCTCCGCCGGCGCCCGGCACCGCTCCAACCTGCACGAGCTGATCGGCATGATCCGCTCTGCCGACCGGATCCCGGCGCAGCGCGACACCCTCTACAACCGGCTGGCGGTGCACCACACGCCGGCCGACGACCCGACCGACGAGCGGGTGGTCTCGCACTTCTCGTCGATCGCGCTGCCCGGCGGCGGCGCGGGCCGGTCGCTGCCGCTCGTCGAGGTCAACTGAGGTACGTCGCGGCCGGCCGTTCGGCTGACCGGGGATCCTGCTTCCGCTTGCGTCCACTCGGCGGTACGGGTCCTCCCGGTCGGCTCGCCGGCGCATAGCCCGGTGCGGGTCTGGTGGAGATGATCGTCGGCGGATAGCGTGCGGCCGTCTGCCTGAGGCGCGTCCTCCATCGGCCCATGAGGGTCGTTCACATAACGCACGGCGGTACGGGCGGGATGGGTGACCATCCCGCCCGATCCGTGTGCCGGGTCCAGGCCGGACGGTTGAAAACCCGCCGCCACGCTGGCGTGGGAGATCGACCTCCGATAACGTCCGCTCGTTCGGCGCAACCGATCCTATTTTCTTCCCTACCCCCGGGGGACTGATGACAGCGTTCCACCGCTCGGCCCTGGTTCGTGCCGGCGTCGTGGCCCTGCTCGCGGCCGGTGGCGTGGCCACCGTCGCCGCCCCGGCGCACGCCGCCGACCAGGCCGACCTGGCCCTGGTGCCGCTCAGCTACGAGCTGGCTCAGGGCGTCAAGGCGGCCAAGGCCAAGCCGTTCAAGTTCCAGGTCGACAACACCCGAAGCGCGGTCGACGCCAAGGACGTCCGGGTCACCGTGGAGACGAAGGGCCTGAAGAACCGCAAGGTCGGCGTCCTCGCGCCGGACGGCTGTGACCTCAAGGGCACGACCTTCACCTGCCTGCTCGGCGACCTGGCCGCCGGCACCACGGAGGACTTCGGTATTCCGATCTTCTCGACCGGCGGTCGCGGCGACGCCGGCACGCTGGTGGTCAGCATCAGCTCGGCCACCGCCGACCCGAACCCGCGGGACAACAAGGTGCGGCACGACATCACCGTCGCCAAGCCGGGTTACGACCTGACCACCTGGGTGCAGGACGTCTACGCCGACGTGACGGTGGACGGCGACGAGGCGGGCGAGTCCGGCCTCAAGCCGGTCAAGCGGGGCGACACCGCGCCGCTGGACTGGGCGGTCTACAACGACGGCAGCAAGAAGGCGACCGGCGTGGCGTACGGGATCACGCTGCCGGCCGGCGTCACCTTCGCCAAGCTGCCGGAGGGCTGCGTCGAGCAGCCGCTGGGCGGCTTCGCCAACGCCTACTGCGAGGACAGTGGCGTCGTGCTGAAGCCCGGGCAGTTCTACACGGCCGACGTCCGGGTGAAGGTCGGCGAGGACGTCACCGAGTCGGTGCTCCGGCCCGGGTTCGTCTGGGCCGCCGGTCTCGAGGCCACCCAGGGCAGCCCCGAGGAGGCGCCGCGGGACGCCTCCGGCGCGCAGCGCCGGGCGTTCACCGAGACCGACGAGGTGGACAACACCGCGCAGTTCGACGTGTTCGTCGACCTCAGCGCGCAGCCGACCCCGACGCCGACCGCGACCCCGACGCCGACCGCGACTCCGACTCCGGGCGGCACGACGACGCCGGGCACGAGCACGTCGCCGACCACCGGCGGCGGTGGCTCCGGTGGCGGCGGGTTGCCGGTCACCGGTGTGCAGGCCGGCCTGATCGGCGGCATCGGTGGTCTGATCCTGCTCGTCGGCGGGGCGCTGCTGGTGCTCTCCCGCCGCCGCAAGGTCGTCATGGTCGCTCCCGGCGACGAGACGTCGACCGACTGACCCGCAGGCGCGACGCGAGGGCGGGGTGGGCGACCACCCCGCCCTCGCGCATATCGGCGGCGCCGACCACCGTGGGGTACGCGGACCCAGCGGCCGAGGGCTCGCGCGGGGCTGGCAGAGTGGACGGGGTGAGCCGTACCCCGCAGGGCCAGCGCGCCAGTCTCGACAAGCAACCGCACGAGGTCGCCGCGATGTTCGACGGCGTGGCCGAGCGCTACGACCTGACCAACACCGTGCTCGCCTTCGGGCAGGACCGCTCCTGGCGGCGGGCCACCCGCGCGGCCCTGGGGCTGCGACCGGGTGAGCGGGTGCTGGACGTGGGAGCGGGCACCGGTGTGTCGACCCGCGAGCTGGCCCAGTCCGGGGCGTACGCGGTGGGGGCGGACCTGTCGCTGGGCATGCTCCAGGTCGGCAAGCGGGTGCGTCCCGAGGTGCCGTTGCTGGCCGGTGACGCGCTGCGGCTGCCGTTCGCCGACGCGAGCTTCGACGCGGTGACCATCTCCTTCGCCCTGCGGAACGTCAACGACACCGACGCGGCGCTGCGCGAGCTGGCCCGGGTCACCCGGCCGGGTGGTCGACTGGTGGTGTGCGAGTTCAGCACCCCGATCAACCCGGTCTTCCGGACGGTGTACCTGTCGTACCTGATGCGATCGCTGCCGGTGGTGGCCCGCGCGGTGTCGAGCAACCCCGACGCGTACGTCTATCTGGCCGAGTCGGTGCGGGCGTGGCCGGACCAGGCGGCGCTGGCCGGGCGGGTGGCCGCGGCGGGGTGGGGTCGGGTGGGATGGCGCAACCTGACCGGCGGTGTGGTCGCGCTGCACCGGGCTGTCCGCGCGTAGCCCGGCGACACGTCCGGACGTAGCCCGGCGAGACGTCCGCGCGTAGCACGCGAGATGCTTGCGCGTTTCAGGAATATCCGACTTTAGTCCACTTTGCGCCGTACGCTCGTCCGCATGACCGGAGCAGACCCGGCGAGCCCGGTGGCCGCCACCGACGACGACGCGGCCGAACTCATCACGCAGTTGCGCGCGCTGGCCGGCGCGGACCCGACGGACGTCCGGCAGGTGGTCGCCGAGGTGCTGGCCGCCCTGGACCGGGCGGCGGGCGGCGCGCTGCGGGAGCATCTGCCGGAGACGATCCGGGTCGACGCCGGCCTGGACGCGCCCAGCCCGGCCTGACAGTCGGCTGCTGTGGACGGTCGTCGGCTGTCACATCGGCGAGTTAGGTACCCCTGATCCTGCGCAGGTATGACGCCGGTCATACACTCGTCCCGTCTGGCTTGTGAAGCATTTCACGAGCGTGCGGGAGGAGGCGCGAATGACCGCGGTGGAACACGACGCCGATGTCATCGTCGTTGGCGCCGGTCCCGGTGGATCGGCGACTGCGTACCACCTGGCCCGGCACGGCGTACGGGTTCTGGTGTTGGAGAAGACCGAGTTCCCCCGGGAGAAGGTCTGCGGCGACGGGTTGACCCCGCGCGCGGTGCGCCAGCTCATCCGGATGGGCGTGGACACCTCGCCCGAGGCCGGCTGGCTGCACAACAAGGGCCTGCGGGTGATCGGCGGCGGCGTACGCCTGGAGCTGGACTGGCCGGAGCTGGCGAGCTTCCCGAACTACGGGCTGGTCCGTACCCGGCTGGACTTCGACGACCTGCTCGCCCAGCGGGCGGTCGCGGCCGGCGCCAAACTGCGGACCAACGTCAACGTGCTGGGCCCGGTGCTCGACGGCGACGGTCGGGTGACCGGCGTCGAGGCCGAGGTCGGCCCCGGCAAGGAACCCACCACCTTCCACGCCCCGCTGGTCGTGGCCGCCGACGGTGTCTCCGGCCGGTTCCCGCTCGCGCTCGGGCTCGCCAAGCGGGAGGACCGGCCGATCGGCGTGGCCGTCCGCCGCTACTACCACTCGCCGGCCAAGCACGACGACGACTACCTGGAGTCGTGGCTGGAGCTGCGCAGCAAGGACAGCGGCGACAACCTGCTGCCCGGGTACGGCTGGATCTTCGGGCTCGGCGACGGGCGGGTCAACGTCGGCCTCGGCGTGCTCAACTCGTCGTCCGCGTTCGGCAAGACCAACTACCGCCGGCTGCTCACCGACTGGCTGGCCAACACCCCCGCCGAGTGGGGGATGACCGACGAGACCAACGCGGACGGCCCGATCCTCGGCGCCGCCCTGCCGATGGGCTTCAACCGGGTGCCGCACTACACCCGTGGCGTCCTGCTGGTCGGCGACTCCGGCGGCATGGTCAACCCGTTCAACGGCGAGGGCATCGCGTACGCGATGGAGTCCGGCGAACTGGCCGCCGAGGTGGCGGTGCAGGCGCTCGCGCGTCCGGCCGGGCCGGAGCGGGAACGGGCGCTCCTGGCGTACCCGAACGAGCTGAAGGCCCGCCTCGGCGGTTACTACCGCCTCGGTGGCATCTTCGTGAAACTGATCGGCCGTCCGGAGATCATGCGGATCGCCACCAAACACGGCATGCCCCATCCGACGCTGATGCGTTTCGTCCTCAAGTTGCTGGCCAACCTGACCGACCCCCGGGGTGGGGACGCGATGGACCGGGTCATCAATGCGATGACGAAGGCGGCGCCAGCCGTCTAGTTGGGACGGCATCGGTGCTGGTCACAGCCTCGGAGCCGACAAAGATCGACCCCCGCCGGCAGCCACCGCGAGGGACGTGAATAGTGTGATTTTCGTCAAGCACTGACGGCAGGGAAGGACGAGCAGGAGAAAACGATGTCGCTCTCGCCTTACGCACCGATCATCGGGCTGTTCGCCCTCGCCGCGGCGTTCTCGCTGTTCTCCGTCGGCGCCGCCCGCTTCGCCGGTCCCCGTCGCTACAACAAGGCCAAACTCGAGGCGTACGAGTGCGGCATCGAGCCCAGCCCGCAGCCGGTCGGCGGCGGGCGGTTCCCGATCAAGTTCTACCTGACGGCGATGCTCTTCATCGTCTTCGACATCGAGATCATCTTCCTCTACCCCTGGGCGGTCTCGTTCGACGCTCTGCCGATCTTCGGCTTCGTGGAGATGGTCCTGTTCATCGTCGCGGTCTTCGTCGCGTACGCCTACGTGTGGCGGCGCGGCGGCCTGGACTGGGACTGAGGAAGGAACGTCAGATGGGCATCGAGGAGAAGCTTCCCGCCGGCGTCCTGCTCACCTCGGTGGAGAAGCTGGTCAACTGGTCTCGGAAGTCGTCCGTGTGGGGCGCCACCTTCGGCCTGGCCTGCTGCGCCATCGAGATGATGGCCGCCGGTGGTCCGCACTACGACATGGGCCGCTGGGGCATGGAGGTCTTCCGGGCCTCGCCCCGACAGGCCGACCTCATGATCGTGGCCGGCCGGGTGAGCCAGAAGATGGCGCCGGTGCTGCGCCAGATCTACGACCAGATGGCCGAGCCCCGCTGGGTGCTCTCGATGGGCGTCTGCGCCAGCAGCGGCGGCATGTTCAACAACTACGCCATCGTGCAGGGCGTCGACCACGTCGTACCCGTCGACATGTACCTGCCCGGCTGCCCGCCCCGGCCGGAGATGCTCATCGACGCGATCCTCAAGCTCCGCGAGAAGATCATGTACGAGCCGCTGGGCCCGAACGGTCGCAAGATGCTGGCGGCCCGCCAGGAGCGCGGCGACGTCCCGGTCGTGCCGTACGGCTCGATGCCGTCCTCCTACCGCAACGACAAGGCCCGGCGTGCCGAGTGGACCCAGGCGGTCCGCGAGGGGCGCGAGGAGCAGTTGCGGATCGAGAACTGGATGAACGCCCAGAACCATCTCCACCCGCAGGCAGGCCCGAAATGACGTCTCCCACGGACAAGACCAACGACGGCGGGGTGCCGGTGCCGGTAACGCCGCCCGGCGCCAGCGCGACCGCCCCGGCCGAGTACCCGCCGGCCAGCCCGGCCGGCCGCGGGATGTTCGGCAACCAGGGCACCGGTGACGTGTCCGGCTACGGCGGCCTGGTCCGCCCGCGCCAGCCGATCGAGGAGGCCGCCCGGCCGTACGGCGGGTACTTCGACGAGGTCCGCGACGCGCTGGAGGAGGCGTACCCGGCCTTCGGCGACGCCATCGAAAAGGTGGTCGTCGACCGGGGCGAACTGACCCTGCACATCCGCCCCGAGCGGATCGCCGAGGTCTGCCAGGTACTGCGTGACGACCTCGCGCTGCGGTTCGAGCTGTGCTCCTCGGTGTCCGGGGTGGACTACCTCGGCGCCGACGAGCGCCGGCTGCACGTGGTCTACCTGCTCACCTCGATGACCTACCGGCGTCGGATCCGGCTGGAGGCCGCCGTCTCCGCCGAGTCTCCGCACCTGCCCAGCGTCACCGCCGTCTACCCGACGGCCGACTGGCAGGAGCGGGAGGCGTACGACATGTTCGGCATCGTCTTCGACGGCCACCCCAACCTGACCCGGATTCTCATGCCGGACGACTGGGAGGGCCACCCGCAGCGCAAGGACTACCCGCTCGGTGGCGTGCCCGTCGAGTACAAGGGCGCCGAGATTCCGCCGCCGGACCGGAGGAGGTCCTACCAGTGACCACGTCGAACTACGCGACCGAACGCGAGACCACCGAGGGCCGGGTCTTCACCGTCACGGGTGGGGACTGGGACACGGTCGTGTCGGGCACCGACCCGATCAACGACGAGCGCATCGTGGTCAACATGGGGCCGCAGCACCCGTCCACCCACGGGGTGCTCCGTCTGATCCTCGAACTGGAGGGCGAGACGGTCCGCGAGGCCCGCTCGGTCGTCGGCTACCTGCACACGGGCATCGAGAAGAACCTCGAGTACCGCAACTGGGTCCAGGGCTCGACGTTCGTGACCCGGATGGACTACCTCTCCCCGATCTTCAACGAGACGGCGTACGCCCTCGCGGTGGAGAAGCTCCTCGGCATCACCGACGACGTCACCGAGCGCGCCACCACCATCCGCGTGCTGATGATGGAGCTCAACCGGATCTCGTCGCACCTGGTCTGGCTGGCCACCACCGGCATGGAGCTGGGCGCCATCTCGATCATGCTGTACGGCTTCCGCGAGCGGGAGTACATCCTCGACATCTTCGAGACCATCACCGGCCTGCGGATGAACCACGCGTACGTCCGGCCGGGCGGTGTGGCGCAGGACGTGCCGGACGACGCGATCCGCAAGATCCGCGACTTCCTCAAGATGATGCCAAAGAAGCTCAAGGAGTACGAGGACCTGCTCTCCGGTCAGCCCATCTGGACCGAGCGGACCAAGGGCGTCGCGGTGCTGGACGTCACCGGCTGCGTGGCGCTCGGCATCACCGGTCCGGTGCTGCGCTCGGCCGGGCTCGCCTGGGACCTGCGCAAGACCATGCCGTACTGCGGTTACGAGACGTACGAGTTCGACGTGCCGACCCACCCCGACGGCGACGTGTGGGGCCGCTACCAGGTCCGGCTCGCCGAGATCCGTGAGTCGATGAAGCTGGTCGAGCAGGCGCTGGACCGGCTGCGCCCGGGCCCGGTGATGGTCGCCGACCGCAAGATCGCGTGGCCCGCGCAGCTCGCCATCGGCGTGGACGGCATGGGCAACTCGCTGGAGCACGTCGCGAAGATCATGGGTCAGTCGATGGAGTCGCTGATCCACCACTTCAAGCTGGTCACCGAGGGCTTCCGGGTCCCACCCGGCCAGGTGTACGTCGGCATCGAGTCGCCGCGCGGCGAGCTGGGCGTGCACGCCGTCTCCGACGGTGGCACCCGGCCCTACCGGGTGCACTACCGGGAGCCGAGCTTCGTCAACCTCCAGGCCCTCCCGGCGATGGCCGAGGGTGGCCTGATCGCCGACGTGATCGCCGGCGGCGCCTCGCTGGATCCCGTGATGGGTGGTTGTGACCGATGACGACGACGTTCACTGACGAGACGCGGGAGCGGGCACGCGAGATCATCGCCCGCTACCCGGCGGACCGGTCCCGCTCGGCCCTGCTGCCGCTGCTACACCTGGTCCAGTCCGAGGAGGGGTACGTCTCCCCGGCCGGGGTGACGTTCTGCGCCGAGGTGCTGGGGCTGAACAAGGCCCAGGTCGGGGCCGTGGCCACCTTCTACACCATGTACAAGCGCAAGCCCACCGGCGACTTCCTGGTCAGCGTCTGCACCAACACGATGTGCAACGTGCTGGGTGGCCAGGAGGTCTACGACACCCTCGCGGAGCACCTGGGTGTCGGGCACGACGAGACGACCGCCGACGGGACCATCACGCTGGAGCACGCCGAGTGCCTGGCGGCCTGTGACTACGGCCCGGTGATGACGGTCAACTACGACTTCTTCGACGGCGTGGACCCGTCCACGGCGGTCGGTGTGGTCGACGAGCTGCGCGCGGGCGGCCGGCCCATGCCGACGCGCGGCGCGCGGCTGTGCACGCTCAAGGAGATGGCGGTGCAGCTCGCCGGTTTCGCCGACGAGCGCGAGGGCGCGGTCGCCGACGGCGGTCCGGGTGAGCCGACCCTGCGGGGTCTGCGGTTGGCGCAGGAGCACGGCGTCTCGGTGCCGGGCTTCGACCCGAACACCCCGATCCGCAGCAAGGCCGAGGCCGACAAGGCAGCCGCCGAGGCGAAGGCGAAGGCGGAGGCCGCCAAGCCGGCACCCGTCGAGGCCAGCACCGCGCCGGTCAAGGGCGGCGACGGAGCGGCCACCCCGGCTGCGGCCCCCGCCACCCCGGTCACCAGCGGCGACGGCGCGGCCACCCCCACGGGTACGGCCGGCACCGCCGAGCGGGTCGAGCCGGCGGCGGCCACCGGCAGCACCGCACCGGACGTGAAGGCGCCGGACGACAAGTCGCCGCAGGTGCGTACCGCCGAGACCCGGCAGCCCGACGCGGAGACGGCCGTGCCGGACGCGCCCGGCACGAAGGTGCCGGCGGAGACCTCGCCGCCGGGACCGCGCGACGCGCAGGCGGCCCAGGCCGCCGGCGCGGCGGCCAACGCCCCGGCCGGCGACGGTAAGCCCGCCGGTGACTCGACCGGCGCGCAGGAGCGCAACCTCACCGAAGCGTCGGCGGACGCGGATGGCACGGACCCCGCCGCCGCGAGCGAAACGGGGGCCCACAAGTGACCACTCCCCGCCCGGAGACGCTGGCCAAGCTGACGCCGGTGCTGACCAAGCGCTGGCTGTCACCGGACGCCTGGCGGATCGGCACCTACGAGCAGCTCGACGGCTACGCCGCGCTGCGCAAGGCCCTCAAGGCCCACCCGGATGACCTGATCCAGCTGATCAAGGACTCCGGGCTGCGCGGTCGTGGCGGTGCCGGCTTCCCCACCGGTCTCAAGTGGGGCTTCATCCCGCAGGGGGACGGCAAGCCGCACTACCTGGTGGTCAACGCCGACGAGGGCGAGCCGGGCACCTGCAAGGACCTCCCGCTGATGACCCACGATCCGCACGCGCTGGTCGAAGGCGTGATCATCGCGTCGTACGCGATCCGGGCCAGCCGCGCCTACATCTACATCCGGGGCGAGGCCGTGCACGCCGCCCGGCGGCTGCGCAACGCCGTCCAGGAGGCGTACGACAAGGGCTACCTGGGTCGCAACATCCTGCGCAGCGGCTTCGACCTGGAGCTGGTCGTGCACTCCGGCGCCGGGGCGTACATCTGTGGCGAGGAGACGGCGCTGCTCGACTCGCTGGAGGGGTTCCGGGGGCAGCCCCGGCTGCGCCCGCCGTTCCCGGCCACCCACGGCCTGTACGCCAGCCCGACGGTGGTGAACAACGTCGGCACCATCGCCAGCGTCCCGCCGATCGTGCTCGGCGGGGCCGACTGGTGGAAGTCCATGGGCACCGAGAAGTCCTCCGGACCGATGATCTACTCGCTCTCCGGCCGGATCGCCAACCCGGGCCAGTACGAGTGCTCGATGGGTGTCACGCTGCGGGAGCTGCTGGAACTTGCCGGCGGCATGCAGCCCGGTCACAACCTGCGGTTCTGGACCCCGGGTGGATCGTCGACCCCGCTGCTCGCCGCCGAGCACCTGGACGTGCCGCTGGACTTCGAGGGCGTGGCGGCGGCCGGCTCGATCCTGGGCACCACGGCCACGCAAATCTTCTCCGACCAGGACTGCCCGGTCTACGCGACGTACCGGTGGCTGGAGTTCTACCACCACGAGTCGTGTGGCAAGTGCACCCCGTGCCGGGAGGGCAACTACTGGATGGTCCGGGTCTACCGGCGGATCCTCTCCGGCCAGGGCACCCACGAGGACCTGGACACCCTCCTGGACACCTGCGACAACATCCTCGGCCGCTCGTTCTGCGGCCTGGGTGACGGTGCGACCAGCTCGGTGACCTCGTCGCTGAAGTACTTCAAGCAGGACTACCTCGACTACATCGAGGGTCGTAAAGCTCCCATGCTGTCGGAGAAGACCCTGGTAGGGGCGCACTGATGAGCGCGAGGAACGAGCTTGCGAGTCCCGCAGTCGCGAATGAAGGGCGACTCTGATGACCGACGTAGCCAAGCAGACCGAGACCGTCACCCTCACCATCGACGGCGTCGAGGTCACCGCCCCCAAGGGGGCGCTGCTGATCCGGGTCGCCGAGCAGATGGGCACCGAGATCCCCCGGTTCTGCGACCACCCGCTGCTGGCCCCGGCCGGCGCGTGCCGGCAGTGCCTGGTCGAGGTGGAGGGGCAACGCAAGCCGGTCGCCTCCTGCACCCAGACCGTCGCCGACGGCATGGTCGTCCGGACCCAGCTCACCTCCCCGGTCGCCCAGAAGGCGCAGGAGGGGGTGATGGAGCTGCTGCTGCTCAACCACCCGCTGGACTGCCCGATGTGTGACAAGGGCGGCGAGTGCCCCCTGCAGAACCAGGCGATGTCCACCGGCCGCACCGACTCGCGCTTCCACGAGCACAAGCGCGAGTACGAGAAGCCGATGGCGATCAGCAGCCAGGTGCTGCTGGACCGCGAGCGCTGCGTGCTCTGCCAGCGCTGCACCCGGTTCTCCGAGGAGATCGCCGGCGACAAGTTCATCGACCTGATGGGCCGGTCGTCCGCCGAGGAAATCAACATCTACCGGGACGACGCGTACGGCGAGCAGGGCGACGACGGTGACGTGCCGTTCAACTCCTACTTCTCCGGCAACACCGTGCAGATCTGCCCGGTGGGGGCGCTGACCGGCGCGCAGTACCGGTTCCGGGCCCGTCCGTTCGACCTGGTGTCCAGCCCGAGCGTCTGCGAGCACTGCTCGGCCGGCTGCGGGCAGCGCACCGACTGGCGGCGCGGCAAGGTGCTGCGCCGGCTCGCCGGTGACGAGCCGGCCGTGAACGAGGAGTGGAACTGCGACAAGGGTCGGTGGGGTTTCCAGTACACCCGGGCCGCCGACCGCCTGACCAACCCGCTGGTCCGCGACGAGCACACCGGTGAGCTGCGGGAGGCGTCCTGGAGTGAGGCGCTGACCCGGGCCGCCGAAGGGCTGCACGCGGCCCGCGAGGGCGGCCAGGGCACGGCGGTGCTCACCGGCGGTCGGCTGACCGTCGAGGACGCCTACGCGTACGCGAAGTTCGCCCGGGTCGCGCTGAACACCAACGACATCGACTTCCGGGCCCGGCCGGTCTCCCGCGAGGAGGCCGACTTCCTGGCCAGCTCGGTCGCCGGGGTCACCGACGTCACCTACACCGACGTGGAGAACGCGCCGGCCGTGGTGCTGGTGGGCCTGGAGCCGGAGGAGGAGTGCCCGATCCTCTTCCTGCGGCTGCGCAAGGCGTACCTGAAGAAGACCCTGACGGTGTACGCGCTGGCGCCGTTCGCCACCCGCGGCCTGGAGAAGCTCGGCGCCAAGCTGGCCCGGGTCGTGCCGGGCGAGGAGGCGAGCGTGCTCGCCGAGCACGCCACGGTCACCGAGGCGCTGAGCGCGCCGGGCGCGATCCTCATCGTGGGTGAGCGGCTGGCCGGTGTGCCGGGCGGGCTCTCCGCCGCGGCGGACGTGGCCCGGCGTACCGGTGCGAAGCTGGCCTGGGTGCCGCGGCGCGCGGGTGACCGCGGCGCGGTCGACGCGGGCTGCCTGCCCAACCTGCTCCCCGGGGGCCGGCTGGTCACCGAGCCGGCCGCGCGGGCCGAACTGGGCGAGGCGTGGGACATTCCGGCCGGGGTGATCCCCAGCCAGGCCGGTCGGGACACCGACGGCATCCTGGCGGCGGCGGCCAACGGACAGCTCGGCGCGCTGCTGGTCGGCGGCGTCGACCCGGCCGACCTGGCCGACCCGCGGCTGGCCGAGGCCGCGCTGGACGCGGTGCCGTTCCTGGTCAGCCTGGAACTGCGCGCCAGCGCGGTGACCCGGCGGGCCGACGTGGTGCTGCCGGTCGCCCCGGTGGTCGAGAAGGCCGGCAGCTTCCTCGACTGGGAGGGCCGGCTGCGTCCGTTCGAGGCGGTGCTGAACACCGCCGCGATGACCGACGGGCGGGTGCTCGACGCGCTGGCCGCGCTCCTCGACGTAAGCCTCGGCACCGCCGACGTGCCGAGTGTCCGCCGCGAGCTGGGCTCGCTGCCGGCCACGCGCATGTCCCGGCCGTCCGCGCCGTCGGTGTCGCCGGGCACCGTGCCGCACCCGGCCGCCGGGGAGGCCGTGCTGGCGACCTGGCACCAGCTCGTCGACAACGGCACCCTGACCGAGGGCGACGAGAACCTCGCCGGCACCGCCCGCCCGCCGGTGGTCCGGCTGGGCAAGGGCACCGCCGAGGCGCTCGGTGTCGCCGACGGTGACGCGGTCACGGTCGGCACCGACCGGGGCGCGCTGACCCTGCCGGCGGAGATCACCGAGATGCCGGACGGCGTGGTCTGGCTGCCCACGAACTCACCCGGTTCGACCGTGCGACGCAGCCTCGGGGCGACGTCCGGCACGGTCGTCCGGATCTCCGTTCCCGCATCGGGTACGGCCATCCCGGCCGGGCGCGTGGCGGCCGACGAGACCATCCTCAGTTCTGGGGGTAACCAGTGAACTCGATCGTCCTGGCTCAGGACCCGACGCTTGCCGACTTCGGTCGGGATCCGTGGTGGCTGGTTCTCGGCAAGATTGTCTTCGCCTTCGCGTTCGGTCTGCTGGCCACCCTGCTCGGTGTCTGGTTCGAACGGCGCGTGGTCGGTTACATGCAGGTGCGGCCCGGCCCGAACCAGGTCGGCCCGCTCGGCCTGTTGCAGACCCTCGCCGACGGCCTGAAGATGGCCTTCAAGGAGGACATCCTCCCGAAGGCGGCCGACAAGGTCGTCTACTTCTTCGCACCGACGATCTCGGTGATCTGCGCGGTCACCGCGCTGGCGGTGGTGCCGTTCGGCCCGATGGTGAGCATCTTCGGCCACCACACGCCGTTGCAGGTCACCGACGTGCCGGTGGCCGTGCTCCTGCTGCTGGCCTGCTCCTCGATGGGCGTCTACGGCATCGTGCTGGGCGGCTGGGCCTCCGGCTCGACGTACCCGCTGCTCGGTGGTCTCCGGTCGAGCGCCCAGATGATCTCGTACGAGGTCGCGATGGGCCTGAGCATCGTGGCGGTCTTCATGACCGCCGGCACGATGAGTACCAGCGGGATCGTCGCCGCACAGGGTGACGCCACCCGGCTGACCATCTTCGGCACCGAGATCCCGGCCCCGGGCTGGTACGCGATCCTGCTGCTGCCCAGCTTCGTCATCTTCTTCATCGCCACGGTGGGTGAGACCAACCGGGCGCCGTTCGACCTACCCGAGGCCGAGTCCGAGCTGGTCGCCGGCTTCATGACCGAGTACAGCTCGCTGAAGTTCGCGCTCTTCATGCTCAGCGAGTACGTCGCGATGGTGACCATGTCCGCGGTCACCACCACGCTGTTCCTCGGCGGCTGGCGGGCGCCCTGGCCGATCACGCTGTGGGAGGGCGCCAACTCCGGTTGGTGGCCGATGCTCTGGTTCTTCGGCAAGGTGATCGCGCTGGTCTTCGTCTTCGTGTGGCTGCGCGGCACGCTGCCCCGACTGCGCTACGACCAGTTCATGCGCTTCGGCTGGAAGGTTCTGCTGCCGATCAACCTGGTCTGGATCCTGGTCCTGTCGGGCCTGCGCTCGATCGAGGACTGGGACACCCGCGGCAAGGTCATCGCCGTGAGTATCCCGGCCGGCATCCTGCTGCTCGCCACGCTCTTCTGGCCGAGCCGGAAGCCGCAGCCGAAGCCGACCACGCAGGAGCAGGTCGACAGCCGGCCGTACGGGAGCTTCCCGCTGCCGCCGATGGATCTACAGGTACCACCGAGCCCGCGTATCACGCGCGTGGTCGCCGAGCGGGAGCCGGCCAACATCGTCGCCGGCTCGGACTCCAGGGAGGTGTGACGTGGGCGCGATCACCGGAACGTTCAAGGGATTCGGTGTCACCTTCTCGCACATGTTCAGGAAGGTCGTCACCACCGACTATCCGTTCAAGCCGCCGGTTTCGGCGCCGCGCTACCACGGGCGGCACATCCTCAACCGGCACCCGGACGGCCTGGAGAAGTGCATCGGCTGCGAGCTGTGCGCCTGGGCCTGCCCGGCGGACGCGATCTACGTCGAGGGCGGCGACAACACCGACGAGCAGCGCTTCTCGCCGGGTGAGCGGTACGCCAGCACCTACCAGATCAACTACGCGCGGTGCATCTTCTGCGGACTCTGCATCGAGGCCTGCCCGACCCGTTCGCTGACCATGAGCAACGAGTACGAGCTGGCCCGGGACAACCGACAGGACCTGATCTTCACCAAGGAGCAGTTGCTCGCCCCGCTGTTGGAGGGCATGGAGCAGCCGCCGCACCCGATGCGGCTGGGTGACAGCGAGAAGGACTACTACGTCGGCGCGCTGGACAACCCGGGCACCTCCGCCGGTGCCGAGACGTCACCGATGGGCCCTGGCCGCCACCAGGTCGAGGAGCACCCCGGCGTGACGTTCCCGGGCGCCGAGCAGGCCGCCCAGCGTGCGGCGGTCGGCAAGGGAGAGAACGCATGACCACGTCTACGGTGCTCGCCGCGGCGGGCGGGGTGTCCGGCGGCGAGCAGGTCACCTTCTGGATCCTCGCGCCGCTCGCGCTGATCGGCGCGATCGGGATGGTGGCGGCCCGCAACGCGGTGCACTCGGCGCTCTGGCTGGTGCTGACCATGCTCTGCCTGGGCGTGTTCTACGTGCTCCAGGCCGGGCCGTTCATCGGCATGGTGCAGATCATCGTCTACACCGGCGCGATCATGATGCTCTTCCTGTTCGTGCTGATGCTCGTCGGTCGGGACGCGTCCGACTCGCTGATCGAGACCCTGCGCGGTCAGCGGGTCGCCGCGATCGTGCTGGGGCTGGGCTTCGCCGGCCTCGTCGGCGGCGCCCTCTACCGGGCCGTCGAGGGCTCCACCGCCGTCGGCCTGGACGAGGCCAACGCGGAGGGGAACGTGCAGGGCATCGCCCGCCTGCTGTTCACGAAGTACGTCTTCGCGTTCGAGCTGACCTCGGCGCTGCTGATCACCGCGGCGGTCGGCGCCATGGTGCTCGCGCACGTCGAGCGGCGCAAGCAGGACAAGATGGACCAGCCGGCGACCATGCGGGCCCGCTTCGCGCCGGGCAACTACCCGGGCCCCAAGCCGGGCCCCGGCGTCTTCGCGACCTCCTCCTCGGTGGCCACCCCGGCGCGACTGCCGGACGGCCGGCTCACCGAGCGGAGCACGCCGGACATCCTGCCGGTGCGTGAGCTGACCGCGCAGGAGACCACTCTGAAGGGGACCGACCGGTGACTCCTGACTATTACCTGGTGCTGGCCGCGGTGCTGTTCACCATCGGCGCCGCCGGGGTGCTCGTCCGGCGCAACGCGCTCGTGCTGTTCATGTGTGTCGAGCTGATGCTCAACGCGGCCAACCTGACGCTGGTCACCTTCAGCCGGATCAACGGTGACCTCAACGGCCAGATCATGGCGTTCTTCGTGATGGTGGTGGCCGCCGCCGAGGTCGTGGTCGGCCTCGCGATCATCATGGCCATCTTCCGGACGCGACGCTCGGCGAGCGTCGACGACGCCAACCTGCTGAAGTACTAAAGGGGTCCACCGGTGGAAGAGACTGTGGAATACGCCCAGGCCACGGGGCTGCTCGGGGGCGTCTGGCTGCTGGTGGCGATCCCGCTGGTCAGCGCGGCCATCCTGCTGCTGCTCGGCCGGCGGGCCGACCGCTGGGGGCACTGGTTGGGCGTCGCGGCCATCGGCGCCGCGTTCGTGCTCGGGCTGGCGTCCTTCTTCCAGCTACGAGGCCTGGAGAACAAGTCGGTCGAGCTGAGCCTGTGGGACTTCATCGCGGTCGGTGACCTGCGGGTCGACTTCGGCCTGCTGTTCGATCCGCTGGCCGCCGTCTTCGTGCTCCTCATCACCGGCGTCGGCTTCCTGATCCACCTGTACGCCGTGGAGTACATGGCGCACGACGCGGGTCGCCGCCGGTTCTTCGCGTACTTCAACCTGTTCGTCGCCGCCATGCTGCTGCTGGTGCTCGGCAACAACTACGTGATGCTCTACTTCGGCTGGGAGGGCGTCGGTCTGGCGTCGTACCTGCTGATCTCCTTCTGGTACGGGCGGCCGAGCGCCGCCACGGCCGGCAAGAAGGCGTTCCTGATGAACCGGGTCGGTGACACCGGCCTCGCCATCGGCATCTTCATCATGTTCGCGACCCTGGGCACCACCCAGTACGACGAGGTCTTCAACGGCGTCGGCTCACTGACCGGCACCACCGTGCTGGTCCTCGGCCTGTTGCTGCTGCTCGGCGCGGCCGGTAAGTCCGGCCAGTTCCCGTTGCAGGCGTGGCTGCCGGACGCGATGGAGGGCCCCACCCCGGTGTCGGCGCTCATTCACGCCGCCACCATGGTCACCGCCGGTGTCTACCTGATCGCCCGCTCCAACCCGATCTTCTCCGCGAACTCGACGCTCCAGCTCGTGGTGGTCAGCGTCGGCGCGCTCACCCTGCTGATGGGCTGCATCATCGGCGCGGCCAAGGACGACATCAAGCGGGTGCTCGCCTGGTCGACGGTGAGCCAGATCGGCTACATGTTCCTCGGCGTCGGTCTCGGCGGCGGGGCGTACGCGCTGGCCATCGTGCACCTGCTGGCGCACGGCTTCTTCAAGGCCAACATGTTCCTGGGCGCCGGCTCGGTCATGCACGGCATGAAGGACCAGGTGGACATCCGCCGCTTCGGTGGGCTGTCGACGTACATGAAGGTCACCTGGTTGACGTTCATGATGGGCTGGCTGGCCATCATCGGCATGTTCCCGTTCTCCGGCTTCTTCTCCAAGGAGCCGATCATCGTGGCCGCCTTCGAGCGGGAGGACTGGACCGCCTGGCTCTACGGCGGTGCCGCGCTGCTCGGTGCGGGCCTGACCGCGTTCTACATGACGCGGCTGTTCGTGCTCACGTTCCACGGTCCGAAGCGGTGGACCGAGGACATCGAGCACCCGCACGAGTCGCCGAAGCTGATGACCATTCCGCTGATCCTGCTGGCGATCGGCTCGGTCGGCGCCGGCTTCCTGCTCTCCACCTCCGTGCCGGACTGGCTGACGTCCACCGCCGGTCTGGGCGGCGAGCACGCGGAGCACGAGCCGGTCCTCTCGCACCTCGTGATCACCACGCTGTCGCTGCTGGTCACCGTGCTCGGCGCCGGCCTGGCCTGGTTCCTGTTCCGGGCCGGCACGGCCACCGCGCCGCAGCCGGCCGGGATCCTGGTCACCGCCGCCCGACGCAACCTCTACACCGACGCCGTCAACGAGGCGGTCTTCGAGAAGCCGGGCATCTTCCTCACCCGGGCGCTGGTCTTCCTCGACAACCGGGGCATCGACGGTCTCGTCAACGGGCTCGCCGCCGCCGTCGGCGGGGGTTCGGGTCGACTCCGGCGGATGCAGACCGGCTTCGTCCGCTCGTACGCCACCTCGATCCTGGCCGGCGCGCTGCTGGTGATGGCGGCGTTCCTCGCGGTGCAGGCGGGGTGGTTGGCATGACCGACCCGAAGACGCCCGCCCCCGCCGGCGGACCACGCATCCACCACGGAGGTAAGGCCGCATAATGTCCAACTTCCCGTTCCTCTCGGTGCTCACCGTGGCGCCACTGGTGGGCGCTCTGGTGGTGGCCTTCCTGCCGCGCCACCGGCCCGAGCTGGCCAAGCAGGTGGCGTTCGCCTGGTCGCTGCTGGTACTGGTGCTCTCGGTGGTGATGTGGGTCAGCTTCAACGCCGGCGGTGACCGGTTCCAGTTCCGGGAGTCGTACACCTGGATCCCGAACTGGGGCGTCAACTTCACCTTCGCCGCCGACGGCATCGCGCTGGTGATGCTGATGCTGATCGCGGTCCTGGTGCCGCTGGTGATCCTGGCGTCCTGGCACGACGCCGAGTCGTCGAAGCGGTCCATCCCGGTCTACTTCGCGCTGCTGCTGATCCTCGAGAGCACGATGATCGGCGTCTTCGCGGCCGCCGACGTTTTCCTGTTCTACGTGTTCTTCGAGGTCATGCTCGTGCCGATGTACTTCCTGATCGGCAGCTACGGCGGCCACCAGCGGCAGTACGCGGCGGTGAAGTTCTTCCTCTACTCGCTGGTCGGCGGTCTGTTCATGCTGGCCGCGGTGATCGGCCTGTGGGTGGTCGGTGGCAAGACGTTCGACTGGCAGGCGCTCTCGCAGGTCGACATCAGCACCGGCACCGAGCGGTGGCTGTTCCTCGGCTTCTTCCTCGCGTTCGCCATCAAGGCCCCGTTCTTCCCGTTCCACACCTGGCTGCCGGACGCCGGTGGCGCCGCCCCGGCGGGTGCCGCCGCGTTGCTGGTCGGTGTGCTGGACAAGGTCGGCACGTTCGGCATCCTGCGCTACTGCCTGCCACTGTTTCCCGAGGCGTCGAAGTGGTTCGCGCCCTGGGCGCTGGCGTTGGGCGTGATCGGCATCATCTACGCGGCGCTGCTGGCGGTCGGTCAGAACGACCTCAAGCGGCTGGTGTCGTACACCTCGATCGCGCACTTCGGGTTCATCGGGGTGGGCATCTTCGCGTTCACCACCCAGGCCGGCACCGGCGCGGTGCTCTACATGCTCAACCACGGCCTGGCCACCGGCCTGCTCTTCCTCGTGGTGGGCATGCTCGTCGCCCGGCGTGGCTCGGCGCTGATCAGTGACTTCGGTGGTGCCGGCAAGCTGGTCCCGGTGCTCGCCGGTGTGCTGTTCTTCGCCGGTCTGGCCTCGCTCGCCCTGCCGGGGACCGCGCCGTTCATCTCCGAGTTCCTGGTGCTGATCGGCACGTTCACGGTGAACAAGCCGGTGGCGGTCATCGCCACGGTCGGCATCATCCTGGCGGCGGCGTACGTGCTGTGGATGGTGCAACGCACCACGCAGGGCACGCTCAACCCGGCGCTGACCGAGGTCGACGGTATGCGCCGGGACCTCAGCCTGCGGGAGAAGGTCGTGGTCGCCCCGCTGATCGCGCTGATCGTGCTGCTCGGCTTCTACCCGAAGCCGGTCACCGACGTGATCAACCCGGCCGTCCAGGCGACCATGGACGACATCGGCAGGACCGACCCCGCCCCATCGGTGGGCGGCACTCTCCAGGAGGCAGGCCGGTGAGCGCGAGGAGTGCAGCGGAGCGGAGCCCCGCAGTCGCGAACGAAAGGTCGGCATCGGTGAGCGCGAGGAGTGCAGCGCAGCGGAGCCCCGCAGTCGCGAACGAAAGGTCGGCATCGGTGAGCGCGAGGAGTGCAGCGCAGCGGAGCCCCGCAGTCGCGAACGAAAGGTCGGCA
>NZ_JBEZEC010000020.1:44702-53448 GCF_040648595.1 Micromonospora sp. NPDC049107
GAGCGGAGCCCCGCAGTCGCGAACGAAAGGTCGGCATCGGTGAGCGCGAGGAGTGCAGCGCAGCGGAGCCCCGCAGTCGCGAACGAAAGGTCGGCACAGTGACCGAGTTGAAACTGCCGTCGCTCGATTACGCGGCGCTCGCCCCGATCCTGATCATGCTGGGCACCGCGTTGCTCGGCGTGCTGGTCGAGGCCTTCGTGCCCCGGCGCTCGCGACACCTGGTGCAGCTGACGCTGGCACTGCTGGCCGTGCTCGCCGCGCTGACCATGGTGGTCCTCAACGCCGACGACCGGCTCATCACGGCCGGTCAGGCCATCGCGGTGGACGGGCCGACGCTGTTCCTCCAGGGCGCGATCCTGGTGCTGGCGGCCATGGCGCTGCTCCTGATCGGCGACCGCTCCGTCGAGCGGGGCGGCGCGTTCGTCGCCCAGGCCGCCGTGACGGCGGAGTCGGCCGACGACCGGAAGCAGGCTGAGGGCCGCAACGGCCTCACCGAGGTGTACCCGCTCGTCACGTTCGCCATCGGCGGCATGCTGATCTTCGTGGCGGCGAACGACCTGCTGACCATGTTCATCGCGTTGGAAGTCTTCTCCCTCCCGCTGTACCTGCTCTGCGCGCTGGCTCGCCGCCGGCGGCTGCTGAGCCAGGAAGCGGCGATGAAGTACTTCCTGCTCGGCGCGTACGCCTCGGCGTTCTTCCTGTTCGGTGTGGCCCTGATCTACGGCTTCACCGCGGGCGTTCCGGGCCGTTCCGCCGGTGTCGACTTCGCGACCGTCAACGCGGCGGTGAGTGAGTCTCCGGCCAGCCCGGTGCTGCTCTTCGCCGGCATGGCGCTGCTCGCCATCGGTCTGCTCTTCAAGGCCGCCGCGGCCCCGTTCCACGTCTGGACCCCGGACGTCTACCAGGGTGCGCCGACCCCGGTCACCGGCTTCATGGCGGCCTGCACCAAGGTCGCCGCGTTCGGCGCCCTGCTGCGCGTCTTCCACGTCGCGTTCGAGGGCGGGGGCTGGGACTTCACCCCGGTCCTCGGCGCGGTGGCGGTGCTGACCATGCTCCTGGGCGCGGTGCTCGCGGTCACCCAGACCGACATCAAGCGGCTGCTCGCGTACTCCTCGATCGCCAACGCCGGCTACCTGCTGGTCGGCGTGCTGGCCCCGAGCAAGGACGGGCTGTCCGGCACGATGTTCTACCTGGTCGCGTACGGCTTCTCGGTGCTCGCCGCGTTCGCCGTGGTGACCCTGGTCCGGGACGCCGACGGCGAGGCCACCCACCTGTCCCGGTGGGCGGGGTTGGGCCGGCGCTCGCCGTTCTTCGCCGCGCTGTTCACGTTCATCCTGCTGGCCTTCGCCGGTATCCCGCTGACCAGCGGATTCACCAGCAAGTTCGCCATCTTCGGGCCGGCCCTTGAGGGCGGTCAGGCGTGGCTGGTGATCGCCGGTGTGCTGACCAGCATGGTGCTCGCGTTCCCGTACCTGCGGGTCGTGGTGATGATGTGGCTGTCCGAGCCGGGCGAGTCCACCCCGACCGTGACCGTGCCGGGCGGGCTCACCTCCGCCGCCCTGATGATCGGCGTGCTGGCCACCCTGGTGCTGGGTGTTGCCCCGGCGCCGCTGCTCGACCTGGCTACCGGAGCCGCCGAATTCGTGCGGTGAGACGTGGCTCTACCACCGGGGGCCGGCGCGCGACAGCGTGCCGGCCCCCGCTGCGTATCCCCGATCCGGAGCAGGTAGAACGGGTGTGGCATGGTTGATGGTGTGGTGATTCCGGCTGGCGAGCGTTCAGGTGCCACCGGTTCCGGCGGTCGCCGGGGTCGGGCGAGCATGAGTCAGTTCGGCGCGCTCGGCCTTCATCTCGCCGATCCCCGCGTCGAGGCATCCGTGCTGGGCCTGCTGGAAGCGGTCGAGGTCGAGCTGAGTGCGAGTGTGGCCAGCGCCGACCCGTTCGTCTCCGAGGCGGCCCGGCACCTTCTCGACGCCGGGGGTAAGCGGTTCCGGCCGCTGCTGGTGGCGCTCGGCGCCCAGTTCGGCGATCCCACGGGTGCGCGGGTGGTCCCGGCGGCCGTGGTGATGGAGCTCACGCACCTGGCCACCCTCTACCACGACGACGTGATGGACGAGGCGGACGTGCGGCGGGGTGCGCCGAGCGCCAACTCGCGTTGGACCAACTCGGTCGCCATCCTGGTCGGCGACTACCTCTTCGCCCGCGCCGCGGACATCGCGGCGGACCTGGGCCCGGAGGCCGTCCGGTTGCAGGCGCGCACCTTCGCCCGGCTCGTGCACGGGCAGATCGCCGAGACGGTGGGGCCGCGTGCCGGCGACGACCCGGTCGCGCACTACCTGAGCGTGATCGCCGAGAAGACCGGCTCCCTGATCGCCACGTCGGCCCGCTTCGGCGGCATGTTCAGTGGCGCTCCGGCGGAGCACGTCGAGGCGCTCGCCGGGTACGGCGAGACGATCGGCGTCGCCTTCCAGCTCTCCGACGACCTGCTCGACATCGCGTCCGAGTCGGTGCAGTCGGGCAAGACGCCCGGCACGGACCTGCGCGAGGGGGTCCCGACGCTCCCGGTGCTCTACGCCCGTGCGGCCGACGACTCCGACGCCTCCTCGGTGCGGCTGCGGGAGATCCTGGCGACCGGTCCGTTGACCGACGACGCGCTGCACGCCGAGGCGCTGGGGCTGCTGCGGGAGAGCCCGGCGCTCAAGCGTGCCCGGGAGACCGTGCGCAGCTACGCCGAGGACGCCCGCGCCTGTCTGGCCCCGCTCCCCGCGAACTCGTCCCGCCAGGCCCTGGAGTCGCTCTGCGACTACATAGCCGACCGCACAAGCTGACCAGCACGCCCCTCCAGCGCGGCACCCCCAGCTTCGTTGATCATGAAGTTATTGCCTCGACACGCCGTGTGATGGGGCAACAACTTCATGATCACCGGCTCGGGGGTGAGGGGTTGGTAGGAGGCGGCTGGCGGTCAGCATCAGGGCGGCGGCCAGCAGCATCGACACCGAGGCCGTGGCCCACATTGTCGGGTAGCCCAGGTGGGCGGCGAGCGGGCCGAGGCTCAGTGGGCCGAGGCAGCCGCCCGCGTACACCCCGGTCTGTGTGATCGAGGTGGCGGCGGCCGGAGCCTGCGGGTGCAGCCGGACCACCGCGAAGGTCATGAGGCCGGGCCAGGCCCAGCCCAGACCGAACCCGAGCACCACGCCCGCCACCAGCGGCACCGGCCGGCCACCGCGAGCAGGCCCAGCCCGACCGCCCCGATCACCAGCATCGCGGCGATGAGCGCGACGTGACCGTTGGCCCGCCGGTCGGCCAGTCCGCCAGCGCCCACCCGGGCGACGACACAGACCGCGCTGCCCAGGGTCAGGGTGAGGCCGGCCAGAGCAGGCGAGAGGCCCCGGGCGGCGGCCGAGTCGACCAGGAAGGTGCCGAGCGCGTTGGCCGCGCCCGCCGCCAACGTCGCCGCCGCGCCGACGACCACCAGGGCCGTCGTGGCCCGGCCTCCGCGCGTCCCGTCGGCCCGACGCGCACGACCGGACACCTGCCGGGGTACGGCCGGCAGCGTGGTCAGCGCCGCGACTGCCGCCACCACGAACGCCCAACGCCAGCCGGCGGTGAGCGCGATGGTGGGCACCGCCGCGCCGGCCAACAGCGTCGAGACCGGGATCGCCGCCTGCTTGACGCCGAACGACAGGCCCTGCCTCCGCGGCGGGACGTGCTCGGCGAGCGCCGCGTTGCTGGCGAGCTGGCCGAGGGCGTTCGCGGCGGCGCTGAGCGCCAGCAGGGCGAGCAGCGCCTCGTACGAGCGGGCGAGCGCTGCCACGGCCAGCATCGACCCGGAGGCCAGCACGATGGCGCAGCGGGCCACCAGCGCCGGCCCGTACCGCTCGACGAGGCGTCCGGAGGGCACCGAGGTCAGCGCGCTCACGCCGAAGTAGACGGAGACGGCCAGGCCAAGCCCGGCGGGGGAGAAGCGGAGATCCGCACCCATCTGCACGGCGAGGCCGCCGAGCAGGAAGACGGGCAGTACGCAGGCCACGGTGGTGACCACGGCGCCGGCGCTGGCCCGGATGGGGCGGGTGCGGACGGGCGCGGGGGTGAGGACGGTGTGGGTCATCGTGCGGCAAACCTACGCGAGTCGCGCTCAGGCAACTCCTGGTGACCGCTGGTGTACGAGGAGTGGATGGTGATCTGGCATCCTCGACCCGAACAGGCATTTCGCACGCGGCCTGTTTTTCATATGGTGTAAGTCCCCGGCGGCGGAGGTGGTTGTGCGCGACCCCTTGGCAGAACCTTCGGACCTGATCCGCAGCGTGTCCCGAGCACTGCGGGTGCTCGAGTCGGTCGGTCGTGCCCCGAAGGGCCTGACCGTCAAGCAGATCGCCCGACGGTGTGAGCTGACCGTGGCCACCACCTACCACCTCGTCCGCACCCTCGCGTACGAGGGTTACGTGATCCGTCGCGAGGACGGCACGTACATCGTGGGTCTCGAGGTGGCCGACCGTTACCGCGAGTTGGTGACCGCGTTCCGGGGTCCGCCGGTGGTCGGCGAGACGTTGCGACGCGCCGCCGTCGACACCGGTTACAGCCACTTCCTGGGTCGGTTCGTCGGCGGTCAGGTCGCCATCACGGCGGTGGCCGAGGGGCACCGCTCGCCGTATCTGGAAGATCTCGTTCCCGGCTTCGACGAGGGGGCCCACGCGACCGCTCTCGGCAAGTCCCTGCTCGCCACCCTGACCGCCGAGCAGCGCTTCCGCTATCTCCGCGAGTACGGCATGCGTCCCTTCACCAGCGCCACGCTGACCGCCACCGAGACGTTCGAGGCCGACCTGGCCGCCGGTGACCGCCGGGGGATGCAGTTGGAGTTGGGACAGTTCCGCCAGGGGGTGGCCTGCGCGGCGGTGCTCGTCGCACCCGACAAGGACATGGAACGTCGAGTTGTGCTGGCCTGCGCCCTGCCCGCGAGCGAGATGATGACCTCCGCCCGGGTCGTACGCGCGAAGCTGCTCACCGTCGCCCGTACGGTCGCCGACGGCATCGCCGCCGACCACTGACCCGCCGGACGCGCCAGAGGCCCTCTCCCGGGCTGGGAGAGGGCCTCTCGGGGCGGTCCGGCGCCGAACCGCCAGGGGAACGTCAGCTGCCCACCGGGCCGCCGTCGAGGCGCCAGGTGACCACCACGCCCGGCTTGGCGTAGTCGCCGTCCGGCCAGTTCGAGGCCGGGTTCTCCACCGACGCGCCGGTGATCTCGCCCGGGTGCTGCACCGCGACGAACACCGAGCGGTTGTCGCCGGTGATGAACGGGCCGCAGGTCTCCGCGCCGATCGGCACGGTCAGGAACTGCTTGAGGTGGCCCTTCTCCGGACCCTCGACGGCGGTGGCGAAGAGGCCGTCGTTGCTGCCCAGCGCATTGCCGTCGGTGGAGATCCACAGGTTGCCGGTGGCGTCGAAGGCGACGTTGTCCGGGCAGGAGATCGGGGAGACCTGGGTCTTGTCGTACCCGGAGAAGAAGGTCGAGGGGTCGGTCGGGTCGCCGCAGACGATCGGCAGCGACCAGGCGAACGTCTCCGCCGTGTTGTCGTTGCGGTCCTCGACCAGCTCCAGGATCTGCCCGTGCTTGTTGGCGTTGCGCGGGTTGGCCTCGTCCGCCGCCGCCTTGCCGGCCTTGCCGCGGTCGGTGTTGTTGGTCAGGGCGACGTACACCTTGCCGGTCAGCAGGCTCGGCTCGACGTCCTCGGGGCGGTCCATCTTGGTCGCGCCGACCTTGTCACCGGCGAGCCGGGTGAAGGTGAGCACATCCGCGGCGGTCATCCCGTCGACGAACGACCGGTTGCCGCTGACCAGCTTGATCCAGCGACCCCGACCGTTGAACGCACCATCGGTGGGGAGCGTGCCGGAGCCGTCGATCTCGGCGGCGCTGGTCTGGTCGAGCTGCGCGACGTAGAGCGTGCCGGACTCCAGCAGGGTCAGGTTGTGCTTGCGGGCGGCCCACGAGTTGCCCTTGAGGAACTTCTTGTCCGAGACGAACTTGTACAGGTAGTCGAACCGCTCGTCGTCGCCCATGTACGCGACCACGTGGCCGTCCCTGGCGACGATGACGTTCGCGCCCTCGTGCTTGAAGCGACCCATCGCGGTGTGCTTGCGCGGACGGCTCTCCGGGTCGAACGGGTCGATCTCGACGACCCACCCGAACCGGTGCGCCTCGTTGGGGTGCTTGGCCAGGTCGAAACGCTCGTCGGCGCGCTCCCACTTGCGGCTGCCACTGGGGTAGCGGCTGGCGGTGCTGATGCCGTACCGGTCGAGCTTCGGCTTCAGCTCGGCCGGGGCGGCGTCCGCGCCCACGAAGTACTGGTTGAAGTTCTCCTCACCGGAGAGCACGGTGCCCCACGGGGTCACGCCACCGGAGCAGTTGTTCAGCGTGCCGACGACCGTACGGCCCTTCGGGTCGGCGGCGGTCTTCAGCCAGGCCGAGCCGGCGGCCGGGCCGGTCAGGTCGAACTTGGTGCTCAGCGCGGTGACCCGCCGGTTGTACGGCCGGCGGCCGTTGCCCACGGGCTTCCACTGCCCGGTGCCGCCGACCCGCTCCAGCTCCACCACGGACATGCCGTGCGCGGCCATGGCGGTGCGCAGCTGCTCCACGGAGAGTCCGTCCAGGCCGGGGAACCCGGGGAACATGAGGTCCTCGTTGGTGTACTCGTGGTTGACCACGAGCAGCGCCCGCCTGCCCTGCTTGTCCAGCGGCAGCACACCCACGAAGTCGTTGTTGTAGCCGAACTGCTTCGACTGCGCGGCGGCGCTCTGGTGGTGCAGGTCGAACGCCGGCGCGCCCGGCAGCACCGGGTCACCCCACTTGATCACCACGGCGTGGTCGTAGCCGTTCGGCACGACCAGGGTGTCCAGCTTGTTCGGCGGAATCGGCTTGAAGGTCAGCGCGCCGCTGCCGACACCCGTGGTGGGACGGCCGAAGCCGAAGTTCTCCGGCACGTCAGGGGTGGTGGGGGCCGCGCTGGCGGGGGCCGCGCCGGCCAGCGCGCCGACCGCCGCGCCGCCGAAGCCGAGCACCAGGGCGCCGACCGCGCCGGCCCGGACCACGCCGCGCCGGGAGACCTCCGCGTCCACCACGTCACCGAAGTACGCGTTCTCGGACGTGTTCGGTACCGGGTGGTCACAGGCGTTGCCGCAGCGGTACAGGCAGGTCATGGCGTCACGGGTGCCGTGGCGCTTGCCGGTCAACAGCGGGAGCAGCCGGGGACGGTCGCTCATGGGAGAAGCCTCCAGGTGAGTGGGTGGCGCGACAGGCGGCGTACCAGCCGGACGCTAGGAGGACGCGGTGAGCGGTCGTCGGCCGCGATGTGAACCAGGCGTGAACACCTGCCCGGCCACCAGTGGTCTGACCTCGGGCTGAACCGTTCGGCGTCACCACACGTATTCCCGGGCGGACGCACCGCCGGACCCGCGCCGGAAGTGAGGAGACCGCCATCAGCGACCATGACGCCCAACTGCTGCGGGCGCTGCACGACGAGCACGCGGAGGCGTTGTACGCACACGCCCTGCGGCTGGTCAACGGCGACCGGCAGCGGGCCGAGGACCTGGTGCAGGAGACGTTGCTGCGGGCCTGGCGGCATCCCGAGTCCCTCGACCCACGACGTGGCTCCGTGCGGGCCTGGCTGTTCACGACCGCCCGCAACCTGGCCATCGACGCCTGGCGTCGACGCTCCACGCGGGTCGGTGAGGTGTTCACCGACGAGATTCCCGAGCCGCCGGAGGTCGTCGACGAGGCCGAGCGCGCCGTCGAGGCGTGGACCGTCGCCGAGGCGTTGAACCGGCTCAGCCCGACCCACCGTGAAGTCCTGGTGGAGTGCTTCTACCAGGGGCGGTCGGTGGCGGAGGCGGCGTCGCGGCTGGGGGTGCCGCCGGGCACCGTCAAGTCACGCACCCACTACGCGCTGCGCTCACTACGGTTGGTCCTGGCCGAGATGGGGGTGACGGGATGACCCGGTGCGAGTTCGCGCACGACGACGGCGCGTACGTGCTGGGCGCCCTGGCCCCCGCCGAGCGGGCGGCCTACGAGCGGCACCTCGCCGGCTGTGCCTCGTGCCGGGATGCCGTCGCCGAGATCGCCGTCCTACCGGGACTGCTCGGCCGCCTCGACCCGGCGGGCCTGGAACAGTTCCTGCCACCGCCGACCGCGCCCCGGGCGCCCGCGCTGCTTGAGGAGGCCCGGGCGCGCCGGCGCCGCGAACGGACCAGGACCCGTCGCCGGTACGCCCTGACGACGCTGGCCGCCGCCGCGTTGGCCCTGGTGGTCGGCGTGGGAACGGCTGCCGTGCTGCCCCGACCGGTCGCCCCGCCGCCTGACCCGGGGGCGCAGGGCACTTCGCGCCCCGCCCCGCAGGTGTCGATGGTCGCTATGCGGCCGGTGGCACTCGCCGGTCCGGTGCACGCCGACATCGGTCTGACCGGCAGCAAGTGGGGCACCGAGATCACCATGCACTGCGGGTACGACGCGCGGACGAGCTACGGCAAGGCGTACCCGTTCCGGCTGGTGGCGAAGGGCCCGAGCGGCGCGAGCGAGCAGATCGGCTCCTGGCTCGCCGCGCCCGGCGACGACCTGGTGTTCACCGGCATGACCCGCTTCACCGACGCGGAGCTGGTCAGCGTGGAACTCCAACGAGCCGACGGCACCCCCCTACTCACCTACGCAGTCCCCTAACCCCGCCCCCAGGCTCGCCCCCCACCCCCGCCCCCACCCCGC
>NZ_JBEZEC010000021.1:0-29914 GCF_040648595.1 Micromonospora sp. NPDC049107
TTGATCACCCCGCGCCCCGCGCCCCGCGCCCCGCGCCCCGCGCCCCGCGCCCCGCGCCCCGCGCCCCGCGCCCCGCGCCCGCCGGACGGTGCCTGCGCCAGCCGGGGTGTCCGGTTTGGGGGTGGGCGGGGCGGCGGTGTAGTGTTGTCGAGTCGACCAGGCTGTCTCCGCATGCGAGCAGACAGCCTCGAAAGCGGAGCGCCTGCTCCCACCCGAGTCGCCGCTACGGTGGCCGGGTCCGGTCACCGGTTCCGGGCATGTCCCGGTCCCGGATGCGCGATCCTGTGATCGTGCCGACCGGTCGAGCGGGCCCTGGCATGCGCCAGGGCCTTCTGTTTTCCAAGTCGGGTCCCTCCCGGGAGCCGCAGGGGTCGGCACCTGAGCAGAAACGACTCGAGGAGGCCCCATCAGCGTCGAACCACGCGTGAACGAGCAGATCCGGGCACGTGAGGTCCGACTGGTCGGCCCAGAGGGTGAGCAGGTGGGCATCGTCCCGCTGGAGCGCGCCCTTCAGCTGGCCGCGGACGTCGATCTGGACCTGGTCGAGGTTGCGCCGATGGCGCGCCCGCCGGTGTGCAAGCTCATGGACTTCGGCAAGTTCAAGTACGAGAGCGCACTCAAGGCGCGCGAAGCGCGGCGTAACCAGCAGCAGACCGTCATCAAGGAAATGAAGCTTCGGCCGAAGATCGACCCGCACGACTACGAGACCAAGAAGGGTCACGTGGTGCGGTTCCTCAAGGCGGGCGACAAGGTCAAGGTGACGATCATGTTCCGCGGTCGCGAGCAGAGCCGCCCGGAGCTGGGTTACCGGCTCCTGCGCCGGCTCGAGTCCGAGATCACGGATCTGGGATACGTCGAAGCCGCTCCCAAGCAGGACGGCCGAAACATGATCATGGTTCTCGCTCCGCACCGGGCCGTCAAGGCTTCCGCGGTCGCCGCCACGGCGTCGCGCGGTGGTCCTCGGGACCGGGTCGGGGACGAGTCCGCCGCTCCGGCAGCCGATGAGACCGCGGCGGTCGGCGAGACCGCAGCAGCCGGCGACACCGGCACCGCCGCCACCAGCGGCGAGTAACAGGGGAGAAGACGTTCCACATGCCGAAGATGAAGAGCCACACGGGTATGGGTAAGCGGGTCAAGCTGACCGGCAAGGGCAAGGTCGTTGCCCAGCAGGCCGGCCTGCGCCACAACCTGGAGAAGAAGCCCTCCACCCAGACCCGCCGGCTGACCGGCACGGTCGTGCTGGCCAAGGCCGACGTCAAGCGCATCAAGAAGCTGCTCGGCCGCTGACGCGCGCCACCTTTACGTAAGAAGGAGTTGAGATGGCACGCGTCAAGCGGGCTGTAAACGCCCAGAAGAAGCGTCGTACCCTGCTGGAGACCGCGAGTGGTTACCGCGGCCAGCGCTCCCGGCTGTACCGCAAGGCCAAGGAGCAGGTGCTGCACTCGATGCAGTACGCCTACCGGGACCGTCGTGACCGCAAGGGCGACTTCCGGCAGCTGTGGATCCAGCGGATCAACGCGGGCGCCCGGGCCAACGGGATGACCTACAACCGCCTGATCCAGGGCCTGCGTCTGGCCGGCATCGAGGTCGACCGCAAGATCCTGGCCGACATGGCCGTCAACGACGCCGCCTCGTTCGCGGCGATCGTCGAGCTGGCTCGGGCTGCGGTCACGGCCGAGGGCACCGGCGGCGCGGCGGCTCAGGCCGCCTGATCCCCACGCACCAGAGAGAGGCGTCTCCCGCGTCGGCACCGCCGTCCGGGGGGCGCCTCGATCGTGCCGAAGGAGCAAACCCCATGGCCTTCACCCCCCGTACCCCCAGGGTTGTCGCCGCCCGCCGCCTGCAACGCCGCCGGGACCGCGACGCCGCCGGCCGGTTCCTGGCCGAGGGCCCGCAGGCGGTCCGCGAGGCCCTGGCGCGGTCGGGGGTGGTCACCGAGCTTTTTGGTACGACCACCGCGCTGGATCGGCACCCGGAGCTGGCCGCCACGGCGGCCCGGGCCGACGTGCCGGTCTCCGAGGTGACCGACGACGCCCTCGCGGCCCTGGCCGAGACGGTCGCCCCGCAGGGGCTCGTCGCCGTCTGCCGGCACCTGGACGTGCCGCTGGAGCAGGCCCTCGCGGGTGCTCCCCGCCTGGTGGCGGTGCTCGCCGAGATCCGCGACCCGGGTAACGCCGGCACCGTGCTGCGCACCGCCGACGCGGCCGGCGCGAGCGCGGTGATCTTCGCCGGCGACGCCGTCGACCCGTACAACGGCAAGTGTGTCCGCGCCTCCGCCGGCAGCCTGTTCCACGTCGACGTGGTGCGCGCGCCCGATCCGGTCGCGGTGGTCGACGCGCTGCGCGCCGCCGGGCTGTCGATCTTCGCCACCACCGGGTACGGCGACAGCGACCTGGATGATCTGACCGACTACGGCCGGCTCGTCGGGCCCACCGCCTGGCTGTTCGGTTCCGAGGCGCACGGGCTGCCCGAGGCGTTGACCGCTGCCGCCGACGCCCGGGTGCGGGTGCCGCTGTACGGGCGCGCCGAGAGCCTCAACCTGGCTGCCGCGGCGGCCGTCTGCCTGTACGCTTCAGCGAGAGCACAGCGCTGAGGGTGTCTACACCCGGCGCGACTGACAGCAGGGGAGAGCGTCCGTCCATGAACGTGCCACGGCGTTCGTTTAGCCAGCCCGCCGGTGTCGGCGGGCGGCGGGCCTGACCTGCTCCCTGCGCAACTCCTACCGGCGGGCTGCGGCGCAGCCGCGCGTCCGTAGACTCGCTTCGCCGCCCCGATGACGGGCTGGCGCCGCCGTGAGGGAGTGCCCGTACGCCATGAGCTACCGCAACGATCCGTACGACCCGAAGCAGGTCGCCCTGCTCGACCCGGCCGCCCTGGCCGAGGCCGTCGCCGACGCCACGAAGGCGTTCGACGACGCCGCCGACCCGGACGCGTTGACCGCGCTGCGCCCCGCGCACCTCGGTGACCGGTCTCCGGTGTCCCTCGCGCGCCGGGAGATCGGCGCGTTGCCGCCGGCCGCGAAGTCCGACGCCGGCAAGCGGGTCAACGAGGCCCGCCGGGCGATCGAGACCGCGTACGCCGAGCGCGCCGAGGTGGTGGAGCGCGAGCAGGCCGCGCGGGTGCTCGTGGAGGAGCGGGTGGACGTCACATTGCCGTACGCCCGGCGTCCCCGTGGTGCCCGGCACCCGCTGAGCACGCTGATGGAGTCGATCAGCGACCTCTTCGTCGGGATGGGCTACGAGGTGGCCGAGGGGCCCGAGGTCGACCTGGAGTGGGTCAACTTCGACGCGTTGAACATCCCCGCCGACCACCCGGCGCGCGGGCTGATGGACACCTTCCACATCGCATCCCCTGATGGGTCCGCGGGCTCCGGGCTTGTTTTACGAACGCACACGTCGACGGTGCAGACCCGCACCATGCTCAGCCGCAAGCCACCGATCTACGTGATCGTGCCCGGCCGGGTCTACCGCACCGACGAGATCGACGCCACCCACAGCCCGGTGTTCCACCAGGCCGAAGGCCTGGTGGTCGACAAGGGCATCACGATGGCGCACCTGCGGGGCACCCTCGACCACTTCGCGCGGGCGATGTTCGGCCCCGAGGCGAAGACCCGGTGGCGGCCGCACTACTTCCCGTTCACCGAGCCGTCGGCGGAGTTCGACGTGTGGTTCCCGGAGCACCGCGACGGTCCGCAGTGGGTCGAGTGGGGTGGCTGCGGGATGGTCAACCCCCGGGTGCTGCGCGCCTGCGGGGTCGACCCGGAGGTCTACTCCGGCTTCGCCTTCGGCATGGGCATCGACCGGACCCTGATGGTCCGGCACGGGGTCAGCGACATCCGCCATCTCTTCGAGGGCGACGTGCGGTTCAGCCGCGCGCTCGGGACCGGGGCGTAGGGCGATGCGGGTACGAGACACGGGAACGGTGGTCTGAAGTCATGCGAGTTTCTCTCAGTTGGCTGCGGGAGTACGTCGACCTCCCCGCCGACCTGCCCACCGGCGATCTGGAGCAGGCCCTGGTCGACCTCGGCATCGAGGTCGAGTCCGTGCAGGACCTGCGCGCGAGCGTCACCGGTCAGCTCGTCGTCGGCGAGGTACGCGAGATCGAGGAGCTGACCGGCTTCAAGAAGCCGATCCGGTTCTGCCGGGTGGACGTGGGCGCCGCCAACGGCACCGGCGAGCCGCAGGAGATCGTCTGCGGGGCGCGCAACTTCGCCGTCGGCGACCGGGTCGTGGTGATCCTGCCCGGCGGCGTGCTGCCCGGCGGGTTCGCGATCGGCGCGCGCAAGACGTACGGGCACAACTCGGCCGGCATGATCTGCTCGGCCAGGGAGCTGGGCCTGGGCGACGACCACTCGGGCATCATCGTGCTGCCGCCGGAGGTGACCGCCAAGCCGGGTGACGACGCACGGTCCGTCGTGGGCCTCGACGACGTCGTGTTCGAGCTGGAGATCACCCCGGACCGGGGGTACGCGCTGAGCCTGCGCGGCCTGGCCCGGGAGCTGTCGCACGCGTTCGAGGTGCCGCTGCGCGACCCGGGGATGGCGCCCGCGCCGGGCGGTACGCCGACGCCGGCGTACCCGGTCGAGGTCCGCGACACGGTCGGCTGTGACCGGTACGCCGCCCGCCTGGTGCGCGGCGTCGACCCGGCCGCGCCCACGCCGTCGTGGATGGCCCAGCGGCTCGTTACCGCCGGCATCCGCAGCATCTCGCTGCCCGTCGACATCACCAACTACGTGATGTTGGAGCTGGGCCAGCCGATGCACGCCTTCGACGCCGACCGGATCGCCGGCCCGCTGGTGGTCCGCCGTGCCGAGGCGGGGGAGAAGCTGACCACCCTGGACGGTGTCAGCCGGGTGCTCACCGCCGACGACATGGTCATCTGCGACGACACGGGCCCGATCTCGCTCGCGGCGGTGATGGGCGGCGAGACCAGCGAGGTCGACACCGGAAAGACCACAAACGTGCTTTTCGAGGCCGCCCACTGGGACCCGGCCATGGTCGGGCGCACGGCCCGCCGGCACAAGCTGTTCAGCGAGGCCGCGAAGCGCTGGGAGCGGGGCGTCGACCCGGCGGTGCCGCTGGTCGCGCTGGAGCGGGCCGTGCGGCTGCTCACCGAGCACGGTGGCGGCGCTCCGAGCGCCGAGATCCTGGACATCGACCACGTCCGGCCGCGTACCCCCATCACCCTGCCGGCGGACCTGCCGACCCGGCGGGTCGGCGTCGAGTACCCGCCCGCGCGGGTCGTCGCCCTGCTGGAGCAGGTGGGCTGCACGGTCGCGCAGGGCGCGGACCGGCTCTCCGAGGACCCGGGCGCGGTCGGCACGGCCAGCGGCGCCGGGTCGGCGCTGAGCGTCACCCCGCCGAGCTGGCGGCCCGACCTGACCGACCCGGCCGACCTGGTCGAGGAGGTCGTCCGCCTCGACGGGTACGACAAGGTGCCGTCGGTGCTGCCGACCGCGCCGCCCGGGAACGGCCTGACCCCGCGCCAGCGTCGCCGCCGGGCCGTCGCATGGTCGCTGGCCGAGCGGGGGTACGTGGAGGTGCTCGCGCACCCCTTCGTCTCCCCGGAGCTGGCCGACCAGCTCGGACTGCCGGCCGACGACCCGCGCCGACCCGCGGTGCGCCTCGCCAACCCGCTGTCCGAGGAGGAGCCGCTGCTGCGCACCACGCTGCTCGGCCCGCTGCTCGGCATCCTCAAGCGCAACCTCGGCCGGGGTCACCGCGACCTCGCCCTCTACGAGATCGGCGCGGTCTTCCACCCGCGCCCCGACGCCGGCAGCCCGCCGGCGATGGGCGTGGACCGGCGACCCACCGACGAGGAGTTCGCCGCCGCCGACGCGGTCGTGCCGGCCCAACCGGTGCACGTCGCGGCGGTACTCGCCGGTGACCTGGACCCGGCCGGCTGGTGGGGCGCGGGCCGCCCGGCCGGGTGGGCCGACGCCATCGAGGCGGCCCGGGACGTGCTGGCCGCCGCCGGCATCCCCGACGAGCGGGTCGAGGTACGGGCCGCCGAGCACGCGCCGTGGCACCCGGGCCGCTGCGCCGAGCTGCGGGTCGACGACACCGTCGTCGGATACGCCGGTGAGCTGCACCCGGCGGCGGTGGCGGCCCTGGAACTGCCCCGCCGCACCTGCGCCATGGAGCTGGACCTGGACGTGCTGCCGCCGGTGCCGGTGGTTCCCGCGCCGACAGTGTCCGGGTTCCCGCCGGCGTTGATCGACGTGGCGTTGGTGCTGGACGAGTCGGTCCCGGCCGAACAGGTGCGTCGGGCGCTGGAGGCGGGCGCCGGCGAGCTGTTGGAGGACGTGCGACTGTTCGACGTGTACTCCGGCGCGCAGCTCGGCGAGGGTCGCCGGTCGCTGGCGTACAAGCTGACGTTCCGCGCCCCGGACCGGACGCTGACCGTCGAGGAGGCGCTGGCCGCCCGGGACGCGGCGGTCGCCGTCGCGGCCGACCGCTTCGGCGCGACCCTGCGCGGCGCCTGACACAGCTGACGGGCCCTCTCCCCCTTGCGCGGGGGAGAGGGCCCGTCAGCCGTCGCCGGACTCCAGCTCGCCGAGTTCGCGCAGGCCCGGTAGATCACAGACGGTGATCCGACGGTAGTCGATGTCGACCAATCCGTCCGATCGCAGCTCTCGCAGGGCCTTCTGAATGGCGGTCTCGGAGGCGCCGCAGATGGTTGCCAGGTCGGGCTGCGTAAGTCGAACGTCGATGATGACGCCGTCCGGTCCCTGTCGACCGTGGCTGCGGCAGAGGTCGGCGATCACCCGGGCCACCCGCAGTTTCACCGGGTACGAGGTGAAGTCGATCCGTCGTCGGTTGGACCAGCGCAGCCGGTCGGAGACCATCGCAGCGAGTTCGAGAGCCGCGTCCGGGTGCTCCTTGAGGAACCGTTTGAAACGGTCCGGCTGGATCACGCTGTAGATCGCCGGACCGCAGGTCGTCACCGTAGCGGAGCGGGGTTCGTTGTTGAGCGCGGACATCTCGCCCACGAGGTCGCCTCCGACGCGGAGCGACAGGAGAGCGGGCCGGCCATCCGGCAGCGTGGCGGTGACCTTGGTGAGGCCCTCTTCGAGGAGTACGAGATGGGTCTCCCGTACGCCCTCGTGGATCACGATCTGCCCGGCGGGGACCTGACGACGGACACCCAACCGCAGTAGCGCCGTCCGCTCCCGTGGAGCGAGCCGTTGCAGGAACGTGCCGTAGGGCCACGTGTCGCCGGCCAGGTCGCGTGGTCGTAGCACCCGCAGCCTCCTTCTCCAGGGACAGCCGCCGAAGCGTAGCGGTTCCTGCGCGTAGCGCGATGCCCCTGCTTCGACCAACACCTCGATCAACAGGCGAACCGCTGTCAGGGCCAACACCACCATCGGGGGTAACCCGAGGCTGAGCAGCAGGTCAAGCAGATCCGTCCTCATGCGACAAGCACAGCGCGTGGGTGGCTGGGTGATCCCTCAGCAGGACGGGATGACGGGTTCTCGACTTCCGCCTGGGATGCCGTAGTTCTACGGGATTCCGGTCCGCGCATACCGGTTCGATGGCTCCTGCGGTGCTTGCCCGCGGGGCAAGCCGGATGAAGAAGGGCGGAAGTTGGATGCGACATCCCGAGCGGCGGCTGTTGATCTCGGTGGATATGGAGCGGTACAGCAGACGCGGCAACGTCCAACAGTACGAGGCGCAGCGGCACTTCCGAGAGCTGCTGCACGAGGCCGCCGAAGCTGTCGGTCTCGACCGGGTGGCCTGGACGACTCAGCAGGCGGGCGACGGCGAGCTGGCGATCGTGCCTCGTGAGGTGTCCGAGTCGCGGGTGATCGGCAGGTTCGTTCCGGAGCTGAACCGGCGGCTACGCCACCACAACAGCAGCCGTCTCCCGGCTGCAAAGATCCGGCTCCGGGTTGCAGTGCACCAGGGGCTGGTGCACCTGGACGGTGCGAACGGCTTCCCGGGCAACGCCGTGGTGTTCGTCTGTCGCTTGTGCGAGGCCGCTCCGGTCAAGCAGGCGCTGGCCGCCTTCCCTGATGCCGGCGTCGCGCTTGTCGTCTCGACCGAGATCTTTCGTGATGTGGTCACCGAGTACCCGGAGGAGATGCGGCCGGAGCGGTTCGTTCGGATCGAGGTGGCCCACCCGGACAAGGAATTCCGCGAGGACGCCTGGCTGTGCGTGGTGGACGAGGACATCAACGGCACCACGATCCCGGTCGTCCCGTCGCCCACCGAGCACGGCCCTGGGCAGACTGCGGAGAGCCCCACGGATCACGGCGGGATTCGTACCGGGGACATCCGGGTCAAGGGGCAGAACGCGATCGGTCCGGGCGCGACGGCGATCGGCTCGGTCGGCCGCGACGGGAACTTCGGTACGGGTAGAGGCGATCCCCGATGAGCGGTCGGTACGCCCCTGTCTCCGCCGACAGTCCGGGGGACCTGGACGACCCTTGGCACGACGTGTTGGAGGATGCCTCCGGCGATGGCCCACACGGTGACGTCGTGTATGGCGCGGTTCGCGGACCCCGGGACGGCTCGCCTGTCGCGGTGGAGTCCCTCGACGGCGAGGATGAGCCGGTCTCTCCTGCGGAGCCGGCCGAGGAACCACCGGAGGAGGACGATCCGGAAGACCTCCTGGATCCCGGGGACGTGCTGCGTAGGCTGGCTGGCCTGCTGGGCGGTTCGACGATCGATGTCGGCGATGTTCGGGTTCAGGGACAGAACGCCACCGGCCCTGGTGCCGTCGCCATCGGAACGGTCAACGTCACCGCCGGACGATCCGACGGCGCAGGGCGCGTCTGGTTCCAAACCCTTGTCGAGGCCGGTCTTCGTGAGACTGCGGGCAGGTATGCCGACGCGCCGAGTGATCGGCGGCTCGACCACCAACTCCAGCATCACCACCTGGTCTGCCTCTCCGGCTCGGTTGGAAGCGGACGGTTCACCTCAGCCACCCTGGCGGTGGCCCGGAGACACGGGTTCGAGCGGGTCCGCGTACTCGGTGTCGACCAGTTGGCCGACCTGCTCGGCGTGGACGCACCGTTGCCCGCCGGGCACGGTTACGTGCTCCGGCTGAACGAGGCGGCTGTTCGCGAGGTGGACGGGTTCACGCTCGTGGCGTTGGCGGCCCGGGCCGAGACCTCCGGCAGCACGCTCATTCTGGTCGGGGACTTCTCCCGACGAAAGCACGATTTAGTCGGCCACATCGTCGAACACCGTTCGGCCCCGGCGGCCGAGGTGTTTAGGGCGCAGCTTCGCCAACAGCTCACAGGGCAGTGCGTCGGCTGGTGCACAGGCACGTGCGAGGGGCGTTGCGTAGAGCGATACGTGGATGAGGACTGCGTCGGGCATCCACTGCTATCGGCCTACCTGGCCAGCGAAACTCGACCCGGCGACGTCATCGCGATTGTCGCGACGATCGCTCGGACGGTTCCGAAGGGCGGCGCGCTGGCTGAGCGGCTGGAGCAGTTTCTGCCGCTCCAACTACGGGAGCGCGCGGCCGAGATCCTCGACGTGCGACGCCGCGGCGAGGAGGTCGACGCGTTCCCTCACGACGAGGTGCGGGCCTTCCGCCTGTCCTGTGCCGTCCTTGCCGGGCAGCCCGTGACCGAGATACACCAGGCAGCTCAGCGTCTGGCCCGGTTCGACTTCCAGGAACCCGCCTCGACCGGCGCCCCTTTTCGGGGTTCGATGCTCGACGCACTGTTGGGGTCGACACTGGGCCAGGCCGTCACACGGCTGACCGACCCGCGCGTACCAGGTGGGTGCCGGATCGACTTCTCGCCCGGCGCCCAGCCGCTCCGGTCGGTGTTACTGGACGTCGCGTGGACGGAGTGGTGGTCGCCCAAGCAGTTGCTCGACTGGTTGGCAGACCTGATCCGCGGAGACTCTCCGGCGGTCCGACAGGCCGCAGCGGGCGCCATCGGTTGGTCTGCGACACGCGATGTGCAGGCAGCCCTCGACGCCGTGGGGGAACTGGCCCGGGAACGGCGGGCAGGGGTTCGGCAGGCCGCAGCGATCGTCCTGGTCGCCATGGCGATGCAGCCTGGGTTGCGTACTCGGATTCGGGCCGAACTCGATCAGTGGGTAGCCGGTTCAGCAGCTCACCTACGGGACACCGTGGCCCGTGCGTACAGCCTCGGGCTGGCCCGGCTCTGGCCGGAGTCGGCGCTGGTCCAACTGCGTCAGGTTGCGCAGGCCCGGATGCAGCGGCGGAACAACTCCGTCGTACGAGGGCTGGTCGAGGTGTACCGCAACGGTCACGCGGCGAGCGTATTGCCGGCCCTGGTGGACTGGACCTCGTCGGCCGATCCTGAGGTGCGACTCCACGCGGCGCGGACCCTGCGGGTACTTGCGGACCGCTGGGCTGAACCGCCCCGAGAGCACTGGCCGGAGCTGCTGCACCTGGTGGACCAGCGAACGATCGAACTGGCCGACCTTGCCGTCGTCTGGGCGACCGCTCTCAGCCTGCCAAGAACGGCGTACCGATCGTGGCGAACCCTTGGCTTCTGGTTGGACCGGGCGGACCAGCAGCCGGTCGTCGCCGGCCACTGCCTTGACCTGCTGCGTCACGTCATCGCCGGACAGCCCGCGCTGCGTCATCGCCTGAACCATCAGCTTCACCACGTGTGGCGTCCGGTCATGCCACACCACGACCTGCTCGACGACGTACAACTACTGATCGATGAGGAGACGCGATGAGCGCAGGCCCTGTCGGTGGCCCCGGCACGAGAGCACCCGTACCTGGGCAGGTGGAACGCCGCCGCTGGTGGCATGCGTTCTTCCCGCCGACCGAGCCCCCGCTTCCGCCGGCCCCACCTGCGCCGATCGTCCCCGCCACCGTGACATTCCGGCAGGACGTCCCGGTGCCGATCCTGGTGCCGGCGAAGGGGGACGCTTACGACTTCCGCCTGCACACCGTCTACAACTGGACGGCGCAGAACATGACCTACGAGGAGCTTCGGTTTCGCGCCGAGCGGTATCTGGGGTGGGCTGGCGGGATCGTCCGGGAACGGGCGGTGGACCTGGCACGTGAACACGAGCCCCACCGTTCGCACGACCTCGAACGTGCGCTGAACAGTCTGCTCGGTGGTCAGCGCTGGCCGCGTGAGGGTTCGCCGCACTTCGGGGTGCTCGTCCGCGTCAGTCCCGACGAGCGGGTGCGTGAGCGGCTCCGGCCGTACTGGGAGGATCGGATTCGGCTTGAGTGTGATCACGAGTTGCAGAAGATCCGGGCGGCCCAGGCGGATGAGCTGACTCGTCGCTGGTGTGCCGTGCTGCAGAATCTCGAGGACGATCCCGTCACCTCGCACGCGGCGCGGTTGACAAGCGAGCAGTTCGCCGAGGTGTTCGGTCGGTACGTCCAGGAGCGTCGGGAGGCCGTGCCCGAACTCGTGAGACTGCTGCGCGAGGCGGTTCGGGGGCACGGGGATCTCGGTATGGGGCCGAGCGAGTACACGGAGGCGTGGGACGCCGCCCTGCGGACGTACGAGCGCCAGCACGGGTTGTCCGAGCAGTCGAGCTGACAGCGGGGCGTCCTCTGCTGGAACGCCCGGGTGGAGGACGCCACCCTGCGCCGACCGACACCGGCCTTCATCACCATGCAGTAGGCTGTATTAACTTGCAGGAAACAATCACTCTTGCTAGTCTCCTCTGCATAGTCATGCGGAGGTGGGTATGGGAATTCGAGTCGCGGTCGCGGGCGCGAGCGGGTACGCGGGCGGTGAGCTGCTGCGTCTGGTCGCCGGGCACCCGGAGTTCGAGCTGGTCGCCGCCACCGCGCACCGCCAGGCCGGGCACCGCGTCGACGTGGCGCATCCGCAGCTCACCGGGCTCGACCTGGTGTTCGGCGAGACCGATCCGTCGATCCTCGCCGACGCCGACCTGGTCTTCCTGGCGCTGCCGCACGGCGAGTCGGCGGCCCTCGCGGCCCAGCTCCCGCCCGAGGTACGCGTCGTCGACCTGGGCGCCGACCACCGGCTCGCCGACCCGTACGCCTGGGCGCAGTACTACGGCGGCACGCACGCCGGCCAGTGGACGTACGGCCTGCCCGAGCTGCCCGGCCAGCGGGAGCTGATCGCGGGCTCCACCCGGGTCGCGAACACCGGTTGCTACGCCGCCGCGATCACCCTCGCGCTCGCGCCGCTGATCGCCGACGGCGCGGCCAACCCCGCCGACGTGGTCGTGGTCGCCGCCTCGGGCACCTCCGGCGCGGGCCGGGCGGCGAAGCCGCACCTGCTCGGCAGCGAGGTGATGGGCGACCTGTCGCCGTACCGGGTCGGCACCCACCAGCACGTGCCCGAGATCAAGCAGGCCTCCGGGGCGACCGGCCTATCGTTCACCCCGGTCCTCGCGCCGATGCCACGCGGCATCCTCGCCACGGTCACCGCCGTGCCGGCCCGCGGCGTCGACCCGCAGGAGGTGCTGACGCGGGCGTACGCCGACGCGCCGTTCGTGCACGTGCTGCCGGAGGGGAGGTGGCCGCACACGGCCGCCACGCTGGGCTCCAACTCGTGTCATCTGCAGGCCACCGTCGACGTCGACTCGGGTCGGCTGATCGTGGTCAGCGCCCTGGACAACCTCGGCAAGGGCGCCGCCGGCCAGGCCGTGCAGAACGCCAACCTGATGCTCGGCCTGCCGGAGACGACGGGCCTGTCGATCTGGGGAGTCAGCCCGTGAACGCGAGGAGTGCAGCGCGGCCCAGTCCCGCAGTCGCGAACGGGAGGGGAGTCGCGTGAGTGTCACCACCCCTCGGGGGTTCCGGGCCGCTGGAGTGACCGCCGGACTGAAGGCCAGCGGTGGCCCGGACCTCGCGCTGGTGGTCAACGACGGCCCGGACGCCGGTGTCGCCGGTGTCTTCACCACCAACCGGGTCAAGGCCGCGCCGGTGCTCTGGAGCCAGCAGGTCGTGCAGGGCGGCGTGGTCCGCGCGGTGGTGCTCAACTCCGGTGGCGCGAACGCCTGCACCGGCCCGGCCGGTTTCCAGGACACGCACGCCACGGCCGAGCACACCGCCTCGGCGCTGAGCGCGGTCAGCCCGCGGCTGCTCCTCGGGGCCGGCGAGGTGGCGGTCTGCTCCACCGGGTTGATCGGTGAGCGGTTGCCGATGGACAAGCTGCTGCCGGGCGTCCGTACCGCCATCCGGCAGTTGTCGCGTGACGGCGGCCTGGCCGCCGCCGAGGCCATCATGACCACCGACACCCGGCCGAAGACCACGGTGGCCCGGGGCAGTGGATGGACGGTCGGCGGCATGGCCAAGGGCTCCGGCATGCTCGCGCCGGGCATGGCCACCATGCTCTGCGTGCTCACCACCGACGCGGTGGCCGGGCCGGCGGTCCTGGACGAGGCGCTACGCGCCGCGGCCCGGGTGACGTTCGACCGGGTCGATTCCGACGGCTGCATGTCCACCAATGACACGGTGCTGCTGTTGTCCAGCGGCGCCAGCGGCATCGAGCCGACCCCGGCCGAGTTGGCCGCCGCGGTCACCACGGCCTGCCACGACCTGGCGCAGCAGCTCATCGCCGACGCGGAGGGCGCCACCAAGCAGGTCGCCATCGACGTCGTGGGGGCCGCGACCGAGGACGACGCGGTCGAGGTGGGCCGCTCGGTCGCTCGCAGCAACCTGGTCAAGACCGCCCTGTTCGGCAACGACCCGAACTGGGGTCGGATCCTCGCCTCGGTCGGCACCACCACGGCCGCCTTCGAGCCGGACAAGGTGGACGTGGCCGTCAACGGGGTCTGGCTGTGCCGGGGCGGCGCGGTGGCCGAGGACCGTTCGACGGCCGACCTCAGCGCGCGGGACGTCAGCATCCGGATCGACCTGCGCGCGGGCGATTCGACGGCCACCATCTGGACCAACGACCTGTCCCACGCGTACGTGCACGAGAACTCGGCGTACTCGACATGAATCTCAGCAGTGATCTCACCCGTGCGCAGGTGAAGGCGGAGACGCTGATCGAGGCGCTGCCCTGGCTGGCGCGTTTCTCCGGCTCCACGGTCGTCGTCAAGTACGGCGGCAACGCCATGACCGAGCCGGAGTTGCAGCGGGCGTTCGCGGCCGACATGGTGTTCCTGCGGTACGCCGGTCTGAAGCCCGTGGTGGTGCACGGCGGCGGTCCGCAGATCTCGGCCATGCTGGGCCGGCTCGGCATCGAGAGCGAGTTCCGGGGCGGTCTGCGGGTGACGACCGCCGAGGCGATGGACGTGGTCCGGATGGTGCTCGTCGGGCAGGTCGGGCGGGAGCTGGTCGGGCTGATCAACTCGCACGGCCCGTACGCCGTCGGCCTCTCCGGCGAGGACGCGCGGCTGTTCACGGCGGTGCGCCGCCCGGCGTACGTGGACGGGCTGCCGGTCGACGTGGGCCAGGTGGGCGACGTCGAGTCGGTGGACACCTCGGCGGTGACCGACCTGATCGACGCCGGCCGGATCCCGGTGATCTCGACGGTCGCGCCGGACGTCGACGGTGTCCTGCACAACCTCAACGCGGACACCGCCGCCGCCGCGCTCGCCGTCGCCCTACGGGCCCGCAAGCTGGTCGTCCTCACCGATGTGGCCGGCCTGTACGCCGACTGGCCGGACACCAACAGCCTGGTCTCCGTGATCACCGCGGACGACCTGGCCAAGCTGCTGCCCCGCCTGGAGTCGGGGATGGTACCGAAGATGGAGGCCTGCCTGCGGGCCGTGCGCGGGGGCGTGCCGGCCGCGCACGTGGTCGACGGCCGGGTGGCGCACTCCACGTTGCTCGAGGTGTTCACGTCGGAAGGGTTCGGAACGATGGTGGTGCCGCAGGACGGGACGGACGGGGCATGAGCAGTCTGGTGCGACGGTGGACGCAGTCCATGATGGACAACTACGGAACTCCGCCGCTGGCGCTGGTCTCCGGCGCGGGCGCCGTGGTGGTCGACGAGGCGGGCCGCGAGTACGTGGACCTGGTGGGCGGGATCGCGGTGAACGCTCTCGGTCACGCCCATCCGGCGGTGGTGGCCGCCGTGTCGAAGCAGGTGGCCACGCTGGGGCACGTCTCCAACCTCTTCGTCGCCGAGCCGCCGGTGGCTCTCGCGGAGCTGCTGCTGGCGCTCGCCGGCAGCCGAGCCGGCCGGGTCTTCTTCGCCAACTCCGGCGCGGAGGCGAACGAGACCGCCTTCAAGCTGTCCCGGCGCACCGGGCGCAGCCACGTGGTCGCCACCAACGGCGGCTTTCACGGTCGCACCATGGGCGCCCTCGCCCTGACCGGTCAGCCCGCCAAGGCGGACCCGTTCCGGCCGTTGCCCGGCGAGGTGACCCACGTCGACTACGGCGACGTGAGCGCCCTGGAGGCGGCGGTCACCGACGCCACCGCAATGGTGATCCTGGAGCCCATCCAGGGTGAGAACGGCGTGGTCGTACCGCCGACCGGCTACCTGACGGCGGCCCGGCGGATCACCGCCCGGCACGGGGCGCTGCTGGTGCTCGACGAGGTGCAGACCGGCATCGGCCGTACCGGGCACTGGTTCGCCCACCAGGCCGAGGGCGTGGAGCCCGACGTGGTGACCCTGGCCAAGGGCCTGGGTGGTGGGCTGCCGCTGGGCGCGACGCTCGCCTTCGGCCGGGCCGCCGACCTGCTCACCCCCGGCTCGCACGGTACGACCTTCGGCGGCAACCCGGTGAGCTGCGCCGCCGCGCTCGCCGTGGTGGCTACCATCGCCAACGAAGGGCTGCTCGACCACGTCAAGCGCGTCGGCGAACGGCTGCGTCGGGGCATCGAGGCGCTGGACCACCCGCTCGTCGCGGGCGTACGCGGGGCCGGGTTGCTGCTCGGCGTGGTGCTCACCGCGCCGGTGTCGACGGTCCTGGCCGAGGCGCTGCGGGAGGCCGGCTTCCTGACCAACCCGGTGCAGCCGGGCGTACTCCGCCTCGCCCCGCCGTTGATCCTCACCACCGAGCAGGTCGACGCGTTCCTCGCCGCGCTCCCGGCGGCCCTGGACGCGACGGCCCCGGCGGCGGCCGGCACGAGCGCTCCCGCGACCACCGAATCCTCCACCCAGCCCACCACGACGGGGACGACCGCATGATCCGGCACTTCCTGCGCGACGACGACCTCTCGCCCGCCGAACAGTCGAGCGTGCTCGACCTGGCGGCCCGGATGAAGGCCGATCGGTTCGGCCACCAACCGCTGGCCGGCCCCCGCTCGGTGGCGGTGCTCTTCGACAAGCAGAGTCTGCGGACGCGGATCTCGTTCGACGTCGGCATCGCCGAGCTGGGCGGCCATCCGCTGGTCGTGGACACCCAGGTCACTCACTTCGGCCGGGGCGAGACGCTCGCCGACGCGGGCCGGGTGCTGTCCCGCTACGTCGCGGCGATCGTGCTGCGTACCCACGGCGACGACCGGATCGCCGAGGTCGCCGGCGGCGCTACCGTCCCGGTGGTCAACGCGCTCACCGACGGGTTCCACCCCTGCCAGCTGCTGGCCGACCTGCTGACCATCCGGGAGCGGTGCGGCGGCACGTCCGGCCGGACCCTGGCCTATGTGGGCGACGGCGCGAACAACATGGCGCAGTCGTACCTGCTGGCCGGGGCCATGGCCGGGATGCACGTGCGGATCGCCGGCCCGGCGGGGTTCGCGCCGGACGAGGACGTGGTGCGGCGGGCCGCCGAGATCGCGGCCGGGACCGGCGGGTCGGTACGGGTGCTGACCGACCCGGCGCAGGCGGCCCGCGACGCCGACGTGCTGGCCACCGACACCTGGACCTCGATGGGTCAGGAGGCCGACGGTTTGGACCGCATCACCCCGTTCCTGCCGTACCAGGTCAACAAGGAGCTGCTCGACCACGCCGCGCCGGACGCGATCGTGCTGCACTGCCTGCCGGCGCACCGGGGCGAGGAGATCACCGACGAGGTGCTCGACGGTCCGCAGAGCGCGGTGTTCGACCAGGCGGAGAACCGGCTGCACGCCCAGAAGGCGCTGCTGGCGTTCCTGCTCGCGGCCTCCGGGGAGCGACGATGACCGCCCCCTTGACCCGCGCCGCCCGGCACGCCCGGATCGTCGAGCTGATCCGGGACCGGCCCGTACGCTCGCAGACCGAACTGGCCGACCTGCTCGCCGCCGACGGCGTCGGGGTCACCCAGGCGACCCTCTCGCGCGACCTGGAGGAGTTGGGCGCGGTCAAGGTGCGCGGCGGCGACGGCCCGGCCGTCTACCTGATCCCCGAGGACGGGAAACGGCCGCTGCGCGACGCCGAGGCCGCCCCGGCCCGGCTGGTGCGCCTGCTGCGCGAGCTGCTCAACGGGGTGGACGCCAGCGGCAACATCGCGGTGCTGCGTACCCCGCCGGGTGCGGCCCAGTACCTGGCCAGCGCGTTGGACCGGGCGGGCCTGCCCGAGGTCGTCGGCACCATCGCCGGCGACGACACCATTCTCGTCGTGGCCCGTGAGACCGTCGGTGGGGCCGCGCTCGGCGACAAGCTCGCCGGTTGGTCCCGCCGGGAAGACAGCGTCGAAGGGGACAGCGCACCGTGACCGCGCACAGGTGGAGCACGCCGAGCCGGATGGCTGCGGCCCGTGCCGCCCGGATGGGTGGCTGACGAACATGGGGACCACAATGGGCGGCGTGGACGACAAGACCCTCACCGAGAACAGCGCCGGCACCAACCGGACGAGCCTGTGGGGTGGCCGGTTCGCCGGTGGCCCCGCCGAGGCGCTCGCCCGGCTGTCGGTGAGCGTGCAGTTCGACTGGCGGCTGGCCCCGTACGACATCGCGGGTTCCCGGGCGCACGCCCGGGTCCTGGCCGGCGCCGGCCTGCTCGACCCGGAGGAGCTGGGCCGCATCCTGGCGGCCCTGGACGACCTGGAGGCGGCCTGCGCGTCGGGGGCGTTCCGGCCCACCGTCGACGACGAGGACGTGCACACCGCGCTGGAACGGGGGCTGCTGGAGCGTCTGGGGAGCCTCGGCGGCAAGCTGCGTGCCGGTCGGTCCCGCAACGACCAGGTCGCCACCGACCTGCGGCTCTACCTGCGGGACCACGCGCGGGGTGTGGCCAGCCGCGTCGTCGAGCTGGCCGAGGCGCTCGTCGAGCAGGCCGAGCGGCACGTCGACACGGCCGCGCCCGGTATGACCCACCTCCAGCACGCCCAGCCGGTCACCTTCGGGCACTGGTTGCTGGCCCACGTGCAGCCGCTGCTGCGCGACCTGGAGCGGCTGCGCGACTGGGACCACCGGGCGGCGATCAGCCCGCTCGGCGCGGGCGCGCTCGCCGGGTCGGGGCTTCCGCTGGACCCGGTGGCGGTCGCCAAGGAGCTGGGTTTCCGCACGTCGTTCGCCAACTCGATGGACGCGGTCGCCGACCGGGACTTCGTGGCCGAGTTCCTCTTCACCACCGCGCTGATCGGGGTGCACCTGTCCCGCCTGGGCGAGGAGGTGGTGCTGTGGACGTCGCACGAGTTCGGCTGGGTAGAGCTGGACGACGCGTTCGCGACCGGTTCGTCGATCATGCCGCAGAAGAAGAACGCGGACATCGCCGAGCTGGCCCGGGGCAAGTCCGGCCGGTTGGTCGGCGGCCTGATGACGGTGCTGACCATGCTCAAGGGCCTGCCCATGACGTACGACCGGGACATGCAGGAGGACAAGGAGCCCGCGTTCGACGCCGTCGACACCCTGGAGCTGCTGCTCCCGGCCCTGGCCGGGATGATCTCGACGATGACCGTCCGGGTGGACCGGCTCGTCGCGGCCGCGCCGGTGGGCTTCTCCCTCGCCACCGAGGTCGCCGACTGGCTGGTCCGGCGCAACGTGCCGTTCCGTGACGCGCACGAGATCACCGGTCGGTTGGTGGCGCTCTGCGCGGCCCGCGAGTGCGAGCTGGAGGACGTCTCCGACGCCGACCTGGCCGCCGTCAGCGAGCACCTCGACCCGTCCGTGCGTGACGTGCTCTCGGTGCGCTCGGCCCTCGCGGCCCGCACCACCCCCGGCTCGACCGGCCCCGGTCCGGTCGCCGACCAGCTCGCCGCCGCGGCGGACCGGCTGGCCGGCTGGCGGGAGTGGGCCACCGAGCGGGTCGTACCCCGCTGACGCCAGGCGTGGCGTCGGCGCGGGCCGCCGGCGCCACGGTGGTTCAGGCCGTCGGGCGCTCCCGCTTCGGGAGCTTGGCCACCACCATGTCGTACGACGAGTCGACCGCCTCGGTCAGCTCGTCGGTGTCGATCCCGCCGTCGAGGCGCAGCGTGTTCCAGCCGGACCGGCCGATGTACGGCATCGGGCGCGCGTCGGCGGGGTGGCGGTGCAGCCACTCGTCGGCGATCTCGCGGGTCGCGCCGCACTTCACGCCGACGGTGGGCGCCGCGACGCCGTTGCCGAGGAACGCGAAGATCCGGCTGCCCACCTTCACCACCTCGTCGTCCTCCCACGGCCGGTCCAGCCACGCTCCCGGCTTGGCCAGGCAGTACGACAACATCTCCGCACGTTCCACAAACCCCTCCTAGTCATAACCCCGCCCCCCGCCCCGCGCCCCGCGCTCGCACATCGCGCCGATCTTGCAGTTTGTGCTGTCGATACGCGACCGATCTCCCGTTCTGTCGGGACAGAAAGTGCAAGATCGGCGCGGGGATCAGGGGGTTTGGTCCGTGGAGCGGGCCGCTACCCGTTCGTAGCGTTGGCGGGCGGCCTGCGCGCTGCCCAGCCCCAGCCCGTACGCGATGGACTGCCAGGTCAGGCCCCGGTCGCGGGCGAGGGTGAGCAGTCCCGCCTCCAGGGCGTCCAGCTCGGCGCGTACGTGTGGCAGCAGGGTCAGGGCGGCCGTCAGGTCGGCGGCGTCGACCGGCTCCTCGGCGGGCTCCCGCTCGGCGCCGCCGGCGGCGAGCGCGGTGACCAGGGCGACCGCCTCCCACGGGTCCAGCACGTGCGGGTGGGCCCAGCGCCCCCGCCGCGCGTCGGAGCCGGCGTGCCGCTCGCTGATCCGTTGCAGCGCCTCGTAGGTGCGGTGGGCGCGCGCCCGACCCGGGTCGGGCGCCGTGAAGAGGTCCGAGGTGGTCATGTACCGAGCACACCCCATCAACGAGCTGTTGTCAACGGTCTGTTGAAGCGTGGCGGCACGAGAATCCGTGCCGCCACGCCACGACTCAGAGCGCCAGGTCGAACCGGTGCTCGTCAGTGATGGAGTTGCACAGTGCGTCGCAGGAGTTTCCGGTCACCACACCGAACGCGACGCCCGGCGCGAAGGGGCGCTCGGTGGCGGTCACCGCGATCCGCACCTTCTGGGTGGTGGCGTCGCAGAACACCTTGCGGTTGGTCGTGCCGGTGCGCATCGAGTCTCCGATCGCCTGGGCGACCTTGACGGTCAGGTCGACCTGCGTCGGCTGCGAGCAGGTCAGGGTGACCGGGACGAAGACCGCCGCCCCACTGGCGTCGATCTTGCCGCTGCCGCCCAGTGCGACGGCGCTCAGCGGGGCGCCGTCGATCGCCGCGCTCTGCGGGGCGCTGGCGCTGGCCGACGGAGCGAGAGCCAGCACCGCCCCGGCCGCGGCCAGGCCGATCGCGAGCAGGGGGCGACGGATCGTGCGTACGGTCATGATGGTTCCTCTCCCAATGTGTCGCCGCACCCTGCGACGACACCGGAAACACCCCCCGGGGGCGGCGCGGGTTTCGGCGGCTCGGATGGCGAGAAGGTGAACCTTGGTGAGCCTCCCGGTGGCCCCGGGATCGTCGAACGGCGTGACCCGCGCGTGGCCTGGGTACCGTTCGGTCCATGGAACTCCTGCCGGACGACCGCACGGCCGACGCCGGCCTGGCCGAGTTGGCGGACCTGCTCGCCGGCCCGCTGCTGCCGGCGGCGCGTGGCCTGCTGGGCTGCCGCCTCACCGCCGGGGGCGTCACCGTCCGGATCACCGAGGTCGAGGCGTACGCGGGCACGGCCGGTGACCCCGCCTCGCACGCCCACCGGGGCCGGACGCCCCGCAACGCGGTGATGTTCGGTCCCGCCGGGCACGCCTACGTCTACTTCACCTACGGGATGCACTGGTGCGTGAACGTGGTCACCGGTGACGAGGGGGAGGCCGCCGCCGTGCTGCTGCGCGCCGGCGCGGTCATCGACGGCGTGACCACGGCACGCGAGCGCCGGCCGGCCGTGCGGCGCGACGTGGACCTCGCCCGTGGGCCGGCCCGGCTCTGCGCCACGCTCGGCATCGACCGCGCGGCGTACGGCGCGTACCTGCTCGGCGACGGCCCGGTCCGGTTGCGACCGCCCGCCGAGCCGGTACCGGAGGAGGCGGTGACGGCGGGGCCCCGGGTCGGCGTGACGGGCGCGCACGACCTGCCCTGGCGGTTCTGGCTCGACGGCGATCCGACGGTCAGCGCGTACCGGCGGCACGTGCCCCGCGTCCGCCGCTGAGCGCGCCGCGACGGAGGTTGTCGGAGGGTGTGGCCATAATCACCGAACCTGCTCACCGACGGTTTCGGAGGACGTCATGGCAACTCTGCTCGCGATCGGCACCGCGAAGGGATTGTTTCTCGCCACCAGCGCCGACGATCGGCGCAGTTGGGAGATCACCGGTCCGCACTTTCCGATGACCGGTGTCTATTCGGTGGCGGTGGACGCCCGCCGTTCGACCCCGCGGCTGCTCGCCGGCATGACCAGCTCGCACTTCGGCCCAAGTGTCGCCACCAGCGACGACCTCGGCGCCACCTGGGACGAGCCCGACCAGGCGCCGGTCGCGTTCCCGGCCGACACCGGCGTCTCCCTCGGGCGGGTCTGGCAGCTGATGCCGGCCGGCCCCGACGAGCCGGACGTCATCTGGGCCGGCACCGAACCCTCGGCGTTGTTCCGGTCCACCGACGGCGGCCGCAGTTTCGAGCTGGTCCGTTCCCTCTGGGATCACCCGCACCGCCCGCAGTGGGAGGCCGGGTTCGGCGGTCAGGCCGTGCACACCGTGCTGCCCCACCCGCGTGACCCGGCTCGACTGCTGGTCGCCATGTCCACCGGCGGGGTCTACCGCTCGGAGGACGCCGGGGCGACCTGGGCGCCGGGCAACACCGGCATCCGCGCCTACTTCATGCCCGACGAGTGGCCGGAGTTCGGCCAGTGCGTGCACAAGGTCGCCCGGGACGCCGACAATCCCGAGCGGCTGTACGCGCAGAACCACCACGGCGTCTACCGTTCCGACGACGACGGCCGTACCTGGTCCTCGATCGCCGACGGGCTGCCCAGCGACTTCGGCTTCCCGATGGTGGCTCACCCCGGGCGCGGCGGCACGGTGTGGACCTTCCCGCTGGTGGCCGACAGTGAGCGGTTTCCGGCCGATCACCGCTGCCGGGTGTTCCGTTCCGTCGACGCCGGCGGCAAGTGGGAGGCGCAGTCGGTCGGGCTGCCCGAGGGGCCGTTCTATCCGGCGGTGCTGCGCGACGCCATGTGCGCCGATGACGCGACGCCGGGTGGGGTCTACTTCGGCACCCGCTCCGGGTCGGTCTTCGCCAGCCGCGACGAGGGCGACTCCTGGTCGTCGGTCGCCACCCACCTGCCCGACGTGCTCTGCGTCCGCGCCGCGCAGGTCTGAGCGTGGTCACCGTGCTGCTGCCCGGCCCGTTGCGCGGCGAGGCCGGGGGCGCGAGTCGGCTGACCGTCACCGCCGCCGGGACGCTGCGGGCGGTCCTCGATGAGGTTGCCGTCGCGCATCCCCGGCTGGCCCGGCGCATCCGTGACGAGCGCGGTGAGCTGCGCCGCTATGTGAACGTCTTCGTCGACGGGGAGGACTGCCGGCATTCCGGAGGTCTGGCCACGACGGTCGTGGACGGCGCGGAGGTGCAGGTGTTGCCCTCCGTGGCGGGCGGCTGAGCGAGCCGGTTCTGCGACGTGATGTCCGGTTGCGGTGGTGACCGGCGCCACTGCGCGACGTCCCGCCGACGGAATAGTTGACTCGTCAAATAAGTTGTGAGCTGCGTCCGGGTACCACGACGGCATCCGGTTGACACGCGAGGAGCTGGTCATGCAGTTCGGAGTCTTCACCGTCGGTGACGTCACGGTCGATCCGACCACCGGTCGGGAGCCGACCGAGCATGAGCGGATCAAGGCGATGGTCGCCATCGCACTCAAGGCCGAAGAGGTCGGGCTCGACGTCTTCGCCGCCGGGGAGCACCACAACCCGCCGTTCGTCCCGTCGTCCCCGACCACCATGCTCGGTCACATCGCGGCCCGCACCGAGCGGCTGTTGCTGTCCACCGCGACCACGCTGATCACCACCAACGACCCGGTGAAGATCGCCGAGGACTACGCGATGCTCCAGCACCTGAGCGACGGCCGGGTGGACCTGATGATGGGCCGTGGCAACACCGGCCCGGTGTACCCGTGGTTCGGCAAGGACATCCGCGCCGGCATCCCCCTGGCCATCGAAAACTACGACCTGCTGCACCGACTGTGGCGCGAGGACGTGGTCGACTGGAAGGGCAAGTACCGCACGCCGTTGCAGTCCTTCACCTCGACGCCGCGCCCGCTCGACGGGGTGCCGCCGTTCGTCTGGCACGGCTCGATCCGCAGCCCCGAGATCGCCGAGCAGGCCGCGTACTACGGCGACGGTTTCTTCGCCAACCACATCTTCTGGCCCAAGGAGCACACCCAGCGGATGGTCGGCCTCTACCGCCAGCGGTACGCCCACTACGGCCACGGCTCCGCCGACCAGGCCATCGTCGGCCTCGGCGGCCAGGTGTTCATGCGCCGCAACTCGCAGGACGCCGTCCGGGAGTTCCGGCCGTACTTCGACAACGCCCCGGTCTACGGGCACGGGCCGTCGCTGGAGGAGTTCACCCGGGAGACCCCGCTGACCGTGGGCAGCCCGCAGCAGGTCATCGACCGGACGCTCGGCTTCCGCGAGTACGTCGGCGACTACCAGCGGCAGCTGTTCCTGATGGACCACGCGGGCCTGCCGCTCAAGACGGTGCTGGAGCAGCTCGACCTGCTCGGCGAGGAGGTCGTGCCGGTGCTGCGCAAGGAGTTCGCCGCCCTGCGCCCGGCGCACGTGCCGGACGCGCCCACGCACGCCTCGCTCGTCGCCGCGGCCGGCGGCGCGAAGGACAGCACCGTGCACGCCGTCGACGACGTGACGGGCAAGGCGCCGGAGGGGGCGACCCGATGACCCGCCGCACGCTGGCCGTGGTGTCGGCGGGGCTGAGCCAGCCCTCGTCCACCCGGCTGCTCGCCGACCAGCTCGCCGGGGCGACCCGCGACGAGCTGGTCCGGCGGGGCCACGACGCCGAGCTGCGCGCGATCGACCTGCGCGAGTACGCCCACGACGTCGTCAACAACATGCTCACCGGGTTCCCGCCGGCCGCGCTGCGCGAGGCCATCGACACGGTGACCGGGGCGGACGGCATCATCGCCGTCACCCCGATCTTCAGCGCCTCGTACAACGGGCTGTTCAAGTCGTTCTTCGACGTCCTCGACGCGGGCTCGCTGGTCGACCGGCCGGTGCTCATCGCCGCCACCGGTGGCACCGCCCGGCACTCCCTCGCGCTGGAGCACGCGGTCCGTCCGATGTTCAGCTACCTGCGGGCGGTGGTGGTCCCCACGGCGGTCTTCGCCGCACCGGAGGACTGGTCCGACGGGACCGCCGACGGCGCGTTGCGGGGCCGGATCCGGCGCGCCGCCGGGGAGCTGGCCGACCAGGTCGAACGCCGGCCGCCCACCAGCGGCCCGGCGGACCCGTTCGCCCTCACCACCGACTTCCTGCAGATGCTCGGCCGAGGTGGCGACGCCCCGGTCAGCTGACCGGGTGGGCCACCAGCACCGGGCAGTGCGCGTGGTGGACGGCGGCCTGATTGACCGAGCCGAGCAGCAGCCCTTCGAACTGCCCCCGCGCCGCGCCGCCCCCACTCCGACGCCGATCTTGCAGATTCTGTTGGCGGAATGTCGTCTTGGTGAGCTTGTGTCGCGACAGGAAGTGCAAGATCGGCGAAAGCGGGGGTGTCGGGGGTGGGGCTTACTCTCGCCGGGTGACTTTTGAGGTGCTGCTGCGGCCGGTGCGCGAGGACGATCTCGTGGAGTTCTTCCTGCACCAGCAGGATCCCGAAGCGAATCGGATGGCCGCGTTCGGTCCCGTCGACCCGTCCGACCACCGCGAGTTCGCCCGCCACTGGGCGCGTGTGCTCACCAACCCGGCGAACCGGGTCCGCACCGTCGAGGCCGACGGCGAGGTGGTCGGCTACGTGAGCGCCTTCCCGGTCGACGACCAGACCGAGGTCAGCTACTGGATCGACCCGACCCGCTGGGGTCGGGGCTACGCCACCGCGGCCCTGGCCGCGCTGCTGCGCGAGCTGCCCCGGCCGGTGCACGCTCGGGCCGCCAAGGACAACGCCGCCTCTCTCGCGGTGCTGCGCAAGTGCGGGTTCGTCGTGGTCGGTGCCGACTCGGGGTACGCCAACGGGCGCGGCACTGAGGTCGAGGAGTGGCTGCTGGAGCTGCCCGCCGACGCCCCTGACCTGGGCTAGCACTAGTCTCGCGGGGTGAACTGGTTGGATCTGGTCGGCTGGGCCGGCTCCGCGGTGCTGGTCTGGTCGCTGCTGCAGTCGCGCATCCTGCGCCTGCGCGCCTTGAACCTCGTCGGTTGCGCCGTGCTGATCGGCTACAACGCCGCCATCGAGGTGTGGCCCATGGTCGGGCTCAACATCGTCCTCGCGGTGATCAACATCTGGTACCTGCGGGGAATGCTCGCCACCCGCCACGACGAGCAGACCTACCAGGTGGTCCAGGTCGGGGTCGACGACCAGTTCCTCGCCCACACGCTGCGGGTGCACGGGTCGGACATCGCCCGCTTCAACCCCGACTTCCACTGGGATCCGGCCGCCGCCGACCGCTCGGCCTTCCTCGTGGTCACCGCCGACGAGGTGGTGGGGGTGGTGCTGTCGCACGCCGAGGCACGCGGGGTCGCCCAGATCGACCTGGACTACGTGACCCCGAAGTTCCGGGACTTCACGCCCGGCGAGTTCGTCTACCGGCGCAGCCGCCTCTTCACCGAACGCGGCTTCCACCGGGTCGTCAGCCCGCCCGGCATGGTCGCCCCCTACTACCACCGGCTCGGTTTCCGGCCCGAGGGCGACTCGTACGTCCTCGACCTGCCCGCGTCACCCGCAGCCGAATCGGCGTAGCGTCACCCCGGCAGGGTTCGGCCGACCCCGCACGGGGCACAGAAGCGCGTACGCCGGGCGGCCTCGTCGACCGGCGGGCGCCGTGCGTACGGCCGGCGTCACCATCGCAGAGGGAGCGAACCGGGCGTGCAGAGCTACGGGAGCCAACTGGCCCTGGTCGGGATCCTGATCGTGATCAACGCGCTCTTCGCCGGCAGCGAGATGGCGTTGGTGTCACTGCGGGACAGCCAGATCCAGCGCCTCGAACGCACCAGCCGGGCCGGAGGGGTGCTCGCGCGGCTCGCCAAGGACCCGAACCGCTTCCTCGCCACCATCCAGATCGGCATCACCCTGGCCGGCTTCCTGGCCTCCGCCGCGGCGGCGGTCTCCCTCGCCAAGCCCCTCGTGCCGCTGCTCGGGGTGTTCGGCAACGCCGCCGAGACGGTGGCGATCGTGGTGGTCACCCTCGCGCTGACCTTCGTCACCCTCGTCTTCGGCGAGCTGGCGCCCAAGCGGATCGCCATGCAGTCCGCCGAGCGGTGGGCCCTGCTGGTGGCCCGCCCGCTCGACGTGCTCGCCAGCCTCACCCGCCCGGCCGTCTGGGCCCTCGGCGCGACCAGCGACCTGGTCGTCCGCCTGTTCGGGCTCAACCCGAAGCACGAGCCCGAGGAGATCGGCCCGGACGAGCTACGCGACATCGTCGCCGGCAACCACGGCTTCACCAAGGAACAGCGCACCATCATCGCCGGCGCGGTGGAGATCGCCGACCGGCGGTTGCGGGCTGTGCTCGTACCCCGGTTGCAGGTCTTCACGCTCGACAGCGGGACCACGGCGGAGGCCGCGCGGCTCGTGCTGGCCGCCACCGGGCACTCCCGCGCGCCGGTGGTGCGCCACGGCGGCCTGGACGACACGGCCGGCGTGATCCATCTGCGCGACCTGGTCGGCGTGCCCGACGACCGGCCGATCGACGAGATCGCCCGCCCGCCGATGCTGCTGCCCGACTCGCTGCCGGTGGTGGACGCGCTGCGTCAGTTCAAGGCCGAGCGCCAGCACATCGCGCTCGTCGTGGACGAGCGTGGCGCCGTCGACGGCATTGTGACCCTGGAGGACATCCTGGAGGAGATCGTCGGGGAGATCTACGACGAGACCGACCGGGACGGCTACTCGGTGCGCCGCGAACCGGACGGCGCGATGGTGCTGCCCGGCACCTTCCCGGTGCACGACCTGCCGGACATCGGCGTCGAGCTGCCCTCGCGCCCGGCCGGCGACTACACCACCGTCGCCGGGCTGGTGCTGGCCCGACTCGGGCACATCCCGACCGTCGCGGGGGAGGACGTCACCCTGGACGGCTGGGTGCTGACGGTGGCCGACATCGACCACCGGGCCATCACCGAGGTACGCCTGCGGCAGGTCCCCGCCGCCGACGACGCCGACGGGGACGACGCTGACGAGGCCGTCGAGCCGGTGCTGGACGAGGCCCGGAGCTGACCGGGCCCGCCGGTCAGTCGCGCGAGAGGTTCTGCAACCGGACCTGACCGCGGGCGACCAGGCGTTCCTTGGCGTCGCTGATCTCCACCTGCCAGAGCTGCTGGCTGCGCCCCCGGTGCACGGGGGTGCCGACCGCCCGCAGCTCGCCATCGGGCACGGCCCGCAGGAAGTCGGTCTGGTTCGACACCCCGACCACCGTGCCCCGGTCGCCCAGCCAGAGCGAACCGCCGACGCTGCCCGCCGTCTCCACGACCGAGCAGTACACCCCGCCGTGCTGGATGCCGAACGGCTGGTGCAGCTCCGGACGGACCTGCCAGCTGATGACGACGCGGTCGCCGGTCGCCTCCTCAAAATTCAGGCCGAGCAGGTTGACGAAACCACCCGTCAGATCCGGCATCTCCACGGCAGAACCCTCCTCCAAGAGCGGGGCGCAAGCGTAACCGGGCGCGTCGCTCCAAACCCGGTACGGGTCGATGCCGCCGATGGGGGAGAATCGGTGACCGTGACCGACAGCAACCTCCCGCCGTCCGGGCGGGACTCCCTGACCGACGACCTGCTCTGGCGTGGCCTCATCCAGGACTCGACCGGCCTCGACGAGCTGCGTGAGCTGCTCGACGGCGCGACGGCCACCACCTATTACGTGGGCTTCGACCCCACCGCGCAGAGCCTGCACGTCGGCTCGCTCATGCAGGTCACCACGGCCCGGCGGCTGCAACTCGCGGGTCACCGCCCCCTGCTGCTGGTGGGCGGGGCGACCGGGCAGATCGGTGACCCGAAGGAGAGCGCCGAGCGGACGCTCAACCCGCCCGAGGTGATCGCCGGCTGGGTCGAGCGGATCCGCGAGCAGCTCGCGCCCTTTGTGTCGTACACCGGGGACAACGCGGCGCAGCTGGTCAACAACCTGGACTGGACCGGTGAGATGTCGGTGGTCGACTTCCTGCGGGACGTCGGCAAGCACTTCCCCGTGAACAAGATGCTGGCGCGGGAGGTGGTGCGGGCGCGGCTGGAAACCGGCATCAGCTTCACCGAGTTCAGCTACCAGCTGCTGCAGGCGAACGACTTCTTCGAACTGCACCGCCGGCACGGTTGCCAGCTCCAGTTCGGCGGCTCCGACCAGTGGGGCAACATCACGGCGGGCGTCGACTACGTGCGGAGGCGCGGCGCGGGGCCGGTGCAGGCCTTCACCACGCCGTTGGTCACCAAGGCCGACGGTACGAAGTTCGGCAAGACCGAGGGCGGGGCGGTCTGGCTCGACCCCACGCTGACGAGTCCGTACGCGTTCTACCAGTTCTGGCTCAACGTCGACGACCGCGAGGTCGACCGCTACCTGCGGTACTTCAGCTTCCGTACGCGCGACGAGCTGGAGGAGCTGGCGAAGGCGACGGCCGAACGGCCGGCGGCCCGGCTCGCCCAGCGGGCGTTGGCCGAGGAGCTGACCACGCTGGTGCACGGCCCCGAGGAGACCCGGCAGGCGGTCGCCGCCAGCCAGGCGCTGTTCGGGCGGGGCTCGCTCGACGACCTGGCAGCGGAGACGCTGCGCGCGGCGCTCACCGAGGCCGGGCTCGTGCGGCTCACCGGCGAACTGCCGGACGTGGCGGGTCTGCTGCGGGACTCCGGGCTCGTGAGCGGCCTCAAGGAGGCCCGTCGGGTCATCGCCGAGGGCGGCGCCTACGTGAACAACACGAGGGTGACCGAGGTGGACGCCACGGTGTCGACCGGCGACCTCCTGCACGGCCGATACCTGGTGCTGCGCCGGGGAAAGCGGTCGTTCGCGGGCGTTGAGCTGGGGGAATAGTCGATCGTCGACGATGTGACGGGGGACGCGTCCGGCGGATTTGACGATCATCGGGCCGGACGCGTAACTTTCTCTCTGCCAGCGCGGAACGGACGAAACAGGCGAAAGCCTGAAGCGGCCGGAGCGTGGTGACGGCCTCGGGGTCGGACGGTTTTGCCGTCAGATCGCCGACCGGGTGGTGCTCACGGAAACGCCGCGAGGCGGATTTGGTGCGGCGGAACCGACCGGGTAAGGTAGTCAGTCGGCAGGGAAACGGGCGAGCAAGCGGGCAACCGCTGCGGCCGGCCTGCCAACCCATGACGAGAGCGGCGCGAGCCGGTCGAACCATGGTGCCCGCAACACGGCAGAAAGCACGACGAACCGGGAAACACCGGTTTGACACGGCAGAAACCAGCGGGTAACGTAGTAAAAGTGCCTGGCGCTGAAAGCGCCGGGGACGCGGAACGAAAAGCCCCAGGTTGGGGCCCCAGCAATGGGGCTTCGAGTTGGTGTGTGGTTGTTCTTTGAGAACTCAACAGGGTGCTTGTAAAGCCAGTGCCAATTATGATTTATACCCCGGACTGGCAGCCTGCTTTTGGTGGG
>NZ_JBEZEC010000022.1:0-24812 GCF_040648595.1 Micromonospora sp. NPDC049107
ACCCCCGCCCCCACCCCGCCCCCCACCCCCGCCCCCACCCCGTCGATCATGGAGTTGTGGTGGGTGACAAAGCGCCCGAACTAGTGTTCGGCGGGCACCACAACTCCATGATCGACCACGACGGGGCGGGACCGGCGGGACTGGCGGGCGGCGCGGATGGCGTCGGCGGTGAAGACCAGCAGGGCGAGCCAGACCAGCGCGAAGCCGGCGAGGCGGGCCGGCGGCATCGGCTCGTGGAAGATCAGCACACCGCAGCCGAGCTGGAGGATCGGCGCCAGGTACTGGATCATGCCGAGGCCGGTCAGCGGCAGCCGGTTGGCGGCCCCGGCAAAGAGCAGCAGCGGGATCGCGGTGGCCGCGCCGGCCAGCACCAGCAGCGCGGTGTGCCCGGCCGAGACGTGCCCGAAGGTCAGTCCGTCGTGCCGGGACAACCAGGCCAGGTAACCCAGCGCGGGCAGCGCCAGTACCGCCGACTCGACGAAGAGCCCCTCGGCGGCGGGCAGCCCGAGCCGCTTCTTGATCAGGCCGTAGCCGGCGAAGCTGAACGCCAGGGTCAGCGCCAGCCAGGGCAGCCGGCCGTAGTCGACGGCGAGCACCGCGACGGCCGACCCGCCGATGCCCAGGGCCACCCACTGCGCGGCCCGCAGCCGCTCCCGCAGCACCGTCACCCCGAGCAGCACCACCACCAGGGGGTTGATGAAGTAGCCGAGCGCGGTCTCCACCACCCGGTCGGAGCTAACGCCGTAGATGTAGGTGCCCCAGTTGACGGCGATGAGCGCCGCCGCGGCGACGATTCCGGCGAGCGCCGCGCGCCGGCGCAGCAGGGCCCGCAGGAAGCCGACGTTGCGCAGCGCGCCGAGCAGCAGGGCCACGAAGAGCACTGACCACACTATCCGGTGGGCCAGGATCTCCAACGGGCCGGTGGGCCGCAGCACCTTGAAGTAGAGCGGGAAGAAACCCCAGAGCAGGTACGCGCCGATGCCGTAGAGGTATCCCAGGCGGAGTGGCGTCACGCCTCCACCGTAAGGGGTGAACCTCCGTCTGGTTCCTTTCCGGTGATGGGGGTCACCGGCGGTCGCCGATCGAGGTTCATCCACCGCTCGGGAACGTCCAACGGGGTGAAGCCCGCCCGCGCGTACACCTCGTGCGCGTCGTTGGTGATCAGCAGGATCCGCCGTACGCCCAGCTCGTCCAGGTGGTCTCGGACCGCGCCCACCAGCCAGGTGCCCAGGCCGAGCCCTCGCGCGGCCCGGTCGACGTACACGTCGCAGAGCCAGGCGAAGGTGGCGCGGTCGGTGACCACGCGGGCCACCGCGACCTGGCTGTCGTCGTCGGTCCGGTAAATGCCGAACGGCAGCGACCCCGCGAACGCCCGCACGACGCTGTCCCGGTCGCGTCCCAGTGCCCAGTACGCGTCGGTGGACAGCCAGTGGTGTACCCGGTCCAGGTCGAGTCGGGCGGGATCGGTGCTCAGCAGGTGGCCGTCGGGCCGGGTCAGGGTGAACACGTCGGCGACGCTAACCGACCCGAGGGGGCCGCCAGCCGGCCAATTCCCGAACTCTGGTCACCGGACCGCCCCGCCCGTCGGGGCCGGGCGGTCCGGGACGGTGGTGGTCGGTCAGTCGCGGTCGAGGACGGCCCCGAGGATCCACGTCACGATGCTCACGAACAGGGCGCCGAGAACGGCGGCCGGCCAGAACCCGTCCACCGAGAACGGCAGCCCGGCCTGATCGGCGATCCAACTGGTGAGCAGGAACAGCAGCCCGTTCACCACCAGCGCGATGAGGCCGAGCGTGAGCAGGTAGAAGCCGCAGCCGACGGTCTTGATGACCGGCTGGAGCACCGCGTTGACGATGCCGAAGATCGCCGCCACCAGGATCAGCGTGGTGACCGTCTGGACGGCGGAGGTCGATTCCAGGTCGATGCCCGGAATGAGCAGCGTGGCCAGCCAGAAGGCCAGTGCCGTGGTGGCCAGCCGAATCAGCAACCCTTTCAGAAAACCCATGGCGGGGATCGTGCCACGGACCATCCACGGGCGTAACCCGGCAGTTGACCATCGAGGACGACCGGCCCGCCTCGCGCGAGCGCGCAGACCCCTGAGCGCGGGCGCGCGCAGACCCCTGAGCGCGGGCGCGCTCAGGCCCGTGCCGGCCGGCCGATCAGCTGGGACTCGATCGGAGTCGGGGAGAGCAGTGCCCACCGCAACGCGCGACGGTTCACCACCGCCACCATGTCGTCGCGGATGCGGGTCAGCCAGTCGGCCGAAGCGCCCAGGCCCAGCGCCGCGCCGGCCAGCGTCGCCTCCGCCGGGTGCAGCCGCTGGAGCACCGCCAGGTCGGCGCGGGTCAACGTGTCCACGTCGGCCGGTGTCAGCTCGTCGCGCACCACGAGGGTGGCCCGCCACGCCGGACCAGGTTCGGTCTCGGCCGGCACCGCTCCGGTGTCGACGACCAGCAGCAACGGCCGCAGTGCGGCGCCGGCCGATTCGGCGACCGGCCGGCCCGGCGGGATGAGCGGAATCGTTCCGCCCGGCGCGCCCACCCCCCGTACGAACGGCTCCCACGCGCGGGGTCGCGCCGTCTGCACCACCACCAGCGCCCCCAGCGCCATCGCACGCAACGCGACGAGCTGAGCGGTACGCACCCCGCCCAGCAACAGCACCCGCGTGCCCTCCGGCCGGAACAGCCGCACGGTGACCGCGCCACCGTGCCGGTTGGTGCCGACCAACATCCCCGCCTCGCCCAGGGTCAACTCCCAGTCGTCCGGCGCTGCCTCGGGCCGCCCGGCCGAGGGGAGCGCCAGCGGTAGCGTGCCGGCCAGGCCGTCCAGGTGCGCGCCGTCGAGCCGCCGCAGTTCCCCGCCCGCGCCGTCGACGAGGCGGCCCAACGCGGCGACGGCCACGGTCAGTTCGGCCGTCGACGTGGCGGCCAGGCGTACGGTCAGCTCGGTCACCGCGTCCGCGGCCGGCCCCACGCAGAGCGACACGGTCGTCGCGGTCGCCGGCAGCGTCAGCAGCCGGGGTACCAGCCGCCGGGCCCCCGCCCCACCGCCCTGTGGCCAGCGGACCAGCCGGAACGTCGCCTGGACCAGAGTGCCGGTGCGCAGCGACGGCCAGGCCTGAAGTATCGGCTCGCCGTCGTGATGGGCCAGCTCGCCCAGGACCCGCAGCGCCGCGGGTACGCCGAGCGGCCGGGCGGTCAGCGGCCCGAGCCGACAAATGATCCGGCGGGTCGTGCCGGCGAGTGCCCGGCGCAGCGCCTCCGGCGTCCAGCCGTCCGCCCGCAGCACCCGGACCGCGAGCACCGCCCGCTCCCGCCCGACGAGGCGGCCGTCGGTGAGCTGCCGGTACGAGGTCCCGACCGTGCCACCCGCCGTCGGGACCGGCGCCGGTGTGCCGGTGAGCAGCAGTTGGATCCGTACCGGTGGCACGTCCGGCCCCGGCGTCGGTAGCAGCGTGGACGGCGCGGGGATCGCCCGGGACGCGTCGCCGAGCAGGTCGCCGGGGTCTCCGAGTTCCAGCATCACCACCATGCCGCCGGTGTCCTCCAGCACCGCCGCCGGCCCGCTGGACAACTCGGTCGAGCCGACGACGGCTCCGGGCGCGACCAGGTCGAGCAGTTCGGCCGCACCGGCCCGCTCGCCCAGGCCGCGACGGCGGGTCACGTGCCCGGCGGCGGTGCCCAGCCACTCGAAGAGCCACCGGCCCCGGAACCGGGCGCAGGCGGCCGTCACCAGAAGCGTCGCCCCCAACAGCGCGGCGATCATGACCGGGGCGCCCTGGCCGGAGGCGGCGAGGACGACCGCCACGGCGACCTGCCCGGTGACCAGTTGGCCCGCGCGCATCGCCGCACCGAGCCGACCGATGGCGGCCCACCGCGCGGTGGGCCGTCGAGCGGGTACGGCGGCGCTGCCGAGAGTGCCCGACGCGCTGCCGCCGATCGTGGTCGATCCGACGTCCAGTGCGGTGCCGACCGACGGGACGGCGGGGATGTCCGACCCGGCGGTCGGGGAAGTTGCGGTCGGGCCCCACCCGGCGTCGCTCGCCGATTGCGCGCCCGATGTGGTGATCGGCGGCACCGCGCCTCCTCGACCCGCTCTGGACGTGCCCGGCGGCCGACCGCCCCCGGATGCCCGTCACGCGCCGCGACGGGGCTGCCGCACATAGTAGGCGACCGATGGCTGTCGTAGTTGTCCACAGGGGAGAGCCGGGGGTAGCAGAACCGCTACCAGGCCGCTACCGTCAGCCACGAAGTTCATCGCTGACCCGTGTCCGACCGTGCTCGTCGAGCGGGCCACGCGAGCGGTGCGCTCCCACCGCGGGCGCATTGACAGCCAGGCACGACCGAGGAGACGAGGTGACGTCCGGGTGTCCCAGACCCAGGCAGAAGCAGCGGTGATGAAGCAGACCGCCGCGAAGTTCGAACAGGTGGACCAGTCGTTGCAGTCCATGCTGACCGGCCTGCTGGCCGAGTTGGAGGTGTTGCAGCAGGCCTGGCGCGGCGCCGGCGGGCGGTCGTTCGAGCAGGTCAAGCGACAGTGGGCAGACGATCAGGCGGCGTTGCACCGCGCGCTGCGGGAGACCGCCGGTGCCATTCGCACCGCCGGCCGACAGTACGACGTCTCGGACGACGAGGCGGCCAGCCGGGTGGCCGGCACCAACCGCGGCGGCATCCAGCTGCCGCTCTGACCTGCCGGGAGGGCGTTCCGATGGACAACGGTGTGCTGGTCGTCAACTTTGCCGCGCTGCAACAGGCCGGCGCGGACATTCAGCGGGCGCTGAACACGCTCGACTCGCAGCTCGGCCAGCTCGAACGTGACGCTGCGCCGCTGGTGTCGGCCTGGTCGGGTGACGCCCGCGAGGCGTACGAGCAGCGCCAGGCGCGGTGGCGCTCCGCCTCGCAGGACCTGCAGGCGATGCTGCGCGCCATCAAGTTGGCGGTGGACGACTCCGCCGCCGACTACCTCGACACCGAGAAGAAGAACACCGGGCTGTTCCAGTGACGTCGGTGGGCCGGGAGCGCTGACATGACCGCGTCGGCGTCCCGGCCACCCTCGGGCGAGGGCCACGGCGGCGACCGGGTCGGGTCAGGCCGGCTCGGCCGGTCGCCAACGTCGGCGTGCGCCCCGGGGCAGCACGAGGGCCAGCACCACCACGGCGACAGCCGTCACGCCGATCACCGCGCCGGCCACCAGGGCCCGGTCTCGGGCGGTCGCGCGACGCGCCTGGCGGGCCAGCGCGGCCTGATCGGCCCGGTCATCGGCGAGCGCGGCGGCGGATCGTGGTCCGCCCGGCCGGCCGCCGGTCTCGGTGACCGCCCGATAGGGGTTCAACACGCCGGCCCCGTACCCGCCGCCGTGTCCCGGGCCGGGCGCGGGATCGGCCGTGGCGACGATCCGCTCCACCACCTCGGTGGCGGTCAGCTCGGGTCGGTACGCGCGCAGCAGGGCCGCGGTGGCGGCCACGAACGGCGCGGCGTAACTGGTGCCCTCCACCCGCTGGTGGCCCTGAGCGGGCGCGGCGACGAGCACCTCGCTGCCGGGGGCGACCAGATCGACGTACGCGCCGATCTGCGAGAAGGTGGCCCGCGTCCCGTCCGCCCCGATCGCGCCCACCCCGAGCACCCCGTCGTACGCGGCGGGGAACGGGCGCGGGTCACCGTTGTCGTGCAGGTTGCCCACGGCGGCCACCAGCACCACGTCCCGCTCGACGGCGTACCGGACGGCGGAACGGACCTGCGGGTCGTCGGCGTACAGCACCACGGAGAGGTTCACCACGTCGGCGTCGTGGTCGACGGCCCAGCGGATGGCGCGGGCGAACTCGCCGGCGCTGACCGTGCGCCCCGATTCCCGGCCCTGCACCACCTGCTGCTCACTCACACGTACCGGCAGGATCCGGGCGGCCGGCGCCAGTCCGTGGAAGGCGACGTCGGGCCGCGGCGCCCCCGCGATGATGCTCGCCACACCGGTGCCGTGCCCGGCGCAGTCCTGGCCGCCGTCCCCACCCGGTTCGAGCAGGTCGGCGCCGGGCAGCACCCGACCGGCCAGTTGGGGGTGTGCCCGGTCGACGCCGGAGTCGACCACCGCGACCGTCACCCCCGCGCCGGTGGTCAGCGGCGCGAGCCGCGCCGGGTCGTACCGCTGCTGGGGCCACGGTGTGGCCTCGACCTGTCGAACGGGCGTCAGTGGGGTCGCGCAGACCGGAGCCGATCGGCGCGGGCGGGCGGCGACGGCCGGACCGGTCGCGCCGGTCAGCAGCGCGACCGCCAGACCGGCCAGGACCGGGCGCGCAATCGACCGGGACATCGACAGCCTCCGTATCGTGTCGGCTCCGGAACGGGATGTTATCGCCTCGCCGTCACCGGGGCGGACCGCCGCCGGCCAGCCATTGTGATCTTGATGCCACCTTGTAGGTTGTACGCGATACCTGTGGCCTGTTCTCGGGAGGAGAGGTGGCCGTGACCGAATGGGAGCCGGCCACGGAGGCCGAGGTGGCGATGCGGGACGCGCTGCGCGCCAACGATCAGGAGCTCTACTTCCGCCTCCTGTCCCGTACCGAGCTGCTGTTGCCCGTCTCCGCACCGGCATCCGCCGGTCAGGCCGCCGGCTGGGGCACCTGGACGACCGGTGGCCGGACGCACGTACTGGCCTTCACCTCCACCACCGCGTTGCGGGCCTGCCTGGGCGAGCACGCGGGCACCCACCGGCGTGTCCCGTTCGCCGACCTCGCGCTGGGCTGGCCAAACCACGAGTGGTGGCTCGCGGTCAACCCCGGGCTGCCCGTCGAGGGGTACCTGCCGTCCTGGTTCGTGTCGCAGCTCTCCCGTGGTGACGTCCGGCTGCCGGGCCGCGCCATGGGCGCCCGGGCCCGGCTGGAGCGGGCCGAGACCCTCTCCCGGTTCCGGGCGGGTACGACCGGTCGGGACGCCCCGCCCGCCGCCGGGTTCGTACCGCCCTCGCCGCCGGTCCCCGAGGCGACGCCGCCCGGACGACCCGGGCCGAGGGGCGCGACGCCTCCGGTGTCTCCGACCCCCGCCTCGGCCCATCCCAACCGCGCGCCCGGCCCGGGTGACCTGCCGCGCCGCTCCGGGGTGGAGGACATGCCCGCCGCCGGGCCACCGCAGCCGACCGAACCGCCCCGCACCGTCCGGCCGGGCACCGGCGTCGGGCCGGGGGCGAGCCGCACCGCTGCTTCGCGGTACGTGCCCCTGGCCGCCGACCGCACCCGCGCCGCCCCGGTCGACCAGCCGATTCCACGCGCCGGCCGGCCGTCCGCGACCCGGCCGGCCAGCGAGGGCGACGGTCCGGCCGTCGGTGGTGGCGCCAACGAGGACGTCCGGCGCTCCTTCTTCGAACCGACGTCCGGTCGTAAGTCTGGCCTGCCCCCCGGCGACGGTCGGACGGGCGACCGGGCTGCGCCGCCGTCGCGGTTCGGGCGCGGCAGTCAGCCCTTTCCGCGCCGCCGTCCCGCCGACGCGCCCGGCGGCGACAGCGCGACCCAGGCCTTCGCGATGCCCGCGCCGGACGTCGGCCGCGGACCGTGGCCGCCCGCGGCTGACCAGGGCACATCCCGGGTGGTACGAGCGCCGTTGACCGATGACGAGGCCACGCAGCCGCTGCCGCCGCGGCGGCCCGACCCGTTGGCCGAGGAGCCCACCCGCGCGTTCCGGGTGCCCGGTTCGGTCAACGGCGGGCCGCCACCGGCCCGCCCTTCGGAGCCGGCGGACGAGACCCAGGCGATCCCGCGCGGCCGGCCCGCTGAGCGGCGGCGCTTCGAACCGGTGGAGGATCTGCCACCGGCGGTCGCGGAACCGGTCTCCGGCCCGCCCGCCCCCCGTCGCGGCTTCACGCCCATCGTCATCGAGGGCACCATCATCGAGTCCCGGGATCTCGATCCGCCCGAGGTCGGCCCCTTCTTCGACACCGGACGGCGACCCGGCCCGACGACCACCGCCCCGCCACCGTTCAGCCGCCCGTCCGTGCCGGACCCGTCTGTGTCCGGCCCGTCTGTGCCCGGCCCGTCTGTGCCCGGCCCGTCTGTGCCCGGCCCGTCTGTGCCCGGCCCGTCTGTGTCCGGCCCGTCTGTGTCCGGCCCGTCTGTGTCCGGCCCGTCTGTGTCCGGCCCGTCTGTGTCCGGCCCGTCTGTGCCCGGCCCGTCTGTGCCCGGCCCGTCTGTGCCCGGCCCGTCTGTGCCCGGCCCACCCGTGCCCGGCCCGTTCGCGTCCGGCCCGCCTGTGCCCGGCCCGTCCGTGCCAGGTCCCACTGCCTGGGCCGCGTCTGGCGGTGGAGCGAGCCTGTTCGAGCCATCCAGCGTCCCCCCGGCCACCGACACCGGCCCGGCCACCGACGCCGGCCTGAGCGATGCCCGTTCGGCCAGCGACGCTGGCTTCGGCGGCGATGCTGGCTTCGGCGGCGACACCGGTCGGTCGTCCCGATCCCCGGTGGGTTACGAACCCGAGCCGGCACGCCCCGACTCCGACGCGGAGGCGACGATCGCGGACGCCGTCGAGCCTCCGACGGTCGACGAGCCGGCGTCCCCGCAGTTCCAGCCGGCGAACACCGTCGAGGAGGACCTGCTCGGCGCAGCCGGTGCCGGGAGCACGGACACGTTCCTGTCCACTCTGCTGCTGGCGCGCGTGCTGCTGCCGGCGGCGGCGGACTCGAAGCGGGGCAGCCGTCCCGGCGACCCGGGCTTCGTCTGGCGCACCGCCCGCCTCGACGGCGAGACGTACGTGGTGGTCTACACGTCCCCGGAGCGCCTCGCCGACCACGTCGAGGGCACCGTCGACACGGTCCGGGTGAAGTTCGCCCAGCTGATCCGGCGCTGGCCCGACGAGGACTGGTCGTTCGCCGTCAACCCGGGCACCCCGGTCGGCGCGAAGTTGCCCGGTGACCAGATCGTCGCGTTGGCCAACTGGGCCGCCGAGGTGGGCCTCGGCGACGACCTGGAGGTCGACCCGGTGGAACCGGCGGCCGAGGCGGAACCCGCCGCGCGTCCCCGGTACGCCCCGGCGGCGGTCGACCCGGCCCGACCAACCGTGATGCAGAAGGCGATCGCGCCCAGCCAGCTCGCGTACTACCTGGAGCGGGGGTACGACCGGGTCTCGGGTTTCGTGCACCGGTCGGGTGAGCTGGCCCACCTGACCACGCCGGCCGAGCTGCACGACGCGTTGGGCCTGAACTACCCCGGTTCGCCGTTCGTGCGGGACGCCGAGGAGATCTACGTGCTGCGGTGGCCGGCGCACCGGCCCAGCCTCTACCGGATTCCGTACGGCGGGCAGAACGAGGCGGCGATGCGTGCCATGGAGGGCTGGGTCATCGAGCGCCCGCCGTTCCGGGGCAACGGCTTCGCCCCCGGCGAGAGCAGTGACGTGGTGGCGGAGTTCAAGGTGGACAGCGCCCGTCTTCCGCACGGCGCGCAGCTCTGGCGGATCGGTGGCGACGGCACCGAACGGGTGGTCGCGGTCCTCGACACGGACGCGGTCACCTGGCGGCGGGTTCCGGAGGAGTGATGCGCGACGGTTACGTGGCCCGCTGGCAGGGCCGGGAGTATCAGGCCAGCCCGGACGGCGACGACATCCGCCTGTACCAGCCCGAGCCGGGCGAGGGCTTCGAGGAGGTCCGCGCGGGCCGCTACGTGCGGGTGCTGCCGGCGAGCGAGATCGAGGATCTGGCGTACGTTCGGACCACCTGCACCTGGCAGGGCCAGCCGTTCATCGTGCTCGGCGAGCACGACGCGTGGCTGCGCGTCGAGTACACGGGTGGTCGTTGGCCGGTGGCCGAGGCGATGCGGTTGGAGGTCTTCGACTTCGGCGTCTACCAGGGCTGGGCGCCGGCGGCCGAGGTCACCGACCTGCGCGAGCAACGGGTCTGATCCGTTACGACTTGGCCCATCGCAGGATCTCGCCGAGCACCACCTCGGGGGCTTCCAGGTGCGGGAAGTGACCCACCCCGTCCAGCAGACGCCACTCGTACGGGGCGACGACGTACCGGCCGGACCCGAGGGCGGTCCGTGGCAGGGCGGCGATGTCGGCCGCGCCGTGCAGTTGCAGGGTCGGGGTGACCAGCGGCTTCTGCATGAGGCGCACGAATCGGTAGCCGTGCAGCCGCAGCACGGAACGGAAGGCCCAGCGATAGCCTTCCAGCGCGCAGAAAGCGGCCTGCGGGATGCGCATCGCCTCCCGACACCGTTCGGCGTACGCCTCGAAGTCCGCGCTGGCGGCCCAGCGCGGGCCGGCCCACCGGCGCAGGATCTCCTCGACGCCCGCCGCGCCGTCCTTGGTGAGCACGTGTTCGTAGCGGGGGAGCTGGAACTTCAACGCCGGGGTGGAGGCGGCGAACTGCCCGCGCGGGTCGGCGAAGATCGCGGCGCGCAGGCGTAGCGGGTGGGGTGCGCCCAGGACCACCAGCCGACGGACCAGGGATGGGTGGAACGACGCCACCGTCCAGGCGACCATGCCGCCGACGCCGCTGCCGACGAGCGTCGCCGAGCGCTCACCGAGGGCCCGGATGAGGCCGGCGATGTCGGCGGCGAGGGTGTAGCCGTCGTACCCCCGGGGTGGTTTGTCGCTGGCGCCGTAGCCGCGCAGGTCCACGGCGACCGCGCGGAAGCCGGCGTCGGCGACCGCGGGGAGCATCTGGTGCCAGGCCCACCAGTGCTCGGGGAAGCCGTGCAGGAAGAGCACCATCGGGCCGGTGCCGGCCTCGACCACGTGGAAGCGGCTGCCGTTGGCGCCGACGAAACGGTGCGTCCACGGGCCCTCGGTGAGGACGCAGGACTCGTCGACGGCCTCGCCGCGCTGGTCGGTCATGGTTGACAGCCTAGGACCCCGTCGGGAGGCGGCCGTTTTGCCGGCCCGACTGTGACCCTGCGGGGGGTCAGACGACCGGGCTGATGTCGACGATGGTGGCCGGGATGCCGGGGCCACAGTCGGCGGCCGGGTCGGCGGGGCCGATGGTCACCCGGACCGTCGTACCGACGGTGAAGGTGCCCTTGCCGATGCCGTGCAGCGCGTACTGCCGGCCGTCGTCGGTGACGAGGCCGTAGCAGGGGCCGTCGCCGCCCCGGTTGATCCGTCCGGCCGGGGCGTTGGCCCGCCGGGCGTCGGTCGGCTTGCGCGGTGGTCCGGTCGGCGGGCGCAGGGTGGGCAGCGGGACGCGTGAGCGCGCCGGGCGGCCGGCGGGGGCCGACGGCGTGGCCCCGCTTCCGGTCGGCGCGGCGGAGGCCGGTGGTGGGCTGGTCGCCGGGGTGCCGGACGGGGTCTGTTCGGCGGACACGGTGCCTCCTTCGTTCCGCGTTCCGGCGCAGCCGGCCAGCGCCGACAGGACGGTCAGGCCGGCGCCGGTCAGGGTGGTGCGGGTTCGCGGTCGCACGGGTGATCGGACGCGCGCCACCCGGTCAGGGTTCCCCGGAACGGGCGATGCCCGGGCAGGTGACCTGCCCGGGCATCGCCGTGGTGCGGGTGGTGCCGGATCGAGGGATCAGTTGAAGCGGACGGTGGTGTTGATTCCGTCCTGCGACAGAACCTGGATCGTCCGGCCGGTGGCCGGGAGCTTGACGCCGTGGTTCGGCAGCTCCGGGAACCAGTACTGCTGGGTGTCGTCGAACAGCGGCTGCGCCGCCTGGCCACGGACGTAGTTGGCCTGGCTGTTGATGTGCAGCGTGAACGAGTCCGCCTTCTTCAGGCTGAACGGCGCGTCGTAGACCTGGACGCGGGCCCGCCAAGGGGCGCCGGTCAGGTTGTACAGCGGCCGCGGGTGGGCGTCGATGATCATGTTCCGACCCTCACCCGGGTGCGCGAACGTGTCGTTGTCCGACCACCGCAGGTTCCAGTACGAGATCAGCAGACCCTCCTGGTACGCGTAGTGGTCCACGTAGTCCGGGCGGGTGTTCTGGTAGCCGAAGTAGTACGGGCCGGTCTTGAGGTACTTGTCGTACGAGGTGTACGACCGGGTGCCGGCGATGTAGAAGTTGTCGAACGCCTTGGTGTAGGTGGCCCCGGCGATCTCGAACAAACCGGTGAAGGTCCAGCCGTTGGCACCGTTCTCGGCACCGTCGGTGAACACGGTCTGGCCGTCGGCGGTCACGGTGATCGCGTCACCGTAGAAGCCGCCCCGGGAGACGCCGCCGTCGGTCTGGTAACGCAGCCGGAACTGCACGACCTTGCCCGCCACCGAGTTCATCGGGATGTTGACGTCGACCCACTTGCCGGCGCTGGAACCGTCCAGGGCGAAACGCCCGGGAGAGATCTCCTTCAGCGGCTTGCCGTTGACGGTGCCGGGCAGGGTCGCCCAGGTCTTGCCGCCATCGGCCGACGCCTCGAAGAACAGGTAGTCGAAGTTGGATTCGATGTTGTAGCGGCCCTTCATGGTCAGGGCGGCCGACGACTTCCCGGTGAAGTCCAAAGTCCGGGTCATCGTGCTGTTGATGTTGTCGTCGTTGCCCGTGAAGAACTGCTTGCTGCCCTCGAACGGCGCGCCGTTCGAGAAGGTGTAGTCACGGTCGGGGAGTACGACGACGGCGGCCTGCGCCTCGGGCGAGTTGTACTCCTGTGGGCCGAGAACCACATCGCGCTTCTCGCCCAGCCCGAGCGTGTCGTAGTCGAGCCAGCCGAGCTGGAACTTGTTCCACGCGCCGAGGTCGCCGCCACGCTCGCCGATGCCGCCGTCGTTCTTGGCGCCGAGTCGGCTCTGGGCCATCAGGGTCCAGTGCTCGTTGTTGTTGTCGCCACCGTTGATGACGTTGTAGTCGTCCGGCAGGCCGAGGTCGTGGCCGTACTCGTGGTAGAAGACGCTCCGGCCACCGTTCTCCGGCTGGATGGTGTAGTCACCGATCCAGACACCGGTGTCGCCGATCTCGGTGCCGCCGCCCGGGAAGGTCTCCGGGCCGGTGCTGCCCTGGTCCGAGGCGTAGGCGTACCAGCGGTGGCTCCAGATGGCGTCCTCACCCTGGTTCGGGTCGCCGTCGGCCTGGTCGCCGCCGGAGTGGACGATCTGGAAGTGGTCGATGTAGCCGTCCGGCTCGTTGAAGTCGGCGTCACCGTCGTAGTCGTACCGGTCGTACTGGTCCATCGACTTCACGTCGGCGGCGATCTGCGCGTCGGTGCGGCCGGCGGCCTTCTGGTCGAGGACCCACTGGTTGGCGGCGTCCCGGACCAGTTCCCAGGTGTTGTCGCAGACGTTGCTGTCGCAGACCGCCGGGTCGTTGGCCGGGTTGGTGGTGTCGTCGTCGGCGATCGGGTCGTCGGACCGGCCGTACCGGGCCTCGTTGTACTTGACCTTGACCCAGTCGGTGACCTCGCCCTCGACGCTGTAGCGACCCGAGGACTGGGCCTCGTAGTACTGCTTCAGCGACTCGTCGCCGGGGTTGGTGCCGAAGTAGAGCTGCCGGTAGTGGTCGGCGTTGTAGTCCGGCTGCCAGACGGTGGAGTTGTCCACGGCCCGGTTGGGCGCCGGGATTTGGTTGTGCAGCGGCCCGTCGAACTTGGTCGGCCCCGCGGTGTCGGGGTCGATGCTCTTGTCCGGGAAGTCCGGGTGCCGCTCGTTGCCGAACTCGGCAAGGATCACGAAGATCTTGTCGGTCCGCTCGCGCGAGAGTTCGACGTACTGGTCCTCGGTCTGAGCCGTGCCCGCCCCGGTGGTGCGGGCGGCGGCCCCGTCGGCCTGGGTCTTGCCGACCTTGACGACGGTGCTGCCGTTGACCTTCTGTGCCTTCGCCTCGCCGGTGAGGACCTTGCTGAGGCCCTCCTGGCGCAGCGCTCGCCGCTTGTCCTCCAGCGGGTTCGGCAGGTCGTGGTCGGCAAGGGCGGGCTCGGCGACCGACGGAGCGGCCGTCGGCAACTTCGGCTGCGGCGCGGCACTGGCGGACGGTCCGAACGCCAGCCCCGTCGCCGTCAGTGAAAGCCCGAGCAGACCCACTGCGACTTTGCGCACGTGGTACCTCCGGTGTGAGGGAACCGACCCAACGGGGGTACGGGCCGGTGATAGATCGATCCCACTAGTGGGACCATTGGTGAACATAGACACTGCTGCGACGGGTGGGAAGACGCACGCGTCGATTTGTTGCAAGATTTTGTTGGGAATGCTTTTCACCGTCACACCCCCGTGCTTCATCTGCGCTCGAGTCAGGGCGGACCGGACGGCGACATCCGCAACGATGAATTTCGATCAATAAGATCAGATGAAACGACAGTGGGGCCGGTGGCGTTCCCGCCACCGGCCCCACCATCAGTTGCCGAACCCGTTAAACCGTCACTTCGTCGCCGGGGTGACGTAGATCGTGGCGGACGAGTTGTCCTTCGCCGCCTTACGGATCGTCAACGAGACGCCGTTCTGCACGCCCGCGTCGGCCGGGTTGCCCGTGCCGAGCACGATCGCGCCGCCGCCCAGCGTCACGCCGTAGTAGTCCGGCGCCGGGCTACCGTCCGGGTTGGTCACCCGGGTGGTGTACGGCGCGTTGCCACGCGACGGGATCACGACGGAGGCGTCGTTGTCCCGGGCGTACGCGGCACCGTCGCGGATCTCGATGCCCGGGTACCAGCCCTTGGCGTCGGTGAAGCCCTTCACCGGCGGCAGGGCCTTGAACTTCGTGCAGTACGCGCTGTACGGCTCGCCCGCCGCCTCCAGGCACTCCGTGAAGGGGTACGTCTTCTGGAGCGTGAAGGCCGCGTTCGACGACTGCGGACGGCTGGGCAGGTTGTCCGTCACCGACGGGTCCTTCTCGGCCGCCGTGCCGGTACGCCGGTACGGCTCGTTGTGCGAGTCGACGATGAGCAGCCCGCCCTTGGCGCCGTAGCTCGGCAGCGAGGTCATCTGACCGGTGACGTGGTTGACGTCGCCCAGCGCGCTGTCCCGGTACCACACCAGCATGCCCGGCGCGTTGTAGGAGATCCGGTCGACCTTCCACGCGTCGCGCGAGTAGATGGTGTCGTAGGCGTACTTCAGGCCCTTGTCGAAGCCGTCGAAGTTGCGCCACTCGGCCAGGTAGTACTGCGCGTGCACCTCGGTGCCGCCGGAGACCTTCCAGCCCGCGCCGGTGGTGTCGACGAAGGTGCCGCCACTGGTCGTCCAGCCGTTGGCGCCGCCCTCGACGTCGTCACTCCATACGGTGGCGCCGCCGCCGGTGACCGAGAAGTCGTCGACGAACCAGTTGCGCTCCTCGAACGCCTCATCGGTGGCCAGGCGCAGTCGCACCTGCACGGTCTGGCCCGCGTACGCCGACAGGTCGACGTAGTCGTGACGCCAGCCGTCGGTGCTGCCGGTCAGGCCGTACTTCTTGCCACCGAAGTCGTTCATCCGGCCGTTCGGGTCGCCGTAGTTGTCCGGCGTCGTGACGACCGTGCCGTCCTCGGCGTACACCTTCTGCTCGGACCAGGTGGTGCCACCGTCGGTCGACAGCTCGAGGAAGCCGTAGTCCCAGTCCTCTTCGATGATGTAGTTGTTCCACATCCAGAACTTGGAGTCCGCGGCGTTGGGCACGTCCACCGAGCGGCTCAGCTTGACGTCGGCCCAGCTCTGGTCGTTGTTGCTGTGCCACATCTTGGTGCCGCTGTGCGGGGTGGCCAGCACGGTCACCTTGTCCGGCAGGTCGACCTTGATGCCGTCCTCGGCGTCGATCGGCGTACGCGAGGTCTGCCCGAGCTTGACCTCGCGCGGGTTGGAGCCCGGACGGATGGTCAGCGGGTCGGCCCAGCCGAGCACCCACTTGTCCCAGATGCCCATGTGCGTCGGCAGCGCCTGGAAGATCTCACCCGAGTGCGATCCGGAGGCCATCAGGTCCCAGAAGTCCACGTCGGAGTCGGCGTTGCCGGAGGTGTCGTAGAGGTCCGGCAGACCGAGGTCGTGACCGAACTCGTGGGCGAAGACGCCGACGCCGGCGTCCTCCGGCTGCACGATGTAGTTCGACACCTTCAGGCTGGTGCCCGGGATGGTGAAGCCACCCGGCACCGAGGAGGAGTGCGCCCACACGGCGTACGTGCCCTGGCTGCCGCCGCCGCTCGACTTGCCCTTGCCGGCGTGCACCAGCACGAGGTGGTCGATCACGCCGTCCGGCTCGAAGAGGTTGCCGTCACCGTCGCGGTCGGCCTGGTCTTCCTTGTCGTAGTCGGCCCACGGGAAGGTCGGGTCCTTGGCGGCGAGCGCCTCGATCGCGTCGCCGGCCAGCCGGCTCGCGCCGGCCGGGTTGTCCGGGTGGCCGTTCATCGACTGCTCCCGGCCGGGCACCCAGTTGCCGTTCTCGTCCTGGGTGCAGCGGTTGGCCGCGTACCAGCCCTCGGAGTGCGGCACGGTGATCCACGGGCTGGCCTGCCCGTCGACCGTGTACGCGTTCTTGGACATCTCCAGGTACATGTTGTGCATCGTGCGACCGGAGATGTCGATGCCCTTCTTGCCGTCCGGGCCCTTGAGGTCCTTGCGGACCCGCTCGGTGATGCCCTTCTTGCTGTACAGCATCTTGTTGTAGTGCGACGGCGAGAAGTCCGGCACCCACATCGAGTTGTTGTCCTCGTGCTCGAGGCGCGAGGGGTCCGGGATCTTGTTGTGCTTCGGCCCGTTCTGCACGGTGCCGGGAACGCAGGTCCGGTCCTCGAACACCGTCTTCGGGACCATCACGTTGGTGAAGTCGTCGTTGGCCTTGTCGTTGAACTCGACCAGCAGCGTCAGCAGCTTCGCCGTCTGCGTGTTGGGCGCCTGCTTGATCTGGCGCGGGCTCTTGCCCGTCTTGATCGACTTGGCCTCGATCTGCGCGAGCTGGCGGGCCGTCACCGGGTTGCCCCGCGCGTGCTTCTGGTCGAACGCGCGGGCGTCGTCGACCTTGGGGGTGTAGACGCCGTTCTTGCCCTTGACCTCACGGCCGGAAGTGTCCGGCTGGACCTCGGGCTCGGCGTAGTTGATGTAGTACTCGTCAGCCCCGATCACCGCCCGGGGGGTGGTGGACGGCTGTGCCGCCGCACTGCCACTCACGGTCAGTGACGTGGCCGCGAGGGCGATGACGGGTAGCGCGACGAGTAGTCGTCGACGCGACCCCGGTTGGGAGTTTCTGTTCATGCCGCTCCGTTTCTCGGGCATGGGCGAGGGAAGCCGGCGGACTCCGTGCACGCAGCGTCGCGTCGAGGGCCAGCCGACCTTCGTGAAACTAAATGAGAATCCGGCCGAACGGCGGGAACGTGATGCAGGCGTTATCCGTCGGACCGTCGGCCGGTGGTACGCCCGACGGTCAAAGTCCACAAAAGACGACGGTGGGTGACGGTCCGCGCGGACCATCACCCACCGATCGGGGTACGTCTGTCGTCAGTCCTCGTCGGACTTCGCGCCACTCATCCCGGAGGAGATCAGCTCCATCACCGAGGAGTCCTGGAGGGTGGTGACGTCGCCGAGCGACCGGTTCTCGGCCACGTCCCGCAGCAGCCGACGCATGATCTTGCCGGAGCGGGTCTTCGGCAGCTCGGGCACCAGCATGATCTGCCGCGGCTTGGCGATCGGCCCGAGCGTCTTCGCCACGTGGTTGCGCAGGTCCGCGATGAGCTGCTCACCCGCCTCGCCGGCGATGTCCGTGCTGCCGCGCGGGATGGCGAACGCCACGATCGCCTGGCCGGTGGTCGGGTCGGTCGCGCCCACCACCGCCGCCTCGGCCACCGACGGGTGCGACACCAGCGCCGACTCGACCTCGGTGGTGGAGATGTTGTGCCCGGACACCAGCATCACGTCGTCCACCCGACCGAGCAGCCAGATGTGCCCGTCGTCGTCCTTCTTCGCCCCGTCGCCGGCGAAGTACATGCCCTCGAACCTCGACCAGTACGTCTCGAGGAACCGGTCGTCGTCACCCCAGATGGTGCGCAGCATCGACGGCCACGGCTCACGCAGCACCAGGTAGCCGCCACCACCGTTCGGCACCGACTGACCCTGGTCGTCCACCACGTCGGCGACGATGCCCGGCAGTGGGGCCATCGCCGAGCCCGGCTTCGTCGCCGTCACCCCCGGCAGGGGGGAGATCATGATGGCGCCGGTCTCGGTCTGCCACCAGGTGTCCACGATGGGCAGCTCACCCCGGCCGACGTGCTGCCTGTACCACATCCACGCCTCGGGGTTGATCGGCTCGCCGACGCTGCCGAGGAGCCGCAGCGACGACAGGTCGAACCCGGCCGGGATGTCCTCGCCCCACTTCATCATCGTCCGGATCAGCGTCGGCGCGGTGTACAGGATGCTCACCCGGTACTTGTCGACGATCTCCCAGAACCGGCCCTTGTGCGGGGTGTCCGGGGTGCCCTCGTACATGACCTGCGTGGCACCGTTCGAGAGCGGGCCGTACACGATGTAGGAGTGGCCGGTGACCCAGCCGATGTCGGCGGTGCACCAGTAGACGTCCGTCTCCGGCTTCAGGTCGAACACCGCGTGCGTCGTGTACGACGCCTGCGTCAGGTAGCCGCCGGTGGTGTGCAGGATGCCCTTCGGGCGGGCCGTGGTGCCGCTGGTGTAGAGGATGAACAGCGGGTGCTCGGCGTCGAACGGCTGCGCCGTGTGCTCGGCCGACGCGGTCTCGACCGTCTCGTGCCACCAGTGGTCCTTCTCCGACCAGGCCACGTCCTCGCCGGTGCGGCGGACGACGAGCACGTGCTCCACCGACGGGCAGCTCGCCACCGCCTCGTCCACGGTCGGCTTCAACGCCGACGGCTTGCCCCGCCGGTAACCACCGTCGGCGGTGATCACCACTTTGGCGCTGGCGTCCTGGATACGGTTGCTCAACGAGTCCGCCGAGAACCCGCCGAACACCACGCTGTGCGCCGCGCCGATCCGGGCGCAGGCCAGCATGGCCACCGCCGCCTCCGGGATCATCGGCAGGTAGATCGCCACCCGGTCGCCGGCGGTCACGCCCAGGTCGGTGAGCGCGTTCGCCGCGCGGCAGGTCAGCTCGTACAGATCGGCGTACGTGAGAGTCCGCGTGTCGCCCGGCTCGCCCTCCCAGTGGATCGCGACCTTGTCCCCGCGGCCCGCCTCGACGTGCCGGTCCAGACAGTTGTACGCCACGTTGAGCTGCCCGCCGACGAACCACTTCGCGAACGGCGGGTTCGACCAGTCGAGCACCTCGTCCCACTTCTTCGCCCAGGCCAGCCGGTCGGCCTGCTTCGCCCAGAAGGCGAGCCGGTCGGCCTGCGCCTCGGCGTACGCGTCGACGGTGACGTTGGCGTGCGCGGCGAGCTCGGCCGGCGGGGGGAACTGGCGCGTCTCGTTCAGCAGATTGGCCAATGCCTCGCTCATGCCGTGACTCCTCGTCCTCGGGGTGACCTGCGTCTCGATGGGCACGAGGGTAGTCGCGGGTCCCCCGGCCGGCGACCGCTGCCCACCCCGTCGCGCCGAGCGGCCCCCGCCACGCGCCCGACGGCCCGGCGTAGCGGGTGCGCGCGCCGGCGCGGGTCGCTTGATCGACACGAGATCGCCGAAGTGGGGTGTTCGGGCCGCCTTGATAGCCCCACTTCGGTGAAGTCGTGTCGATCTTGCCGGCCGGCGGCCGGGTGGCCCGGGTCGCGTTGCGGGCGGGTGTGGGCCGATCAGCCCGCTGGGATCGCTAGCGTGGCGGGGTGACCACCGACCCGCTCGCCCCGCTGCTCGCGCTCGCCGACATCGCGCCCGCCGTCGACCGGGCCCGCGAACACTTCGACCGGGCGCTCGGGCACCGCGCGCTGCGCCGCAGCGGCGGCCAGGTCGCGGCCGAGGTCGGCCTCCGCTCGGCGGTGGCCAGCGCCGCGCTCGAAGGGGCCGTGCACGAGCGCGAGGAGGTACGCGCCGGCACCGTCACCGAGCCGGTGCTCCAGGGGGCGCTACGGGTCGCCGGGGCCCTGCCCGGTCTGAGCGAACTCTGGCCGAAGGCGCCCCGGCAGGCCCTCGCCCGGCTGCACGTCCTCGCCGCCCGGGACATCGTGCCGGAGGCCGAGCTGGGTCGTCCGGTCGCCGATCCGGTGGTCGCCGCCCGCCTCGACGGGTTGGCCGGGCTGGTGGCCGGCGGGACGAAGGTCTCCCCGCTGGTGCTCGCCGCCGTCGTACACGGAGAACTGCTCAACCTACGTCCGTTCGCCGGACCGTCCGGGGTGGTGGCGCGCGGCGCCGCCCGGCTGGTGCTGCTCGCCAGCGGCCTCGACCCGCGCGGGCTGCTCGCCGTGGACGTCGGTCACGCCGAACGCGAGCCCGAGTACGTCGGCGCGGCCGGCGCGTTCGCTACCGGCACCCCGGACGGACTGCGCTCCTGGCTGCGCCACTACATGACGGCCGTCGAGGTCGGCGCCGACCAGCTCACCACCATCGGCGACGACATTCTCGCCGCCGCGTGAGCGGTGGCTCAGTCCCGCCGCGTCGCCCGGTTGACCTTGGCCTGTAGCGCGTGGCGGGCGATCGGCCCCAGATCGTCGACGATCTCCATGAGGAGCGCGAGCTGGTCGAGCGCGGCCATCGCCCGGTCCGCGCCGGCCGGGTCCACCCCGTCGTAGAGTTCCAGCCCGATGAACGCGGCCGAGACCGCGCGAGCCAGGCCGGGCACGTCGGCCACCTCGGCGAACGGTGACCCGGCGAGCAGCCTCCGCAGGACCTGCTCGATCTCGTCCACCCAGAGTTGGAGCGCACCGGCGGTGGGGGCGGCCATCCGCTGGTCCGCCTGTGCGCCCGCCAACATCTGGGCCAGGAAGGTGACGTTGCCGAGTTGCCGTTCCTCCTCGTGCAGCGCCCGCCCGACCGCGAGCAGCTCGCGCAGCGAACCGGCCGAGGCCAGCCGCGCCGACCAGTGCTCGACCCGCTCGGCGGTGCTGACCCGGCAGGCCGCCGCGAGCAGGTCGTCCACCGTGCCGAAGTGGTAGAAGACCAGCGCCTGGTTCACGCCGGCGGCGGCGGCGATGGTGCGGGCCGAGACGCCGGCGATGCCGTGCTCCCGGATGGCGGCGATGGCGCCGTCGAGGAGACGCTGCTTGGTGTCGGACATGGCTCTCCTCTCGGACGGGCCGGATGCGGCGGTGCGATCATCGCATCGGTGAGCAGTTGAGCCAGCCAGGCGACCCCGGGCAGCCGTAACGTCCAGCCGACCAGAGCCCAACCGAGATGGATGTGTTCGAGCGATCGGGCGACGGCGGCCACCCCCCGTTCCCGGTGGCCGTCGCCGCCCACGTACTCCGCCCGCCACAGCACGCGCTCGTGCTCCCGGGCCGCCCGGATCCGCAGGCCGACCGGATGCCGCCGGGCCAGCATCCGCCAGGTGGCCGCGCAGGGTCCGCAGTCGTCGTCCAGCCAGAGCACGGCCGGCTCTTGCGAGGGGTACGGCCGCCAGCGGGGCCACCAGTCGCGTACCTGCCGCCGGTAGGACCGCCAGGAATCGCCGTACCGCGTGCGCAGGTCGTGTTGCTCGTGTGGCCCGGCCACCGCCGCGCTGAAGGCCGTCGCCGACACCGCCCCCAGCGCCAGGGCGACGCTCCCGGTGACCGCCGCGGTGAACAGCAACAGCGCCACGGCGACGAGCTGCATCGGGTTGGCCAGGTACGCGTACGGGCCGGTGGTGACCAGCCGCCGCGGCGGATCCCACGGATAGGGCGTACCGCCGCCCCGGACGGCGAACTCCGCGACGGCGGCCAGCGCCGGCACGGCCACCAGCAGGGCCAACTGCGCGACGACCAGGATTCCGGTGCGGTCCAGCGCGATGAGGCCGGCCCATGACCCGTCGCCGACCTCGAACGCCAGGGTGGGGACGAACCAGAGCAGCAGGGCCGCGAAGACGCCAACCTGCAGGAGGGTCCGTGCGCCCAGGTGCCGGCGGTCGGCGCAGAGGCGACCGAGCAGTTGAGCGGGCAGCGCCACCGCGAACAGGCCGACGACCTCCCCGACGAGCCAGTGCGGACCGAGGCTGACCAGCGGGTGCAGCGCCGGCATCGCCACCGCGTCGACCCAGAGGAGCAGACCCAGCGCGACCGGCAGCGGCAGCGCCCGCCGGAGCAGCACCGGCAACGGGCCCCAGAGGGCCGCCCAGCCGATCCAGAGGTCCACCGGCATTCCCCGGTACGCGCCGTCGACCGGAGCGAAGGCGTACCAGCCGGTGCGGCGGGCGACCTCGTGCAGCGCCGCGATGCCGATCCCGGCGGCCAGGAACGCCAGCAGCCCCGCGGCCCGGACGGACCGGTCCCGCTCCCGAGCGCCGACGGCCAGCACGGCGGCCAGCGGCACGGCGAGGCTCAGCCAGCGGGCGACGGTCATTCGAGCGCCAGCATGTCGAGCAGGTGCCCCACTCCGGCGCCGAGCAGCACCTGCTGGATCGGCCCGAAGTACCAGGACGGGTCGAGGCCCCGCGTGTAGTCGACCCGGACCCGGATCTCGGTGTGCCCGGGGTCGACCGCCCGCCAGCTCAGCTCCGCGTGCCGCCAGGTGAACCAGCGCGCGGTGATGGAGCTGTCCTCGACGAAGTCGAAGCCCACCTGCCCCGGCGCGGCGCTCTCCACCTCGGCGAGCAGGTGGCCGCCCGGTCCGTGCGCGCTGCCGTGGTAACCGAACATCCACCGGTCGCCGATGTCGAGCCCGTCGCCGGTGACCTGTCCGGGCGTCGGTACGCCGAGGAGCCGCAGCGGCACCGACCGGACGTCGGTCGGGCGGGGACCGGCAGTGAGACGTTCGGCCACCTGGTCCACCGGGAGCCCGACGACCCGGGTCACCTCGACCGTCTGGTCCGGAGCCACCCGGGGAGCGATGCCCGTGCCCTCCAGGCCGGGCAGGAGCAGCAGGGGGACGGCCACGACGACGTACGGGCGGTTCGCCTCCCGCAGGGCGCGGATCAGCGCGGTGGTCCCGTGCGCCACCGCGTAGACCAGCGGGGCGGCCAGCAGGACACAGATCGCGCCCTCGTGCAGGGCCACCGACGCCAGGAGCAGGGCCATCGTGGTGGCCGTGAAGACCCGCCCGTGAGCCGACCGGCGGGGTGCGAGCGCGAGGGCGGCGGCCAGGAGCACCGGGAGCGCGACGAAGAGCACCGCGCTGTCGGCTCGGCCCTGCCGCACCACCACGACGAAGACGACCGCTCCGAAGAGGGTGATCAACCCGGCCAGGATCCAGTGCGCCCTCGTTCTGCGTGGTGTCGGTGCGCTGTCGTCGGTCATGCGAATCTCCCCGTCTTGAGCGGTCGCTCAAACGGAGGGTACGTCTTTTTGAGCGACCGCTCAATACGGCGTGGGACCGGGGATAATGAACTGTGTCGGATAGGCGACTGTCGACGATGCCGGTGGCACCGTGAAGGGTGAGCGCCGAGAGAGCGGATGCCTACCGAGGGTGGCGTCTCCGGCGAGAGTGGAGGCCGTGCGTCGCCCGGACGGGCTCGGTCAGGCCGTGGCGGCGGCGCGCGTGCGGCGGTGCCGGCCGTACCAGGCGATGCCGATCGCCACTCCCACACCGACCCCCAGCGCGGCCGCCGCCACCGGGACGGCCGGCCGCTCCCGCCAACGGCGGCCCAGCGGAATCGGATGCCGGAACTCCAGCACCGGCCAGGCGTTCTCCGAGGCCAGCTTGCGGAGCTGCCGGTCCGGGTTGACCACGCTCGGGTGCCCCACGCACTCCAGCAGGGGACGATCGCTGTACGAGTCGGAGTAGGCGTACGAGTCGGCCAGGTCGTAGTCCCGGGCGGCGGCCAACTCGGTGACCGCCTCGACCTTGCTCGGGCCGGCCGCGTAGAACTCGACCTCACCGCTGTAACGGCCGTCCCGCACCGTCATCCGGGTGGCGATCACGTCGGTCACCCCGAGCAGCTCGCCGATCGGGCGGACCATCTCCTCGCCGGACGCCGACACCAGCACCACGTCCCGCCCGGCCGCCTGGTGCTCCTCGATCAGGGCGGCGGCCTCGGCGTACACATAGGGGTTGATCAGCTCGTGAAGCGTCTCCGCGACGATCTGGCGGACCTGTTCTACCTGCCAGCCCTTGCAGAGCGCGGCCAGGTAGTCCCGTGTTCGGGCCATGGTCTGCTCGTCGGTGCCGCCCAGCCGGAACATCAGCTGCGCGTACGCCGACTTGACCACGTCACGCCGAGTGATCAGCCCGTCCCGGTAGAACGGCCGACCGAACGCCAGGGCGCTCGACTTGGCGATGACGGTCTTGTCCAGATCGAAGAAAGCGGCACTTCGGCCCACGGCGCGAAAGTCTAGCCGGATGGTCTATCGTCGGCGGGTGCCCGGGGTCAGGCCACCCCTTGGACCTGCGGACGGGCGCCCCCACCACCGCTCAGCGTGACCGTGCTCACATTCGGCGAGGAGATTTTCGCGCTGAGTGGAGTGAACACCACTCGACGTGACGGGCCCGCTCAGGCAGACTTGTCCGCACGACGTGCTTTCACATACCCGAAACAGACAGGCCCTCGGCGGTTGCACCCCCCGTGACCGCTGAGTGGTTCGGCTCGACCCCCCCGGAGCCGAACCGTTGACGACCCCCGTCTCCCCCCGACGGGGGTCGTCCCTTTGCAGGGAGCGCTCCCGGCCTGGTGACGCCTTGGCCGAAGTTGCTCCGCCGTCGGCTCAGGGCGGATCGACGAAGGCTGGTCAGTCGCAGCGCCGTCGGCCTCGCACCCAGTTGAGCCCTGCGCAGGCCCGACAGCTCATCGTCGAGCCCATCGGCGTAGGCCCCGGGGAAACGACCTCCTCGCCGTGGCCACACAACGCGCCCGCCAGTACGCCATGCTCGCCGCCGAAGCCACCTCCCCGGCGGCCATCGCCCAGCCGCGGGTCTGTGCATCTAAGGGTGTTTCCGGCCTGACCCATCGGGCGTTGTGCCTGGTGAGGAGGGTGCCGTGATGACCGCGACACTGAACGACCAGA
>NZ_JBEZEC010000023.1:0-24682 GCF_040648595.1 Micromonospora sp. NPDC049107
CGGCGGTGCGGCTGCGCCCGGCGGTGCGGCCGAGCCCGGCGGTGCGGCTGCGCCCGGCGGTGCGGCCGAGCCCGGCGGTGCGGCCGTGACGGCAGTGCCAGACGGTACCGCCGAGTCCGGTGATGCCGCCGCGACAGCCGTGGCCGACGGTGCGGCCGAGTCCGATGATGCCGCCGGGCCGGCGGTGCCTGGCGGACCGACGGTGCGTGGCGGGCCGGCGGTGCGTGGCGGGCCGGCGGTGCGTGGCGGGCCGGCGGTGCCCGGGGAGTCCGGGGTGCCGGAAGGTTCCGCCGCACCGGGGGAGTCGGTCGACCCGAGGGGATGGCGGGACTATCCGGCCGGGCCGGCGCTGTTGCGGGCGCTCACCGACGGCCGGCCCGCCCGTGCGGTCTGGTCGGCCCTGCCCGGCGAGGACTGGGCCGCCCGCTACGCCGACGCCGTGGCCGCCACCGTCGCCGGTGGGCGCGGCGCGGTGGTCGTCGTGCCGGACGCGCGCGACCTCGACCGTCTCGACGCGGCGCTGACCGACGTGCTGGGCCCCGGGCGGCACGTCGCACTCTCCGCCGCCCTCGGGCCGGCCCGGCGCTACCGGGCGTTCCTCGCCGCCCGTCGCGGGCAGGTGCCGGTGGTCATCGGCACCCGGGCGGCGATGTTCGCCCCGGTGCGCCGGCTCGGTCTCGTCGCCGTCTGGGACGACGGGGACGACCTGCACTCCGAACCCCGCGCGCCCTATCCGCACGCCCGCGACGTACTGCTCACCCGAGCGCGGCTCGGCGAGGCCGCAGCGCTGGTCGGCGGGTACGCGCGTACGGCCGAGGCGCAGTTGCTGCTGGAGACCGGCTGGGCCCGGGAGGTGGTCGCCGACCGGGCGACGGTGCGGGCGCGGATACCGGCCATCGCGCCGACCGGGGACGATCCGCAGCTCGCCCGTGATCCCGGTGCGGCCACCGCGCGGCTGCCCAGCCTGGCCTGGACGGCCGCCCGCGACGCGCTCCGGGCGGGCCTGCCGGTGCTCGTGCAGGTACCCCGCCGCGGCTACCTGCCCTCGGTCTCCTGCGCCGACTGCCGCACCCCGGCCCGCTGCGCGCACTGCGCCGGCCCGCTGGCCCTGCCGTCGGCCGGCGGCACTCCCGCCTGCCGGTGGTGCGCCCGGGTCGCCGCCGCGTACGCCTGTCCCCAGTGCGGCGGGCGGCGGCTGCGGGCGGCGGTCACCGGCGCCCGGCGTACCGCCGAGGAGTTGGGCCGGGCGTTCCCCGACGTGCCGGTGCGGACCTCGGGGCGCGAGGAGGTGTTGACCGACGTGCCCGGCACGGCCGCCCTGGTCGTCGCCACGCCCGGTGCCGAACCGGTCGCGGCCGGCGGCTACGGCGCGGTGCTGCTGCTCGACTCGTGGGCCCTGCTGACCCGGGCCGACCTGCGTGCCGGCGAGGAGGCGCTGCGCCGCTGGCTGGCCGCGGCGGCGCTGGCCCGCCCGGCGCCGGCCGGCCGCGTGGTGGTCGTCGCCGACGGCGCGCTCGCCCCGGTGCAGGCGTTGCTGCGCTGGGACGCCGCCTGGTTCGCCGGTCGGGAGCTGGCCGAGCGCCGCGAGCTGGGCTTCCCACCGGCGGTACGGATGGCGAGCGTCACCGGCCCGGCCGAGGCGGTGGCCGACCTGCTCGACGCGGCGCGATTGCCCGCCGACGCCGAGGTGCTCGGGCCCGTGCCGGCCGAGGAAGGGCGCGAACGGATGCTGCTGCGGGTGCCCCGGGCACGGGCCGCCGCGCTCGCCGAGGCTCTGCACTCGGCTGCCGGGGTGCGCGCCGCCCGCAAGGCCGCCGAGCCGGTTCGTCTCCAGGTCGATCCGTTGAGCCTGTTCTGACCGTTTCGCGGGCGGTGGCAGGCGGGCGCGGCGACCGGTGCCCGCACACCGCGTCCGGCAGAACGCTGGTGACGAGGTGGTAGCATCGCCCGTCATGCTCGGGCTGTCGATGATGTCAGGAAGCCGGTTATCAGGGGTGGACCAGTCGTGACCGTTCGACAATCGATCGTCTTCAACGGCGACCTCGGCAGCGGCAAGAGCACGGTGTCGGTGGAGATCGCCAAGCGGCTCGGTATGCGCCGGGTCAGCGTGGGTGATCTCTATCGGGAGATGGCGCAGCAGCGGCAGATGACCGCCCTGCAACTCAACCTGCACGCCGAACTGGACCAGGCCGTCGACGGGTACGTCGACCAGCTCCAGCGCGACATCGCCGCCTCCGGCGAACACCTGATCATGGATTCGCGGCTGGCCTGGCACTTCTTCACCGACGCGCTCAAGGTGCACATGATCACCGAGCCGGGTGAGGCGGCCCGCCGGGTGCTGGCCCGCCCGTCCGGCCCGGCGGAGAGCTACGCCTCGCACGAGGAGGCCAAGGCCAAGCTCCGCGAGCGCAGCGCCAGCGAGCGCAGCCGGTTCATCCTCCGCTACGGGGTGGACAAGGCGCGGTTGCGCAACTACGACCTGATCTGTGACACCACCCGGGCCTCCGCCGCCGAGGTGGTCGAGCACATCGTCGCCGCGTACGAGGGCACGCTCGGCGCCGAGGTGCTGCGCGACGGCCCGCCGCTGCTGCTGCTGGATCCGGCGCGGGTCTACCCGACCGAGGACATCGCCACCCTGCGTGGCCTCTGGGACAGCGAGTTCGTCGGCGACGTGGCCGAGGCCGGCGACGAGTCGTTGGAGCCGCTCAAGATCGGCTTCACGGGGGAGTACTTCTTCGTCGTCGACGGTCACCGGCGGCTCAGCGCCGCCCTGCAGAACGGCTTCTCCCTGGTGCCGGCGCAGCTCGTCGCCGAGGTCGACGAGCCGGTGGTCGGCGGGATGAGCGCCGTGGACTACTTCGCCGCTCAGGTGCGGCCGGGCCTGGTCTACGACTGGGAGGCCGCCCACAAGATCCACCTGCCGTTGCCGGAGCCGGCGCTGCTCCGCGGCGACGCCGTGCTCGCCGCGGACACGGGCGTCGGCGCCTAGGCGCAGCCTGAGCGCGACGCCGGACCGGCGCGCGGGACGCGCGCCGGCCCGGGTGTCGGGTTGGACGATGGTCGTGCGGAGGCGTCAGCCCAGGACGACTCCGGAGGCGCCCACGCCGGCCATGCCGGAGAAGATGTCCTCGTAGTAGAACCGCCAGGCGCACACCCGCCCGGCGGTCACGTAGCCGGTGCACGCCGTCGTCGTGTTGGTGTCGTCGATGGCGGTGTTGGTGCCGGTCGCCCAGACCTGGAGGGTGTTCGCCGCGTTCACGATCTCCACGGGGCCGCCGCTGTCACCCTGGCCGACGGCGTTGGTGTGGGCGGTGTTCTCGGCCTGCACCTGACCGCAGACCGTACCGAAGTTGCGCACGTTGATGCACAGGTTGCGGGCCTTCACCTGGATCGAGCACCGGGTGCCGGAGTACGCGCCGGAGCTGCACACCCAGTTGCCGACCTGGCTGGCCTGCGCGCCGATCACCTGGTTGCTGAACTCGCTGACCACCGCGCCGTTCGCGTCCGTGCTGTTGTTGAAGACCCGGCCGCCGCCGCTGCCCGCGATGAGCAGGCTGTCGCTGCTGACGTTGCGGCTGATGACGGTGCCGATGGTCTGCCCGGTCGGGTCGGCCGCCACGACGTTGAGGTTGGCGCAGTGCGCGGCGGAGAGTACCCGCGACACCCCGCCCTGGTAGACGCCGAAGCCGGTCGAGCAGCCGCCACCGGTGGAGGTGTTGCGCCACGCGGCGCCACCCCACCAGGGCGGGCTGTCGTCCCACCGGGTGGCGGGAGCGGCGGCGACGCCGGTCTGGACGGTCACCGGAACGCCGGCGAGAGCCGTCGCCCCGAGCAGCCCACTCTGCGTACCGACGAGCAGGCCGGCGCCGTCGGCGCGCGGCCCCACCGTCGTGATCTTGTCGCCGGCCGTGGCGCGCAGCTTGTCGGCCGCGACCATCAGCTCCCGCTGCGAGTACGTGGCGGGCAGCACCGTCGTCGCGACGGTGGCCCGGGCGTTGGCCACCAGTCGGGCCGGCGGCTCGCCCTTCCAGTAGACCTGGAGATGACGGGTGGCGGGATCGGCGACGATGCCGGCGAAGCCGGAGTTCGCGCTGCGCTGCGCGGCGTTGGTGATCTGGGCGGCGGCGGTGTTCATCCGCTGCTGCAACTGGAGCAGCTCCGACCAGGAGGCGAAGCCGCCTGGCACCGCGGTGCTGTCGACGAACGATCCGGTGGTGGTGGCCTTGCCCTTCGGCGCGGCGGTGGCCGACGTGGCGGTCACGCCCGTGACGAGCAGCGTGAGGCCGCAGGCAGCCACGGCGATGCGACGCAGCATCGACGCGGACCGTCGGGCGTTCGGGTGTGGACGGATCATCTGTACCCCTTCCCCAGGGTTCGTGGCGCGGGCCGGGCCCGCACCAGGGACGGTGGCACGCGACGTCCGATCCGGACGGCGATCCTGGACGGGATTGGACACGGTCGGACACCACCGGACGGCGAAAGGTCCGATGTGAACTGTCAGACATCGGCGATCTCCTATCTCACCGCTGGTAGCCGCGTCTAGCCTGCCCGTGTCGGCATCCGGGGCGCCGGGTGACCGGGAGGGGGTGGGGGCCGCATGTCCGACCAGTGGATTCCGCCCGGCGTTCGTGCCGGGGCCCAGGAGTCGCCCGGGGGGTGCGACGTGGCACGCCGTGCCGCCGCGGCGCAGACCCTGCCGGATCTGGCCGGTCTGCTGCGCCAACTTCGCCGCCGCGAAGCACGGCAGCAGGGCGAGACCCGGCTGACATACCGGCAGTTGGCGGCGAAGACCGGCTGGTCACGCGGCATCATCGGGGAGTACTTCGCCGGTAACGTCCTGCCCCCGCCGGAGCGGTTCGACGCGCTCATCCGATTGCTCGGCGCGAGCCCCACCGAGCAGGGTGTGCTGGCCACCGCGCGGGACCGGATCGAGGAGCGACGCCGACGCCCGACCGGCGACCACGCGACCGACGTACGGGCGGGCGCCGGGGCGGCGCGCCCCCAGGGCGGCGGCGCACGGGTCGCCGCGACGTCGAACCGCCTCCCCGTACCCCGTCAACTGCCCCCGGCGCTGCCCGGATTCGTCGGACGTACCGCCCAGCTCGCGCAGCTCGACACCGCCTGGGCCAGCCCGGACGCCGCCGACGACGGCGGCGTGGCGCCCGCCGGGGTGGTGACCCTGTCCGGTACGGCCGGGGTCGGCAAGACCACCCTGGCGGTGCACTGGGCGCATCGGGTCGCCGACCGCTTCCCGGACGGTCAGCTCTACGTCGACCTGCGAGGATTCGACGCCACCGGCACGGTGGTGACGCCCGTCGAGGCGGTCCGGGGGTTCCTCGAGGCCCTCGCGGTGCCGCCCGAACGGATCCCCACCCACCTGAGCGCGCAGGTGGGCCTGTACCGCAGCCTGCTCGCCGGCCGTCGGATGCTGGTGCTGCTGGACAATGCCCGCGACGCCGAGCAGGTCCGGCCGCTGCTGGCCGGCAGCGCGACCTGCCTGGTCCTGGTCACCAGCCGCAACCGCCTGGCCGGTCTGGTCGCCGCCGAGGGCGCCCGGCCGGTGGGCGTGGAGCTGCTCAGCGCCGCCGAGGCGTGGCAGCTGCTGGCCCGCCGGCTCGGCGCGGACCGGCTGACCCTCGAGCCAGGGGCGGTGGACGAGATCATCGAGCGGTGCGCGCGGTTGCCGCTGGCGCTGGCGGTACTCGCCGCGCGGGGCGCGGCAAATCCCGATTTCCCCCTGGCCAGCCTCGCGGCCGAGCTGCGCGAGGCGCCCCACCCGTTGGAATCGTTCGACGCCGGTGACGCCGGCACCGACGTGCAGGCCGTGTTCTCCTGGTCCTACCGGAGCCTGACGCCCCCGGCCGCGCGGCTGTTCCGGCTGTTCGGCTGCCACCCGGGCCCGGACATCGGCGTGGCGGCGGCGGCCAGCCTGGCCGGGGTGCCCCGCGAGCAGGCGCCCCGACTGCTGGCGGAGCTGGCCCACGCGCACCTCGTCACCGAGCACGCACCCGGTCGGTTCGGCGCGCACGACCTGCTCCGGGCGTACGCCGTCCAGCAGGCCGAGCGGTTCGAACCGGCCGGCGCCCGACGGGCCGCGATCCGGCGTGGACTGGACCACTACCTGCACACCGCCCACGCGGCCGCGCTGCTGCTGCAACCGGGCCGGGATCCGGTCACCCTGGCCCCGGTCGCCCCCGGTGTGCGGCCCGAGGAGATCATCGACCACGGGCGGGCGCTCGCCTGGTTCACCACCGAGTACCCGGTGCTCCTGGCGGCCGTCGCGCACGCCCGGCGCGTCGGGTTCGACAGCCACGCCTGGCAGCTGGCGTGGACGCTGGTGGACTTCCTGCAACGCCGGGGGCGGTGGCCGGACCTCGCCGCCGCCCAGCGGACCGCCCTGGCCGGGGCCCGCCGGGCGGGCGACCGACTCGGGCAGGCGAACGCCCACCGGGACCTCGCCCGGGTGCTGTCCCGGCTGGGTCGGGTGGACGAGGCGGCGACCAACTACCGGCACGCCCTGGCGATCTTCGGGGCGTTGGGTGACCACACCGGGCAGGCGCGTACCCACCGGGCGTTCGGCGCGATGCTCGACGGCCTCGGCCGGCACGCCGAGGCGCTGGAGCACGGGCAGCGGGCGCTGGCGCTGTACCGCGACGCCGGCCACCTCGCCGGGGAGGCGAGCGCCCGCAACGCGGTCGGCTGGGCGCACGCCCAGCTCGGGCAGTACGCCCCGGCGCTCACGCACTGCGGGCAGGCGCTGACGTTGCTGCGCCGCACCGGCGACCGGCACGGTGAGGCGAACACCTGGGACAGCCTCGGCTTCATCCACGCCCGCCTGGGCGACCACGCCGAGGCGATCCGCTGTTACGGGCGGGCGCTCCGGCTCTACCGGCGGATCAGCGACCGGTACGACGAGGCGGACACCCTGTCCCGGCTCGGCGAGAGCCGCCAGGCGGCGGGGGACACCGTCGGCGCGGTGCGGACCTGGCGGCGTGCCCTGCGCATCCTCGACGACCTCGGCCATCCCGACGCCGAGCGGGTCCGTGCCCTGCTGGCCGCGGCGGCGACCGCCGGGGGCTGACGAGCGCCGGGCAGGGGATGCCTTCCGGCGGCGGCACCGGGATGATGGAGCCTTCCACGCATCGACGGGGAGGCCGACCATGGAGGCTGCCGAGGCGCTCACACTGCTCATGTCGCCGCAGGGACGCGTCGATCCGTACCCGACGTACGAGCGGCTGCGCTCGCACGGTCCGGTGGTCGAGGCGTTGCCCGGCCTGTACGTGGTGACCGGCTACCCGGAGGTCGACGAGCTGCTGCGCGACCCCCGGCTCGTGGTGCTCGACGACGCGCTGCGGGACCAGGTGTGGCCGAACTGGCGGCAGAGCCCGGCGATGAAGTCGATCGCCCGGTCCATGCTGCGGACCAACCCGCCCGACCACAGCCGGATGCGTCGGCTCGCCGCCGGGGTGTTCAGTCCGCGCCGGATCGCCGGGATGCGTGACGTGGTGCGGGCGCAGGCCGAGGAGTTGCTCGACGCGATGATCGAGCGCGCCGAGGACGGCCGGCCGGTCGACGTGCTCGCCGACTTCGCGTACCCGCTCCCGGTCGGGGTGATCTGCGCGCTGCTCGGCGTGCCGGCGCAGGACCGACCGCTGTTCCGCCGCTGGGCCGGCGACATGACCGGGGTGCTGGAGCCGGAGATCACCACCGAGGAGCTGGCAGTCGCCGACGCGGGCGCAGCCGAGCTGCGCGACTACTTCGTCGAGCTGATCGTCGCCCGGCGCCGGGAACCGGCCGATGACCTGACCACCGCGCTGGTCCAGGTCCACGACGCCGACGGCGAGCGGCTCACCGGCGACGAACTGCTGGCCAACCTGGTGGTGCTGCTGGTGGCCGGCTTCGAGACCACCACCAATCTGCTCGGCAACGGCCTCGTCGTGCTGCTGCGCCACCCCGACGACGCCGACGCGCTGCGCGCCGACCCCGGGCTCGTCCCGGCGTACGTCGAGGAGCTGTTGCGCTACGACTCCCCGGTGCAGCTGACCACCCGGACCAGCGCGGCGCCGGTGCGCTGCGGCGGGCTCGACCTGCCGGCCGGCAGCACGGCGCTGCTGCTGCTCGGCGCGGCCAACCGCGACCCCCGCCGCTTCACCGACCCGGAGCGTTTCGACCCCACGCGTGAGCAGGCGCACCCGCTGTCCTTCGGTGCCGGTCCGCACTACTGCCTCGGCGCCGGCCTTGCCCGGCTGGAGGCGCAGCTGGCGTTCCCGCTGCTGCTGCGCCGGTTGCCCGAGCTGGCACTGGCCGAGCCGCCCCGGCACCGGACCCGGCTGACCCTGCGCGGCTACGAGAGCCTGCTGGTGACGCTGGGCACACCGGCCCCGGCCGATCGAGGTACGCCGGCCGGAGCGCTGCCGGGCACTCCGTAGACTGGTACGGCACCGCTCGCCCGTCCGACGAAGGAGCCGTCCCGCGTGACCGTCCAGCCCATCCGTCTTTTTGGGGATCCGGTGCTGCGCACGCCGGCCGATCCGGTGGTCAACTTCGACGCCGAGCTACGTCGGCTCGTCGCCGACCTCACCGACACGATGCGGGAGCAGAACGGCGCCGGTCTGGCCGCGCCGCAGCTCGGCGTGAGCCTGCGGGTGTTCACCTTCGACGTCGACGACGTGCTCGGGCACCTGATCAACCCGGTGCTGGAGTTCCCCGACGAGGAGGAGCAGGACGGCCCGGAGGGCTGCCTGTCGATCCCCGGGCTCTACTTCGACACCAAGCGTCGGCAGAACGTCGTCGCCAAGGGCTTCAGCTCGTTCGGCGACCCGATGCAGATCGTCGGCAGCGGCCTGATGGCGCGCTGCGTGCAGCACGAGACCGACCACCTCGACGGGGTGCTCTTCCTGGACCGACTGGACGCGCAGGGGCGCAAGGAGGCCATGAAGGCGATCCGCCAGGCCGAGTGGTACGACGGTTCGGCCCCGCCCACGGTCAAGCTGAGCCCGCACATCAGCGACCCCTTCGGTCTGGGTCGGTGACCCGGATGCGCGTGATCTTCGCCGGCACTCCGGCGGTGGCCGTACCGGCCCTGGCCGCCGTCGCGGCCTCCCAGCACGAACTGGTCGCCGTCGTCACCCGACCCGACGCGCCCGCCGGACGGGGGAGGGGCCTGTCCCGCTCCCCGGTCGGCGTCTGGGCCGACGAGCACGGCGTGGAGGTGCTCACGCCGGCCCGACCCCGCGACCCGGAGTTCCTCGACCGGCTGCGCGCGCTCTCCCCGGACTGTGTGCCGGTGGTGGCCTACGGCGCGCTGGTGCCGCCGTCCGCGCTGGAGATCCCCCGCCACGGTTGGATCAACCTGCACTTCTCGCTGCTACCGGCCTGGCGGGGTGCCGCACCCGTACAGCACGCCGTGCTGCACGGCGACGAGCTGACCGGGGCCAGCGTCTTCGAGTTGGAGCAGGGCCTGGACACCGGGCCCGTCTACGGCACCCTGACCGACGAGATCCGTCCCGGCGACACCTCCGGCGACCTGCTGGAACGCCTCGCCGACAGTGGCGCGGGGCTGCTCGTGGCGGTGCTCGACGCGATCGCCGACGGCACCGCCCGCGCCGAGCCGCAGCCGGCCGACGGGGTGTCTCTCGCGCCGAAGCTGACCGTGGAGGACGCCCGGGTCCGCTGGGGCGACCCGGCCTTCGCGGTGGACCGGCGCATCCGCGCCTGCACGCCGGCGCCCGGCGCGTGGACGACCTTCCGCGACGAGCGGGTGAAGCTCGGCCCGGTCGTGACGGTGGCCGACGGCCCGGACCTGAAACCGGGGGAGTTGCTGGTGGAGAAGACCCGCGTGCTGGCCGGCACGGCCACCGGGCCGGTGCGCCTCGGCGAGGTCCGCGCCGCGGGCAAGCGGGCCATGGCGGCCACCGACTGGGCGCGCGGCGTCCGCGTCAGCGCCGGCGAGGGACTCGCGTGACGGCCCCGGAGGGGACGCGTCCATACCGGGGCGGTCCGTCGACCGGCCGCGGTGGCGACCGCCGGCCGGCGCGACCGCCGCTGGACCGGCCGCGCCGCGCGGCGTACGAGGCGCTCGCCGCCGTGCACCGCGACGACGCCTTCGCCAACCTGGTGCTGCCCACCATCCTGCGCGAGGAGGGGCTGTACGGCCGCGACGCGGCCTTCGCCACCGAGCTGACCTACGGCACGCTGCGTCACCTGGGCACGCTGGACGCGATCCTCAGCGACGCGGCCGGCCGGGACGTGGCCCGGATCGACCCGCCGGCACGCGACGCGCTGCGGATCGGGGCGTACCAGCTCCTGCACACGCGGGTGCCCCCGCACGCGGCCGTGTCGTCGACCGTGGACCTGGTCCGCTCGGTCGCGCCGGGCGCGGCCGGGTTCGCCAACGCGGTGCTGCGCGAGGTGTCGACCCGTGACATCGACGGGTGGGTGGCCAAACTCGCGCCGCCGATCGAGACCGACCCGGTCGGGCACCTGGCGCTGGCCTACAGCCACCCGCAGTGGATCGTGCGGGCCTTCTCCGAGACGCTCGGCGGCGACCTGGGCGAGACGGCCCGACTCCTGATCGAGGACAACGAGCGTCCCCCGGTGCACCTGTGCGCCCGACCCGGGTTGATCGATCCGGTCGAGCTGGCCGACGCGGTCGGCGGGGCGCCCGGCGCCTTCTCCCCGTACGCCGTCTATCTGCCCGGCGGCGCCCCGGGCGACGTGGCGGCGGTGGTCGACGGCCGCGCCCACGTCCAGGACGAGGGCTCCCAACTGGTGGCCGCCGCGCTCGCCGACGCGCCGCTGGACGGCCCGGACGGGCGCTGGTTGGACCTGTGCGCCGGTCCCGGCGGAAAGGCCGGGTTGCTCGGCGCGCTGGCCGCGCAGCGGGGCGCCCGCCTGACCGCCGTGGAGGTGGCCGAGCACCGGGCCCGGCTGGTGTCCCAGGCGACCCGGGGCCTGCCGGTGACCGTGCTCGCGATGGACGGTCGCGAGGTCGGCGCTGACCCAAAGCTGCCGGAGGGCCACTTCGACCGGGTGCTGGTCGACGCGCCGTGCACCGGGCTGGGCTCGCTGCGCCGGCGTCCCGAGTCGCGCTGGCGGCGGCAGCCGTCGGACCTGCCGCCGCTGACCCGGCTGCAACGCGAGCTGCTGGGCGCGGCGCTGCGGGCGGTCCGGCCGGGCGGGTTGGTCGCCTACGTGACCTGCTCGCCGCACACGGTGGAGACCCACGTGACGGTCACCGAGGCGGCCCGTCGCAGCGGCGTGGCGGTGGACTTCGTCGACGCCCGACCGTTGCTGCCGGCCGGCATGCCCGGCCTGGGTGACGGCCCCACCGTGCAGCTGTGGCCGCACCGGCACGGCACCGACGCGATGTTCCTCGCCGTCCTGCGCCGAGGCTGAGCCGCCCCGCTAAGTGAAAGGAAGGGCCCCTTGTTATACGCCAGGCGTTAACAAGGGGCCCTTCCTTTCAGCTCAGCGAGAGGGGGGTCAGGTGATGGGGAGGCCCTTGTTGCCGGCGTTGCGCATCGAGCGGGTCAGGTTCCGGTCGCTGATCCACAGGAAGCACTGCACCCCACGGTTGCCGTTCTTCCACTCCTGCTCGTACGGCTGGTAGTAGATCGTCCCGGCGCGGAAGTCGAGCTTGGAGTCGTCCGGCACCTTGGCGTACTTGGCGGTGACCGACTGGCACGCGCGGTGGGTGCGCTTGGTGGTGCGGTTGAACTCCGCGTAGCTGATGTCCGGGGCACGCCAGATCCCGACGAACTCGGCGTGGTGCTTCGCCGTGCAGGACACCGGCACCATCGCCTCGATGTCGTCCTTGACCAGCTTCGGGTTGAAGCAGCGGTAGGCCAGCGGGGCCGCGCCGGCCAGCGCCCCCCGCAGACTGCCGGTGCGCAGGTCGACGGCGGTGTCGTCGATGCTGGCGATCTCGGTGACGTCGCAGCGGTACCAGCGGGCGCCGCCGGCCCAGGCGGGCGCCGACGGCAGCACGACGGTCAGTCCCAGGCGTCCGGAGCGCCAGTCGCCGCCGACCGCCTTGGTGACCTCCTTCTCGCAGCCGGCCTGTGCGGCCCGCATGCCCTCGGAGCCCGGGGGTGGGGTGGTGCCGCGCTCCGCGCCGGGACCGGTGAGCGTGCCGACGTGGATCGTCTCCACCCGGTGCGCCTCGCTGCACTCCATCGGGTTGTAGCCGCTGAGGAACCCGACCTGCTGAAAGGAGTGGTGGCAGACACCGGCCGCGGGAACGAACTGCTGCGCCGCCACGGGCGCCGGCCAGTCGTCGGTGAGGTTCCGGTCAACTCCGGTGGGCGTGCCACAGCCGGTGAGGGCCAGGGCCACCGCCGCGCCTCCGGCAATCGCCGTCAACCACCGTCGCATCTTCGACCTCCCGCCGCCGGTGACCTCCGGTCGACCTCCAGCCGGCCGGTAACGCCACGGCGCAGCAGCATACGGCACCGTAGGTCAGATCGCGGGTAGTCCCTCGGGGCCGGCTCCGCGCATCGAACGGGTGAGTTTCCGGTCGTCGCTCCACAGGAAACAGCGCACCCCGCGGTCGCCCTCCTCCCACTCCCGTTGCGACGGTGGGTAGTAGATGGACCCGGCCCGGTACGGCAGTTCGCTGTTGTTGGGCACGGCCACGTACGCGGCGATCAGCGCCATGCAGCGCCGGTGCGCCTGCTCGCCAGAGCGGGTGAAGGCCGCCCAGCTCAGGTCCTTCTCCTCGTAGACGCCGACGAACTCGGCGCGGTGCGGCTCGGTGCAGAGCACCGGGGCCATGTAGTTGAGGTTGTCGCCGATCAGCTTGGGGTCGAAACAGCGGTGGGTCAGCGGGCTGTCGCCGATCAGCGCGCCACGCAGGCTGCCGACGCGGTTCACCGGGCGGGTGTTGTCGATGCTGTCGGTCTCGCTGAGATCGCAGCGGAACCAGCGTGCGCCGCCGGTCCACGCCGGCGCCGTGGGCAGCGAGAGCGTCAGGGTGAGCCGGGCCGTGTGCCAGTCACCGCCGAGCACGTCCCGGGCCCGCTGGTCGCACTCGGCGCGGGCCGCGCGCAGCGCGGTCGAACCCGGGCCCGGCCGGGCGCCGGCCCGCGCGGCCGGTCCGGTGAACGTGCCGACGTGGATCGCCTCGGCGAGGTGGCTGCGGGCGCAGTCGACGGTCTCGTACGTGCTGGCCTGCACGACCGCGGTGATCCTGGGCAGGCAGGTGTCGGTGGCCGGGGTGAACGGTCGGGGAACCCGCAACTCCGGCCAGTCGTCGGTGAGATCACCGTCCGCGCCGCGTGCCGGCGCGCAGCCGGACAGCAGCATCGTCGTGACGCCGACCAGCGCCAGCGCTGCAAGCCACCGTCGCATCGTCCGCCCTCCCGGGAGCTGGCGACCGGTCGCCGCGCCCCGTGGCGCGACCCCGGCGGGCGTGCAGCCTACGGCACCGTCCCGCTTGGAGTGTCGTCGCGTTTGGGTCGATCGGCCAGCCACTGATGTCTGTTCGTCCGGATTCGAGGATCCGGACCGGTTTATTCTGCACTACTGGTCACTGGTGGATCACAGCGTGTCGGAGTTGGTGCCGTGCTGCGGGCGGCGGGTGGCCGCGTTCGTACACTGGCCCCGTGACCGTACCGCCGCCAATCGTCGCGCCGAGCATCCTGGCCGCCGATTTCGCTCGCCTCGCCGAAGAGGTCCGTGCCGTCGAGGACGCCGCGGACTGGTTGCACGTGGACGTGATGGACAACCATTTCGTGCCCAACCTGACCATCGGGCTGCCCGTGGTGCAGAGCCTGCGGGCCGCCACCACGATGCCGTTCGACGTGCATCTGATGATCTCCGACCCGCGTCGGTGGGCCCCGGGGTACGCCGACGCCGGGGCGTACAACGTCACGTTCCACGTCGAGGCGGCCGACGACCCGGTGGCCCTGGCCAAGGACCTGCGTTCGGCCGGCGCGAAGGCTGGACTGGCCATCGACCGGGACACCCCGATCGAGCCGTACCTGGACCTGCTGCCCAGCTTCGACACCCTGTTGATCATGACGATCAAGGCGGGCTTCGGCGGCCAGCGGTTCATCCCGCAGTTGCTGGACAAGGTCCGCGCCGCCCGTCGGCACGTGAACGCCGGGCACCTGGAGCTGCGCATCGAGGTGGACGGCGGGATCGCCGCCGACACCATCGAGCAGGCGGCCGCGGCCGGCGCCGACGCGTTCGTGGCCGGCACCGCCGTCTACGGCGCCGCCGACCCGGCGGAGGCGGTACGGCACCTGCGGGCGCTGGCGGAACGCGCGGCGCCCGAGGCCTGAGATGGAGCCCGAGGTCGACCGCAAGGACGTCATCCTCGTCGTCGACGACGACGAGGACATCGCCCGGTTCGTCGAGTTCAACCTGCGGTTGCACGGCTTCGAGGTGATCCACGCCAGCGATGGTCAGGAGGCCCTGGAGGTCATCGAGCGCCAGCGGCCGGATCTCGCCGTGGTCGACCTCATGATGCCCCGCATCGACGGGCTGGAGCTGACCCGGCGGCTGCGCGCCGACCCGATGACCTCCGCCCTGCCGGTGATCATGCTGACGGCCAAGGGGATGACCGTGGACAAGGTCCACGGGCTCAGCGCGGGCGCGGACGACTACCTGGTCAAACCGTTCGACACCGCCGAGCTGGTGGCCCGGGTCTCCTCGACGCTGCGGCGCAACAAGGAGTTCCGGGAGGTGTCCCCGCTCACCGGACTGCCCGGCAACAGTCGCATCCGGCGGGAGATCAGCGACCGGGTCCGGCAGGGGGTGGACTACGCGGTCGGCTACATCGACATCGACCGGTTCAAGAGCGTCAACGACCGGTACGGCTTCGTCCGGGGCGACGACTTCATCTCCGCCCTGGCCCGCAGCCTGCACCGGGCCGTGGTGGCGGTGGGGCTGCCGCCGGCCTTCCTCGGCCACGTCGGCGGCGACGACTTCGTGATCGTCTGCGCGCCCGACCAGGTCCGCCCGCTCACCTCTCGGGCGGTGGTCGACTTCGAGAAGTCCGCCGACACGCTCTACGACGCGACCGACCGTGAGCGCGGCTTCGTCGAGCTGAAGGACCGGCGCGGCAACATCCGCCGGGCGGCCCTGGTCACGCTCTCGATCGGCGTCTCGCTGTCCGACGCCGGCAAGCGGTTCACCGACCCGCTCGAGGCCATCGCGGTGGCCTCGGAGATGAAGACGGTCGCCAAGAGCCAACCGGGGTCGTATGTCGCCGTGGACCGGCGGCGCGGCGTCACCTGACGCGTGATCCCGCTGTGAAGTAGCTCGCCTGAATAACGACACGCCGGGTTCGGCGTGTAAGACTGCGAAGTACCCACCACGCGCTGGCGGGACTCGGTGAAATTCCGAACCGGCGGTGATCCACGGTCCAACCGTGGTCAGCCCGCGACCCGGACGGCTCTGCCGCCCGGTGGACCTGGTGAAAATCCGGGGCCGACGGTTGGGTGCGGCTCGTCCGCGCCCAGACAGTCCGGATGGGAGACAGCGCGCGGGACGGACGGGTCCGAGCCGGCCGCTGGCTTCAGCGTGCCGTGCCGCCCAACCGGGGCGGCTGTGCCGTACCCGGAATCCGCCGCCGCCTGCCCGCGGTCCATACCGCCTCCCTGACCGCCCGCGCGATGAGGCGAGTGAGAGGGCAGGACAGGGCGATGGCCAGCGTCTCCGTCGACGAGGCGATGCGGCGTGCGATCGAGCTGGCGGCGCGCGGGCTGGGCACCACCAGCCCCAACCCGGTGGTCGGGTGCGTGCTGCTCGACGCGGACGGCCAGGTCGTGGGCGAGGGCTTCCACGCGTACGCGGGCGGACCGCACGCCGAGATCGTCGCGCTGGCCCAGGCCGGCCGGCGCGCCAAGGGCGGCACCGCGGTCGTCACTCTGGAACCGTGTGACCACACCGGCCGCACCGGCCCCTGCAGCACCGCGCTGGTCCAGGCCGGCGTGGGCCGGGTGGTCATCGCCGTACCGGACCCTAATCCGGTGGCCACCGGCGGCGCCGCCACGTTGCGCTCCGCCGGCGTCCAGGTGGACCTGGGAGTACGCGGCGAGGAGGCCGAGGCCGGCAACGTGGCCTGGCTGACCTCGATGCGCCGGGGCTGGCCGTACGTCATCTGGAAGTACGCCGCCACCCTCGACGGCCGGTCGGCCGCCGAGGACGGCACCAGCATGTGGATCACCTCGGAGGCGGCCCGGATCGACGTGCACGCGCTGCGCGGCACTGTCGACGCGGTCATCGCCGGGGTGGGCACCGTGCTCGCCGACGATCCGCGCCTGACCGCCCGCAACCTGCGCGACGGCAGCCTGGCCATCCGGCAGCCGCTGCGGGTCGTGGTGGACAGCTCGGGGCGTACCCCGGTGGACGCCCGGGTCCGCGACGGCGCCGCGCGGACGTGGATCGCGACCGCCGCCGAGGTCGGCGCGGGCAAGGACGGCCGGGTCGACCTGCCGGCGCTGCTCGCGGCGCTGCACCAGCGCGGCGTCCGCGCCGTGCTGCTGGAGGGTGGGCCCCGGCTGGCCGGCGCGTTCCTGGCCGCCGGCCTGGTGGACAAGATCGTCGGGTACGTCGCGCCGCGGCTGCTCGGCGCCGGCCCCACCGCCCTGGTCGACGCGGGAGTGACGACCATCGCTGAGGCCATCGATCTGGAGCTCGTCGACGTTACGCAGGTCGGTCCGGATCTCCGGATCACCGCTTTGCCCCGAAAGAGGGAGGGCTGACATGTTCACCGGCATTGTCGAGGAATTGGGCGAGATCGTGCGCGTCACGGCCACGGCGGGTGATTCCGCGCTGATCGCCGTGCGGGGCCCGCTCGTCACCTCCGACGCCCGGCACGGTGATTCCATCGCCGTCAACGGTGTCTGCCTGACCGTCGTGGACGCGGCCGACGGCGTCTTCACCGCCGACGTCATGGGCGAGACCCTGCGCCGCTCCGCGCTGGGCGCGCTGCACGCGGGCGACCCGGTCAACCTGGAACGGGCCGCCGCGCTGGGCAGCCGCCTCGGTGGGCACCTCGTGCAGGGGCACGTCGACGGTGTCGGCGAGCTGATCTCCCGCGAACCGGCCGAGCAGTGGGAGACCGTGCGGTTCCGGCTCCCCGCCGACCTGTCGCGGTACGTGGTGGAGAAGGGCTCGATCACGATCGACGGCGTGTCGCTGACCGTGGCAGCCGTCGGCGTCGACGAGTTCGCCGTCGGGCTCATTCCGACCACCCTCAAGCTGACCACCCTCGGCGCGAAGGGCGTCGGTGACCCGGTCAACCTTGAGGTCGACGTGGTGGCCAAGTACGTCGAGCGGCTGCTGGGCAGTCGGCTCGCCGAGACCGACGAGGTGGCCTGATGGGCGCCCTCGGCTGGCTCCTCGACGCCCAGGTGCAGGTGGCCGGCTCGCCGGTGCTGGTCCGGGAGATCGTCGGCAACGCGTTCGGCCTGATCTCGGCGCTGCTCGGGCTGCGCCGGCTGGTCTGGGCCTGGCCGGTCGGCATGATCGGGAACGCGCTGCTGTTCACCGTCTTCCTCGGCGGCGTGTTCGCCACCCCGCAGGCCCACGACCTGTACGGGCAGGCCGGCCGGCAGGTCTTCTTCTTCGCGGTGAGCGTCTACGGCTGGTGGCGCTGGCAGCGCAACCGTCGGGCCGACGCCCAGCACGCCGCGGTGCTGCCACGGTGGGCCACCGGGCGGGAACGGCTCGCCCTGCTGCTGGCCGCCGTCGTCGGCACCGCCGCGGCGTACCCGCTGCTCAAGGCGTTGGGCTCCTGGGGTCCGCTGCCGGACGCCTGGATCCTCACCGGCAGTCTGCTCGCCACCTACGGCATGGCCCGCGGCTGGGTCGAGTTCTGGCTGGTGTGGATCGCGGTGGACGCCGTCGGCGTGCCGCTGCTGCTGCGCGGCGGGTTCTACCCGTCGGCGGCCATGTACCTGATCTACGGCGCCCTCTGCGCCTGGGGCTTCGCCGCCTGGTGGCACACGTCGCGCGCCACCCGCCCGGCCGCCGCGCTCCCACCCACCTACACGGAGGCCGTCGCATGAGCGAGCAAAGCGAGCGAATCATCAGGTCAAGCGCCATGGTGCCTCATGACGCCACTGCTCACAGTCCGACCCCCGGCCGAGGCCGCGTGGCCGTGCCGGGCCAGACCGACCCGGCCGGGGCTCGGACCGTTCGGCGAAGCGGAGTGGCGGCATGAGCTTCGCCGACATCGAGCAGGCGATCGCCGAGATCGCGGCCGGACGGCCGGTCGTCGTGGTCGACGACGCCGACCGGGAGAACGAGGGCGACCTGATCTTCGCGGCCGAGCTGGCCACGCCGGAGCTGATGGCGTTCATGGTGCGCTACACCTCGGGGTACGTCTGCGTGCCGTTGACCGAGAGCGAGGCCGACCGCCTCGACCTGCCGCCCATGCACCACACCAACCAGGACCGGCGCGGCACCGCGTACACGGTGACCGTCGACGCCCGGGAGGGGGTCAGCACTGGCATCTCGGCGGCCGACCGCGCGCACACCATCCGACTGCTCGCCGACGCGGCCACCGACCCGACGGACCTGGCGCGTCCCGGGCACGTGGTGCCGCTGCGCGCCCGCGAGGGCGGGGTGCTGCGCCGGCCCGGCCACACCGAGGCGGCGATCGACCTGACCCGGCTCGCCGGGCTGCGTCCGGCGGGCGTGCTCTGCGAGCTGGTCAACGACGACGGCACCATGATGCGGTTGCCGGACCTGGAGAAGTTCGCCGCCGAACACGGCCTCGTGCTGATCACCATCGCCGACCTGATCGCCTACCGGCGGCGGACCGAGAAGCAGGTCGAGCAGGTGGCCGAGGCTCGGATGCCCACCCGGCACGGGGTGTTCCGCGCGCTGGGTTACCGCGCCGAGCACGACCCGGCCGAGCACGTGGCCATGGTCATCGGAGACCTCGGCGACGGCCAGGACGTGCTGGTCCGGGTGCACTCCGAGTGCCTGACCGGGGACGTGTTCGGCTCGCTGCGCTGCGACTGCGGGCCGCAGTTGGACGCCGCGCTGGCCCGGGTCGCCCGTGAGGGCCGGGGCGTGGTGCTCTACGTGCGCGGCCACGAAGGACGCGGCATCGGGCTGCTGCACAAGCTCCAGGCGTACCAGTTGCAGGACCAGGGCCGCGACACCGTCGACGCCAACCTCGACCTGGGCCTGCCGGCCGACGCCCGCGACTACGGCACCGGCGCTCAGATCCTCTACGACCTGGGCGTGCGCTCGATGCGACTGCTCACCAACAACCCGGCCAAGCGGGCCGGGCTGGAGGGTTACGGGCTCACCATCACCGGCCGGGAGAGCCTGCCGGCCGGCGCGCACCCGGAGAACCTGCGCTACCTGCGCACCAAGCGGGACCGGATGGGTCACCTGCTGGACGAGTTGGACGAGGTGTCCGAGGCGCCGCTGGGGCGTCCGGTCGCCAACGACGAGATCGGAGCATGACGATGGCGGGTTTCGGTGAGCCGGGAGTCGACGCGGTGGACGCCGCAGGGCTGACCGTCGGCGTGGTGGCCGCGCGCTGGCACGGCGACCTGACCGACCACATGCTGGAGCGCGCGGTCGCCGCCGCCGAGGCGTGCGGCGCGCGATCCGTGGTCGCCCGCGTCGCCGGCTCGGTCGAGCTGCCCGTCGTCGCCCAGGCCCTCGCCCGCCGCTGCGACGTGGTGGTCGCGCTCGGCGTGGTCGTCCGCGGCGCGACCGCCCACTTCGACTACGTGTGCCGATCGGTCACCGACGGGCTGACCCGGGTGGCGCTGGACGAGGGCAAGCCGGTCGCCCACGGTGTGCTCACCGTGGAGACCATCGAGCAGGCCCGGGACCGGGCCGGCCTGCCCGGCTCGGCGGAGGACAAGGGCTGGGCGGCGACCGTCGCGGCGCTCGACGCCGCGCTGGCCGTGCGTACCGTCGCGGCGGGCAACGCGCAGCGGGTCGGCTTCGCCGGCTGACCCGCTCGGCCTGTCTCCGGTGGCGGCCGGCCTGTCTCCGGTGGCGGCCGGCCTGTCTCCGGCGGCGGCCGGGTTCTCGGCGGCGGCCAGCCTGTCTCCGGTGGCGGCCGGGTTCTCGGCGGCGGCCGGCCTGTCTCAGAGCCGGCCGGCCTCGATGATCCGGCGCAGAAACTGCCGGGTACGGGGCTGCGTCGGCTCGCCGAGCACCTGCTCCGGCGGGCCGCTCTCGACGACGCGCCCCGCGTCGAGGAAGCACACCTCGTCGGCGACCTCCCGGGCGAAGCCCATCTCGTGGGTGGCCAGCACCATGGTCATCCCGTCGGCCTTCAGGTCCCGGATCATCGTCAGCACCTCGCCGACGAGTTCCGGGTCCAGCGCCGAGGTGACCTCGTCGAGCAGCATCAGCCGGGGCGAGTTCGCCAACGCCCGGACGATCGCCACCCGCTGCTGCTGCCCGCCGGAGAGGGCGTCCGGAAAGGCGTGCGCCTTCGCGCCCAGACCCACCCGGTCGAGCAGGTCGCGGGCCTGGGCCTCGGCCTCCGCGCGGGCCCGCCGGTGTACGCGCCGGGGTGCGAGGGTGATGTTGTCCAGCACGCTCAGGTGCGGAAACAGGTTGTACGCCTGGAACACCATGCCGATCCGCCGGCGTACCCGGTCGGCGTCGACCCGAGGGTCGGAGATGTCCTCCCCGTCCAGCTCGATCGTCCCGTCGTCCAACTCGTCGAGGAGGTTCACGCACCGCAGGAGCGTGGACTTGCCCGACCCGGACGCCCCGATCAGCGCCACCACCCGGTGCTCGGCGACCGTCAGGTCGAGCCCGTCCAGCACGACGTGGCCGGCGAACTCCTTGCGCAGCCCCCGGCAGCGCAGCAGCGTCATGGTCAGCCTCCCGACTGGCGGCGGGCCGAGCGCAGCGTGACCCAGTCGGTGACCGCGATCAGCGGGATCGCGAGCAGCACGAACAGCACGCCCGCCACGATGTACGGCGTGTAGTTGAACGTCTGGGCGGTGGCGATCTGGGCGGCCCGGACCGCGTCGATCGGGCCGGCGAGCGAGACCAGCCCGACGTCCTTCTGCAGGGCCACCACGTCGTTGAGCAGCGGTGGCGCCACCCGGCGGACCGCCTGCGGCAGCACCACGTGCCGCATCGTCTGCCGGTAGGTCAGGCCCAGCGACCGGGCCGCCGCGAGTTGGCTGGGGTGCACCGACTCGATGCCGGCCCGGAACACCTCGGCGAGGTAGCCGCCGTAGGTGAGCACCAGCGCCAGCCCGCCCAGCACCAGCACCGACGGCATGCCCCGCAGCCGCAGCCCGGGTACGCCGAGGGTGAGCAGGTAGAGCACGATGATCAGTGGTAGGCCCCGGAACGTGTACGTGTAGCCGGCGGCCAGCGCCCGTACCGGAAAGAAGATCGGGCCGCGCAGCGTCCGCAGCACGGCGATCACCAGCCCCAACAGCAGCGCGCCGGCCGCGCAGCAGACCAGCAGCCGTACGTTGAGCCAGAGCCCGTCCAGCACGGTCGGCAGCGCGTCGGCGGCGATCTTCGGGTCCAGGAACGACTCCCGTACCCGGTCCCAGCCCGGCGCGCCGGTCACCGCGACGACCAGCAACGTGCCGAGCGCCGCCGTGGAGGAGGCCGCGACCAGCACGCTGTAGACGGTCTGTCGCCGCCGGTACGCCGTTCGCCGCGCCTGGGCCGGCGAGGGGGTGTGCTCCCGTGGCGCTAGGGCGGGGGTGGTTTCCCGCGGCGTCACGTCAGCTCGGCCGCGCCCGCCACCTGCGCGAGCCACTTCTGCTCCAGCTCCTTGAGCGTGCCGGCCTCGCTGAGCTGACCGACGGCTCCGCTCACACAGCGGGTCAGCGGCGAGTTCTTGTCCAGCAGCAGCCCGAACACCTCCGGCACGCCGACCCGTGGCAGCTGGCCGACGATCACCGCGTCGGTGACCTCCGCGCCGGTGATGTAGAAGGCCGTCGGCAGGTCCACCACGAGACCGTCGATCTGCCCGTTCTGCAGGGCCTTCTTGGCGTCGTCGTTGCTGTTGTAGACCTGCGGCTTCGCGGTGGGCTTGATGACGTCGGTGATCGCCTGGTAGCTGGTCGTGCCTACCTGGGCCCCGAGCTTGGCGCCCTTCAGGTCGGCCACGGTCTTCTTGCCGGCGATCTTCGACGACTTGAGCGCGATGACCGTCTGCCGCACCAGGTAGTACGGCGCGGAGAAGTCCACCGCCTGCTTGCGCTCGTCGGTGACCGAGAACTGGTTGATGTCGAAGTCGAAGGTCTTCTCCCCGGGCGCGATCGCGGTGTCGAACTTCACCCGCGTCCAGGCGACGTCCGCCCGCGCGTAGCCCAGCTTCTCGGCCACGGCGTACGCGACGGCGGCCTCGAAGCCCTCGCCGTTCTCCGGCTTGTCCTGCCGGAACCACGGCTCGTACGCCGGCTGGTCGGTGGCGATGGTGAGCTTGCCCGGCGTACGGGTGGGCAGGCTGTCCTTGACGCAGGACGGCGCGGCGGTGACGGTGGGGGTCGGTTCGTCCTGCGGCGCGCAGGCGGTGACGGCGCCGACGACGGCGCCGACGAGGGTGAGCGCGAGAAGACGTGAGCGGCTGGCCATGGCGGACAGCGTAAAGCTCCACGGCCATCGATCGAAGATCTTCCCACCGGGACGATAGGGAATTGTCCGCCTGCTGGGTTCGGCCGGACCCGGACGTCCGGTGGTGGCCCGGCGGCTGGAAGAATCGTTCCCCGTGAAGACGTTCGAGGAGTTGTTCGCCGAGCTGCAGGCCAAGGCCGCCGCCGGCACCCCGGGCTCGGGCACCGTCGCCGCTCTGGACAAGGGCGTGCACTTCATCGGCAAGAAGGTCGTCGAGGAGGCGGCTGAGTCGTGGATGGCCGCCGAGCACGAGGGGCCGCAGCGCACCGCCGAGGAGATCTCCCAACTGCTCTACCAGGTCCAGGTGCTGATGCTCGCCAGCGGTCTCGAGCTCAAGGACGTCTACCGACATCTGTGAGTGCGCCCCGTCGTTGATCAGACCCGATCGAAGGAGCACTCCGTCATGCTGCGTGTCGCCATCCCCAACAAGGGCACCCTGGCCGAGCCGGCCGCCCAGATGCTGCGCGAGGCGGGCTACCGCCAGCGCACCGATCCCAAGGACCTCGTCTGCCGGGACGAGGCCAACGACGTCGAATTCTTCTACCTGCGTCCCAAGGACATCGCCACCTACGTCGGCTCCGGTGATCTCGACCTCGGCATCACCGGCCGTGACCTGCTGATCGACTCGGCCGCGCCCGCCGAGGAGGTCGTCGACCTCGCCTTCGGGCGGGCCACCTTCCGGTTCGCCGCCCGCCCGGACGACATCGACTCCGTCCAGGAGTTGGGCGGGCACAAGATCGCCACCGCGTACCCGGGGCTGGTGGAGCGGCACCTCGATGAGGCGGGCGTCAAGGCCGAGGTGATCCGCCTCGACGGCGCCGTGGAGAACGCCGTACGCCTCGGGGTGGCCGACGTGATCGCGGACGTGGTGGAGACCGGAGCGACGCTGCGTCAGGCGGGCCTCGTCGTGTTCGGCGAGCCGCTGCTGCGATCGTCGGCGGTGCTGGTGCGACGTGCCGGCGCGCCGGCCCACACGCAGGCCGAGCAGCTCCTCCGTCGCCTGCACGGCGTGCTGGTGGCCCGGCGTTACGTGATGCTCGCCTACGACGTGCCGGCCGGTCTGCTGGACCGGGCCAGCGGGTTGACCCCCGGCATCGAGTCGCCCACGGTCTCGCCGTTGCACCGCGAGGGCTGGGTGGCCGTGCAGGCCATGGTGCTCAGCGACGACGTGCACCGGATCATGGACGAGCTGTACGACCTGGGTGCCCGCGCCATCCTGGTCACCAACATCCACGCCTGCCGCCTCTGACGGGTATTGATCCACCCGAGATCGCGGAAGTGGGGGTGTCCGCTCGCGCGGGTCACCCCCACTTCGCTGACCTCGGGTGGATCACGGGCGGCGCCTCGGCGGGTGGTGCGCGGGTGGGGCGGACGTGAGTGGCAGACTGGGGGAGTGAGTGACACCGAGCTGGTCCGCCTCAAGCCCCGCCGCATCCGGGTGGTGTGCTGGTCCGCGGCGATCGTGCTGGTGGTGGTGTTCGCCCTGGTCGCCACCTCGCTGAGCGGGCCGACCGGCGACGGGTACGGCAGCTTCCAGCGCGGTGACCAGATCGCCATGATCGGCCTCGGCATCTTCGGGGCACTGGGCTTCCTGCTGTTCACCCGCCCGCGCATCGAAGCGGACGAGCGGCGCATCCGGGTGCGTAACGTGATCAGCTCGTACGAGCTGCCCTGGGAGGTCGTCCGGGGTGTCCGCTTCGATCGCGGGGCGCCCTGGGCCAGCCTGGAACTGCACGACGACGACCTGCTGCCGTTGATCGCGCTCCAGGCGGCCGACAAGGAGTTGGCCGTCGACGGCGTGCGCGCCCTGCGCCGGCTGCACGAAGCCCACCTGACCCGCCTCGCCGAACGAGCCGTCGGCACCTGAACCACCCACCCCCGCACACAAGCCACCGCGCCCCCCCGACGCCCCCCACGCCCCCCCCACGCCTCCCACGCCAGCGCGAAGCTGACTCAGCGCGGTGATCAAGAGGTTTGCGTCACGGGGCACGGCGTGTCGTGACGCAAACCTCTTGATCACCCCGCGCCCCGCGCCCCGCGCCCCGCGCCCCGCGCCCCGCGCCCCGCGCCCCGCGCCCCGCGCCCCGCGCCCGCC
>NZ_JBEZEC010000024.1:0-3391 GCF_040648595.1 Micromonospora sp. NPDC049107
CTGAAAGATTGTCCGGCGGTGTCCTACTCTCCCACACCCTCACGAGTGCAGTACCATCGGCGCTGGAGGGCTTAGCTTCCGGGTTCGGAATGTGACCGGGCGTTTCCCCTCCGCCATGACCGCCGTAACTCTATGAACATATCAACCATCACCAACACGGGTGGGTGTTTGTTCAGAGTTGCACAGTGGACGCGTAGCAGCTTAGTAGTCAAGTCCTCGGCCTATTAGTACCGGTCAACTGAACCCGTTACCGGGCTTACATTTCCGGCCTATCAACCCAGTCGTCTAGCTGGGGGCCTTACCCCACCAAAGGTGGGTGGGATACCTCATCTTGAAGCAGGCTTCCCGCTTAGATGCTTTCAGCGGTTATCCCTTCCGAACGTAGCTAACCAGCCGTGCCCTTGGCAGGACAACTGGCACACCAGAGGTTCGTCCGTCCCGGTCCTCTCGTACTAGGGACAGCCCTTCTCAAGTATCCTACGCGCACGGCGGATAGGGACCGAACTGTCTCACGACGTTCTAAACCCAGCTCGCGTACCGCTTTAATGGGCGAACAGCCCAACCCTTGGGACCTGCTACAGCCCCAGGATGCGACGAGCCGACATCGAGGTGCCAAACCATCCCGTCGATATGGACTCTTGGGGAAGATCAGCCTGTTATCCCCGGGGTACCTTTTATCCGTTGAGCGACACCGCTTCCACTCGCAAGTGCCGGATCACTAGTCCCGACTTTCGTCCCTGCTCGACCTGTCAGTCTCACAGTCAAGCTCCCTTGTGTACTTGCACTCAACACCTGATTGCCAACCAGGCTGAGGGAACCTTTGGGCGCCTCCGTTACCTTTTAGGAGGCAACCGCCCCAGTTAAACTACCCACCAGACACTGTCCCTGAACCGGATAACGGTCCGAAGTTAGATACCCAAATCAACCAGAGTGGTATTTCAAGATTGCCTCCACCCATACTGGCGTATGGACTTCACCGGCTCCCACCTATCCTACACAAGCTAACTCAAGTACCAATGTCAAGCTATAGTAAAGGTCCCGGGGTCTTTCCGTCCTGCCGCGCGTAACGAGCATCTTTACTCGTACTGCAATTTCGCCGGGCCTGTGGTTGAGACAGTGGGGAAGTCGTTACGCCATTCGTGCAGGTCGGAACTTACCCGACAAGGAATTTCGCTACCTTAGGATGGTTATAGTTACCACCGCCGTTTACTGGCGCTTAAGTTCTCCGCTTCGCCCCGAAGAGCTAACAGGTCCCCTTAACGTTCCAGCACCGGGCAGGCGTCAGTCCATATACATCGAATTACTTCTTCGCATGGACCTGTGTTTTTAGTAAACAGTCGCTTCCCCCTGCTCTCTGCGGCCATACAACGCTCCACCCGCGCGGGGCTTCACGTCTCCGGCCCCCCTTCTCCCTAAGTTACGGGGGCAATTTGCCGAGTTCCTTAACCACAGTTCGCCCGATCGCCTCGGTATTCTCTACCTGACCACCTGTGTCGGTTTGGGGTACGGGCCGCTAAGAACTCGCTAGAGGCTTTTCTCGGCAGCATAGGATCACTGACTTCACCTGAATCGGCTCGGCATCACGTCTCAGCCTTCATGCGTCGCGGATTTGCCTACGACACGGCCTACACGCTTACCCCGGCACAACCACCGGCCGGGCTCAGCTACCTTCCTGCGTCACCCCATCGCTTGACTACTACCCGCCAGGTTCCCACGCTCCCTCAGATCAGTCCGAAGACCTCACCAAGTTCGGGTGGTTAGCACAACGAGGTTCATCAGGGACGCTCTTTCGCGGGTACGGGAATATCAACCCGTTGTCCATCGACTACGCCTCTCGGCCTCGCCTTAGGTCCCGACTCACCCAGGGCGGATTAGCCTGGCCCTGGAACCCTTGGTCATCCGGCGGAAGGGTTTCTCACCCTTCTTTCGCTACTCATGCCTGCATTCTCACTCGTGCCGCGTCCACAACTGGGTCACCCCGCTGCTTCACTCGCGGCACGACGCTCCCCTACCCATCCACACACCTGCACAAGGAATCAAGTCCAAGCGAGGTTAAAATGTGAATGCCACAGCTTCGGCGGTGTGCTTGAGCCCCGCTACATTGTCGGCGCGGAACCACTTGACCAGTGAGCTATTACGCACTCTTTAAAGGGTGGCTGCTTCTAAGCCAACCTCCTGGTTGTCTATGCGACCCCACATCCTTTTCCACTTAGCACACGCTTAGGGGCCTTAGCTGGTGATCTGGGCTGTTTCCCTCTCGACTACGAAGCTTATCCCCCGCAGTCTCACTGCCGCGCTCTCACTTACCGGCATTCGGAGTTTGGCTGATTTCGGTAAGCTTGTGGGCCCCCTAGACCATCCAGTGCTCTACCTCCGGCAAGAAACACGCGACGCTGCACCTAAATGCATTTCGGGGAGAACCAGCTATCACGGAGTTTGATTGGCCTTTCACCCCTAACCACAGGTCATCCCCCAACTTTTCAACGTTGGTGGGTTCGGCCCTCCACGCGGTCTTACCCGCGCTTCAGCCTGCCCATGGCTAGATCACTCCGCTTCGGGTCTAGAGCATGCGACTAAAGCGCCCTATTCAGACTCGCTTTCGCTACGGCTCCCCCACACGGGTTAACCTCGCCACATGCCACTAACTCGCAGGCTCATTCTTCAAAAGGCACGCCGTCACCCCGCAAGGCTCCGACGGATTGTAGGCGAACGGTTTCAGGTACTATTTCACTCCCCTCCCGGGGTACTTTTCACCATTCCCTCACGGTACTCGTCCGCTATCGGTCACCAGGAAGTATTTAGGCTTACCAGGTGGTCCTGGCAGATTCACGGCAGATTTCAGGGGTCCGCCGCTACTCGGGAACACCCACAGAAGGTCAACAGCTTTCACCTACCGGACTCTCACCGTCTACGGTCAGCCATTCCAGACTGTTCGACTAGCCATCAACTTTGTAACTTCTCCAACAGATGTCAGTCTGTTGAGCAGGGTCCCACAACCCCGACCACGCAACCCCTGACAGGTATCACACGCAGCCGGTTTAGCCTCAATCCGCTTTCGCTCGCCACTACTCACGGAATCACTAAATTGTTTTCTCTTCCTACGGGTACTGAGATGTTTCACTTCCCCGCGTTCCCTCCACACACCCTATGTGTTCAGGTGTGGGTGACACCACATGACTGGTGCCAGGTTTCCCCATTCGGACACCCTGGGATCACAGCTTGGTTGACAGCTCCCCCAGGCCTATCGCGGCCTCCCACGTCCTTCATCGGCTCCTGGTGCCAAGGCATTCACCGTTCGCCCTTGACAACTTGACCACAAAGATGCTCGCGTCCACTGTGCAATTCTCAACAAACAACCAACCCACAACCCGAAACACCCCACACCAGCACC
>NZ_JBEZEC010000025.1:0-1394 GCF_040648595.1 Micromonospora sp. NPDC049107
GGGTCTGTGCATCTAAGGGTGTTTCCGGCCTGACCCATCGGGCGTTGTGCCTGGTGAGGAGGGTGCCGTGATGACCGCGACACTGAACGACCAGACCGGACGTAAGAAGCGGCCCGAGCCGTCGGCTGAGGCGAAGGCCGCCGCCGAGCTGGTCCGGGCCGCGAAGGAACAAGGGCTGTCGCTGACCGGCCCGGACGGGCTGCTCAAGCAGCTGACCAAAACGGTCCTGGAGACGGCGCTGAAGGAGGAGATGACCGAGCATCTGGGCTATGAGAAACATGAGTCGGCTGGGGTGGAGTCGGGCAACGTCCGCAACGGCACCAGGGCGAAGACGGTGCTGACCGATAGCACGGGGCCGGTCCAGATCGATGTGCCCCGGGACCGGGCCGGCACCTTCGAGCCCCAAATCGTCAAGAAGAGGCAGCGGCGCCTGTCCGGGGTCGACGAAGTCGTGTTGTCGTTGTATGCCAAGGGTTTGACCACCGGGGAGATCTCGGCGCATTTCGCGGAGATCTACGGGGCTTCGGTGTCGAAGGAGACGATCTCGCGGATCACCGACAAGGTGATCGAGGAGATGACCGACTGGTCGCACCGCCCGTTGGATGAGATTTACGCCGCCGTGTTCATCGACGCGATCGTGGTCAAGGTCCGCGACGGGCAGGTCGCGAACCGGCCCTTCTACGCCGCTATCGGGGTCACGCTCGACGGGGAGAAGGACATCCTCGGGTTATGGGCCGGCTCGGGTGGTGAGGGTGCGAAGTTCTGGATGAGCGTGCTGACCGACCTGCGTAACCGGGGCGTGAAGGACGTGTTCTTCCTCGTCTGCGACGGCCTGAAAGGTCTTCCCGAGGTGGTCACGAACGTGTGGCCCCGCACGATCGTGCAGACGTGCATCATCCATCTGATCCGCAACACGTTCCGGCTCACCTCCCGCAAGTACTGGGACGCGCTCAAGCACGACATCAAACCGATCTACACCGCCGTCAACGCGGCGGCGGCCAGGGCCGCGTTCGAGGACCTGGCAGAGAAGTGGGGCGAGCGGTATCCGGCGGTGATCCGGCTGTGGGACAACGCCTGGGCGGAGTTCATCCCGTTCCTCGACTACGACGTCGAGATCCGGCGGGTGATCTGCTCGACCAACGCGATCGAGTCGTTGAACGCCCGCTACCGACGGGCGATCAAAACCCGCGGCCACTTCCCCAACGAGCAGGCCGCGTTGAAGTGTCTGTACCTGGTGACCCGATCCCTGGACCCCACCGGAACAGGCAGAACCCGATGGACGATGCGCTGGAAACCCGCGTTGAACGCCTTCGCCATCACCTTCAGCGACCGCTTCCCAGCCGCTGAAACCTACTAACCAAGATCGCCGGAAACACCGTTAGCGAGACAGCCCC